>NZ_JAAFKG010000039.1 GCF_013299185.1 Microcoleus sp. bin48.metabat.b7b8b9.023 | reverse complement strand
TTGATGTACTCCACAGTAGCGTTTAAAGTCTTTGGGGGTTAACTTTTGTAATTCTTCGTAATTCATATTCTCAATCTAATTTTTGTTTTATTTTACCTCGAACGATTGCACTTTCGCAAGAGGTCTATAGAAAGGTTTCGGAGAATTTGGCAAACTGAGAGTAAGGTTAAATAGGAAGTCAAATTAATGACCAATACTACTCTCAATTTGCAGACTGCACCCGGCCATGCAGTCCTAGTGGCGGCTGGTAAGAAAATGCTGAGGCCGGGGGGGAAAGCTGCTACCGAAATGTTATTTGAATGGGCGGATTTTGGGCCTGGGGAGACTGTTTTAGAGTTGGCTGCTAGTTTTGGATATAGTTCGATCGCCCTTGCTGAACGTTTTGGCGTTAAAGTAGTGGGAGTTGAGAAGAATCCCGACAGTGTGGCGCGCGCTCGTGCTAACGTTGCAGCAGCGGGTTTGGGCGATCGAGTCCAAATTGTCGAAGGAGATATTTTTCACTTGGATCGGATTTCCCAAGAGTTTGATTGGGTGTTGGCTGAAGCTATCCTGACGATGCAGTCAGGGTTGGGGAAAGCTAAAATTATATCGGGAATTTGCGATCGGCTAAAACCGGGCGGCAAGTTTCTTTCTCACGAACTTTTAGCCAGAAACCGAGAATCAGAAATTCACAAAGCTTTGTCGGAAGTGATTCGGGCTAATTCCACGCCGTTGTCTGAGTCGGGCTGGATTGCGGTTTGCCAAAATGCGGGTTTGCTGGTAGAAAAGTGTCAAACTGGGGCGATGGGACTCCTCAACTTGCGGCGGATGCTTGAGGATGAAGGGTTTGCGGGCACTGTGCGAATTTTGTGGAATGTTCTAAGTAAAGCGCAAATTCGCGATCGGGTTTTAGCAATGCGTCGAGTTTTCCAGCATTACCAACAGGATTTAGGCTACATCATCATCTGTGCCAAAAAACAATCTTAAACCTGTTTCCAAAAAGAATCCAACTATAGCCTCGATTCTCAACCTTAATTCATCAGTCATCCCAATTCAAAATCCAAAATCTAAAATCGCCTTAGGGAGTCAAAAATTATGACTGCTACCATTTTACCGCTACAATCTTCAGCAATCCAACTCCGAGACACTATTGAATATCCCGCCGCCGGAGTGCTGACGAAAATTTTAGTCAAAGACAATAATTGTCAGCATACTTTAGTTTGTCTCGCTGCGGGTTCGGACATTGCCGAACACAGTTCGGCGCGGAATGCCACAGTTAATGTACTCGAAGGAAAGGGAATTTTGACTCTGGAAGGCAAGGATATTGTCTTGGAACCGGGAGTGTTTGTATTCATGCCCGCTCGCGCTCCCCACGCTTTGAAAGCTGAAGAAAACTTGGCATTTATTTTGACATTTTCCGAGTGAAATAATACCGGGCGAATGGAATTCGTGAGAATAATACCGGGCGAATGAAATTCGCGGCTACACAAACAAAACCCGCCTCCGCGGGTTGAAGAATGAGTGGTTAAAATTACCTAATATTCAGTCCGCGTCGGCGTCCTGGGGTTTTTATAGACGCGGTTTCAACCGCCGTCTTACTTCAGTCCGCGTCGGCGTCCTGGGGTTTTTATAGACGCGGTTTCAACCGCCGTCTTACTTCAGTCCGCGTCGGCGTCCTGGGGTTTTTATAGACGCGGTTTCAACCGCCGTCTTATCGGATTGTTAATCTATTTCATCTCCAGAGGCGAGATTCTCCAATTTTCCCCAATCCAACACAGTAATTTTTCCCCCTCGACTGTAGGATACAAACGGCTTTAGTTTCTTAAACAACCGCACGCATTCTTCATAGGTGATGCCAATACTGCGAGCAATTTGATAGTAGGGAAAACGTTTTTCTAAACATACACTATTATCCACAATATTCGTACCTTGCTCGATCGCAAAGTAATGAATGAATCTCGCCAGCCGCACGATCGCCCTTTCCGACACCAAACCGTGTACAGTCTCGTGCAGTTGCTGCAACCGCTGGTTAAAAACCGCCAATATTCGCAAAGCAATCTCAGGATTTTGCCGAATTGCTGCTAGCAAAAATTCCCGTTCTGTGGTAAGAACTTGCACGTCAGTTTCTGCCGTCACCGTTGCCAGCGCAACTCCGTTACCCAGCAAAGCAGGTGCGGCAAAAATATCTCCCTGAAATAAAGTGCGTAAAATTGTTTCTTTGCCCGCCGCCGCTGTTTTTGCTACCCGCAGCGAACCGCTCAAAAGAGTGTATAATTTTTCGGGGATGCGATCGCCCTCATACATCACAACTTCTCCCTGTCGGTAAGTCCGAATTGCTGTATGTTCTTGCAATCGCTCTAATTCAGTTCGGTTTAAGCTGGCAAATATCCCAATTTGAGCCAGTTGCTCGACAGTTGCTTTCATACATTTAACTTTAGGCGATCGGAGTCCATTGAGAGTATAATAACGGTGAATTCAGAATATATCGAGATCGGCAGAGACATCTACGAAAACGCAGAACCGGAATATCAGCGATATTATTTTGATGAGATAGCTGGCGGATTTGTACTCATCCACCAACAACACAATCTTAATAATTCTGAAATCTTTGTTGCTGAAGTTTTAGCTAAAATGGGAAAAAGAGTTAAACTTTTGAGCGAGCAAGCAGCAGAAGGTACGAGAACGCCAGATGCTGAGATAGACGGTCGGATTTGTGAATTTAAGGAGCTAACAGAATCTACTAGAAATATCAGGTATCGAGTTCAAGAAGGAATCAGCAGGGCCAAACGTCAAGGTGCAACAGTCGTAATTATCCATATCAATCGAAAAACTTACGAGTTTTGGAAGATAAACGACGGCATCAGAAAAGCTTTTTATTGGGACGAAGCTCAACTGATTCAAGCAATTATATTAGTATTCAACAGCGAAGAAGTTCAAAATATTGCTAGGGAGGAATGGGAAAATGGAAGACGTTTTTAATGAATTTGAAGAAGCTATACAAGTCGGCTTAAAAAATCATATGTCGCGAGAAGCGAAATTGATTACAGTTGGGCAAATTGTTTATGCAGTTACTCGTGATGAGCTGACAAATAAAGAAGGTTTGCAACTGGAAGAGATGTTGGGCGGTAGAGAACAGTGGAAAGAAGCGCTTGAGTACAGTATTTTTGGCTATCCAGTAGATACGGCAACGCCACCTTTAGACAAACCTCTAATTATTGCTGGCAAAACTTTTCATTCTCGCTTGATGACGGGGACGGGAAAATATCGCAGCATTGCCGAAATGCAGCAAAGTGTCAACGCTAGTCGGTGCGAAATTGTGACTGTGGCTGTGCGGCGAGTGCAAACAAATGCTCCCGGTCATGAAGGATTGGCAGAGGCTCTTGATTGGACTAAAATTTGGATGCTGCCCAATACTGCTGGTTGTCAAACTGCGGATGAGGCGGTTAGAGTGGCTCGTTTGGGTAGGGAAATGGCGAAGCTTTTAGGGCAGGAAGATAATAATTTTGTCAAGTTAGAAGTGATTCCTGATGCTAAATATTTGTTGCCAGATCCGATCGGCACTTTGCACGCCGCAGAGCAATTAGTCAAAGAAGGTTTTGCCGTTTTGCCTTACATCAATGCCGATCCGCTGCTGGCAAAACGCCTAGAAGAAGTCGGTTGTGCGACTGTCATGCCTTTAGGTTCGCCCATCGGTTCGGGGCAAGGGATCAATAATGCTGCCAATATTCAAATCATTATTGACACGGTGAATATCCCTGTGGTGGTGGATGCAGGGATCGGCACTCCCAGCGAAGCAGCCCAAGCAATGGAAATGGGCGCCGATGCACTGTTGATTAATTCTGCGATCGCCAATGCTCAGAATTCTCCGGCCATGGCAAAAGCAATGGGAATGGCCGCAGAAGCCGGACGTTTAGCGTACTTAGCAGGAAGAATGCCGGTCAAAGATTACGCGATCGCCTCTTCTCCTCAAACTGGCACTGTCACGTCCAAATAAATTCCTCGATTTGTCAGGGCGCTTGATAGTCTTTTTTGGTACAGTAATGGAAATCAAAAATATCGAGGATTGTTGCCCATGCCTTATACTACCGAAGAAGACGGACGCTTGAACAACTTTGCCAAAGAGCCGAAGATGTACGACGCCATACCTCCCAACAAGAACCAGCAACGGAACTACATCATCCTGGGTGTTGCAGGAGCCTTGTTAGTCGCTGGTTTGGTGTTTGTGGCTGCTTCTGTGTAAAAACTGGGCTGAGACTCAAAGCTGCTTCAAATCGCAATTTTAAATAATCATTGAACAAACCATGTTTTCCTACCAAGGTCAACATGGTTTTTGTGTTTCAATAAAAAGCAGGTAGTCGCAATAGTCCTGAAGCGTGCCTCGCGAGCTGGAAAACTATCATAAGACAAGCAGAAATTGGGTTTTTTCCTCTGGGCCGTCAAGTTCAGGGACTTGGGTGGCAATTAATCAGACGCGAGCGTCAGTAGATTTTAGATTTTAGATTTACTCCATAGATAAATCTGGGAGATTGAACAGGAGTCTGAAATTTTAAGATCTACACTCCTGAGGGTCGCGGTCTTGTACCATTTTTGGGCGGGTCACCAACATAAAATTGCTAATCGAAAATCTATAATCCTTTGATCGTCACCGGTGCGATTGACTATTCTTCGTGACTGGCGTTGTGAGCTACGAGCATCGAGATTTCAACTCTCAACTCTCAATTCTCAACTCTACAATCTACAATCTACAATCCCAAATCTAAAATCTAAAATCTAAAATCTAGAATCTAAAATCTAAAATCGCCAGACCGTGATGTCTATTCCTTCCCAAAAAGTTTCTAGCTCTAACAAGCAGATCTATCAACGCTTGAAACAGGCGATCGACCTCAACTTACGCCGTCAAATTTTTATTGCCGCCTGCGACGACTTGTGTTTGCGGGATTGTCTGGCGGCCCGCTTGCAGGCAGAATTAGCCGCCGAGGGCGCCGACTCGATTTCTCGTCCCTACCCGATCGACTATCCCCGATTTGTCAGTTTGGAACTCGACGTGAGCGATCCCAATCCTTGGGACTCGATCGCCGCATGGCTGACTCAACACCCACTGCCCCGAAACGGCGGCAGCTACAGCCGTTTGCCGGGATTTCAAATTCTCGGGGCCGAACACCTGACCAGGCACTCACCAGCCGTGCAGTGGTCGTTCCTGAGCTATTTGAGAGACATCGAGGCAAACCTGCAAATGTGCGAGTCTACTCTGTTGCTGTGGGTGTCGCGCCCTTGGCTGAGTTCGATCGAGCAATCGGCCCCGGAATTTTGGCAATGGCGCACCGGAGTATTTGAGTTTGAAGGCGAACCAACTCCAGCTAAGGGCGACTTCGGGCACTCGGAAGACTTGGGAGACTCGGAAAACTTCGGAAACTTGCGGGACAACGGAGACTATGGCGACAAACTTTCAATATATTTAAAGTCTTCTGAAGAATCCTCAATTCCCGATTCCGCATCTCCAATTCCCGATTCCCCATCTCCAATTCCCGATTCTGAACCCGCCACAACAGATTCTAAATCCGTCGAACTGGCAGATTTGGTGCTAGCAGCGGCCTCCCAGGAGTTGGAAGTAGAAGATAATCCCGCATCGGAAGACAATTTTCTGCCGCTGCAAACCCTGCAATACATTGCATTGCTGCAAGAACATGAGTGCTGTTCCGAAGCTTTGGCTTTGGCTTATCACAGTTTGGGAAATTATTACCGCGATCGGATTCTGGGCGGAGATTCCTCCCCGCAAAACCTGACAATTGCCATTCGCGCGATCGAGCAAGTGATTGCATACCTCGAACTCGACGACAACTCCCAGGAAAATCAACCACTAACCGAGGAATGCGCGCGGCTAATTTCCCAATTGACACAAAACTTAACTCAGTACGCCGAGGAGTCCCACTCCCTACCGCCAATTTCCGATCTGATCAACGATCTCGGTACTTTTTACTGGATGCTGTCGCGCGATCGCACGCAGCATAACGCAGCCGATCCGGTATCCTGCCTCGAACGCAGCATCGCCCTCTACCTTGAAGGTTTGAACCGCACAGATGCCGACAGCGCACCCCAAACCCGCGTGAGATTAAACAAAAATTTGGGCATCGCTTCGGCAGATTTAGCCCGCTATCAAGACAAGACAGAGAACTTGCAGCAAGCAGTTGCAGCTTACCAACAAGCCCTACTGGATCTAGACCGGGCGGCGGAACCCCAGCAGTACGCGGCGGCTCAGAATAATTTGGCGACAGCATACTGGAATTTAGCTCAAGATGGTCAGCCGATCGTCTATCTCAAAAGCGCGATCGCCGCTTACACTCAAGCCCTTTGCTGTTACAGTCCCGATCGAGAACCGCTAAACTATGCCGGAGTCCAAAACAACCTCGGTACGGCTTGCTGGAACCTCGCCCAGCACGAGCCCTCAGAACTCTTGTTAGTCAGGGCGATTGATGCCTACCGCGAAGCCTTGAAATACCGCACCCGAGAATTGGTACCCGCCGCCGCCGCCGCCACCTACAACAATCTCGGTACCGCTTATTGGCATTTGGGGAACCAGTTCCAGCAGAAACAGGCCCGGACGGAATCTTTACAGCAGGCAATTACCGCCTACGAAACTGCACTGGATATCGCCGGCCAGCTCGATCGATCCCAACTCACCTTTGACACCTGGGCCGCCCGCAACAATCTCGGACTAGCCCACTATCAACTAGCCACAGATCTAGATTTTGGCACCAACAAAGCCGCCCAAACCAGCCATTTAGAAGCAGCACTGCACCACCAGTTGCAAGTGTGTGCCGAATGGGGACAACATCTCAACGACAAAGGGTTAACATATGGAGATAAACTTAACCTGCAAGCCCCGCCAAACTCTCAAGCTGCCGATTCCCGGCAAACAGCATTGAGTTATATTGTTAAAACGATTAGAGCTTTCTATAGTGAATGTGGGCTGCAAGGCCAAAATCTAGCCTTATCCAAAGTGCCCGGAGATTTATTGCCTGAAATCTTGCGTAGGTTATAAATATGGCTATAAATATGGCTATAAATATGGCTACAACTATTAAAAGCTCAATTTTTTCGAGATTTGTATCCAGTTTTCTATTATTATGGCTGAATATTCTTGCCTAATTCTTCAAACAAAGTTGTGGTCATGGCCCCTGTAAAAATCCTTGTGGTTGATGACGACCCGGCAATCCGAAATTTAATTCACCGTTTTTTGAGCCAGCAAGGTTATCAAGTTGAGTCGGCCGCAGACGGTCAGACTGCTCTGGAATTATTTGAGCAACTCAATCCTGACTTAGTAGTTCTAGATGTAAATTTACCCGATACTACTGGCTACAAACTCTGTCAAGAAATGCAAAAACGGACGGGCGTGTTTGTGTTGATGCTGACCAGCCGAACCGATGAAGCTGACAAAATGAAAGGGTTTGCCGAAGGTGCTGACGACTACATTACTAAACCTTTTAGTCTTGTAGAAATTGGAGCTCGCGTTGCAGCAATTTTGAAGCGCAAACGCATTGTTACTCCGGCTCAACAACAAAGTCTGACCTTTGGACAGCTACTAATAGATCCCGTCCGGCGCGAGGTAATTCTCGACAGTCAGATAGTTGCTTTGACGGCTTTAGAATTCGACCTGCTGTACTGTTTGGCAAGCAAACCCGGTCGCGTATGGAGGCGATCGGAATTGCTGCAAGAAGTCTGGGACTACGAGTATGTGGGAGCCGATCGCGTGGTGGATGTCCATATCGGTCAAATTCGCCGCAAAATTGAACCAGATACGAATCAAATCTCAATGATTCAAACCGTTCGGGGTGTGGGTTACAAGTTTGAACCAAAAACCTAGTAGTATTAGCCATTCGGCAGCCGGATCTTTAGACACAAGGCTGTAGGCAGGTTAACCAAATATCTTCGATTGATATCCAGGATATTTGTCAACCGGGAGCATCTGAAATTTTTGGAAAAATCATTTTTTCTGTGAGTGCTGTCCCCGCTCGCGAGTTGTATAATACTCGCGAGCCGGGACAGCACTACAAATACAAAAGAGATGCTCCCTATAAACCTGCCCTCCCACGCCATAGGTAAGATCCGCTCCTAAGCATCCGGAGCAACTCAAAACTCAAAACTCAAAACTAGCGATCGTTCAAATACTCGCCCACTTGCACCGCCCGCTCAAAACCCCTCCGCACGCAATCTCCCAAAGCCACACCGCCAAAGTAGTTGGTGCACAAATACAGCCCCGGCAAAGATTTTAAGCCCCGATCAATCTGTTCCAGGCGATCGAAATGCCCCAAATTGTACTGAGGAATCGCCCGCTTCCAAATTTTCACAGTCAACACTTTCGGCTGCCCTGCCTCCGGCTTCAGCAAAATCTGAGACAAATCTCGGTGCACCTCCCCAACAATTTGTTCGGCGTCCAGATTGCCAATTCCCGAATCAGTAGCCCCGCCGATATAACTCGTGAGAGTTTGCCAGCCCGCAGGCGCACGGTTGGCAAATAAACTCGATGTCCAAATCGTCCCCAGAGTGCGAATTCCCTGCCCTCTCGGAATTAAATTTCCAAATCCCACTAATTTACCCCTGAGATCCGACATCGGATATGCCAATACAACGGAGGCAACCGCAGGATAAGTAAAAGCTTGTAAAGCGCTGCTAACGGACGGTTGCAGAGGTTGTAACAACTCGGCTGTAACATAGGCCGGCGTTGTCAAAACCACGGTGCGGGCCTCAACTTCCTGCTGTCCGTCGGGGGTAGAAAATACAGCTATGTAAGTGTCGCGTGGCGTGCGATCGAGTCGAGTCAGGTGCCAGTTGAGTTTCAGTCGATCGCCCAAGTTCGCAGCGATCGCCTCTGGCAGAGCCTTCAACCCCCCTTTAAACGAACCCAACTCCCCCGGCTTAGTCTGAGGAACATTCGGATCTGCAACAATCTTTAGCCCCCCCTTACCAAGGGGGGGTTGGGGGGGTCTTTTCCTAGCAGAAAGCAGCGCCCCCGCCACTAGCCCGCCACCCGCATCAGCCATCTTTGTTACCCGGCCAAAAGCAGCCGCCGCGCTAAGTTGTTGGGGATCGCCAGCATAAACCCCAGACACAAAAGGTTCCACCAAGCGCTGCATCACTTCCTTTCCCAGATGACGGCGGAAAAATTGAGAAACAGTTTCCTCATCACCCTGCTGCGAAAGTAGATCGCCCATTGCCGGCGCCACAAACCCCAAAGCCCCGAACAGCGCCCGCAGTTTCCCCGGAAAACTCAGCAACCGAGACTGAATCATCGCCCCAGGAGTCATCGGCACCGGTTGCAGCTTCTTTTGCCAGTAAACAAAACGAGGCAATTTGCGATCGGCAAAAATCAACTCCTGCTTCAAACCCACATCCACAGCCAACTTCAGCAACTCCGGCGTCGGCGAAAAACTATTCGGGCCCTCCTCCCAGAGAAACCCCTCCCCCGTAGCAGTCGTGATATTCCCGCCCACACGTCCCTGACTCTCAGCCACCAAAATCGTCCGTGGCGATGCACTCCTCGCTTCCTTTTGAAGTGCGTGTGCCAAACTCAAACCGCTAATCCCCGCACCCACAATCAAGGTATCTAAAACTTCCATGTTACATATATAAAAATATCGCAATCTTTATGTTACATGGGTTTGCACGGCTTTAGCTCTTTGTTGGGCGTACCGCAAAACCGCTTGCAGATTAACGAATCGGGAATTGGGAATCGGGAATTGGGAATCGGGAATTGGGAATTGGGAATTGGGAATTGGGAATTGGGAATCGGGCATTGGGAATCGGGAATCGGGAATTGGGAATTGGGAATCGGGAATTGAAAATCGGTAAATTCTCCCGTATTTCTAAAGCATTTTTCTCAAAAATTGTCGATTAATCTTCCCCTCTCCCCCTCTCCCCCTCTCCCTCTCTTTAACTAAAAAGGACTTACATTATTGCTGTGCAAGTCTTGAGGCGATTGAAACAGAGTTTCAAGATAAACCCTGGCAGCTTGGCGGTAGCTGCGGGAAGCTTCCGGCGTACCGCTATCGGCATTCTGCAACAAAAACAGCGACAGGGAGGCGGAGAATACTCGATCGAGATCCCATTCGGGATGAGTTTCCAGGTAAATTTTGAGAGAATCGTGCAGCGTTTCGGGAATTTCGGCAAAAATACTGACTGTTGGGTTCATCATTTTTTAGTCTCGCTAATAAATTGAAAATAGAACCCCTTTTCGGCCGGATACAGGTACAGGCACAGCCGAAATCAGAGCGCTTTTTTTAGGTCGGTCGCATCATTGTGCGTATCAATCGGTGGGTTTGTCAATGTTGCAAAATATTACAAAGTCCTTTATGTAAAAAAAAGATTTACGCAATAATAAGCCTTTTAAGGCTTTTTTGTTACATAAGTTTACATATGAGAGGTTTATATCAGGGATTTGGCAAGAGGTTAACGAAATCCCCAATTCCGCAGGAAGATCCGACCGTACCGTTAATTTCTGTGGAAAACTTTTTCAAATCTGTGGAAAACCTCAGACTTGCCTGTGGAAACGCTGTGGAATGTTGAGGGAAAAGTCAGGGAAAAAATAAGAATTGCAAAGGGGATTAATGGGTCATGGGTCATTGGTCATGGGTCATTGATCCTTGGTGTTTTCAGGCATTTTCGCCCCTATAGCCCGATCGAACTTGCACCCCCAGCCCGACAATATAGCCTTTCTCAAAAAGATGAGGTACATAAGGCATAGGCCTGGAGTGGCTTCCGTGGGCATACTTTACTTTTTCGAGAACCGCCATAGCCTTTCGAGCACCAAACCCCAACAGTCATTTTATTTTTGAATCTGAAATTTATCTTTTACTTTTCCTGATGGCCGATTGTCAATTGTCAATTAAGGAAATTAATTCGGCTGACATAGCGCCACTAAAAATACTAAAAATTTATAGATTTTCAGGTTCTCCCTTGAATTTACTAGAACATAGCATTGATTTCCAAAGATAGGGACACCGACCAGCAAATTTAAAATTAATGTCGGTATATCCTTCTGTCGTCAATAATTGAGTCAGGGTCTTTACTGAAAAGAATTTAATGTGTCCGTTGTCCCAAAGCACGGTAAAATGTTTGTCTAACTTGCCAGAAACAGCTAATATCAGGTTTTTTAAATAGCCGTGATAGGGTGTGGAAATAATTAGCACACCTCCCGGTTTTAGACATAGTTTGGCATTTTTAGCCAGTTCTTTTGGATAAAGTAAGTGTTCGATTACTTCAATGGCTAAGACAACATCAAATGAGTTCAGCATATCGGTATCGGGGAGTTCATAAATATCTGCTTGGATAAACTGACACTCTGGGAAACTTTGACGGGAGATGGCAATTCCGGGTGCAGAAGTGTCAACGCCGACAACTTCGCAGCCGTGCTCTGCGATGACGTGACTGAGGCTGCCATTGCCACAGCCGAGATCCAAAACTCGGAGTTTTGTCGGGCTGGCATTTTGAACAGTCGCCAGCATTTCTAGAAGGGGAGATACCAAATAAGCGTGATGATATCTGGGACGGTTGTTTGTGTAATAATACGTATAATTGCTGGAGTTTTTTTTCATCGATTGAGCTATGGAAACTATTGCCGAGGCCGCAAATTGACGTGGCGTGGATGCACTGTTTGGGCTAATGTTCGTCAGATTAGGGTTGTGAGAGTCGATCGACGACTCGATCGTCTCATTGTTTGACAGGTAAATTATTGTTACCGCATCAATCCTATGTCAAAAAAAATCTTTCCCAGGGTGCAAAATCTCGCATCGCCCATTTGATGGGGTATCCCTCGAAGGCATTCGCGAATGCCAAAGTGCGATCGAGCCAGAAGTCTCTCTCGATCGCTAGCCCGAGACACAAGTTTTTGCCTCTTACCTTCGGTCGCAACCGTGCATCTATGCGATTCTACCTTCAACCCACTGCCGTCTGTCAGCCTGAAAGATTTTACCCCTGGGCGATCGGCTGCCAATCGAGCCGAGAATTGAAAATGGAAGTGTGATTCAAATCACAGCCATTTGCCCAACAAATTGCTGAGCATCTTTAAGTAAAGACTGGTTATCAGACGTGCAAAATTTCTGCCTAAATCCCTCAAATCTCCGTATCTCGCTCCCATTATTGCAGCCATTCATCCAATTTTTGTCTCAGACGGTTGTGCCAATCCCCTCTCGCCTTTATTTTCGATCTCACACCTACTTTTACATTGGCTTGTAGTGGAATTTTATCAAATGGTTCTTCATTGTGTGGGAGGAAACCTAATCTATTGTGCCTTTTGAAAGTCATTGACATTTTCTATTAGCTGTTGATATATTTGCAGATATACCTGCAAATAGGGTAAAACAATGTACAGTCTGAAACGAGAGCTAAAACTGAATAATAAAGAACGCTCTTTGCTAGATGGCTGTGCAAGTTTGGCGAGGCTTGTTTATAACTTGCGATTATCCATACTAACCCAGTCATGGCAATTTGAAGAAATCAAAGCCAGTGATTCTCAACAATTAGCTGATATTCAGAAAGTCTTTACCAATCAGGTAAAAATCAAGCCTGAGTATGCTTGGATAAAAGGCTATCCATTAGCTATCTATCCATCAGCACTGAATAATTTAGGTAAAGCTATCCAAGGGTGGCGACTAGGTAAATCAGGCTTGACTCGATTCAAATTTAAAAAGAAAGGTGATAGTTTCACCAGCAAAAACAAATCAGGAGTATATCCTGCAAAGGGTGAAGCAATGATGCCATTTACTAATCGCCAAGTCCGACTCAAGAGGAAGCAAAGCACAATCGCTGGTTTGGAAAAATTCAGACTCAAGCAACCAATAGCATTTGTGAGTTATAGCAAAACATTCACTATCTCTAGGGCAGCAGACAAAGGGTTTGTCTCCTGGAATCTGCCTGTTGATGACAAAAATTTACACAGAGTGCATCAAGTTCAGACTGTTGGTGTTGACTTCGGTGTCAAATGCTGTGCCACGTTGTCAGATGGCTTATTCACGATCGCACCACAAATCCTGAAAATATCAAAAATCAAGCCGATCAAGAATCGGTGGTACAACCGCAACCAGAAATCAGGGAACCGTACTCAAACAATTAGAGCATTTAACAATGGCTGGAAATACTACCAAAAATTACCAATAAAACCCGCAGATATTGCTAACCTCAGACGAATTTTGGGGCAAAAAAAAATAACAACTGATATTATCAGCCGAAAATACTACCAGATTCGGATTGAAGACCTCAATATCTCTGGCACGATCGCTAATCAAAAATTAGCGATCGACCTGGAGACCTTAGGTATTGATGAATTCCGCAGAATTTTGACCTACAAAGTGGCATTTTGGGGAACCAAGGTAGAACTGGTTGACAGGTGGTCTCCTTCGTCTAAAACCTGTTCTTGCTGTGGCAATATTCAGCGAATGCCTCTCAAGGAACCTGTATATAGCTGCGATCGATGTGGTGTTTCCCTCAATTGCAATCTAAATGCAGCAATAATTCTGGAAAATGCCCGCCAGAGCATTGTACCTGAGGCAAGCGCCCAATTAAGGCCTGCGAACAACAAGATGCCGTCATCCTTGGTTGAAGCAGGAAGCAAACGTCAATTTAAGCCAAATGCTTGATTTGAGTAAGTTTTGTGTTGCACACTTAGAATCGAGATTACTACAGTGGCTTCTATAATTGTGTTTAAATGTTGTTTTGAAGCTGTGTTGTCTGGTCAGCAGGGCACCCTAGACCGATTCGCGCTTTCCGTCTGGTTGATTGCACTATGGTCGCTGTTGGTGTTGCACCTTAATTTTGATATGTCCTATGGTTAAGTTAGGTCAATCCTCCTTTCGCCGTATTTTACTGTCGCGGATTTTGTTGCTCAGCGTACCTGTTCTACTGGTGGGGGAGTATGTTACCTATCGCAAGGCACGCTCGACGCTTCTGGAAACTGCTCGTCTAAACTTGACAGAAAGTGCAGTCAGAAAAGCAGAAACTATTGAACAGTGGTCGAAATCGCTGAAGTCCAATCTAATCGGCGCTTCGGAAAACTCAATGTTGCAGTCTGTAGAGCCGAAGGATTATCAAAAGTTTATCGCGCAATTAGGGCAGCGGTTGCCAGCCCAGGTTGATTGCTTGCAATTGACTAATGTACAGACAAATCAAGTGATAGCTAGCACTTGCGGGCAGCAGCCGATTCAGTCGCTACCTGCCAAGTTTTGGCCGCCCGTGCAGCAGCAGCAAACTCTGCTGGATGACAAGAGCGTTTACATCAGTCTGTCGTGGCCTCTCCAGCGACAGGGAAAAGCCAGCAGCAAGAAGGTGGCTTCGGGTGCTGAGGATTTTCCAGATGCGAGTAAAGAAGCTCGCGACAGCCAAGTTAGTTTGGTGTTGAGCGCTCCAGTTTACACTCGTCGGGGCAACACCCGGCAGTTGAGTTATGCTTTGAGTTTGCAGTCGGCCCTGCCGGTGCAAACCAGTGCTCCGAAGGGTTCTCTAGCTGGCTATACGGTGGCTATAGACCAAGATGGGACGATTTTGGCGCATCCGAATATCAACCGCGTGGGCCGCAATATCGATGCTGAGGCAGATGCCGATCGACTAAAAAGTATTCTCAGAAGGGCGATGGCTGGCGGACAGGCTTTTCTCCACCTATTTTCCTTTGAAAGAAATGGTGTAGAGTTGCTAGCAGGATACGCTGCTATCCCGAGTCCTTCAACTAGAAAGGAGAACAGCAAGTGGATTATTTTAGCTGTCTCTCGTTTAGATTATGCTCTGTCAGGTTTGGAAGAAATTCAGCAAGTTTTATTTAATTTAATTGTGGGTTTGGTTGCTGCTAGTATCATCGCGACTTTATATCTGTCTCGCGACTTAGCGCGTCCTTTGGAAAAACTGAGAGACTACGCGCAGACAGTGGATACAGCAGAAGCGCCCCTAGCAGTGCCGGAAAATTTCCAAATTAGAGAATTCAATCAACTATCAGAAGCTCTCAACAGCATGGTACAGCGCCTCAGAACCTGGGCAGGAGAATTGGAAATCGCAACCAAGGAAGCGCAAGTTGCCAATCAGTTAAAAAATGAATTCTTGGGAAATATTTCTCACGAATTGAGAACGCCACTCAACGGAATTATTGGTTTTATTCAAATTGTGCGTGACGGCTACTGCGATGACCGAGATGAAGAGATGGAGTTCTTGCAGCGCGCCCACGACTCCTCAATGCAATTGCTCAATATTATTAATGATATTTTGGACATTGCTAAAATAGAATCTGGCACTTTCTCCCTGATGTTAGAAGTAGTTGATATTACTCAGGTACTTGAAGACGCGATTGATTTGCAAGCAGCTCAAATTGAGGAAAAAGGTTTAAAATTAAACTTGCCACCTCCTCACGATCCGATTATTGTTCATGCAGATCCGGAGAAGCTAAAACAGGTATTTTTAAACGTGTTGAGCAATGCGGTTAAGTTTACAGAGTCGGGCAGCATTAGTATATCTGTGCGGTTAGAAGCCAGGACTAATTCTGGTAGTTTTAACGGAAGTGTGCCGGAAAATGCGTTAGCGCAGCCCTCGGAGAGGATCGCCAACAACACCCAAAGCGATTGGGTGGTTGTGACAATTAAAGATACCGGAGTTGGTATAGATCCCGAGCAGCAGCAGAAATTGTTTCAACCTTTTGTGATGGCCGATGGTTCTACAACTCGCAAGTTTGGCGGTAACGGTTTGGGCTTGGCTATCTCCCGAAGGATCATGGAATCTATGATCGGAAGCATTACCCTGCACAGCGCGGGTGTGGATCAAGGTACTGCGGTGATGATTTCTTTGCCGGTCAATCAGCAGTCAAGTTTTTATTTTCACAGCCCGGACTTGGTAAAGGAAAAGGGAAATTTCAAAAGTTATGACTGATATTATAGCCTTTCAAGCTCTCATATGAGGTACTCATGGGCATTGGGCATCGGGCATCGGATTCCGTGGAAATTGGATTGGAACCCCTGTACCTCACCACGCTTGAGAACCGCTATATAACTGTTCTGAGTTTGTAGTGCGGACTGAAGTCCGCAGCTTTTTGCGGACTGAAGTCCGCACTACGAACTAATCTTACTGCGGTTAATCGATCGGACACAATATAATTGGCAATTAGTAATTGCCACAGGAGCAACTTTTGAAACGCAAGCTTTTCGTTGGTTGCCGAGTGATTTTTTCCAAATTGATTTTTCCCGATTGCTAAAGCGTACCTCTTTTTTCTGAAAACTGCTATATATCAATACTTCGGACAGTTTTTTAACGGCTCTGTAAGCGTTGCAGTGCAAGCCCTGGCATTTTTAATGTTTTTTTGAAACTCAGGGCTAGACCTAAAGATTGAAAAAATACTCATCCCTATAGCCATCAAGGGTTTGACATACTCGATTAGATCTAAAACTGTCCGGAGTATTGATATATAGCCTTTCTCAAAAAAATGAGGTATTACTAACAGCTTATATAATCACTAAGCGTATAGGGGCTGAAGCCCAACAACGTACCTCATCTTTTTGAATACCGTTATATCTGGTTAATTATCCTTAATAAAATGTTCGCAGTTATGATTTTAGTTGGGAGATTTTGATGAGGAATAAATCACTCACTACCAACCAATTTTATGGCGATTGTTCCAACGGACACGATCGCATTTTCTTAATCTAAAATCAAAAATAGTATAAAATTTAGAATTTTAAATTTTAAATCTAAAATTTTAAATTTTAAATCTAAAATGGTATCAGGGGCTGTCCGCCAAGTTCGAGGGATTTGCTCAAAGTGCCCAGAATGCGGATTAATTCTACGGAGGCCGCACCGGAAGAACTAGGACAAGGGGTATTGGTTTGCACGCAGTTGAGGAAACGATCGCACACTCGCCGCAGTGGCTCTGCTGGTTCTAAATTTAAGACTTCCCGGTACCTGAGACTTGTGGGTGGCGGCCCGATCCTCTTCGAGGGCTTCGCTAACGCACTTTCGCCAAAATTATCCTCATCGCCCCCCCGATTTGAACCACCACGCTGCAAAATTAGAGGAGTTTCCGGCGACATTTCATCAAAAATCAAAGTTCCCAAACTGCCAACAACTGTTAACCGCCGCTGTTTGTCGGGATTTAGCCAGCACAGGTGAATGAATGCTTGAAATCCGTCGGGATAAGTCAGCGTTACCCAAACTAAATCTGCTAATCCTTCTGCTTGATTTATTGCTTCTTCCCCCTGACTTTTGACTTCTGACTTCGGAAATACAGTACCAGTCGCCCTGACTTGAATAGGGGTTTGTTGCAGCCAAGTATTGAAAATAGCGATATCGTGAACGGCCAAGTCCCAAAGGGCATCAACATCATGCCGCACGGGTTCAAAATGGGTGCGCTGGGCGTAACCGTAGCGCAAGGTTCCGAGTTGATGCTGCTGAATAATCGTTTGACCGCGATCGACTGCGGGATGAAACAGATAAGTGTGATCGACGAAGAGTTGTCGCTGCTGTTTTTGGGCTAATTCACAGAGTTCTATTGCTTCACTGAGATTGAGGGCGAGGGGTTTTTCTACTAAGACGTGGTAGCCTTGTTGCAGCGCGGCGGTTGCGAGGGTGTAGTGTGTGGAGGCTGGAGTGGCGATCGCCACAGCATATAGTCCCGGCAATGCTTCTATTTGTGACCAATCGGTAGCTAGAATCATCGAGGGATGCAGATTAAACTGTTTTTGCACAGCCACCAATGAATCTCGATTCGGGTCTACTACCGCTAAAACTTCGCTGTTGGGATGTTCGAGAAAGTTGCGAATTAAATTAACTCCCCAGCGGCCAGCACCCAATACAGCTATTCCGATTTTCATAAAACAGCTCGGTAAGTGGGAAACTCAGTGTCTTCAGACCTGAGAGGGAAACGACACGGCGATTTCAATCGCCTTGAATCCCCTTTCGGGGTTGGAGGGGTATGGTTGCCCCTCCGTGGAGATATGGTTGTCTCCGAATCCCTTTCGGGGTAATGTTCGCTTCGACCTGGTTATAAAGGCTTGTTAAGCTTGCAGCACTAACGAGCGTGACTTTAAGTTTGTTTAACTGCAAACGATAGAGCGGAAAACTAGCGTCGCATTCGCCGGTATCGTGACCTAAATAACGTCTCCTCGAAAGAGGGGTCTGGTCAGAACAGCTTGCAATTTCTTACAAGCGAGCGTGGCTTGAGCCTCCGAGTTCCTGACTGATGATAATTTCAAAAATCGCACAGCTATTATAGCATATTTGGAATTTTTTTTAGGTTTTTTAATAAAAAAATAGTTATAACGAGGGTCATAAACGTAGGTTTGTAGTGAGGACTTCAGTCCTTCCCCTTAAGGACTAAAGTCCTCACTACGAACCTTGTTTGTTACATTTTTTTAAATTCTCAATTACGGACAATCAACTAATTTATTAAAAGCTGCCTGAGCCGCTGCTTGTTCGGCCGCTTTGATCGATCGACCTTTTCCCTCTGCTACCAACTCTCCCTGAATGTGAACCTCGGCGGTAAAACGATCCTCGCCGCCCTGTACTGTCCCGGTTTCTCGCACGCTATATTTGGGCAAAGTTTTATACTTGCCTTGAGTCAACTCCTGGAGGGCAGCTTTGTAGTTTTGGCGGGCGGGATCGCTGCGAATTTCCGCCGCTAGGCGCTGAAAGTGAGGATCGAGCCAAGGGCGAACTAATTCTAACGTCTGGGCACTCAAATAAAGGGCGGCCAGCAAGGCTTCCAAAGAATCTGCCAGTCTGGGCACTGCGCCTGTTTTGTCCGAGGCGGCGCTGCTGGAAACGATTAAATAGCGATCGAACCCGTAACTGTCAGCGATTTTAGCAAGGATGCGATCGCTCACCAAGATCGATCGAATAGCAGCAAATTCCCCCACCGCACAGTCAGGATAAATTTCAAACAACAATTCCGAAGCCGCCAGCCGCACCACAGCATCGCCGACAAACTCTAATTGCTCGTAATTTGCCTTAGCAGACGCACTAGCATGAGTCAAAGCCAAATCTACAAGATGCCATTTGATCGCAGCATCCTTCGGCAGCCCCAATTTTTCAATTAATATTTCAAGTTGCTTTTGGCGACCTGGATAAATCATACGATTTTAGATTTTAGATTTAGGATTTAGTTTTTTATACTTTAGACTTGAATTTTCAGATAATATTTTATAATTGCAGATTTCGCTTGCTGAATAATATCCGGGTTGGGAGCTTGTATAAAGTAGCATGAATTGTTGAAAAGAATATCAAATTCATTTTAATAAAAAAGCTTGTCATTACAAAACCAAATGTTCAGTTACCCAAATATTTCTGTGGGTGCTGATGGGCGAACCTTACCGAAAAATTGGAGGGGAAAAAGTCGGACATAAGCCGGGTTCTGTTCTCTCAACTGCAAGCAGTTTTCGAGGGCAGTTATCTATCTGGGACGCCTGTTACCAGACGCCTCAAGCGGTACCAAAGAACGGAACCGGTAAAAAACCAACCATAGTCCCTCCGACCTTGCTCCCAACCGGGGTTTACCTAGCCAGCACCTCTCGATGCTGCTGGTGCGCTCTTACCGCACCTTTGCACCCTTACCCCTAACACTTTGCGATTTTTGACGATCGATTTTTGATGCAATCTCCAATCTCCAATCTCCAATCTCTAAATGGGGGGCGGTATCTTTCTGTGGCACTATCCTCACGATCGCTCGCACTGGGCGTTACCCAGCAAGTTTGGTTTTTCGGGAGCCCGGACTTTCCTCAGACCAGCTTCCGCTAATCCGCAACCGCCTGCGCCTACTTTTTCCCCAGATTTATTGTACAGGAAGCCAGCGATTTTAGATTTTAGATTTTAGATTTTAGATTTACTTGCAGAATTGAATCTGGGAGCTTAAGAAGTTTTGATCGATGATATAGCCTTTCTCAAAAAAGTGAGGTATACCCGCGATTCCAATGCCCTGTTTGCCCTGTTTGCCCAATGCCCTATCCCCATGAGTACCTCATATGAGAGATCGAAAGGCTATATCAATGCCCAAATTAGGTACGTAGTTGCGCTTGGGCGCTCTTTCCTAATATTTATAAAGAGCGCCCAAGCGCAACTACGTACCTTGGCTCAAGTGCGAGCCGATCTTTGAGCGATACTTTTGGTAGTTTGAGATTTCCTATCCTGACAATAAAACCGCCCTGCTCTCCTAAAAAATGTCCTGGGTGGCGATCGCATTTTATCGAATTCCTGGGTTCAGTCATCCTTAAGAGTAGAAAAATTCTCAAACCAGCCGCGCCGCCAAAAAAAGTAAACTAAAGTAGAGGCGATCGCTAGCATCAGCCCCCAACAAAGTGGATAGCCAAAATACCAATTCAGTTCCGGCATATTCAACGGTGATTTCTCTGTATTGAAATTCATCCCGTATACTCCCGCCACAAAAGTTAGAGGAATAAAGATACTCGAAATCACCGTCAGCAGTTTCATAATTTCATTCATTTTATTGCCAACCGAAGACAGATAAACATCCATCAAACCCGAAGACAACTCCCGATAAGTTTCCACCATATCCATCACCTGCACCGTGTGATCGTAACAGTCGCGCAGATAAATTCGCACCTCAGGACTAATCAAATCGCTGCTATCGCGAATCAAAACATTAATTGCATCCCGCTGCGGCCAAATGGCGCGGCGCAGCGTCAGCAATTCTCGCCGGATTTTATAAATTTTTTCAAGAGTTTTTCGCGTTGGGCGCACCACCACTTCATCCTCTAACTCTTCAATCCGCTCTCCGTAAACTTCTAATACAGGGAAAAATCCATCTATAATCGAATCTAGGAGAGTATAAGCCAGATAATCTGCTTTGTGCTTGCGAATAGTTCCTTGTCCTTTGCGAATGCGAACTCGCACCGGGTCAAAACAATCATAGTCCGGTTCTTCTTGAACAGTTAGCAGGTAATGCTTGCCCAAAATAAAACTTACTTGTTCTTTATGAAAATTATCTGAATTTGGTTTAATCATCACCATCCAAGCAATGATTAAAAGGTGTTCTTCATAGTCTACAACTTTCGGTCGTTGAGGAACATTAACTACATCTTCCTGAGCCATAACGTGCAAATTAAATACTTCGCCCATTTGTCTCCAGGTTTCTTTGTTTCCCAATCCCAACATATCCACCCAAGAAACAGATTCTGTATCTAAATAGGCAGCAGCTTCTCTAGGATTTGCCAACTCGGCGCGGCTAGCTCCTGTCTCGCAATAGTCAATTAATATAATCTCAGGAGGTGGCGCATCGGGTTCTAAGTCGAGAGTTCCCGGCATCGCTCCTGGATCGTCATAAAAATAGTCAACGTAGGAATCATCATCATCTTTAATTGGTTTGGGAACGGCACTAGAAGTATGTATGCTTTTGTATACCATGTTGATATTTCCGAGTTTTGGAACATTTAATTAGACTATCATTTTTCCAGTATAACCATCAATTTTAAATAACAACTGTCCCAGGTCAACTGTCCCAGGTCAACTGACTAATTACCTTTGCTTAATAGGAATCTCGATCGCAAATTCAGTGCCACCACCGGGCGCGGAAATACAGTCCAGCTTGCCCCTGTGTCTTTCCACCACAATCTGGTAGGAGATAGACAGCCCCAAACCAGTACCTTTACCGACTGGTTTAGTAGTAAAAAACGGGTCAAATATCCGAGATTGAACAGACTCTGCCATTCCTGACCCGTTATCCGAAATTGCGATCGCCACCCGATTGTTCTCCAAAACCTCCGTGCGAATCCGAATCAAAGGAAATGCGTCACAAGCCAAAGGTAAAGTAGAAAAATTTTGCCGTTCCCCATCCGCTGCACTCGCCAATTCCAATTTTCTATTTCTGATATTTGCCAAAGCATCAATCGCATTACTTAGTATATTCATAAACACTTGATTTAACTGTCCGACATAGCACTGTACGGGTGGTAGCATACCATATTCTTTGACTATTTCAATCGGGCGATTTCTACCATTTTCTTTGAGTTTGTGTTGCAAAATTAATAGAGCGCTGTCAATTCCTTCGTGAATATCAACACGCTTAATATCAGATTCTTCCAGTCTGGAAAAATTACGCAAAGACAGAACAATTTCGCGAATGCGATCGGCTCCATTTTCAATTGAATTCAGCAGGCTCGGGAAATCCTCTTGCATAAATTCTACTTCTATTTCTTCAGCAAAATTCGCAATTTCCGTTACTGGTTGCGGGTAATTTTTTTGATACAAACTACACAATTGCAGCAAATTTTTTGCATACTCGTTAGCGTGAATAATATTGCCGTAAATAAAACTAACAGGATTATTGATTTCGTGAGCAATTCCGGCCACTAGCTGTCCCAAACTCGACATTTTTTCTGCTTGAATTAATTGAGCTTGAGTCCGGCCTAATTGTTGCAAGGTTTGCTCTAGTTCGCGATTTTTATCTTTTAATTCTGATTCGGCTTGTTTGCGCTTGGTAATATTGCGGGCGATAACTATTGCCTGATTCGAGTTAAAAGGTAGCAATCTCGCTTCATAGGTTTCTTCCCCAGACGGCATGGATAGGGAATACTCTAGACTAACTGGAATTCTATTTTCGGCAACTTCCAGTAGAGCCTCTTCTAGCTGGCTAGCGGCGGTTGTTGGCAATATATCGGTCACTTGTTTGCCAAGAAAAGAGTCGGAATTCAGATACAAATCCGCTGAATTTCCTGACAAATAATCCAAAATAATGCCGTCAGCATTGAGGCGGAAATACTGATCCGGCAATGCTAGAAAAACAGATTCCAACTCAGAAGTTTTTTGGCGCAATGCTTCTTGGGCGTAGTAGCGATCGCTAATATCCAAAATCACCCCGTCCAAACAGGAAACGCTCCCATCGGCGTCGAACACTGGAGAACCTTTATCCCACACCCATTTAACCGTGCTGTCTGCTGCTAGCAAGCGGTATTCTAAATTATAAGACTGTTTATTTTCTATTCCTTGCCGAATAGTTGCTTCTACTTTTGCCAAATCTTCGGGGTAAATAATGCTAGCAAAAGTTCTGCCTTTGCTGTCCAAACGCGAAATAAAATCCCCAGCCGGGTAGCCCGCTATTAAGTAAATTGCCTCGCTAATAAAACTTGTAGAAAAATCGCAACGCCAGCGATAAACCACTCCAGGAATATTAGCAACCAAAGACCTAAATCTGGCTTCACTCCTACGCAAAGCTGCTTCCGATTCATGACGTTTTGTAATATCGTTAGTAAAACCTAGCACTGCAAATATATTACCTTCAGCATCGCGCAGAGGGACTTTTTTGGTATCTAAAATATGTATTGAACCATCAGCAACAGTTGCAGCATCGCAGGGATTGTGGATGATTTCGCCTGCCAGTACAGCAGAATCATCTGTGCGAAATCCTCGGAGATTTTGTGCGGAGTTTCCAAATACTAGCTCTTCTGAAAATCCTAATTCTAAATCTGATTTGCCAATTATTTCTTCGACTGTTTTACCGATCGCTTCGGCTAAACTGTTGTTGGCTAAAATATAGCGAAATTGTTTATTCTTGGCAAAAATCCAGTCACTGGTTTTGTCGATTACCGTCCGCAGCAGTTGTTCCGAACGTTCGGTTTGTGCCAATGCTACTTGCAGTTCTACTTCCAGGCACTTGCGAGCTGTAATATTTTCAAATGCCACGCCTACGGAGTTGTTAGGTAACGGAAAAGCTTTAATAGAAAAAGCAAGAGTTATTTTTCCTGATTCGTCGCAGTCAATATCTTCAACTTCTACGGCTTTTTGAGTGCGAATTACTTCAGCAAATGCTTGGGGAATGTTTTTCGATCGCAAATGCGGAAAAATCTCGTCGATTGTCATGCCCAAAACGTCGGCCATTTCTAGCCCTGTAAACCTAGTGGCAGCGGGATTAGAGGCGATCGCCCTCAAGGTGCTATCATCTTCTATATTTTCCAAGTGATAGACGTACAAACCAATTTGCATATTCTCAACAATTTGGTCGTAGAGGCGCACGCTTTCGTCTACCTGCCTGCGTTCGGTAATATCTTCTGTAATCCCCAAAACGTACTGAGGATGGCCCTGAGCGTCGAGAATTGGCACTTTGCGGGTGTGTAGTATTCTCATACCTTTGTGGCGAGTCTGGATCGGCTCTTCGGCTATTTCTTTAACCAGAGATTGGTTGTGATGACTGGTCAATATTTCCCTGTCTTGAGCGGTAAAAACATCAGCTTGTTCTTTGGAGTAAATATCATAGTCATTTTTGCCGATCGCCTCTTGAGATGTCACACCTGCGATCGTTTCCCCCGCCTTATTCCACAGCACGAATTTTAGCGAAGAAGCATCTTTAGCAAAAACTCCCAAGGGCAGATTTTCTACTACGGAATTGAGGAACCCTCTAGCTGATTTTAATTCAGCTTCTGCACGCTTGCGTTCGATGCCTAAAGCGATGACATCGGCAACGGATCCTAAAGTTTCTTCAAAGGGTACTGTCAGCGACTGGTGGCTGACAATTACCATGACTCCCACTAGCCTTTCTTCGACAATTAAAGGATAGCCGGCGAAGGTAAGAATTTGCTTGGGGATTTGGCAATTTCCCCGATTGTGACTGCTGTCGATAATTGCTAATTGCGAACTGTGTGCTGGCGTGGCTTCCCCGCATTCTTGCTCCTCTAGCCCCAAATGATTCAGTTCAAATCGGCAATCAAATAGTGGTTTTTGCTGTTCGGCGATCGAGTTAACCTTATTTTGAATAAATCTAGCAACCTCGTCTGTGCGGCTGTAGATTCCAGAGGTTGCTTGCAACTCGCAAATATTGTATTGAGAGTTAAAAGTCCAAATTTCAGCAGAGGCGACATCGAGATTTCGTACCATTGCTTCGCAACAGGGAAGCAGGATATCTTGAGGGTGTTTGGTGAGGGCAATACCGACATCGGCTACCATTGCTGTAAGGCGAGAAGCTTGGGCTTTTTCTGCTTCCAGCCGTTTGCGATCCGTGATATCTTCCACCAAAGAAAGCACTGTAAAAGTGTCGCCGCTGCGAATAATCGAGTTGAACCAACGACACCAAATAACTTGTCCGCATTTGGTTTTATTTTGATTGATTGAAGTATTGCCGTTACCGGAGGCTAGTTCGAGTTCGATCGCACTTACAGCCTCTCGATCGTCCTCGCAAACCAAGTCCAAATCGCCGAAATGCTTGCCCAGCATATCATCGGAAGTCCAGCCAAAGATTTCTTCAGCACGTTTCGACCACTGAACGATCCGAAAATTCTCATCCCAGCCTACCATTGCCAGGGGACTGTTAGCTGCATTCAACCACAGTAAATGATTCGAGCGACGCAACTGTTGAGTTTTCTGCTGCTGCCAGCGGTAGTGTCTGGTGATATCTCTACCGACACCCAAAACCCGCATCTGGTTGGTAGAGACATCCAGCGCTGGCGTGTAAGCCGTTTCGTAGATTTTAATCCCCCCGTCTGCCGCCGTCACCTCGTGAATTGCCAGCTTTTTTTCCCCTGTGATAAATACTTGTTGCAGGCAGGAATCAATCTGAGAGATTATATTTTTTAGAGCTGTATTATTGGGATATAATTTCAACAATTCCCGATTCGTTTTGTTGACTGCTTCAGCCGGCTCCAATCCCATCCAAGCAGCAGCTACAGGATTAATCGATATGTACTTTTGCTGTCGATCGCACTCTAGGAAAGCATCAACAGAGTCAGAGAAAAAAGACTGTAACGAGTTGATAACTTCCTGCATGGGTATTTTTTGATCACTTGCAAGTTAAGCTTTAAATTTTTCCTAAAGTTAGTTTAACTCACTCAAATATTTTTTCGCACTTTACTGCTGGCGTTCCCGGTACAATTTTCGGCCCGTTCCCTATAATACAAAAAATTTCAGGAAATAGTATGTTTTGGAATATAACTTAATTAGAGCATCTGCTCTTTTTTTCAACAAGACGCATCGGATACAAAAGGGAGAGGGGTTCAACAGTTGACAGTTGACAGTTGACAGTTGACAGTTGGGGGAGAGATAGGGAGATAGGGAGATAGGGAGAGGGGGAGAGATAGGGAGAGGGGGAGAGATGGGGAGAGGGGGGAGAGAGAGGGGGTGGGCGCATTCGTGTCAACTCAAGGCTGGAACCATTGATAAATCTCGCTTTTATCGGAGGTGAGATCCCCCTAAATCCCCCTGATTGTTGGGGGACTTTGAGTGCTTCCGGTTCCCCCTTTTTTAACGGGGGCTAGGGGGGATCGGAGGGCTTAATCGTCTATCCGAGGGATCCCCCTAAATCCCCCCTGATAGTCGGGGGACTTTGAGTGCTTCCGGTTCCCCCCTTTTTAAGGGGGGCTAGGGGGGATCGGAACATTAGACGTTAAGTTGACAATAATGGACTACATCATGCCCATGCCGCCCATGCCGCCCATGCCGCCCATGCCGCCCATGCCGCCCATGCCGCCCATGCCGCCCATGCCGCCCATGCCGCCCATGTCGCCCATGTCGCCACCAGCTTTTTTCTTCTCGGGTTTTTCGACAATTACAGCTTCAGTGGTCAAAACCATGCCAGCAATGGAACCGGCATTTTGTAAAGCCGATCGCACTACCTTAGCCGGATCGATAATTCCAGCGGCAATCATATCTTCGTAAACGTCGGTGAGAGCGTTGTAGCCAATGTTCAATTCGCTAGCCCGCACTCGCTCGATCGCGATCGAACCTTCAACACCGGCATTATCAGCGATTTGACGCAAAGGTGCTTCCAAAGCTTTTGCAACCAAATCAGCACCAATTTGCTCTTCAGCGTCTAAAGTGCTTCTGATGGCATCAATTTTTGTAATCAGGTGAATCAGCGTCGTGCCGCCTCCAGCGACGATACCTTCTTCCACAGCAGCTTTAGTAGCGTTGAGGGCGTCTTCAATGCGGAGTTTGCGATCTTTGAGTTCGGTTTCGGTAGCTGCGCCTACTTTAATTACAGCAATACCGCCAGCAAGTTTGGCAATGCGTTCGGTTAATTTTTCCTTGTCGTAGTCAGAATCCGTCGCTGCTAGCTGCTTGCGGATTTGCTCGATCCGTGATAACACGTCTGCTTTGTGTTCGTCGCCAGCGACAATGATGGTGTTTTCTTTGTCGATCGTAATTTTGCGGGCGGTACCGAGCATTTCTAGTGTTGCGGTATCAATGCTGAGTCCGACTTCTTCAGAAATCAGTTGACCGCCGGTCAGAACGGCGATATCTTGTAGCATGGCTTTGCGTCGCTCGCCAAAACCAGGAGATTTGGTAGCTGCGATATTCAATACACCGCGTGCTTTGTTGATGACCAAAGTTGCCAAAGCTTCACCTTCAATATCTTCGGCGATAATGATCAGCGGTGAACCGGTGCGGGCAACTTTTTCAAGAAGCGGAATTAGTTCTTGAATGGAGTTAATTTTTTTGTCGGTAATCAGGATGCGAGCGTTTTCGTACTCAACTTCCATGCGATCGTTGTTGGTGACGAAATACGGGGAAAGATATCCGCGATCGTACTGCATCCCTTCGACAACTTCCAATTCTGTCAACAGAGATTTCGACTCTTCAACAGTAATGACGCCATCTTTGGTGACTTTTTCCATGGCTTGAGCAATCATGTCACCGACTTCTTCGTCGTTACCGGCGGAGACAGTGGCGACCTGAGCAATGGCAGATCCTTCAACTGGTTTCGCTAATTTAGCGATTTCTAGGACTAAATGGGCGATCGTTTTTTCAATCCCGCGGCGCAGTGCGACTGGATTGGCGCCTGCTGCGACATTCTTCAAACCTTCGCGAATGAGGGATTGGGCAATCACGGTAGCGGTGGTGGTGCCGTCGCCTGCGATATCTTTAGTTTTGGAGGCGACTTCTTGAATTAAGCGAGCGCCAGCATTTTCGAGAGGATCTTCGAGTTCAATTTCCCTAGCAACGGTGATACCATCGTTAACGATTTGGGGAGTGCCGAATTTCTTTTCGAGTAGGACATTCCGGCCTTTGGGGCCCAAGGTGATGCGGACTGCATCGGCGAGTTGATTGACGCCGCGTTCCAGTGCCCGCCGAGATTTGTCGCTAAATGCAACTATTTTGGTCATGTTTGTCTCCTTGCGCTTACATTAGCAAATTTAGCACTCTCTGACTCTGAGTGCTAAGTCGATCGACTTTAGATTGTAGCGTGTCCCTCAGAAGTGTGGGGCTGGCGGGGGCGGATTTGGGGGAGCAGTCGGGGTGAGTA
Source organism: Microcoleus sp. bin48.metabat.b7b8b9.023 (assembly GCF_013299185.1). Lineage (GTDB taxonomy): Bacteria > Cyanobacteriota > Cyanobacteriia > Cyanobacteriales > Microcoleaceae > Microcoleus. Next base: position 47,601 of record NZ_JAAFKG010000039.1, on the reverse strand, counting down.
GAGGACGGCACTGCGGTTTCCCCGCAGATATAATGTTATTTGTGCCATTGCGGGCGATCGGATGGAGTGTCAACTGTCCACTGTCAACTGCTATACGTATCAACGGTTAAATTCGGGTACTAACTGTCAACTGTCAACTGTCAACTGTCAACTGTCAACTGTTATACCTATGGCTCGTTATTCTCGACTGCAAAAACTGATTTCTTATATGCGCCCGCACTGGAAACCCACATTTTGGGGCGTTTTTTCGCTATTAATTGTCAATGCTGTAGGCGTTTATATTCCCCTGCTGATTCGGAATGCAGTTGACACACTCCAAGTGGCGACTAAATTTGACCAAGTTTTCAACTACGTGATACTGATTCTCGTACTAGCTTCAATCATGTGGGGAATTCGGATGGCATCGCGGATTCTGCTGTTTGGCGTCGGGCGTCAAGTAGAATTTGACCTCAAACAGCAAATATTTAATCATTTATTAACATTAGAACCGTCTTATTTTGCTGCCAATACTGTAGGGGATTTAATTAATCGCGCTACTTCCGACTTGGACAATATTCGCCGCTTGGTGGGTTTTGCAGTGCTGAGTTTGGCGAATACAGCCTTTGCTTATGCTTTGACTTTGCCGGTGATGCTGGGGATTAATGTACGGCTGACGCTGTTGGCGATCGCAGTTTATCCATTAATGCTAGTTTTGGTACAGTTATTTAGCGACAAACTTCGCATCCAGCAACTAGCCGTGCAAGAAGAACTCTCGGCAATGAGCGATTTAATTCAAGAGGATATGAGCGGAATGTCCGTAATTAAAATCTATGCTCAAGAAGAAAATGAACGTCGAGCTTTTCGCGATTGTAACGCCAAGTTGCTATCAGCCAATTTGACATTAGCCCAAACTAGAAACTTTATTTTTCCACTGCTGGGCGGTTTGGCAAGCATCAGTTTGCTGGTGCTGCTTTCTGCGGGTGGCGGAGCAATTGCTAAGGGCGACATTAGCATCGGCGATTTTGTGGCGCTGCTAATTTATGTCGAGCGTTTGGTATTTCCCACGGCGCTGTTGGGTTTCACCATTACTGCTTACCAGCGCGGAGAAGTCAGTGTCGATCGCATCGAATCAATTTTGACTGTGGAAGCGCAAATTAAGGATGCTCCGGATGCAGCGGACTTGCCAAGTCCCGTCAAAGGTGAAATAGTCGCTCGCAATTTGAATTATACCTATCCAGGCGCTAAGATACCCGCGCTCAAAGATGTCAATTTTACCATCAAACCGGGCGAAACAGTCTCGATTGTTGGGGCGATCGGTTCTGGTAAATCAACCTTGGCCAATGCCCTGCCGCGCTTGCTGAATATCGATGCAGGTGAGTTGTTTGTAGACGGGCAGGATATTACCGAGGTGAAGTTGAGGGAGTTGCGCGGGGCGATCGCCTACGTGCCCCAAGAAAGCTTTTTGTTCGGTACTACCATCAAGAATAACATCCGCTACGGCAATCCTTTAGCAGAAGAGCCAGAAATTGAAGCAGCCGCGAAACAAGCACAAATACACCCAGAAATCCTCAACTTTCCGCAACAGTACAAAACAGTTGTCGGCGAGCGCGGCATTACCTTGTCCGGCGGACAAAGGCAAAGAACAGCATTAGCTAGAGCCTTGTTAGTTGACGCTCCCGTGCTAATTTTAGATGATGCTCTTTCCAGCGTAGACAATCAAACTGCAACCGATATTTTGCAGAACTTGGCAACCGGAACCGATCGCAAAACCGTAATTTTCATCTCGCACCAAATGTCAGCCGCCGCCAGTGCCGATCGCATATTCGTCATGGAAAAGGGAGAAATAGTGCAAAGCGGCACTCACGCAGAATTGGTAAACCAAACAGGGCTGTATCAGTATTTGTGGAACCAGCAAAAACTAGAAGAATTGCTGCATTAAAGGTTCGTAGTGAGGACTTTAGTCCTTCTTCAGACAGGTTCGTAGTGAGGACTTTAGTCCTTCTTCAGGTTCGTAGTGAGGACTTTAGTCCTTCTTCAGACAGGTTCGTAGTGAGGACTTTAGTCCTTCTTCCGACAAAGGAAAAAGGACTGAAGTCCTCACTACAAACTGGCATTTAGTCCTTCTTCAGACAAAGGAAAAAGGATTGAAGTCCTCACTACAAACTTAAGCTTAGTTAACTTAGTTATTTATCAAATATAGTCGTGGGAAATCAAACTTCTCATCCTTCAAGCCTCTCCAGCAACAACGATTCACCGGGAAATCGTCCCATCAAAATCATGCCCCTAGGCGACTCAATTACCGATGGATACTTCGTACCAGGAGGATATCGCATCGACTTACAGCCTGCAATGGAGAATCGAGGCTATGCTATTGAGTTTGTCGGTTCCCTAAGCAACGGCCCCGAAACCTTACTCTCTCAGCATCACGAGGGACATTCCGGTTGGCGGATCGAAGAAATTTGCGATCGAGTTGCTGATTGGCTGCAAACCTTCCAACCGGATATTATTTTGCTCCTCATCGGCACCAATAATATCGCACAATTGCATCAAGTGGAAACTGCAAGCTATTACCTCAACCAATTACTCGATCGCATTTTTCAAACAGCACCCAATGTCAAACTCTTTCTCGCTTCAATTCCGCCGATGTCTGAACCCACCTTAAATCAGCGAGTTATACAATACAATCAAAAGAGCGAGGACTTAGTCAAGGAAAAACAACAAGCAGGGAAGCCCATAGATTTTGTTGATTTATATAAGATCCTCAGCCTAGACGATCTCCCCGATGGCGTTCATCCCAACCGAGAAGGATTTCGGAAAATGGCTGGTGCTCTGGAAGCTTGTCTGTCAGCGCACCTAAGTTAACCAATTCCCGATGCTGGATGAGACTCAGTTTACAATCGTCGCTTTCGCATCATAAAGTGTCGGATGTGACTACTAAAAGAAGTCATAAATAATATGTCAGGATATCTAAAAATATTACAAAAATAGTATAATGAATATATCTACTCTAACCCAATAATACCGAATCATGCTCGCAGAAGCAAACGCCACAGTCTGGCCTAGTCTAATTACTGTTTCAGCATTAATTCTCTATTTCATTGTTACCATCAACGTCGGCAGAGCCAGATTCAAATACAAAGTTTCTCCCCCGCAGATGACCGGAAACCCGGACTTTGAACGAGTGTTGCGAGTTCAGCAAAATACCTTAGAGCAAATGATTCTATTTTTGCCCTCGCTATGGCTGTTTTCGCAATTTGTCAGCCCACTTTGGGCCGCCGGTATCGGTGCAGTTTGGATAATTGGACGCATTTTGTTTGCTTGGGGTTACTATCAAGCTGCCGAAAAACGAGCGGCAGGATTTGGCATTAGTACCTTAGCCACTTTAGCTCTGTTGGGCGGTTCCTTAATTGGCACAATCATGTCGCTGCTGAAAGTTTCACAGCTATAATTGATATTAGTAGGGTGCGCCTCGCGCACCTTTTTATGTAAATCTAACTCTTTCAATCTCGTTCAGGATTAAATATGTCAGAAACAAATAAACCCGTATTTCAAATTAACCAGCAACTTTTTCAACAGCTTACCGAGTGGCAAGAAAAACTCGCACTAGAAGATGAATTAGCCAGCGAGTCAGAAGAAGAAAAACAAATAGAGGTAAAAAGTCCTCCCGATAGTGATGAACAGCATTCTCAAACAAATAATTCCTAGCTGGTGGCTAGCAGCATCCTTGGCATTTCCGGCTGCTGTCTCGGCTCAATCGGTGACACCAAGCCAAATTCAGCAAATCAATAGCGGTTTGTTTCGTTCTAACTCTCAAGATTTCTTTCAGCAAGGAAACCGCCAAATAGAAAGGGAAATCGCAGCTTTGTTGCGAAAAAATACCACTTCCCAAGATAAGATTCTGGAGATTGATGAAAAATTGCTTTCTGAGCTTTGTGACGAAGATTTTCAAGTGTCCTCGCGGTATTTTGATAATTTTAATTGGGTTCAGGCTAGCAGTTTGAATCGAAAATTAAAAGAGATTTGCAGACAAAAATAACATAACAATGCTATCATATCCGGTCAATGACCATCATAAAAACGGCTCGCACGTGCAGAGTTAAGTTGGTACGTGCGAACTAATCTGATTGAGGTTAATCGCTCGGACACGATATGAGGTCAAGATTAAAGTGTTGGCGTTAATGGATAAAGAAGTAATGACAAAATTGAAACTAGCTATGCTGGAAGCGGAAACGGTGGATCAGTTGGCTGCGATTATTATTGATTACACTCATGAGGAAATGATGCTGGTTTTTCACGATCTTGAATGGGAACAGCAGGCTAGAATTAAGGATATTTGGAAGAGTGTTTGAGGGCTGGCGCATTTAGGACTAAGGATCGCAAATTAAATAATTTACACTCTTGAAAGTGGGATGGGCGTCCCGCCCGTTCTTTCATGACGGGCGGGACGCCCCTCCCACAATAACCATCAAGTTTTACAGCCTTTCTCAACAAGGTAAGGTATGCGTGATAGCTTGTATAACCGCTTAGACTAAGAGGGCTGAAGCCCAACAACATACCTCATCTTTCTGAGAACCGCTATAAGTTATTTAATTGTCATTTCTAAGCTAGGGATTCGAGACACAATTGACGGAAATGATCGCCGCGCTGCTCGAAGCTTTGGTATTGATCGAAGCTGGCGCAGGCTGGCGAAAGCAGTACGACTTTAGCTTTGTTTTGTTTGCCTAATTCTGCGGCTCTGGGAATTGCTCTTTCCATTGTTTCGACGATTTCCCAAGCGTTATAATTTGCTTGTTCCAGCCGATCGCTAAAAATGCCCGCTGCATCCCCAATTAACAGCACTGCAACAGCCTTCGCCTTAATTGTATCAATCCAAGCGCTATCGTCGCCCTCTTTGGGATCGCCACCCGCAATCAAAATCGCCGGCGCGCTGACAGCAGCTAACCCGACTTGCGCCGCATCGTAATTAGTCGCTTTGCTGTCGTTGATGAAATCTATGCCTTCCCAGGTGCGGATGTGTTCGAGGCGGTGCGCCACTCCGGGGAATTTCGCGATCGCCCGGGCGATCGCACTTCGATCTATCCCCGCCAAATTAGCCGCCGCCACAGCCATCAACAAATTTTGCAAATTGTGTTCGCCCACCATCCGCAAAGACTCAGCAGGCAAAATTTTATCGCCTTGAGCGATTACCCAACCGTCTTCGATGTAGGCTCCAAAACTGCGTTTTCCCAACAATTCTTTTTCACCTTTGACACTCGTCCAACACGCATCCGGCCAAATGTCAACTCCTTGCTGCCGCAAACCAGGATCGTCACCGTTGATGATTTGCAATTCCGACTTTTTCAGCAAATGTGCTTTAATGCTGTAGTAATTTTCTAAAGTTTTGTGGCGGCTGAGGTGATCCGGCGTCAAAGTCGTCAAAACTCCGATGCGCGGCGCTACAGACGGCGATGATTCTATCTGATAGCTGCTGATTTCTGCGATTACCCAATCCGGCGGTTTCTTGGCTAAAGCTAATTCGCACGCAGCATAGCCAATGTTGCCGCAAGCAGGAGCATGAAGCCCTGCTTCCGCAAAAATCGCAGCAATTAAAGCAGTAGTCGTAGTTTTGCCGTTAGTACCAGTAATTGCTACCCAAGGAGATTTGAGATAGCGCCACGCGAGAGCCATTTCTCCGATTGTTTCAATTCCTAATTCTCGGGCGCGTACTAATGCTGGAATATCCCAGGGAACGCCCGGACTTACTACTACTAATTCTATCGATTTGTCAGGTTCAAAAGATTTACCTAACTCCAGATTGATGCCTTCGTTAGCTAGTTCCTGTTGTTGTTCGAGCAAGTTTGGGGCCGATGAGCGATCGCTCAGCGTTACTTCCCATCCTTCGCGTTTGAGCAGTCTGGCGGCGGCAATCCCTGATTTTCCTAATCCAATTATATGAGCGATCGGCATACGTTATGTGTGTGATGGAGCGAATTTCCCTGGTTTTCTAAGTTTATATCTTAACCTTGCATGAATTTTTGCCTATTGGCCATTATGCTTAATTTACGAAAAAAGGTATGTTGTTGCGCTTAAGCGCTCTTATTTATATAGATGAAAGAGCGCTGAAGCGCAACTACGTACCTCGTCTAAAATCGATTGACGATCGCCCTAAAGTCAGCCAACACCCGCTATATAAGAAAGAGCGCTGAAGCGCAACAACGTACCTTTATGTATGAAAGAGCGCTGAAGCGCAACTACGTACCTCGTCTAAAATCGATTGACGATCGCCCCAAAGTCTGCCAACACCCGCGCGTGATTCCGCAACAAACCCAGTAAATTCAAGCGATTGCGCTTAATTTCAGGGTCGGAATCCATCACTAAAACGCTTTCCGGGCCGTCAAAAAAGCTGCTCACAGCCGGAGCAATCTCAGTCAAACTATCTACCAACTGTTGGTAATTCCGAGTTTGCTTCGATAGCAGGGTTTGCGGCACTAATTGCACCACAGCATCGTAAAAAGCTTGTTCGGAAGACTTTTGAAATAACTCGGGTTTCACTGCCGTTTTCGGTTCCAATTCTACCTTATCCAAATCACCTTGAGCCGCCAAACGAGTGGAACGGTTGACTGTTTCGTAAATCAGATCCAAAGTCTTGTCATTGCGGATTTGTTGCAGGAAAATTGCTCTTTCCAGCGCGTCCAACAAATCTCTCAATGCTCGTTCAGTATATTCTGGGTCGTTTTCTCCCAAAACAGCATTCACTAAATCGTAATCTACGTTATTTTCTTCTTGCAACAAGGTGCGAATTCTTTGCAGGAAAAACTCGTATAATTGCGATAGCAACTCCGCCGATGTTTGGGGGCGCACCGCGGTAAATTCTGCGACAACTTCTGCAAGTAGTTGGTGCAAATTGATTGGTAACTGAGCCGCCCAAATAATGTTAGTTATTGCATTGGCTGCGCGGCGCAGGGCGAAGGGATCGGAGGAACCACTCGGCAGCATTCCCAAGCCGAAGATGCTGACTAATGTATCTAATTTATCGGCGATTGCGACAACTTGACCTGTGAGAGTTTGCGGCAAATTATCGCCCGCACCTTTGGGCAAATAATGCTCAAAAATTGCTGTGGCTACGGCTTCCGGTTCGCCGCAGGCTAAGGCGTATTTCTGCCCCATAATTCCTTGCATTTCGGGAAATTCGTAAACCATTTGGGTAACAAGGTCGGCTTTGCAAAGCAATGCTGCTCTTTCTATGTAAGCTTGTTCTGCTGCTGTGATTTGCAGTTGCTTGGTGATGAGGTTGGCAATCTTGCACAGTCGATCGACCTTTGCGCGCACTGTCCCCAAATCTTCCTGGAAAGTGACCGTCTCCAACTTTGGCAAATAATCTTCTAGAGGCTTTACCAAGTCTGCTTTGTAGAAAAACTGACCGTCTGCCAATCTCGCCCGCACGACTCGCTCGTTACCTGCGGCAATTATCGCCGATTTTGCCGGAGATCCGTTGGAAATTGTAATGAAATAGGGGAGGAGTTCGGGGAATTCTGGGCTTTTGAGAATTGGAAAATAGCGCTGGTTGCTGACGATAATTGTGGTGATTACTTCCGGCGGTAACATCAAAAAACCGTCGTCAAATTTGCCGACTACGGCGTTGGGCCATTCTACTAAGTCGGTGACTTCTTCTAACAAATCTTCGGTAATGTCGGCGTAACCGCCTTGTTTGGTGGCGGCGGCTTCTACTTGTGCTTTAATTTGGATTTTGCGCTGTTGTCGATCGACTTCCACGCCAGCAGCCCGCAGACACTCGACATAATCCTCGGCTTGAGGAATCGAAACCCCTCCCGTCCCCGGTGCAGGCAGGGTGTACAACACCCGATGTCCTTGGGAAATGCGATCGCTCTCGACGGTATCCGAGCCGCTCACTAAGGTAATTGGGAGTACAGTATCATCTAACAACGCTACGATCGATCGAATCGGGCGCGGAAACTTCAAATCTCCGTCAGCCCACCGCATAAATCTTTTGCCTTCTAACTTGTTAATCCACTGCGGCACAAGTTCGACCAAAATATCCGCCGTCATCCGCCCCGGAATCTGTTTGAGAACAAACACAAAATCGCCTTTATCGGTAGCGCGAACTTCCAAAGCATCGATTTCTACGCCTTGTTTTTTCGCAAAACCTTCGGCTGCTTTCGTAGGTTTGCCATCTTTAAAAGCCGAACTTGCGGGCGGCCCTTTTACCTCTTCTTCTCTGTCTAATTGCTTGAGTGGCAGTCCTTTAACAAGAACGGCCAAACGTCTCGGAGTTGCGTATACATTAATTGAGTTATTTGTCAAAGATTGTTCTGCCAGAGTTGCAGGTACGAGTTCCTGCCACTGTTGGACGCTACCTGCAACAAAAGATGCGGGCAATTCTTCGGTACCGAGTTCTAATAAAAAGTTAGGCATATAACATAGTTAGGTAGTTTTGTCAATAGGCAATTCATTTGCCCGTTCAATCATTACAAAAATTAGCGATCGGCAATCAAAAAAAGCCTGGAATGGCGATCGCGATAACATTACAGAATGATTTTACTGGTGTGGAACTCTAATTAGATTCAAAAAAGAGTCAAATGACCAGCATACCACGTAAAATCGGGGTGAAAGACAATAGCTCAACACCTCATGACTTTGGCGGAAAGACTGGCACAAGATTGGAAGGCGCGACTGGAACAAGATTGTCCGCAGGAGAGTTCTAGCACTCGCGAGAGTGTTGTCCGCTGGCTGTTGGGAGACAAGCCAGAAAGATTTGACTCTCTCAATCCGACTCAACTCGCTGTTGCTTCTGGGGCGATCGACTTTTTATATCGAATTTTGCAGCAGCGGTATCTCGGAGTAGCGCCAGAAAGAGCTTACCGCAACTTGATCGGACGCCTGGGCGGTTTGGTGGTGCTCCGACAAAAAATCCAAGCGTGGGTTTCGTTGAGTCGCGACAGACAGCGCAGTGCGGTAGAGGTTCTGCAAGAAGTGATTCAGGAAATGCTGAATTCCGATCGCTACCTCCAGCAGCAAGTCGCCTGGATTGCCGAATGCACAACAGATAAACGCTTGCGAAATGCTTTGCTGCTAGCGAGCACAGAAGAATACTGCTTGCGGCCGATTCGCAACCAGCCGCTGCTGGTGTACCGCTTCGTCAACTACCTGCGGCGTTCCCAGCGGGGCGGGTTGACGCAAGTCCCGGCGGGAGATTGGGTGCGACTGGTGTCGGAACAGGTTCTACCTGACGATACAGACGAACCGCTCAGCCTGCTAGACGAACAGGCGATGTCGGATTATCGAGAACATCAAGCTTGGGAAGAACGGCAAACTCAGCGGCAGATTGTCCAACAAGAATTTGAGAATTACTTGACCGCTGAAGTCGATCCGCTGGCTTCGCGATGGCTGCGGCTTTACCTGCAAGGCCGTTCCCAAGAGGCAATTGCTGAGGATTTGAAGGTGCCGGTCAAACAAATTTACCGCTTGCGAGAAAAAGTCAGTTACCACGCGATTCGGGTGTTTGCAGTCAAACAAGCACCAGAATTAGTCGCTAACTGGCTGGAAATTTCGCTCCAAGAACACAGTTTGGGCTTGACTCCCGCCCAGTGGCAGCAATATTTACAAGATCTCACGCCGGTGCAGCGGCAGTTGATAGAATCGCTAAAAGCAGGGAAAAGTGTAGAGACGATCGCCTCTGAATTAAAGTTAAAAACCAATCAAGTCATCGGCGAGTGGAGCAAACTCTATTTAGTAGCTCAATCCCTCCGAAACGACTAGATTGGTAATGAGTGGCGGGCGAAGCGTAGCGGAGGGAATTGCTAATTGTTAATTGGCGGTAGGAATTTTCCGAATTCGCGCTACAAATCAATTCCCCAACAGCCACGCTGGTGCTGCGAGTTTCTCCGTGGAAACCGCGATCGATCGTTCGATCGCGATCGAATCAGGTAATATCGATCGGGATATCGCAACTGCTACCGCGATCCACCCAAAAACGGATACCGTCCCACGTACTTAAATCGTGCTGATCCCCAAATTTGAGACCAAAGATCCACATCCCAGATTCATCTAAAGGAGTCAATCTAAAATCTAAAATCTAAAATTGACTGACGATCGCGATCGGGGATGCTCACCGCGAACTTTGTGGAGTAAGATATTAGTAGGACGATCGAATGAATCAGGATTTTTGAACCAATCCTCAATTCAGCAGTTACCTGTCAATCATCGGTTGTGGTGTATCTCTCAAACTTGGGCATTCAGACACAATTTTATCTTTGCCAGCCACGGGAATCAATCTGGGGCGATCTATTATATTTCGTCGATAGTGCGCCCGCCATCATCTAGCTGTCAATCCTTCTGTATAATTTGAGACTGGAATACAGCACAGAGAAAATTCTGAGACTCAAGATTTTTCTTTCATCAAATCTTCCGGTTTTCATACGAATACCTCCGTCAGGGAAGTTGCAGGGTTTAATAACTGCATCTGAATAACTAGACAATACTGTATATTACTCGACAAAACATTTGATATAATAGCTCCATGTCTAGTTTGGAACCCAAAAAGTAGCAACGCCGGCGAGGCGTAACGGTTAGAACGATAGCACCGCCCGAAGATGTCTTTGATTAAATCGACTTGTACCATTGCTCAAGTAGCCTATCAGTTATGAGAATTAGTTTTAAAACCGAACTAAAGCTGAATAACTATCAAAGAACTCAACTGGCAAAACACGCCGGAGTCGCTCGTCATGCTTGGAACTGGGGCTTAAACTTATGTAAAATTATACTCGGCTACAATGTCGAGCATCCCGAAGCAAAGCTTAAATTCCCCAGTGCGATCGACCTACATAAATTATTAGTCAAATGGGTAAAATCCGAGCATAATTGGTACTATGAAGTATCCAAAACCAGCCCCCAATATGCGCTGAAGTATCTATCAGCAGCCTTTACGGATTTCTTCAAAAAGAAAACAATCAGAGGTAAGCCAGTCGGATTTCCCAGATTTAAGCGAAAAGGTCAACAAGATAGCTTCACATTAGAAGGGACAATTAAGATTGACCGTCGAAAGATTCAACTACCCAAAATAGGACTACTGAAAACCTATGAAGAACTACCAATTGGATTAACTCCCAAGACAGCAATAATTAGTCGAAATGCCCAGCGCTGGTTTGTATCCTTCAGCTATGAAATAGATATCCAACCAACTGATAAACAAAGAGCGGTTGTGGGAGTCGATTTAGGCATCAAAACCCTAGCCACTTTAAGCAGTGGTGAAACTTTCGCCAATCCTCAACCTTACCGCACAGCAGAACGCCGCCTCAAACGACTCCAAAAAGCAGCTAGTCGCAAGGTAATTGGCTCAAATAATCGGCAAAAAGCTAACCAGAGACTGGCTAAACAACACGCAAAAGTTGCTAACATTCGCAAAGATACTCTCAATAAATTAACAACTCACTTGGCTAAAAACCACGGACAAGTAGTGATTGAGGACTTGAATGTATCGGGGCTGATGGCTAATCACAAACTGGCTAAGTCAATCTCCGATTTAGGTATGTATGAATTTCGCCGTCAGCTCACTTATAAATGTGAGTTGTATGGCAGTAAATTAATTACTGTAAATCGGTTTTATCCCAGCTCTAAAACTTGCTCTTGCTGTGGACATATTCAAGAAATGCCGCTCAAAAAACGTGTTTTTAACTGCTTGGGGTGCAGCACCAGCATCGATCGCGATCTGAATGCAGCACTAAATCTAGAACATCAAGCTTTTATACTGGCTTAAAAGTATACGGGGTGCAGCTTGCGCCTTGAAGCCTGCCGAGAGTTAACCGCTCCCATGCCCTCGTTGACGCAGGAAGTAGACTTCAATTTAGCTTGTCTAGATTTGTGTAGGTTCTATCGAGCGGTTTAATTGTATAAATAAGGTTGGCGTGGCGCGATCGATCGCGCTTCCGACTACAGAGAAGCTAATGGTACATACATCTTCAACAGACTCGGCGACTACAATGGACTCCGATCGAATATTTCAACTAATCGATACAGTTGTTCCCTTTGAAGCTTGCCTTTACTATCAAGTTTTGCCTTTATCTCTAGAAGGCAATCTATTTAAATTGGGCGTAGTCGATGTGCAAGATGACTCCGCTTTGGACTACGTGCAGCGGATTTTAGCATACATGAATTGCTCGGTGACAACGGAGCAAATTGCCCCGGAAACTCAGCGTTCGATGCTCTCAGCTTACTTGCTCCACGGGAACCAAGTCAGAGAACCCAGCCTGACAGAAACCACACCAGCCCCAACACCGATACCAGCCCCAACACCAATAAATCCCGCACCAACAACATCAAGCTCCGAAGCAGACACCCTGCTGTCTGTACCCCAACCCTCCATTCGGGTTCCCGAGGGGTTGAAACCTCCCGATGCTCAGGTTTTGCTGACGCCGACAGAACTTTCGGTTTTGGATGTCGAGGCCGTGCACTTGTCAAGCCCCGTCGAAGTTTTGGCAACTTTACCCGCGCCCCAACTGCTGCAAGAATTGCTCGGTAGAGTGCTCGTAGACGGTATCGGTAGGCTGTTTTTTGAGAGACACCAGTCCCAAGGTAGGATTCTTTGGAGTCAAGACGGCGTTTTGAAATCGATCCTCGAAGGTCTCTCTCCCTTCCTGTTTCAAGAAGTCATCGACGAGTTGAAACGGCTGACAGATATGCCTGTTTCCCCGGTGGAACATCCCAAACAAGTCGAAGTAGAACGCATCTATGGAAAAACTCATTTGCTGTTGCGCTTGCGAGTAATGCCCGTGGGCGGCAAGGAAGAAGCCACATTGCAAGTCTTGCGGGGAGCAGCGTTGAGGTTTTACCAGCAGCAGCAATTGTCTACTCTGAGTCGAGATGCGCTGCAACTGGCCAAAGAATTGCAGCGGAAAGTGAATCAAATTCGCGATCGTACTCGGCTTTCTCCTTTACCTTTGGAAGGTTTACCCGCCTTGGAACAAGTTGTCAGAAATGTTGACGACCAACTTGAAGCTTTGATGCAAGAACAGAATCCTGAGGATTTCTAATTAGAAATAGTTGTAAGTTTAGAAATTTCTTTAACTCAAATCTAGCCCGATCAAATAAATAACAATAATTAGGTTCGTAGTGAGGACTTTAGTCCTTCCTCATCGAACTGAAGAAGGACTAAAGTCCTCACTACCAACCTATAATCATAATAATTAGGTTCGTAGTGAGGACTTTAGTCCTTCCCGATCCAAATCTGAAGAAGGACTAAAGTCCTCACTACCAACCTATGTGAGTGCAGTTGTGCGATCGCACCTAAGATGAACCGTGCTCGAAAATCTTATCGTACTGCAACAAATCCAAAGTTACAAAAACTGGCAAACACCCAAAACATTGCTGTGCAACTTCCCAGCGTTCCTCTCGCTGCAACATAGCAGTCAACTTTTGTTTAGCGCCCAGCAAATATCGGACATCGTTAGCAGCGTAGCTCAATTGGTCATCAGAAAGATGCTCAGAATTTCCCCAATCCGAACTTTGAGAAGTTTTATTGAGTTCTACTTTTTCCAACTCTTGGATTAACTCTTTAAGTCCGTGTCTGTTAGTATAAGTTCTGGCTAACTTGCTAGCTATTTTTGTGCAGAAAACAGGTGCAATGTCAATACTTAAATTGTAACGCATTGTTGCCAGATCGAAGCGCGCAAAGTGAAATACCTTCTCAATATTTTCAGCTTCCATGAGCTTTTTCAAATTTGGCGCCGCCGTCTGGCCTTTAGCAATCCGCACCGCCGCCACTTTACCTTGCGGATCGCACAACTGTACTAAACACAGGCGATCGCGCCAGGGCATCAAACCCATTGTTTCAGTATCAACGGCGATCGCCTCCGCCGTCAAATAATAAGATAGCAGAGCATCGGAGATATCGCGATCGCACACTTGAAAATCTGGAAATTCCATCATTGAGAATTGGTAATTGGGCGGAGCGTAGCGGAGGGATTGGGCATTGGGCATTGGGCATTGGGCATTGGTACAAATAACCAATAACAAATAACCAATAACAAATAACCAACTATCGACTGCGAACAAAAAGCTGAGTAAAATAATACTCCCCTTTGGCATTTTTGGCAATCGCAATACCAGTTAAATTAAATTGACTCTCGATATTCTTGCGGTGGCCCTCACTTTTAATCCAACCCTCAACAGCATTGCGAACCGGGTCGCTGTAGCCAAAATTGTAAGCAACATTTTCAGCTACACTTTGATAGGGAACAGTAATTGCTTTCGCCCGCCCTTCAAATCCATCGTGGCTAAATTTAACTTTCCCACTCGCCATATTTTCGCTGTGAATTCTGGCTATCTGACTAATTCGCGGATCGACAGTTAGCGGCGGCAACTTTTTCGAGGCTCGATATTGATTGATCTGTTGGTTAACAGCTTTTTCTAACTCAGCAATTGAACTCGTGGCAGCAATATTAGTATTCATGGAAGTTTCTGGGAGCGATCGCGCAGGAATGGACTCGGCACAATTAGGCAGGATTGTCAACAATCCTAAGGACATCAAAACCAAAGCTCTGGACATGAACTATTAGCGACAAATAAAGTTAATTGTTACCCAATACGATTCAATTAGACCTGCTTTCATTGGGCTTCAAGAAAGCAATCACGAAGACTGGGATGCCTCTCAATTAGGTGAGGTACTGAGCAATTACATTCTTATACCAATTTAATGGGTCGTTGCACATATCCCGATCCCCCTCGCATCCCCCTTTCCAAGGGGGACGAAAGAATTCTTGCTCCCCGTTGGAAAGGGGGCTGGGGGGATCGAATTCTACGGGGCCTCATAAAAAATTAGTATTAACTGAACCGTATTGAATTGTTACCAGAAAGAATTGGTTGAAAGCCTCTCCTTTTGAGGGAAAAATTAAAATCAGACTATTCATTACTCCAATCCTATTCCTTCTAAGTAGAGGTAGCTGTCAACTGTCAACTGTCAACTGTCAACTGTCAAAAGATTCCTACAGTGCGATCGCCCGAAATTCCGGTAAACTAGATATTCAGAACCTTCGCTACAGTGTTCACATCTTTGTCACCCCGTCCAGAACAGTTGAGGACAATGCGCGGACTGCCGGTTAGCTGCGGGCACAGAGTCTCCAAATAGGCGATCGCGTGAGCAGTTTCCAAAGCCGGAATAATCCCCTCCAACTGCGAAAGACGCTGAAAAGCATCCAAAGCTTGCTGGTCAGTTACACTATAATATTCAGCCCTACCAGCATCCTTCAAATAACTGTGTTCCGGCCCCACACCAGGATAATCCAAACCCGCACTAATCGAATGCGGCTCAATCACTTGACCCTCATTATCTTGCAACAAATAACTCATCGCTCCGTGCAGAACACCCACAGTTCCCTTCGTCAAAGTAGCAGCGTGTTTATCAGTATCCACACCTTCTCCCGCCGCTTCAACACCTATCAACCGCACAGTTTCTTCCCCAACAAACTCATGGAAAAGACCCATAGCATTAGAACCACCGCCGACGCAAGCTAATAAAATATCCGGCAAACCGTTCCATTTTTCTAGACACTGACTGCGAGTTTCTTGACCGATAATCGCATGGAAATCCCGCACGATCATCGGGTAAGGATGCGGCCCTGCAACCGAACCAAGAATGTAATGAGTTGTTTCGACATTTGTTACCCAATCGCGAATCGCTTCTGAAGTTGCATCTTTCAGCGTTCCAGTACCAGCAGAAACACCGCGAACTTCCGCTCCCATCAAGCGCATTCTGAATACATTTAAAGCTTGTCTTTCCATGTCATGAACGCCCATGTAGACAACGCATTGTATGCCGAAGCGAGCGCAAACTGTGGCCGTAGCAACACCATGTTGTCCGGCTCCAGTTTCAGCAATTACGCGCTTTTTACCCATGCGTTTTGCGAGCAATGCTTGAGCCAAAGCATTATTGATTTTGTGAGCACCAGTGTGGTTTAAATCTTCGCGTTTGAGGTAAATTTGCGCGCCAGTGCCGTCTGGTTTAGCATAATGCTCCGTGAGGCGTTCGGCAAAATACAAAGGGCTGGGGCGGCCGACATAATCCTTAAGTAATCCTTGAAGTTGCTGTTGAAACTCGGGCTCGCTGCGGTATTTGTGAAAAGCAGCTTCGAGTTCAAATAAAGCCGGCATCAGGGTTTCGGGGACATATTTGCCGCCGAATTTGCCAAATCTGCCGAGGGAGTCGGGGCGTTGGGCGGTTTCGGTGGTTTCGGTGGTGAGACGCAGGGGAGTGACTGTCACGGACTTTGTGGGGATAATGGGACAGATTTTATTATATCCAGTAGATGGGGCTACGGGCGATCGGGTAATTTTGCGATGGCTGCCAAAAATCGCTAGGATGGCGGAAGTTCGTCGGAGCCTTCGAGATATTGCCCTGTAAGGGTTTCAGGGATTTTTTCTGTAGATGAGAGGTTGTTTGTACAGAGATTTTTGGGAGTCCTCGCAAATGGCCTCTGGACACGTTGCGCTGTATGGGGTTTATAATCGAGGGATCCCCACTCGCTGGGGAAACTAATTGAATGGAAACTAGGATCTCCCGACCTTTACTTTTGGTAGGTTGACCTGTTCCCGCTCGTTGGGGAAACTAATTGAATGGAAACTTCGTAATGGTGAACAATTATGAATTCAAATCAGCAGTTTCTGCAAAATTTATACGATGCTTTTAACAAACGCGAAATTGAAACAATCATCTCGTTGATGCGCCCAGACGTGAAATGGGCGAACGGAGTGGAAGGCGGTTTCGTTTATGGACGCGATGCGGTGCGCGAATATTGGACAAATCAATTTAAGGATATTCAACCGGAGCTTGAAACGTTAAAATTTGAGACTGACGAAAACAATCGGAACATTGTCACCGTTCATCAAATTATTAAAGATTTGCAAGGCAATGTGCTTGCGGATGCAACAATTCATCAAATTTTTACCATTGAGGATGGTCTGATTTGTCTTTATGAAATTGGCGAAACCGAAACAATAGAGGAGATGATTCAAAAGACAAAAAGTTCCAACTAGCAATGATGTCCTTGGGCGGGGGCGGGTTTTACAAATAATATTTAATGCCAAGAAACAATCTACATAAACCCGCCCCCTTATGCAATATGTTAAATTTATTGAAGAACGCAACAGTTGGCTCATTCAATCGTAGTAAACTAAAAGCGTAGACCTACAATTCTCACTTCCTTTAGTTATTGTTACACAACAGGAAACCAAAATCGTGGATATCGACATTCGTTATAAACCTTCTTTTGCCACAATCTTTCTGACTCTCGAACCTGGAGAAAGCATTATTGCTGAATCAGGAGCGATGATAGCAATGGATGCAGCACTCACGATGAAAACAGAATTTAATGGAGGTTTTTTGTCAGGTGTATTGAAAAAGTTTTTTGGTGGTGAATCGCTGTTCGTCAATCGATTTATCAATCCAACACGGCAGTCTCTCCAAGTCGTTCTTTCTCAATCGACAATTGGAGATATTGCCGAAGCTCAAGTCTACGAAAATAGCCTGTGCTTTCAACCCGGTGCTTATATTGCCAGTACCCCCGATATCAAATTAGGTGTGCGCTGGGCTGGATTTGCCAGTTGGTTTTCGGGAGAAGGCTTATTTAAATTGCAAGCAAGCGGACAGGGAACAGTATTTTTTGGTGCCTATGGTGGTTTGACTAGCAAGCAAATCAATGGAGACTTCATTGTCGATACAGGGCATTTAGTAGCTTACGAATCGGGAATGAAAATGTCGATAAAAATGGCAGGTGGATTATTAGGTTCGATTACATCCGGGGAAGGGTTTGTAAATAAAGTCACTGGCAAGGGAACGATTTACTTGCAATCGAGAAGTATCGAAGGTTTAGTGCAGTTTTTATCAACTAAAGTTTGAGTTGCGAGCGAATATATCCATTACCTACTACCAAATATGAAAATTGAACTTTTACAACAACCCGACAGCACAATCGCCCGTGTCACTCTAAATGCAGGTGAAGAAATCGTTGCCGAGGCAGGTGCAATGGTGGCAATGAGTGGCAATGTACAAGCAAGTACGACATTGCGCCAGGGCAAAGGTGGCGGTATTCTCGGCGGACTCAAACGAATGATTGCCGGAGAGTCGCTATTTTTAAGTGTTTTTCGATCGCCAACACCCGAAAATACATTGTTTTTAGCACCCAAAATGTTGGGCGATATGCTGCACTATCAAATGGGGAAAAGTGGCTTAGTAGTACAAGCAGGTTCTTATTTGGCTAGCACACCAGATGTTAATATTGACTTGGGTTTTCAAGGCTTCAAATCGATGTTTTCTGGAGAAAGTATCTTCTGGCTAGATATGGGGGGTCAAGGAGACGTGTTATTGAGTTCCTTTGGCGCAATTTACGAAGTTCCAGTCAAAGGAGAATACATTGTTGATACAGGTCATATTGTCGCCTTTGAGAAAAGTTTAAAGTTTGAAATTACTAAGCCCCCAGGAAGTAGTTGGGTGAGTGCATTTCTCGGTGGAGAAGGTTTAGTTTGTCGATTCAAAGGTAACGGTCGTCTGTTCTGTCAAACCCACAATACCACAGCATTCGGTCAAGCCGTCGGCACTCGTTTACCTCCCAGGTAAGCTGTGTTGTATCTAGATTGCCTATGATATTAGAGAGGAGAAGGGAAGAAGATTTGACGATTAAGGTGCGTCGCTATCTATAATCTGCAATTTTTATCTAAGATATCGCAGCGATGCACCCTACCAAACTATCAACTGCCAACTACCAACTACCAAATATCAACTTTATATGCCTAAAAACATCTCATATACAATCGAACATTCTCCATCCTATGCCCAACTAAAACTCAAGATTCCTGCCAACCAAACGGTGTTGGTAGAATCTTCGGGAATGGCAGCAATGGATAGTCACATTACCCTGAAATCAAAGGTCAAAGGAGGTTTAATGAAAGGCCTCACGCGAATGTTAGCAGGTGAGTCTTTGTTTATCAGCGAATTTACTTCACCGGAACGTTCTGGAATACTTTACGTTTCGCCTGGAGTTCCCGGCGATATTCAACATTATCACCTCGATGGCAATAGTTTGATGCTGCAATCTTCGGCTTTTGTGGCATCGAGTCCTACTGTAGATCTTGATACTAAGTTTCAGGGATTAAAAGGTTTCTTTAGTGGCGAATCATTGTTTTTTCTGAAAGCAACTGGACAAGGTGATATCTGGTTTAATTCCTATGGCGCAATTCTGGAAATTCCAGTCAATGGAAGTTATATCGTGGACACCGGTTATATCGTTGCTTTTGAGGATACGCTGAAGTATGATGTTGAAGTCCTGGGCGGACTATCCTGGAAAAATTTGAGAACGGGAATTTTAGGTGGAGAAGGCTTAGTTTGTCGTTTCAGTGGACAGGGGAAACTGTGGATACAGTCTCGCAATCTGTTTCCTTTGATTAATTTCTTAAATCCCTTCCGACCGACAAAGAACAATTAGTTGATAGGGGGTAGGCACGGGGGCACTACCCCTACAAATTTATCTGAATCATTTAAGATTGCTATACTATAGAATAATTAAAAAACATTATGACCGATCGCAATCCACCCACAAGCAACAGGCAACTGCTAACCTTATTAGGAATCTTTTTAGCTTTAGGATGTTTATTGCTTTGGGGAAGTCTCAAACTGGTAGATGGACTGATTTTATTAATTCCTCCCGAACTCGAACAGCGTTTGGGGGCGTTGGTTATCCCGGCTTACGAACGTCTTGCGGAATCTTCTCCAGCACAAGATACCCTGAATCAACTTCTCGATCGCCTGGAAACTAAATTACCTAAACAAAAAAATACCATCGATCGCAATTATCGCCTAATTTACATTCCCGATGATACTGTCAACGCGCTAGCCTTACCTGGAGACACAATTGTTGTTTATCGGGGTTTAATCAAGCAATTGGAATCGGAAAACGAGTTGATGATGATCTTAGGTCATGAGTTGGGTCATTTCGCCAATCGCGATCATTTGCGGGGAATTGGACGGGGATTGGCGTTACAATTTGTGGTAGCGGTGTTCGTAGGCGATGGAGGTGGGTTGGTAAATCTTGCTACTGCGATCGCTTCCAATTTAAGCAAAGCCCAATTTTCGCGCAGTCAGGAAGCCCAAGCCGATGAATTTGGCTTACAACTCTTGGTTTCCCATTACGGGCACGCGGCAGGTGCAGCAGACTTTTTCCAGCGATTAGGGCGACAATCTCGTTTAGATCTTGCTTTGTTATCAACTCATCCGGCACCGGGCGATCGCAGTTTAACCCTAACACAAACGATCGCCCAACGCCGCTATCCGATTCAAGAGCGATCGCCAGTACCCGCAACACTCAAAAGCAATCCATAATATCAGAGTCTCAACGAGCGATCGCAACCTTACCAGAAAGAATTGGTTGAAAGCCCGCCCGCCTTTGACGGACAAATTACGATCGGGCTATTCATTACTCCATTCATCTTCCTTCTAGCTAGAGGTCGCTCTCGAACGGTTAACTGTCAACTGTTGAAACCAATTCCCTAAAACTAGAAATACCCGTAAAAAAGTTCAGGCATTATAACATATGGCAGCATCCAAACGCAAAAATTCTGACAACAAAACAACTGACGGCAAACGAGTAGTTTACTCTGAGTTTGGCAACTACGAAAACTCGGCTGCTCTCGAACGAGGAACCCCGGAAGTTCCGTCAAATCAACAAACTTTGAAAGTAGAAGCATCCCGAAAAGGACGCGGTGGCAAAACAGTTACAGTCATCAGCGGATTTCAAGAAAAACCCGAAACCTTAGCAAATTTAGCGAAGCAGCTAAAAGCCCAATGCGGCACGGGCGGTACAGTTAAGGATAATGACATTGAAATTCAAGGCGAACACAAGCAAAAGCTCCTCGAACTCCTGACAAAATTGGGTTATAAAGCTAAAATTAGCGGAGGTTAATCTCAATTCTAAGTTCGCAGTCAAAAATTGAGTTACTCAGGGTCGATCGCGCGCATATCAAAGAAACCGGGTTTTTTTGCTGAATCGGCAGGTGGGAACCAGTATTTTCGCAAAAAAAAACCGGTTTCTAGGCCTCTCGTACATAAGTTCTATCCTTTTGATTTAGGATTGTGGAAGAACGGACTGAAGTCCGCACTACAAACAACTTCTTCCTTCTTTAAACTGTCAACTGTCAACTGTCAACTGTCAACTAATTTATGTATACTAGACCCTTAGCCCGTTTGATCGAACAATTGCAGCGCTTACCCGGAGTCGGGCCAAAAACGGCACAGCGGCTGGCTTTGCACATTTTAAAACGACCGGAAGAAGACGTGCAAGCCCTAGCTCAATCATTGATTGATGCCAAAAAACAAGTCGGTTTCTGCAAAGTATGCTTTCACTTATCCGCTGAACCTGTTTGCGAAATTTGCCGCAACACTAACCGGGACAGTTCTACTATTTGTGTTGTGTCAGAATCCCGCGATGTAATCGCCTTAGAAAAAACGCGGGAATACATCGGCAAATATCATGTTGTCGGCGGCGTGATCTCGCCGATGGATGGAATTGGCCCGGAACAATTGAACATTCAGCCATTAGTCCGCCGCGTCAGCCAGCAAAAGATTAGTGAAGTTATTATTGCGATTAGTCCTAGCGTGGAAGGGGAAACTACTACTCTTTATATCGGTCATTTATTGAAACCTTTTACTAAGGTTACGCGAATAGCTTTTGGTTTACCGATGGGGGGAGATTTGGAATATGCGGATGAGGTAACTTTGGCTCGCGCTTTGGAAGGAAGGAGGGAATTGGATTAGGTTAATTGAAAGAGAAGAGAAATGAACCGCGAAGACGCTAAGAACACGTTCGGCGAAGCCGTTCCCGAAGGGTAGGAAGATGGGAGAGAAGAAAGTGCGATTGCTTTATTGAGGTTCGCAATGACAATTTTGTAAAAAAGGTTAAACTGAATAAAGTTACTGAGAGTGAAAAATATGACTCAATTCGATCGCCCTTTAAGCTACCCCACAACCCGCAAAGCCGAGCAAACAGACGATTACCACGGCGTCCAAGTATCCGACCCCTACAGGTGGCTGGAAGACCCGGATTCAGAGGAAACTCAAGCCTGGGTGGAAGCTCAAAACGCAGTCACTTTCGGCTACCTCAGCCAAATTCCGGCGCGGGAAAAAATCAAACAGCGCCTGACTAAACTGTGGGATTACGAGAAATACGGCATACCTTTTAAACAGGGCGATCGCTATTTTTACTACAAGAATGACGGTCTGCAAAATCAATCCGTACTCTACACTTTAACATCTCTCGACGGCGAACCAAAAGTATTAATTGACCCGAACACTCTCTCAGAAGACGGAACCGTTGCTCTCGGCGGCATAGCTCTCAGCGAAGACGGCCAACTTATGGCCTACGGTTTGTCAATTTCTGGCTCGGATTGGCAGGAATGGAAAGTTCGCGATGTGGAAACTGGGGAAGATTTATCAGACAATTTAAAATGGCTGAAATTCTCAGGTGCAGCCTGGACTCACGACGGTAAAGGTTTTTTTTACAGCCGCTACGATGAACCCAACGAAAAAACCAAACTCGAAGATGTTAACTATTACCAAAAGCTATTCTATCACAAGCTCGGCACTCCGCAATCTGAAGATGTATTAATTTGCGATCGCCCTGACCAAAAAGAATGGGGATTTAGCGGTGGTGTTACGGAAGACGGCAAGTATTTGATTATATCAGTCTGGCTCGGCACTGACCCGCAAAACCTGATTTTTTACAAGGATTTAACCGCGCCGGAATCAAGCATTGTCGAACTCATTAACAAATTCGAGGCTGAGTACAGTTTCATTGATAATGAAGGCTCATTGTTCTGGTTTCAAACCGACTTGAATGCACCGCTGGGCCGCGTAATTGCGATCGACACTAACAACCCTCCTCCCTCATCCCTCGCTGCCGATGACAGTCAAGGGAAATTCACCGAAATCATCCCCGAAGCAGCCGAAACCCTCGGAGGCATTGGCCTTCTCAACAATCAATTTGTCGCTTCTTACCTGAAAGACGCCTACACTCAGATTAAAATCTTCAACTTAGATGGCTCTTTTGCGCGAGAAGTAGCCTTGCCGGGAATTGGTTCTGCAGGAGGTTTTGGCGGCAAGCGGCACGACACCGAAACCTTTTATGCTTACACCAGCTTCACGACTCCGAACACAATCTACCGTTACAATATGCTGACGGATGAAAGTAGCGTTTATCGGCAGCCAAAGGTTGATTTTAATCCAGAGGATTACGAGACAAAACAAATATTTTATCCCAGCAAAGACGGTACGCAAGTACCGATGTTTGTCACGCACAAAAAAGGCTTGCAGCTAGATGGCAATAACCCCACTTATCTGTATGGTTATGGTGGTTTTTCTATCTCGCTGACTCCAAGTTTTTCTCTTAGCAGGCTGGTTTGGTTGGAGATGGGCGGAGTTTATGTGACAGCTTGTTTGCGGGGTGGTGGCGAGTACGGCGAATCGTGGCACCAAGCTGGGACAAAGTTGAACAAACAAAATGTGTTTGATGACTTTATCAGCGCTGCGGAATGGTTGATCGAGAATAAGTATACCAAACCTGCTAAATTGGCGATCGCAGGTGGTAGCAACGGCGGCTTATTGGTGGGGGCTTGCATGACTCAGCGGCCAGAATTGTTCGGTGCAGCATTGCCCGCCGTCGGCGTCCTAGATATGTTGCGCTTCCACAAATTTACCATTGGTCATGCTTGGGTTCCTGAATATGGTTCGTCGGAAAATTCCGCAGAATTTCGGGCGATTCACGCCTATTCTCCGCTGCACAATCTGAAAGCGGGAACTGCTTATCCGGCGACAATGATTACAACTGCGGATCATGACGATAGAGTGGTTCCAGCCCACAGTTTCAAGTTTGCTTCGGCTTTGCAAGCAACGCACGCAGGCGAAAAACCGGTGTTAATTCGCATCGAAACAAAAGCGGGACATGGGGGTGGCAAACCTACCGCTAAAGTCATTGAAGAATTGGCAGATGAATGGGCTTTTTTGGTGCGCGAACTAGATATTAACGTTTAACCAGCGCGGGATTGGGTGCGCCTATTCCCTAGGCGCGCACCCGCACTCCTCTCTTCAACTGCTGGTGAACACCACTTACCTGATGGTATGATCTGACACATCTTTTGCTGCTAACCTGGTGTTCAATGTGGAAATCGTGCGATCGTTTCATGGCCTGTGGCTGCGGAGATCGATCGCTACAGCATAAATTAGTGTAACTTGTCAACTCCCACTTGTCTTAATTTGCCTGACATTCTGTAACTTTTTGTATGGTTTAGCCTTGGTTCTGAGCTTTTTAGAGATGAAACCCTATTAAGTAAAGTTCGTGGCAATGTCAACTCCCACAAGTAGTAAATCCAAGCTACAATCAAAAAATTTTCTAATTCTCGGAAACGTTTTTTTCAGTGGATTTACGGTCAAAATTTCAGAAAAAATTACACTCCCAACTGTACTGAGAAGCATCCCGTTACCGGAATCACTGCCTTTTTGTCAGCAATACGTAAGTAAGTGCCGATCGCAATCTCAAGGTTCTGGGATAACTTATTTTCAAAAAAAAAATACTTGACTGGCGCAATCAAAACCAGATAATGCTTGCATATCTAAGGGTGTAGTGATTTATTACCTAGGCCAATGCGCGAAGGTGATACAGCATTCTCTATCCAATCCTTCCCTCACATCTTAACTTCAACAAAACACGTAAGTGTTTAATTTATTTCGTAAATATAATTTACAGTAAATTTATATTTCCGTGTATATCGAATGTTCTCAAAGGGGGTAGCTTAAAACTAAGTAACTAAATCAGCGAACTATGAAAACGAGCCCCAATACGTCGAATGTGTCAGCCGTAAAAATACGCAAATCTACTAATATTACCACTACCAACAACTTATTTTTTAAGCCAGCAAACTCTACAGCGTATCTAGAATCGAAAACATATCTAGTCGTTGTTGACTCCCGAGTAGAAAACTACGAGGAATTGATCCGTGGAGTCAAACCCGGAAGCGAAGTATTGGTGCTCGATCCAACCAGAGATGCGATCGCACAAATCACCGAATTTTTGGGGCATTACCACAGCATCAACAGCCTGCACGTAGTTTCTCACGGCCGAGAAGCAGCAGTAGAAATCGGTCGGACAGAACTGAATATTGATAACCTAGAAACCTACAGCAGTCAATTGCAGCAGTGGGGAAAAGCCCTTAACAAACCCGGTAGCATTTTACTTTATGGATGTAACGTAGCTGTCGGCGAATCGGGCATTAAATTCATACAAAAACTCAGCGAATTAACTGGAGCAAATATTGCTGCTTCTAACAACTTAACTGGGAGTGCGGCACTAGGCGGCGACTGGGAATTAGAAATTACCACAGGACAAATCGATGCCGAACTAGCCTTTAAACCAGAAGTCTTAAAAACCTACAATCATGTCCTCGGAACATTAGTTACCGAAAGCTTTCAAAATCCCACAGCATTAGGGCCTTGGATCTACGGAACTAGCGGCGGTGCACTGGAACCGGGATTAACCGCAGGTAGCGGCCCCGGCATCATTCCCAGTTTAGGGCTGGGCGATCCTCCGGGCAGTGGCGCTTTAAGATTAACATCGAATGCGAACAACCAAGCAGCTTTTGTCATCTACAACAACCCAATTTCTTCGACTGACGGCATCAGAGTTGCCTTTGATTTATTTGCCTATGACGGCACCGGTGCCGACGGCATTAGTTTCTTCTTAATTGACGGGGCTGCTACACCAACTCAAGCAGGTGGATTCGGCGGTTCTCTCGGTTATGCTCCCAACAACAGTTCTGGTATACCGGGGATTGTCGGAGGTTATTTAGGTGTTGGATTTGACGAATATGGCAATTTTTCAGATCCGAGTGAAGGGCGTTTAGGTGGCCCGGGATCGATACCTGATGCGGTAGGAATTAGAGGCAGCCAAACCGGAGAATATAAGTTTTTAACTAACAATGTAATTCCCGGCGGCATAGATAATCCTACCGTTACCGATCGCACTCTTGCCAGAAAAAGAGTTCAAATTACTTTACAACCGTCTACTCCCACAATACCCAGCCGTTTTTTCGTTAACATCGACTTAAACGGCGACAACTTATTTAACGGCCCGGGCGAAAGTGCGATCGACATCCCAAATTTGGCTGCTATAAATGGCACAATTCCGCCGACTTTCAAATTTGGTTTTGCTAGTTCGACAGGATCGGCGACAAACATTCACGAAATTCGCAATCTCAGCGTTGAGACTGTGACAGAACCTACAATCTCCGCCGACATTGCCACGGTTAAAACTGGCCCCGCATTTGCCCTACCCAACAGCAGTATTACTTACACCATTACTTCCACCAATAACGGGCCGAGCAGCGCTACCAACGTCCTGATTCAAGATCCCCTGCCTCCGGGCTTAACTTTCAGCAGCGCCGATAATGGTGGGATTTTTAACCCGACAACGCGGAGTGTCAGTTGGCCAGTGATTTCGACTCTGGCTAACGGTGCCAGCGTTACCCGCAGTATTACCGTGACTGCACCTGCCACAATCGGATCGGTAACTAACCTGGCATTTAGCAGCAGCAGCACTTTCGATCCCAACCTGATTAACAACAGCGGTGAAGGGGCAGTATCTAAAGCTACAACTGCGATCGTAGCGGCTACAGCCGACATCATCACCTCAAAAACAGGCCCGACAACAGCCGTGGCTGGATCGACAGTCACCTATACAATTACCTCACAAAACAGCGGGCCGAGCAGCGCTACCAACGTCACGGTAACAGATGCTTTGCCGGCAGGTTTAACCGGAGTGACAGCCTCCGACGGAGGCAGTTACAATCCTGCCACAGGTGTTGTCACTTTCCCGGCGATCGCAACTTTGGGCATCGGTGCCGCTAACGCCGTCAGCCGCACAGTCAGCTTCAGTACCCCAAATACCGGCACTGTCATCGACATTGCCAGGAGTACAGCCGAAACTCCCGATCCCAATAGTGCCAACAACAACGGCACGGCTGCGATCGCTCAAGTCAGCACCACGATAACAAGCAGCGCCGACGTAGTTACCACCAAAACTGGCCCGGCATCTGTCACGCCCGGAGCCACTGCCACTTATACCATCACCGCCCAAAATGCCGGCCCTTCGTCTGCCGCCAACGTTTCCATCACCGATACCCTGCCTGTGGGCTTAACCGGAGTGACAGCCTCCAACGGTGGCACTTACAACCCTGCCACAGGTATTGTCACCTGGACGGCGATCGCAAGTTTGGCAAGCGGGGCAGCCAACGCCGTCACCCGCACTGTCAGCTTTCCAGCGCCCGCGGGCGGCACAGTCGCCAACACCGCCAGAAGCACCTCCGACACCCCCGATCCCAATACTGCCAACAACAACGGCACGGCTGCAAACGCGCAAGTCACCACCACCATCACTGCCAGCGCCGACGTAGTTACCACCAAAGCAGGCCCGGCATCGATCGCCCCGGGAGCCACTGCCACTTATACCATCACCGCCCAAAACGCCGGCCCTTCCAGCGCCACCAACGTCGTCATCACCGATACTCTGCCTCTGGGGTTAACGGGAGTGACAGCTTCCAACGGTGGCAGTTACAACCCTGCCACAGGTGTTGTCACTTTCCCGGCGATCGCAAGTTTGGCAAGCGGGGCAGCCAACGCCATCACCCGCACTGTCAGCGTTGTTGCTCCTGCCAGCGGTAGCGTTGTCAACACTGCCAGAAGCACTGCCGCCACCGCCGACCCCAACAGTGACAACAACAACGGTACCGCTGCGAACGCTCAAGTGACAACTGCGATCGTTCCCGCGAACCAACCTCCGGTAGCCAATAACGCCAACAGCGCGATCGCACCCAGCAGCACCGTTTTACTGACCGGATTGGGAGGCACAGATCCCGACGGGACGATCGCCTCCTTCACCATCAACACCCTACCGCCAGCAGCCCAAGGAACCCTGTTTCTGGGCAATCCCGCGTCTGGGGGAATTGCCGTCACAGCGGGTCAAACTCTCACACCCACTCAAATCAATCAATTATTTTTCCAAGCGACCAACTCCTTTGCCGGAGCGAACTTCACCTACAGCGCTACCGACAATCTCGGCCTCACGAGTCCCGGCACCGCTACCGTCTCTGCGGTACTGCCGACACCCAACAAACCTCCTGTAGCCAACAACGCCAACATCAGCCTACCTCCGAACAGCACAGCCAACATTGTCGGACTCGGAGCAACCGACCCCGACGGAACGATCGCCTCCTACACAATCAACACCCTGCCGACAGTCGCTCAAGGGGTGCTATTTTTAGGCAATCCCGCCTCTGGGGGAATTGCCGTCACCGCAGGTCAAATTCTCACGCCCGCTCAAATCAATCAATTATTTTTCCAATCTACAGGCACTTTTACCGCAGCCAACTTCAGCTACAGCGCCACCGACAATCAAGGCGCTACCACCCCCGCCAGCGCTAGCGTTGCCGCCGCCATTCCAGTACCATCGCCAACACCCGCACCGGTCAACAAACCTCCGGTTGCCAATCCTGTCAACAGCAGCCAGCAGCCCAGCAGCACCGCTTTATTGACCGGATTGGGAGGCACGGACTCCGACGGGACGATCGCCTCTTTTACGATTAACACCGTGCCACCTGTCTCTCAAGGGCAGCTATTTTTAGGCAATCCCGCCAGCGGAGGCGTAGCGGTGACACCAGGCCAAGTTCTGACTCCGGCACAGATTCAGCAACTATTTTTCCAAGCCACAGGAAGTTTTACGGGAACCAACTTCAGCTATACCGCCACTGACAATGGCGGTGCCACCAATGCTGCTACCGCAACTGTAGCGGCTATCCCCCTGCCGTTGCCAACACCGACTCCTGCACCAGTGCCAACACCAACTCCTGCACCAGTGCCAACACCGACTCCTGCACCAGTGCCAACACCAACTCCTGCACCAGTGCCAACACCAACTCCTGCACCAGTGCCAACACCGACTCCTGCACCAGTGCCCCCTCCCAACCAGCCACCAGTTGCCACAAATGTCAACTTCACTGTTCCCCCCAACACCAGCCCGCGAGTTCCGGGATTGGGAGGAACTGACCCCGACGGGACGATCGTCTCTTTCACTATCAACAGCCTGCCACCAGCAGACCAAGGACAGGTATTTTTAGGAGATCCGGCCAACGGAGGCGTTCGACTCACACCCGGTCAAGTTCTGACTCCGGCACAGATTCAACAAATATTTTTCCAAACGACGGGCAGCTTTACGGGAGCCAATTTTACCTACAGCGCCACCGACAATCAAGGCGCCACCAGTCCCGCCAATGCTACAGTTACCGCTTTGGTTCCGGTGCCGAACCAACCGCCAGTTGCCACAAATGTCAACTTCAGCACCCCGCCCAACAGTAGCAGGTTAGTCACGGGATTGGGCGGAACCGACCCCGACGGGACGATCGCCTCTTACACGATCGACACTTTGCCACCGGCCAACCAAGCAGTTCTATTTTTAGGAGATCCGGCAAACGGTGGCATTCGCGTCACACCCGGCCAAGTTCTGACTCCCGCACAGCTTCAGCAAATATTTTTGCAAACGACTGCCAACTTTACAGGAGCGAATTTCAACTACAGCGCTACGGACGATCGCGGTGCTACCAGTCCCGCTAATGCTACAGTTGCTGCCATAGCTCCAGCTCCGGCACCGACTCCAACTCCAACTCCGACTCCGGCGCCAATTGTTCTCAACCAACCTCCAGTTGGCATAAATGTCAACTTCAACATTCCGCCCAACAACAGCGTGCGGGTTCCAGGATTGGGAGGAATTGACCCCGACGGGACGATCGCCTCTTTCACAATCAACACTTTGCCACCGGCCAACCAAGGAACACTGTTTTTAGGAGATCCTGCTAACGGTGGCATAGCGATCGCACCCGGTGAAATTCTCACTCCCGAACAGATTCAGCAACTATTTTTCCAAACGACGGGCGACTTTACGGGAGCCAATTTCACCTACAGCGCCACCGACAACCGCGGCCTGATTAGTCCCGGCACCGCTACTGTTGCTGCGATTCGCCCGACGACCAACTTACCGCCATTGGTGAACAATGCTAACTTCAGCATTGCTCCGGGCCGCAGCGCCCAGGTTCCGGGATTGGGAGGCAGCGACCCCGACGGGTCGATCGCCTCTTACACCATTAACACCCTGCCCCCAGCCAACCAAGGAGTTCTATTTTTAGGAGATCCAGCCAACGGCGGCGTTCGCGTCACACCCGGCCAAGTTCTAACTCCGGCACAAATTGAGCAATTATTTTTCCAAACCACAGGAAGTTTTACGGGAGCCACTTTCAGCTACAGCGCTACAGACGATCGCGGCGGTATCAGTCCCGCTACCGCTACTGTGGCTGCAATCTTGGGGCCGGTGGTGCCAACACCAACCCCAATATCAAATCCGATCGCCG
Organism: Microcoleus sp. bin48.metabat.b7b8b9.023; assembly: GCF_013299185.1. Taxonomy (GTDB): domain Bacteria; phylum Cyanobacteriota; class Cyanobacteriia; order Cyanobacteriales; family Microcoleaceae; genus Microcoleus. The sequence continues at coordinate 17,145 of NZ_JAAFKG010000039.1, read as the reverse complement.
AACCAGATACCGACTGTCTGTGCGAACCCATCGCAGACAAACCAGGAATTAACTTTGCACCGCCGCCACCAGCACCCGGAGTTCGATTTGTCCGACCAACTTCGCAACTGGGAGAGGGACAAACCACCAAAGGTACAGACGGCAATGACTCGATCGCAGACAACAAAGGCAACCAAAAAATCATCGGCTTGCGAGGCAACGATACGATTTTGGGCAAAGACGGCGCCGACGAAATTTACGGCAATGAAGGCAATGACAGGATTTTTGCAGACACTGACACGGATATTGCTTACGGCGGCGAGGGCAACGATATCATCCGTGCGGGCAAGCAGAACGACTGGATTGCAGGCGACTTAGGCTCTGACACCCTGTTTGGAGATGAAGGCGGCGATACGATTTTGGGAGATAACGGCCGCGATAACTCTAGCAGCGCTGCGGACAATGGCGATTCGATCTTCGGAGGTAACGGCGCAGACATCATTAACGGCAACGAAGGCGACGATACCATCTATGCCGGTAAAGGTAACGATCTTGCCCTTGGAGGCAAAGAAAATGACCTGATGGGGGGTCAAATCGGCAATGACACCTTGATTGGCGGCACCGGCAATGACACCTTGTTTGGCGGTTTCATCGGCAACACAGACTTCGATTCCCAGGGACGCGACTTGCTCTATGGAAGCGACGGCGACGACTTCCTCAGCGGCCAAGAAGCCAGCGATACCCTGGTTGCAGGCAAAGGTAACGATCGCGCTTACGGAGGTAAAGGCAATGACCTGATCTACGGTCAATTAGGCTCTGATACCCTCTACGGCGGTGCAGGCAACGATACTCTGCTAGGCGACAAAGGCGGTTCCAACTCAGTTAACGGTGCTAGCGAAGGAGATTTAATCTTTGGCGACAGCGGCAACGACATCATCGGAGGCGGTAACGGCAATGACACCGTGCAAGCAGGCAAAGGCAATGATTGCGTTTGGGGCGGCAAAGAGAATGACTTGATTTGGGGCGAATTAGGCTCCGATACCCTTGTCGGCGACAGCGGCGATGACACGATATACGGTGGCGCTCGCAGTCGAGCTCGAGATGTCAACGGCCGGGACTTGCTTTTTGGCAACATCGGTGCTGACGTACTCTTCGGCGATGAAGCTGACGATACTATCAGTGGCGGTGAAGGCGATGACAGCATTTACGGCGGTAAAGATAACGATCTCATTCACGGAGATCTTGGCAACGACAAGATTTACGGCGGTGACGGGGGCGATGAGCTCTGCGGTGGCGAGGGCAACGATACCATTTATGGCGATCGCTCGGATAACCGGGCTGTATCGGTGGGCGCAAACGACCAGCAAGACTGCATCAATGGCGACGCTGGCGACGATTTGCTCTACGGCAATGAAGGGGAAGATACCCTGAATGGAGATGCTGGCAGCGATACCCTAATTGGCGGTAAGGATAACGACTTGCTCAATGGGGGTGCTGGCGATGACTGGCTGTTTGGTGGCTTGGGCGACGATACTTTAATCGGAGGCATTGGGAGCGATCGATTTGTCTTGGGTGCTGACAGTGGTACTGATACTGCGATCGGTTTTGAGGCCGGTGTCGATAAGTTTATTTTGATTGGCCTGAGTTTTCAGGAGTTGCAATTGAGCACCACTCCCGAAGGTACGTTGCTGCGAGTTGCAGGAAGCGATCGGGTTTTAGCGAATCTGGTAGGGATTAATGGGGCGATCGGCTCCTCGGATTTCCTATCATCAATTATCTTGCCTTCTTAGGGTTATAATTCAATACGGTTTACTAAAAATCTGACTTGCCCAAAATGGCTATATTGCCAGAAAATCGTCAGATGAAATTCATCAAAAGCATTAAGTAAACCGTATTGAAATACAATCCACTCCATCAACAGAAGAGTTTTGAACCACAGAGGGCGCAGAGGGCGCAGAGGGCGCAGAGGCAAGAGTATTGCGAGGGTTTTGGAAAAAAACCTTTTATCCCTCCCCTCTCTGTGTTCTCTGTGTTCTCTGCGGTAAAATCTTCTTAATATCTACTTCACCTCTTTATAATCCAAAAATCGTCAGATGAAATTCATCAAAAGCGTTAAGTAAACCGTATTGGGTTATAATTGGTCGCGAAATTACCCTATTCTCATAAGAAAACGCCACAGCAACTTACAATTTCTGTGGCGTTTCGATAATTTTTAATAATCTAAAACTCGACTGTAGCAAGGTTTGTAGTAAGGACTTTAGTCCTTCTTGAATGTGGGCTAAAGTCCTCACTACAAACCAAATTCGATCTGATAGAACTCAGAAGTTTACTTGCACATGATCAAGTTTCCAGCCGAGATGAATCCGGGAACTGGGGCTGAAATCTCAACCCAATTGCGGTTTTCTCCATTCTTATCTTTGACTAACTGGAAATTCGGCACAAGCGTTACTTGACCGTTAGCAGGTACGCCGCCTTTAACTGTCGCAGTCTTTGAAGGCTCCGCACGAATAGCTAAACCTTTCGGTGCTACCCGAGGTTCTACTTGGCGGCAGAGGCTGACGGGGCCCGTTGCAGGTGCTGGTGTTGCTGCTGGCGCTGGTGTTGCTGCTGGTGCTGGTGTTGGCGCTGGCGCTGGTGCAGGTGCTGGTGCAGGTGCAGGTGCAGGTGCAGGTGCAGGTGCTGGTGCTGGTGCAGGTGCAGGTGCTGGTGCAGGTGCAGGTGCAGGTGCTGGTGCTGGTGCAGGTGCAGGTGCAGGTGCTGGTGCTGGTGCTGGTGCTGGTGCCGGTGCTGGTGCCGGTGCTTGACTAACTGTGCACGAAGCTAAATTAGCCTCATTGTTCGGGTATCCGGTAGCTATATACCCTTTTACCGGAGCGGTAATTTGAATCCAGAGGCGGCCGTCGGAGGCTTTAACAGAAGTAGCACCTTGGAACAGCGTTACCTGAGTATTCATGGCTACACCGCCAACTCTCGCGGATTTGGGATCTGGGTTCTGGCGAACTGTCAAACCTTCTTTGGGAGTTACTTTGCGGCAAAGCGTGTCAGCTTGGGCGATTTGAAAGGTGGCGCTGTCTTCAAAGGAAATTTTTTCAGCATCCTGACTGGTAGTGGATGCTGGTGAGGTGGCAACACCGATCGCCTGAGCCTGCACACTTCCGGCTACAATGGCGATCGCGCCCAGCAATGCAGCGGGTTTGTTCCAACAATTCAAGTTTTTCATCCGTTCAACTCCTCAATCTAATCAAAACCATTATCTTTATTGCTGGTCAATATAGCAAAAAAAGCGATTTGTCTTCCATGAAAATGCTGTACATAACAGAATACTGCCTGCAAGTCAATTTTTATTTGTATAAATTAATGCAGCCTAAGATTTAAGCGAGGAAAAATTAAGCTGCTTTCAACAGTTGACAGTAGACAAGTAACAGTAGACAGTTTGAGAGCGAACTCTACCCTTCCCATCCTCCCGATGAAGCAAAAAGCAAGTGTCTAGACTTGTCTAGTATTTGCATCGCAGAAGGTGAAGGAAGCGAAGGAAACAGCCAAGAGAAATACTGCTAAAGTCGATCGAGCAGGTTTGTAGTGAGGACTTTAGTCCTTCTTTTCCCAGGTTTGTAGTGAGGACTTTAGTCCTTCTTTTCCCAGGTTTGTAGTGAGAACTTTAGTCCTTCTTTTCCCAGGTTTGTAGTGAGAACTTTAGTCCTTCTTTTCCCAGGTTTGTAGTGAGAACTTTAGTCCTTCTTTTCCCAGGTTTGTAGTGAGGACTTTAGTCCTTCTTTTCCCAGGTTTGTAGTGAGAACTTTAGTCCTTCTTTTCCCAGGTTTGTAGTGAGGACTTTAGTCCTTCTTTTCCCAGGTTTGTAGTGAGGACTTTAGTCCTTCTTTTCCCAGGTTTGTAGTGAGAACTTTAGTCCTTCTTTTCCCAGGTTTGTAGTGAGGACTTTAGTCCTTCTTTTCCCGAGGACTTTAGTCATCATTACAAACCAACATGACCGCGATCTATCTCTTTGGATAGGATATTAGATTTTTTAGCTTTCTCTCCTCGATCGAAACTCAAAACATCGATCTACATTAACCAAAACCCTACAGTCATAGTAAAACCCAGGGCGGTTTTATTGTCGTCAAACAAATTAGGTACGTAGTTGCGCTTCAGCGCTCTTTGCTAATCTTATAAAGAGCGCTGAAGCGCAACAACGTACCTTCAGAGTAAAACCGACCTCAAGCCACTACTTAAAACTGCCGCAAAAATCGTAAATCGCTAGCATAAACCCGGCGAATGTCGTCAATTTCATAAAGTACCATAGCGAAACGCTCCACCCCAAAACCGGCTGCAAACCCAGTATACTTTTCTGGATCTAAACCGACTCCTTTAAGAACATTAGGATCTACTGCACCGCAGCCCAAAACTTCCAGCCATTTGCCGTTCCACTGCAAATCAACTTCAGCAGAAGGTTCTGTAAACGGAAAGTAACTCGTGCGGAAACGAATCGGCAAATCTTGCCCGAACATTTGGCGCAAAAACTCTTTAATTGTGCCTTTCAAGTCAGTAAATGTCAGATTTTCACCAATAGCTAAAAGTTCAATTTGGTGGAAAACTGCCGCGTGAGTAGCATCAACAGTATCGCGGCGGTAAACGCGGCCGGGAGAGACAATCCGAATCGGCGGTTTGTGCTGTTCCATGTAGCGAATTTGCACCGATGATGTCTGAGTCCGCAGCAAGTCGCCACCTGGCAGGTAAAATGTATCTTGCATATCCCGCGCCGGGTGGTCGGGTGGAGTGTTGAGCGCCTCGAAGTTGTAATAATCTGTTTCCATTTCCGGGCCGTTGGCGACGGTGTAGCCGAGGCCGACAAAAATATCGAGAGCGCGGTCTATGACGGCGTTTAAGGGGTGAATTCGACCTTGAGGGGGAAAAATCCCCGGCATGGTAACGTCAAGGGTTTCTGAGGCTAATTTGGCCTGGATTTGGGCGGTTTGGAGGGCGGCGCGCTTGTCTTCTAAGTCGGCTTGTAGGGCTTCTTTTACAGTATTGGCGATCGCGCCTACTTTGGGCCGCTGGTCTGCCGAAAGTTTGCCCATCATGCCTAAAATTTGAGAGAGTTGGCCTTTTTTGCCTAGGTAGCCAAGGCGCAACTGTTCGAGTTGTTCGAGGGTATTCGCAGTTGCGATCGCACTTTTGGACTCTTGGCCCAGGGTTTCTAGTTGAGTTTCAATGTCGCTGAGCTGGACAGTCATTTTGATTTTAGATTTTAGATTTTAGATTTTAGATTGATGGCAGTTTTGGGCCAAGCTGAGTGTAGCGCAATTTTGGATCGACTGACTTGTAGATTTTAGATTTTAGATTGATGGCTGCTTAATATGTAATTAGGTAATAGATAATTGCAGGTGAAACCGATCGCCATACTTGAATCTAGTTTAAGATTATTATCAGGCCTCTAACAATTTCAATGAAACTTTTAATTAGCAACGACGACGGCATCTTTGCACAAGGCATCCACAGCCTCGCCAACGCTCTCGCCGCCGCCGGCCACTCTGTGAGCGTTGTTTGTCCCGACAGAGAGCGCTCCGCTACCGGACACGGCCTCACATTGCACCAACCCATTCGCGCCGAAATTATCGAATCTGTTTTCGATCCCGCCGTCAAAGCTTGGGCTTGCTCGGGTACTCCCGCCGACTGCGTCAAACTAGCTTTGTGGGCTTTAGTTGACAAACCGCCCGATTTTGTCCTTTCCGGCGTCAACCACGGGCCGAATTTAGGCACCGACATCATCTGTTCGGGGACGGTTTCGGCTGCAATGGAAGGAATTATGGAAGGCATTCCCAGCATTGCTTTCAGCCTCGCCAGCTATACTTCGCAGGAATTTGGGCCGGCGGTAGATTTTGCTGTCACCTTGCTACGACAGTTGGAAAAACAGCCAATGCCCAAACCGACACTGTTGAATGTCAACATACCAGCAGTCTCACAAGCAGAAATTACCGGAGTTGCGATCGCCCGTCAAGGCATTCGCCGCTATTTCGACATATTTCAAAAGCGCACTGATCCGCGCGGCAAAACTTATTATTGGCTGGCTGGGGAATTGTTAGAAGATGTGGAAGAAACCTCCGAATCGGCAGTGTGGCATGATATTCCTACAGACGTACAAGCTATTCGCGACAATAAAATTACCGTTACTCCCCTGCAATACAATCTCACCTGTGTTCCCGATTTGCACTCGTTGCGAGATTGGCAATTTGAAAGTTTTCCCAAGCAGTGAGCTCCGATCGACCCGATCGCCGCTGTAAACTAGGAATTAAGGATAAAGTGCCTCTTTAGGTATAGCCTTTCTCAAAAAGATGAGGTATAACAGACAGTTTGCAAAACCAGTAAACTCAGAGGGCTAAAGCCCAACAACGTACCTCATCTTTCTGATAACCGCTATATATGCCCTAGGCGTTAACGCAGGCTCTCAATTGGTTGTTGGTTTTTTACTCAAGAAAAGCAGTTATGAACGCTCCCACCTATAACACTCATTCTGTCACTTGCCCGATTTGCAACCGTTCCAGCGTCGTGGGCCCAGTCGGAATGGTCAGCGGACTATTCACCTGTCCCCACTGCCATTCTCATATGGTAATTAGCTGGAGCGGCCATTTTGTCCGCGATCCTTTTAGTCTCAAACAACTGACGGTGGGAAAGATGCTCAGGCGCGAGAGCAGGCCGTTAGCTCGCCTTCAGCGCGACTTTGGGCTGGGCAAGCATTTTCCGCTACTGGCAATTTTGGGAAGCGTGGTATTTTTGGGATGTGCGATCGCAGCTACAGAACAATCGCTACCCCGACAGAGTTCATTTCAAGGATTTTTAGAGTGGGTGAGCGGAACTGGCAATTCCCAAGATGTCTCACCTTAACATTTCAACATAAATTGTGACAGATATTGCTTGTAAATATCTATTCCTTTAGGTAGAGATAGCGATAGAAGACTTACTGATTCCGACTTCTGGAAACTGGGTTTTTACTGTTTTCATGGGCTTTCATTCAGTTGACAGTTGACAGTTGACAGTTGACAGTTGACAGCAACCTCTACCTGGAAGGAAGAGGATTTGAGTAATGAACCGTCTGATTTTAATTTATCCCTAAAACCCAGAGGCTTTCAACCAATTATTTCTGGTAACGAAGTTTTTTTGTGAAAAACCCGGTTTCTGATTAGGTGTGCCTAAGTTATAGCAGTTTGAACTTATACCGATTCCCAGAAGTATGCCTACTTTTAAGAATTGGTAATTTTTCGTTTTTTTAATCTACTTATACTCAGGCTGCGGACTGAAGTCCGCACTACGAACGAATCTTACTGCGGTTAATTGAGTGAGCCGGCACGATATGATTCCATAAATCTTGGATTGATAAATCAACCGCAGATAAACGCAGATAATCTCAAGAGAGGAGAGTGCTTGAATGCAATCTTTTTAATTGAGCAATTAACTGAGAAATTCCGCAATTTTTCTAACTGCTGCTTCCAAAATTTCAGGTGACTCAACTAAGGCAAATCGCACGTAGCCTTCTCCTGATTTCCCGAAACCGGCGCCGGGGGAAGCTGCGACTCCTGTACTCTGTACTAGCTGAGTGCAAAATTTCACCGAATCCGAGGCCCAAGGTGCTGGTAGTTTCGCCCAAACGTACATCGTGGCGGGGGGTACGGGTACTTCCCAGCCGATCGCCCTTAGCGCACTTACAAAGACATCCCGGCGCTTTCTGAAGGTTTCGACGCTGGTGGTGACGGTATCTTGAGGCCCCGTTAATGCCGCGCTCGCTCCGTTCAAAATCCCTAGATATTGGTTGAAGTCTACTGCGGCTTTTACTTGTCGCAGGGCTGTAATTAGTTCGGGATTGCCGATCGCATATCCAACTCGAAAGCCTCCCATACTGTAGGATTTTGATAGGGTGAAAAACTCGATCGCCACACTCTTATCTCTATCCGCCTGAAAAATCGACGGCGCCATCAATTTACGAGAGGGCGGGCACGCACCATCCACCGCCCCTAGGGAATCGTCAAACACCAAATCCACATAGGGGAAATCGTGCACTAAAACGAGATCGTGTTGGCGACAAAAATTCACTGCTTTCTCAAAAAATGCCAGCGGGGCGATCGCAGTTGTAGGATTGTGAGGATAGCTCAAAACCATCATCTTCGACTGAGCCAAGACGGGCATCGGAATATCTTCAAAGACTGGCAAAAACTGATTTTCTGCTAATATAGGCATCGGGTAAATTTGACCGCCCGCCAAATAGACACCGCCTGCGTGGGAAGGATAGCCCGGATCGAGCAGCAAAGCAAAATCTCCGGGGTTGAGTACAGCTAAAGGCATATGCGCCGTGCCTTCTTGGGAACCAATTAACGGCAGCACTTCTGTTTCGGGATTGACTGAAATCCCAAATTTTTGTTCGTACCAAGAAGCTGCTGCTTCCCGGAAAGAGCGGGTGCCGTTAAACAGTAAATAGCCGTGGGTGCTAGGATCTGATAGGGAATTGGCGATCGCATCTGTAATGTGAGCAGCCGCAGGCAAATCGGAAGAACCCAGAGATAAGTCGATCGTATTCTGTCCGGCTGCTCTTGCTAGAGCTTTCGCCCGATCCATATCGGCAAATACATTAAATTTTAGGGGTGCTAAACGTTGGGCAAATTTCATATGGGCTACCAGTATTTTTGTGAATTGTAAATTATATTATTTTTGCGATCGGTAAAATAACGATTATCAGGTTCGTAGTGAGGACTTCAGTCCTCTGACGGATGCGGACTGAAGTCCTCACTACGAACCTATTTTTTGATTTTTGTTTTGTCTAGGATTAAATATTATCAATTATTACCAATTTAGCGGGGACAATTTGTAGAGTGAGATTGAAGGATTCAGAGTTATAATTTATTAGTTATAAATTAATAAATTAACTTATAACTAAAATTATATAACTCAAATTTATACATTCAAAACTCAAAACTTTATAAATGACCGTCTAGTAAGCCGATCAATGTTTGTTTGGTAATTGCTCCTTCGTGGGAAAGGACTACTTCGGCATTTTTAAACAGTCTGAGTGCTGGAACTCCTTCTACTTTATACTGTTTGACAGTAACAGGATTGGGGTCAATTTCCATTTTAACCACTTTTAGGTCGCTGTAGTTGGCAGCCAGCCAGTCGATCGAGGGCGCGATGAGTTTGCAAGGCCCGCACCAAGATGCCCAAAAATAGGCAAGCACTGGTTGCTCTGCTTTCAGCACTTCTGTTTCAAATTTTTCGTCGTTAATGACAATTACACTGTTGCTCATGGTTGTACGATGATTTTTCCTGATTATTTATAAAGCACGGGCGGGCGTTAAACTTGCACCAAATTAAAAGACAGGCACAAAAAACTGTTTCTAATTTTAAAACATCCTGCGAACTTATTGAGTATAAACTCAGGAATGGGGGCTAATGGCTAATTCTGTATGGCGTTTAATTCCGCTGCTGTCGGCGTCTGGTAGGGTGCAGATGGCGATCGACAAATGGCTGCTAGAAAAGCATCTAGCGGGGAAAAATCCGCCAACTCTGCGATTTTACACCTGGGCACCGGCGGCGATTTCCTTGGGCTACCACCAGCAGCGGTGGCCGGAATTTTGGCAGCAGCTATCTTGGGAGGGACAGCCTCTGGAGTTGGTGAGACGCCCCAGCGGTGGGCGCGCTGTACTCCACCAAGGAGATTTGACTTATGCAGTTGTGTCGTCGGGATTTGAGAGCAGCCGCCTGAAAGCTTATCACACTATATGCGAGTTTTTGATTGAAGGTTGGCGGGCGATCGGTGTGGATTTGCACTACGGGGAAGCTGGGCGCGGTTACATTCACAATCCCAATTGTTTTGGTACTGCGACGGGTGCAGATTTGGTGACTGTTGATGGCTGCAAGTTAATTGGTAGCGCACAATTGCGCCGTGGTGATGCTATTTTGCAGCATGGTTCGATGCGTTTGCAGCCGGATATTGGTTTGTTTACTCAGGTTTTTGGGGAGGAATTAATTCCTGTGAAATCACCTCTATCTGAAGGGGGAGATGATTTGATTGCAACTGTAATTGATGCTTTGAGTGCGGCGGCTTGTCGCTGTTTTGATATTGATTTGGAGGTGCGGCCTCTTTCGGAGGAGGAATGGGAGGAGATCTGGGAATTGACTCAAGAAAAATCTATTTGTAGATAGCTGAAAGAATTCTCTAGAATTTAATCTGTAATCTCCTACAGGTCGATGCCGTGAAATTGTCGATTTTTTTGAGGGATTGTTGGTGGCGACGCACCCTACGAATACTGTTACTAAGAGGGCTGAAGCCCAACAACGTCCGCGAATCTTTTGGGAACAGCCAAGATGGCCGTTCCACAAAAGATTTTTGGTATCATGCTTGTGGGGTGGGAGATCTTGGCAACACCCAAAAAGTTAAATTTAAATGCTGTAGAGCTTATGGTTTTGGCTCAGTTTGCACTTGGACGATCGGCTGTTTGGCAATTTTGGTCAATTTCACTGCATCTAGCAAGCTTTCCCAATCAGCATCCAGCATTGTATCCGAAGGGCGATCGCGACGAGCAGCAGCTAAATTGCTCAGAGCATCTTGCCAAATCCCATTTTCAGCATAAATAGCTGTTTTCCGGCGCGGATCTGCCTTTTCTAATTCACTGCGGATATCTGCACTGAGTTCAACTCGCAGCAAACGACCGGTTTCGAGCAGATCGGCAGATCTGTCTTCAGCCTCGCAAATCACTGTAAAATTCCAAGTGTATTTTTTGCCTACTTCCAACGGAGGCACATTGTTGTTAGCAGGGATACTAACGCCGATTACTCCTGATAAATTAGCAACTTTGAGAGTCTGTTTATAAATCTGGTTGCCGCTTGGATCTAGTAGGATAAATTCTGCTGATTCTGCCTTTGTTGGAGGCAAGTAGAAAAAGAATGTTGGATATTCGGAAACAGTCCGTGCGATTTTATTTTCAGGGACTAAGCCTGTGAGATTTATGGGATTAAGCCCGCTGTTGCGACAGTTACCGCGCGTCTGTCTGCCCGCTCGGGGGGGCGATTGCTCCATATCTTCACGGGGCTGAGCGAAGCGCGGCCCTCCCGGTACAGTATTGCGCGGCTGGCCCACATTATCTGGCGTTGGCTGTCCCAGACTTGCAAATTGGCAAGCATTAAATGCTCCTATCAACAATATGGAACTAAAGGCGAGGGATTTTAGTGTAAATTTAGTCATTTTTTTTCTAGGATTTGCATGATGTTTGCAAGATATCTTGTCTATTTTTACTTGGACGATCTTTCTCCTCCCAAGACGCGATAGACATTAACTTTTTGCTCCCTGCCTTTTAAAGGTAAAGCTCCCCAAGATTCTACCTCAAATTTTCCTTGAATGTGCACTAAGGTTTCTTCGGCAATTAAAATGCGGCAGGTGTCCTCTTGCCGATGTTTTTCACAGCTTTCCAGGCGAGAAGCGATATTGACACTATCACCGATTACTCCATATTCTAAACGGGTTTTGCCTCCCAAACTGCCCACCATTATCGGCCCTGTAAAAATTCCGACTCGCATTTTTGCCGACGGCAAACCGCGATCGATCCAACTTTGATTCAGGGCTGGTAACCACGCACTTATAGCTAGGGCGCAAGATACCGCAAGGCGAGCATCTTCGGCAATTTCTTCGAGAGTTGTGCGGGGGATAGGAACACCAAATACAGCCAGCATTCCATCTCCGGTAAATTTATTAATCACCCCTTGATGTTTTTGCACTTCCTCGGCCATTGCTGATAAATATTCATTTAACCAAGGCATTACTACTTCTGGGGATAATTTTTCGGAAATAGTGCTAAAACCCTGCAAGTCAGTCACGATCATTGTAGCAGTTAGTCTTTGCCCCGGCAATAGGCCCGACTGGAGGAGATGGACGCGCTCTTTCCACAGGGCATTGGCGATCGCCGGTGAGGTTTGCTGTCCTAATAATTTCATCACAATTTCTTGCTGCTGCTTTGACTGCTGGTACTTGTAGGTGATGATAACTCCTGGGGCGATCGCAAATGCTAGTGTTGGTGAGGCCAGTGATATCCACCCCTGTTGAGTAAATAGAAAAAATGTGAATCCCCACAATATGCCGCCAAGGGCGATCGCGCTGAGTATGGAATTGAGCGTATTTTCTAGCCGCCAAGCTAAACAGCCGCCAACTGCTCCCCAAACAGCTATCCACAGCATTTCTTGCCATTCATCCCAAAACCAAAATAGATTTTTGCCATCTAAAACTGCGTTAACAATTTGGCTAGTTGCCGCTGCATGAATAAAGACTCCCGGCATCATGCGGTTGTCGCTAGCAGTGGCGCTGTAAGGGGTAGAAAAGACATCTTTTGTAGTTGGGGCTGTAACCCCGATTATCACTATTTTATCCTTCACCAATTCGGGGTCTAGTTTTCCCTCCAAAACTTGAGTGAGTGTCACGGTTTTTGCGGTATTTTCAGGAGAGCGGTAATTGAGCAAGATTTGATAGCCTCCAGTGTCAATTGTCTGATAACCTCCTGAGTCCGATCGCAGTCGCGAAAAAACTGTGTTTCCTGCTTTTATTTCTTGATCTTTTGTGAGTGTTGCAGGAATTTTTTTACTGTCAATATATTTGAAAGCCAGCCGGAGCGCAAATGAGCTGAGAGTCGATTGTCCGTTGGAACGATAGATCAAGCTCCGGCGAATTATGCCGTCTGGATCGATTACTAAATCGTTAAATCCTATCCGTGCTTTGGGTATGTTGGGAGGTGGTAGAGCGCGATCGTACTCTGATTTGCCGATGAAAGTAATCGGGATGACTTTGGGGTTTGTGAATTGAGCTGCCAATTCTGCGTTTCCTGGTTCGTAGGGGATATCGCGGATTATATCCAGACCAATAGCGACGGGTTCGAGACTCGCTATGGAGGCGATCGCACGAGCTAAAACTCCATCAGAGATTGGCCATTTCTTAAAATGATGAATGTCCTTTTCTGTGACTGTCACTACCAGCAACCTCGGATCGGGGCCTGCATCGGGGCGCAACTGTACCATCAAGTCAAAAGCCTTCAATTCCAAGGGCTGCAACCAACCTAAATGTCGCACTCCTAAGAGAGTTCCTGTCACGACAATGCAGGTGACGGCAAGAGGTTGTAAATCAGCGAAGGGTAAGGAAAAACTTAACTTTTTCCAACTCCAACGTTTCTCTCCCAATTGATGAAATATCTTAAAAAAATTGGGCATAAGAATTTTTGTTTTAACCATCTTGGACAAAAAAGTGTGCTATATTAGGTGGTCATAATTAACAGAACAATACCGTGGGTCATAAGTTCCTGACAGCAAGGAAATTAGCTTTTTAGGTTGAGTTTATTTATGCACGCCTATTTACACCTGAAATTGTGACTAATCTGGATTATTGATGCCCCATTTTAAATTAATTTTCTTGTACGGTTTTAGCGATCGCACTTAACTGCAATCCCTGGGGATAACTGTTTTCTTCTTTGCTGCGCTTGATATCAGCTTCGGAAATCTTGGGTTTGAGGTATTTTGCCATAACTTTCATCACGTCGCCCCGATCGATCGTCCCTACGACTGCACCAATGGACGAAAGGACGAGGATTCGCGGGAGTTGGCGGGCTTCCATGCTGTTAATTACTTCTGCAATGGATGCTTTTTCGGAGACTGTGGGGGTTTTTTCCAGGGGTTGCAAAATGTTGTGCAAAGTCTGAATTTGCCACTGACTGCGCTCTGTGCAGCGGATATCGTCGATCGACACTAAGCCCAAATCCCGCCCGTTGGTTGCAGCGATGTAAAATGGAAACGGATTGACTTCTAGCAAATAGCGATCGGCAAATTCTCGCAAAGTCAAATTTGCATCGACAACTCGAAACTCGCGGCTCATTGCATCGGCAGCCTTAGTTTTGAGCAGCGCTTCTTGCAACGAAGTAAAGCGACTGTAGTCACTGGCATTCCGAATCGCAAACCCGCCGATCAGCGCAATCCACAAACCGCCGTACTGGCGCGCTAACAAACATAAACTGACACCGAAAGCAACAGCCAACCAACCCAAAACTTGTCCTGTTTTTGCAGCCCAACGCACGCCGACAAATCGAGAACCAGTGATTTTCCAAATTGCTGCTTTTAAAACTTGTCCTCCGTCCAAAGGCAGCCCGGGAATTAAGTTAAATAATCCCAAAACTAGATTGATTACTGCTACCTTTTCTGTAATAATGAATAGCAAACTTGTCCGGGGAAAAACTTGAGAACCCAAACCGAGGATTAAAAACAGCGCAAAGCTGACGAGGGGGCCAGCAATAGCTACTTGAAAAGCTTGACCCGGAGTTTTTGATTCAGAGTCGATCGAAGCTACTCCGCCAAATAAGAATAGAGTAATAGAATTAACTTTAATGCCTTGGGACATCGACGCCAAGCTGTGCCCTAATTCGTGCAACAGCACGGAAGCAAATAGTAGCAAAGCTATTGCGAACCCGGCACTCCAGGAGAGCGCGGATCCCCACAATCGGTAACTGCTGGCGTATTCGCGGGTTGCTAGGGCTAAAATTATAAACCACGAATAATCTATGAGTAGCGGGATGCCAAATAAAGAGCCGATTCGCCAACCTGTCTGCATGAAAGTTTCCTGGGAAAGGAGAGCAAGAATAAATGTCTATTATATCTTTTATGACTCTTGCCTTTCCCGAACCGTGATTTTTAAAGCACTCCGGCGTTACCCAAGCCCAAGATTACTCCTGCCCCGAGCAAGTGGCCCAAGCTGGTTGTGGCCAGCAATTCTGGGATGCCGAAGCCTTTGAACATTCCAGGGACTGCAACGGGTAAAGCTGGGCCCTTGCCTCGGTTTTGTTTGTTGATGCCGTAGTAGCCGATCGCGATCGCCAGCAAGTTGCATATAATCATTGTCAGTCCTACCATTGGTGTCCATTCCGGCGTTGAGGGAGTGGTAGCTTGTACGGCTAACAGCAAAGATGAGTTAATCATGTTTATATGCTCCTGATTTCACAGATTATTTGATTTAGAAAATTATAAAAATTATTTTGCATTAAACTAAGATTTGTTTTAATAGTTAACAATTCGTTTATATTTTGATACAAATTCAGCACAGAGGAAAAAAAGTGCGGGTAAAAATTTGCGGAATCACTAAATTAGACCAGGGAATGGCGATCGCCCGTTTGGGAGCCCAAGCTTTGGGGTTTATCTGCGTGCCGGCTTCCCCGCGCTATGTCAGCCCCCAAACGATTCGCCTGATTGTCGAACAGTTGCCGGAAAATGTCGATCGCATCGGCGTGTTTGCAAATACCACAATCGAAAATATCTGTCAAGTAACCGCAGATTCAAATTTAAGCGGGGTGCAACTGCACGGAGATGAAACAGCGGAATATTGCGATCGGCTGCGCGAGTTTTTGCCGGGAATTGAAATTATCAAAGCTTTGAGAGTGAAGAGTCATGAAACGTTAGCCACTGCTGCAATTTACGCCCTGCGTGTCGATACTTTACTGTTGGATGCTTACCATCCAGCTCAACTTGGCGGTACTGGCAAAACTATAGATTGGATGATGTTAGCAGAGTTTAAACCAGCTTGTCCTTGGCTGCTGGCTGGCGGCTTAACACCGGATAATATTTTAAATGCGATCGATCGCGCGATCGGCAACAAATTCAGCGGTGTTGACCTTTCGAGCGGCGTAGAAATAGCGCCGGGAGATAAAGATTTAACCAAAGTTGCTCAGTTATTTGCTAATTTAAATCAACTTGCCGGTCGTGAATAATTGGCAATATAAAATCCGGGCTTATCAATTCATACTTTTGTCAGCGCCCGCCGAGGAAATGCCAGTGTAGTGGCGGTTAAAACCGCCGTTTGTGCTATTTATTTTTTTATCGGCGGAGTTCAAAAGTGCGATCGCCCTCCGGTTCTTCATCTGCCAAAACTAACTGACTAACCGCAGCACCAGTCGGGCCCCGGCGACACCAGTCAATAATCGCTTCAACAGCTTGTTTGTTACCTTCAAAGACAGCCTCGACACGGCCGTCGGGGAGATTTCTCACCCAGCCACCGAGGCGCAGATACTTGGCCTGATTCATCGTCGAATATCGGTAGCCGACTCCTTGAACTAACCCGGAAACAAAAACGCGGACTCTGACAGGCGGCGGTGATTGATTTTGCATAAAGGCGTCAACTTACTGCTAATATCATGTCCAGTCGATGACAATCAGAAAAAAGGTTCGTAGTGTGGACTTCAGTCCGCAACCAGAAAGCCGACTTTCCGGCACACAAAAAAGGTTCGTAGTGTGGACTTCAGTCCGCAGCCAAAAAGGTTCGTAGTGTGGACTTCAGTCCGCAACCAGAAAGCGGACTTTCCGGCGCACGCCCGATCCTTTACTTATTTCTGTCAATCGAACCGACATGATATAACATTTGTTTAAAAATTTTAATTATAAATTTGATTATGTTAAATTTTAGTGCGATCGCACTCTTCGATTTGCTAGCACGCCGCCTCACCCACGCTTTTTCAACTATTCCCGATTTCACCGATTGGCTGGTTGTAGCTCTGCTGGTGCTAGTCTACAGCGCGATCGCACTTCCCATCGGTTTTTCGTCCGGATTTCTGAAAGTAGACGTGCAAACCTCCCAGCCAATAATTGCCGGAGTGCTCGCAGGCTGTTTGTTAAGCCCGGGGCTGACTGAAGAAGTTTTTTTCCGCGTGTTAATGCTGCCGCACCCTTTCGAGAATGCTTCTGGGCTGATGCTGTGGTTTTGGGGATGCTCCAGTTTGCTGCTGTTTGTAGTTTACCACCCGCTCAACGCGCTGACTTTTTATCCGATCGGTCGATCGACCTTTATGAATCCCGTGTTTTTGCTACTGGCGGCTGTTTTGGGCGCAGCGTGCTCCATCGCATACCTGCAAAGCGGTTCCATCTGGACTGCGGTGGTGATTCACTGGCTGGGAGTGACAGTCTGGCTGCTGCTCTTGGGCGGTTACAGGAAGCTGTATGGGTGAATTACCCAACTCTCACCTTGCGGTAGAGAGTGGGCTTCCAGCTTCGACCGCAACAGCATCCGAGAGAACCGAGATTCTTCCGGGTTGACTTACATTGCGTCCACTGGCAGTAGCGCTGATTCCCAACGCCAAAAACCGCAAGCCTTCGTCTCTAATGTTTAGCGCTGCGTTG
>NZ_JAAFKG010000038.1:49659-77535 GCF_013299185.1 Microcoleus sp. bin48.metabat.b7b8b9.023 | reverse complement strand
GAACAGATTTAATTGCTTCAATTAAATTCATGGTTAATTCATTTCAGAAGGGATAGTCTACCCGGACAGGGCAGACTTGATTACCTGTTCTATCATACATTCCCCCCTGACAATTAATCCACCCTGCTTAGCAAGGGGGGGTTGGGGGGGGTAATCCACCATTTGCGATCGCATCGCTGTCTCATCATCCTCGATGACGTGCAAACAATCTTCAGCAGCCAACAACTAGCAGGAAACTACCAACCGGGCTACGAAAACTACGGCCCATTCTTCAAACAAATAGCAGAATCATGCCACAACAGTTGCATAATTTTGATTAGTTGGGAAAAACCCAGAGAAATTGCAGCATTAGAAAGCCAGCAGAAAAGTTGTCAAACATTGCAACTCAATAGTTTAGGAGAAGCAGCGCGAGAAATATTCACAGAAAAAGGTTTACTTGAATCAGAAAAATGGTCAGAATTGATTGACCTTTACAAAGGCAATCCCTTGTGGTTAAATACAGCAGTCGCTGCAATTCAAGACTTATTTAACGGCAATATTTCTGATTTTTTATCCTATGATAGCTTAGTTTTAGGAGACTTAGAATATTTATTGCACCAACATTTTCAGCGCTTGTCAGACACCGAAAAACAAGTCATGTCCTGGTTGGCAAATCAAAACAAACCAGTCGAAATCTCAAAAAAGCCAGCCCTTCTCGAATTATCTCCTTCCGAATTCCTAAAAGCGGTCGAATCCTTGAGACGGAGGTTGTTAATCGAAAAAGTCCAAAAGGGCGATCGCACCCTGTTTGCAGTCCAACGGGCGATCGCAGAATATGTAAAAACTCACACCTTCGAGCAATCTCAATAACTCGCCCCAAATTTATCCGCAGCGTCAATTAATTCTCCAATCTAAAATTTAAAATCTAGAATCCCAATACCCGCATTTAAGCTTAAAATAGGATTTACGCACGGGGGGTCAGAAACCGGGTTTTTTTACGAAAATACTGAGTTGTGACCCGCAGATTCGGTAAAAAACCCGGTTTCTTTGGTCGGAGTGCGTCCAGGACTTAAAATTAAAAATACTGACTAGCCAACAAAGCCCTATGTTTGAAGCCCTTGCCGATCGACTCGAATCCACCTGGAAAAAACTGCGCGGACAGAATAAAATCTCCGAATCCAACATCCAAGACGCCATCAAAGAAGTCCGCCGCGCCCTCCTGGAAGCCGATGTCAACCTCCAAGTCGTCAAAAACTTCGTCGCAGAGGTAACGGCTAAAGCACAAGGCGCAGAAGTCGTTTCAGGCGTCCGTCCAGACCAACAATTCATCAAAATCGTCCACGACGAACTCGTCCGCGTCATGGGGGAAACCAACGTACCCCTCGCCACCGCCGAATCCGGGCCCACCGTCATCCTGATGGCTGGTTTGCAAGGAACCGGGAAAACCACAGCTACCGCTAAACTAGCCCTGCACCTCCGCAAGCAAAATCTTACCGCACTGCTAGTCGCCACGGACATTTATCGACCTGCCGCGATCGACCAATTGCTCACCCTCGGCAAACAAATCGACGTACCCGTATTTGAACTAGGTACAGATACCGATCCCGTAGAAATTGCCCGCCAAGGCATCGAACACGGCAAACAACTAGGCGTCGATACAATCATCGTCGATACAGCAGGCCGCCTGCAAATCGACCAAGACATGATGGCCGAATTGCTTCGCATCAAACAAACAGTACAACCCCACGAAACGCTGTTAGTTGTTGATGCCATGACAGGCCAAGAAGCAGCAAATTTAACCCGCACCTTCCACGACCAAATCGGCATTACCGGCGCCATCTTAACCAAATTAGACGGCGACAGCCGCGGTGGTGCAGCCCTCTCAGTGCGGCAAATATCCGGCGCCCCGATTAAATTTGTCGGCGTCGGCGAAAAAGTGGAAGCATTGCAACCATTTTATCCCGATCGCATGGCATCGAGAATCCTCGGTATGGGCGATGTCTTGACGCTAGTCGAAAAAGCGCAAGAAGAATTCGACATCGCCGATGCCGAAAAGATGCAAGAGAAAATGCTCACGGCAAAGTTTGACTTTACCGACTTTCTCAAACAAACAAGACTGCTAAAAAACATGGGTTCCCTCGGCGGCATCATGAAAATGATTCCGGGGATGAACAAACTCACCGACGAACAAATGCGGCAAGGCGAAGTGCAGTTAAAACGCACGGAAGCCATGATTAATTCCATGACAACTGAAGAACGCCGCAATCCCGAACTTTTAGCAAGTTCTCCATCCCGCCGCCGCCGCATCGGCAAAGGCGCAGGCTACGCAGAAAACGACGTAACAAAACTGGTAAGCGATTTCCAAAAAATGCGTACCATGATGCAGCAAATGAGTCAAGGTAACTTTACAGGAATGGGAGGATTGCCAGGAATGCCGGGAATGCCGGGAATGCAAGGAATGCAGGGAATGGGCGGCCAGAAGAAAAAGAAAAAAAACAAGCCTAAAAAAGGTTTTGGTCAGTTGTAAAAAATAGTTTGTAGTGAGGACTTCAGTCCTCTCTTTGATGCGGACTGAAGTCCTCACTACAAACCTAAAGCAACATTTTTGAATAAGGTTTTGGTCAGTTGTAAAAAATAGTTTGTAGTGAGGACTTCAGTCCTCTCTTTGATGCGGACTGAAGTCCTCACTACAAACCTAAAGCAACATTTTTGAATAAGGTTTTGGTCAGTTGTAAAAAATAGTTTGTAGTGAGGACTTCAGTCCTCTCTTTGATGCGGACTGAAGTCCTCACTACAAACCTAAAGCAACATTTTTGAATAAGGTTTTGGTCAGTTGTAAAAAATAGTTTGTAGTGAGGACTTCAGTCCTCTCTTTGATGCGGACTGAAGTCCTCACTACAAACCTAAAGCAACATTTTTGAATAAGGTTTTGGTCAGTTGTAAAAAATAGTTTGTAGTGAGGACTTCAGTCCTCTCTTTGATGCGGACTGAAGTCCTCACTACAAACCTAAAGCAACATTTTTGAATATAGTTGTCGGGGGCGGTTTATATATATCTGGGTTGGGTGCATTTATTTTTTTTTGCGAACCTGCTCTTACAATTTGTCTTAATCGACTTGCCAGTTTCTACCTAAAAAAGTCTGGAATTGAATATGGTACAAACATTTACTGAACCACAAACTATATCTCTAGAAGTGCCGAATTCGATC
Source organism: Microcoleus sp. bin48.metabat.b7b8b9.023 (assembly GCF_013299185.1). GTDB lineage: Bacteria > Cyanobacteriota > Cyanobacteriia > Cyanobacteriales > Microcoleaceae > Microcoleus. The sequence continues at coordinate 74,348 of NZ_JAAFKG010000038.1, read as the reverse complement.
GCCCTTTTAGTCACCGGCGAGCAATTTGAGGCCCTAACACTGGCAAATCCAGACTTGAGATTAGAAAGAACCGCACAAGGAGAATTAATAGTGAATCCACCCACCGGAGGCGAATCAGGCAATAGCAACCTCAGCATCAGCGGACAACTCGATCGCTGGTGCGAATTAAATGAGGATTTAGGAAAAGGATTTGACTCTTCTACTGGATTCATCCTTCCTAACGGTGCTCGCCGTTCTCCCGACGCTTCTTGGGTGAGTCGAACTCGTTGGGAAGCACTAACTGCAAAAGAACGCAAAGGATTCGTTCCGCTGTGTCCCGAATTTGTAGTAGAATTGCGATCGGCATCTGATAGTCTATCCACCCTGCAAGCGAAGATGCGGGAATACATCGACAACGGTGAGAGATTGGGCTGGTTAATTGACCCCCAAAACCGGCGGGTAGAGATTTATCGACAGCAAGCAGAAGTAGAAATATTAATCAATCCAGCCGAGTTATCGGGTGAAGACGTATTGCCGGGATTTGTGTTGAATTTAAGGCGAGTTTGGCGTTAAATTTCCTGTACGCCCCATACCAGAAGATGGCGCCCGAGTCCGGCCCAGAGAGATATTTGGCTTTGTAAGGCCACGATATATGTACCTGTTGCCTTACAGCTTTTTGTGCGATGCTTTTTCAGTGCCATCAAGTTCTGACTACGAACAAGGGACATCATGGGTTTTACAGAACTTTACTTGGGTTGACGGCGATCGACCAACAATAAGCTTTAGACTTTTAAACAAACGTCGCGAATCCCAGAAATCCGGACTTTAATCTACCGTAAAAAAACATTATGTTTCCCACTCACCGCCCCCGCCGCCTCCGCAACCATCCCCAACTCCGCCGGATGGTACGCGAAAATATCTTGACAACCAGCGATTTAATTTACCCCCTATTTGCCGTACCGGGGGAAGCTTTTGCCAAAGAAGTTAGATCGATGCCCGGAGTTTACCAGCTATCGGTAGACAAAATCGTAGAAGAAGCAAAAGAAGTTTACGATCTCGGCATTCCCGCGATTATTTTATTCGGCATTCCCGCAGACAAAGATACAGACGCGACAGGTGCTTGGCACGACTGCGGCATCGTCCAAAAAGCGACGGCAGCAGTTAAAGCAGCCGTACCAGATTTAATTGTCATGGTCGATACTTGTCTGTGCGAATATACGAGTCACGGTCACTGTGGCTATTTAGAAGTCGGAGATTTAAGCGGCCGAGTTTTGAACGATCCGACGCTAGAATTGCTGAAAAAAACTGCCGTTGCTCAAGCTAAAGCTGGTGCAGATATTATTGCACCTTCGGGAATGATGGACGGTTTTGTGGGAGCAATTCGCGAAGGATTGGACTCGGCTGGATTTGAAGATATTCCCATCATGTCCTACGCGGCAAAATATGCCTCAGCTTATTATGGCCCGTTCCGGGATGCAGCGGATTCTGCTCCGCAATTTGGCGATCGGCGCACCTATCAAATGGACCCAGGAAATGGCCGCGAAGCTCTCAAAGAAATTGCTCTCGACATTGCTGAAGGTGCGGATATGCTAATGGTTAAACCCGCTTTAGCGTACATGGACATTATCTGGCGCGTCAAGGAAGCCACTAATTTGCCAGTTGCAGCTTACAACGTTTCTGGAGAATACGCGATGGTGAAAGCCGCCGCCCTCAACGGTTGGATTGATGAAGAAAGAGTGGTGATGGAAACCTTGACAGGATTCAAGCGTGCTGGTACAGATTTGATTTTGACTTATCACGCCAAAGATGCCGCCCGCTGGCTGCAAAACTAATTCACTCGATTTGAGATTTGAGATGAGAGTATTGACTCCACAGTCCAATTTTTTTGGTACTACGGTTGTCAATACTTCTTTTGATGAATTTTTGAGCCATGATATCAAATCCGATTGCATCATCCTGTATTCATCTCCATCTTCTCTCTCTGTGCCCTCTGCGCTCTCTGTGGTTAAATCATTCCGATACAACCGGAAACGATATGACACACCCTACAAGCCACTGTCAACAAAAAAGATGACCCAATCTCAAATCTCAAATAGTACGAGTTATGACTGGAAAATTTTGAGTCAAAAACTTTTCACAAACTTTATACAAAAAAGTATTAATAATTACGGAAATTAGTTGCATTTTGTGTATAAATAAAAATGGTTTTGTAAATCGGGAATTCAATTGTCGAGCATTCCCAAGCAAAATCAACTTTCACTCCTGCAAGACAGTAAAAGTAACACAGTTTAGATAAAACTTCAAGGCACATTGAGCATGACATCAACGACTAGAGATTCGAGTCACATTCAATTTTGCACAAGTCGCGATCGCGCAGACATCGCGCAAATCCAAGAACTATTTAAAGCCGCCGCCTTTTGGGCGAGGGCGCGCAAGATAGAAGATTGGGAAATTGCGATCGCCAACAGCGAACCAGTTGTGACAGTTTGGGATGGCCCGCGGGCGATCGGCTTTGCCAGGGCCACCTCAGACGGCATCTATCGAGCCACCATCTGGGATGTCGCCATTCATCCAGATTACCAAGGTGCAGGACTCGGCCGCAAATTAGTGCAAACTGTCTTGAGTCACCCTCGGATGTGCCGAGTAGAGCGAGTTTACCTGATGACAACTTACAAACAAAGCTTCTACGAGCGCATCGGTTTTCAGCATAACGCCAGCACCACAATGGTACTTGAAAATCAGCTCCTAGAAGAGAATATCGAATTAGAAATTAGCAAAGGCGAATTGCTAACTGCTATTTGCTAAACCAGCACAAAAGTCGCACCAAAATCTATAAATAGTATGGCGTGCTATTCACACCATACTATTTACAAATAATTCACCGAATAGCCGGGGTTTGAAGCCCTTACTCAGGTCGGCAGATTGTGATAAGAACGGAGTTTAAATCTCCGTTCTTATCACTTCGCTGTCACAGGTCAACTGTCAACTGTCAACTGTTTAACTCTTCCCTCTTCCCGACCTCCATTAAATCCCTTTATTTAATCCGTTACATCCGCTACCAAATCCGTTGCCGCACTTCCTTCTTCACAAACTTGCCAAAGGAATAGAACACTGAGTGCGGTTAAAATTGGACTCTTCCGACTCAGAAGGCACAGCCAAAACTTCCAACTTTCCCTTCATCAAAGTTAAAAGTGTCTGATTCATCAACAACCTCATGCCAGAAGAGACGTGAGAATTATCGCTGCTCTTAGTAGCATCCGACTCCAAATCGTGCTTCAGCAAATCCCAAGATTCGCTCCAAGCACTAACCGAGCGCTGATCGTCCACCCAAATATGAACGCATCCAGATTCCGGCGAAGAATGTGCAGAAACAGAAATACTTCCCTCCTCCATCTGAGCAATAGCAGTATCTATCAAATTGACTAAAACTTGCCTAAATCTCGGCAAATCTGCCAATACATAAATCCCCGGATCGGGCGGTAATATCTCCAAACGAATGCTGCGATTAGCAGCTTGTAAGTAAGTTAAATCATCAATTTCATCAAAAACCTTAGCTAACTGAATCGGCTCAACATCCATCTTGTCAGTGCCGTGTTCAGTTTTAGCAACAGAGATAATTTCATCTATCAATTTCACCAGCTTGAGTGCTGCACCGTGAGCTTGTTCGACAAACTCTCGTTCCTCAGCAGGATCGTCGCACAAATCCGACAGAATTAATTGCAGCGTACCAATCATAGTGCTGAGGGGCGATCGCAACTCGTGAGAAGTTCGAGCCAAAAAGCCCGCCTTAAATAGACTCATCTCCGATGCCATCTGATAAGCCAATTGAGTTTGCTTCAGTTGATCGGAAAGGGCATCAAACTTCTCTAAATCATTTTCTTGAGGAGTAGGAGGCACATAGGGAGCAGGTTCTGGCTGTTGCGAGCTTTTTTGCTGCCTGCGCCAAATCAAACTGCTTCCGAAACCCAGTCCGAGTCCCATACCTAAATATATCAAGTCGCTCCAGCCGATCGGCGCCATATTACTTTGCCTAGGAGTTTAGCTTTTAGCATTCTAGCTCGATCGCGCCTTGTCGCAATATTTCCCAACCGCCACCAGTCCATTTAGCCACAGTCGAAGGCAAACTCGAAGCCGTCGGCGCGGTTGGCGCTGTTGCTAATTCAGTAGCAACTAATGTCAAGACTTCGGGAAACTGCGCCTCAATTTCTGCCACCGACGACAGAGGCGCTTGGCCCGATAAATTAGCACTGGTAGTAGCCAAAGGGCCTGTCTGCCCTAAAATCTTGAGAGCAACGGGAAAATTAGGTACTCGTATGCCGATCGTACTGCGATCGATCGCATTCATAGCAGCCGGCACCAGTGGCGAAGCCGGCAGCACCAAAGTTAACGCCCCAGGCCAATAGGATGCAGCCACTTGCTGCCACAAATTGAACTCTCCTGGACTCCCCTGCACGTAAGGCCACAAAGCCTCCGCCGATGCAGCCATCAAAATCAGCGGTTTGTCTTGACGGCGCCCTTTAGCTGCAAAAATCAACTCCGCGCGATCGGGTCGGGTCGCCAAAGCGGGTACAGTATCAGTGGGAAAGCTGACAATACGCTCTCCTGAAATTGCTCCTTGAACTAGAGTATTTATCGAAACTTGAGTCATCCGATTGTAGATTGTAGATTTTAGGTTTTAGATTTTCAGTATATTTTGGGAATCTAAAGACGATAGGCTAAAGCAAAGCGATCGACTCCTGCTAAATCCGCAAATATTTGAACATCGCAATAACTCCCGTGACTTTGCAGCATATCAGCCACCGCCGTTTCTTGTCCCGCCATCATCTCAACCAACCAAACTCCCCCAGATTCTAAATAATCCGGAGCCGTTTCTACCAAATGCCGGATGCAATCTAAGCCATCAAAACCGCCATCTAAGGCCAGGTGAGGTTCGTGCTTCAAAACTTCGGGTTGCAGAGTCAGCACCGTGCTGCTGGGAATGTAAGGCGGGTTAGAGACCATGCCGCTAACTTTACCCTTGAGAAATTCTAGCGGTTCCCACCACAAACCTTGATAAAAATTAATTCGCGATGCCAAACCCAAATTTTCAGCATTCAGTCGAGCCACTGCCAAAGCTTCCGAACTGCAATCTACTGCATGAATCGTAGTATTTTTCAACGCACAAGCCAAGCCGATCGCGATCGCCCCGCTGCCGGTTCCCAAATCCACCCAATCCGATGTTGGATTCACTGAATAGCTTTTCACAGCATCCACCGCCAAATCGATCAGCAATTCCGTTTCAGGACGAGGAATGAGCACCGCCGGCGTTACTTTCAGCGAAAAATCCCGCCAATGTGCAACTCCCGTTAAATACTGCACCGGCACCCGTTCCTGCAACCGTCGCTGCCAAAGTCGATCGAGTTCTGATACAGACAACTTTAATTGAATTTTTGGCAAATCTTTAAACGACTCCAAACGCAGAGCCAACTTATCCAAACCTGCCAGCTCTTGCAGCAGCCAGTCGAGTTCTACTTGGGGAATCTCAGAGGCGATCGCATCAATCTTAGCTTGATTCACCCACTGCCAAAGCTCTAAACCGCAAACAAACATAAGACTTTTTGGGAATTGGTCATTGGTCATTGGCCAAACAGGGCATTGGTCATTGAGAATTGGTCATTGAGAATTGGTTATTGAGAATTGAGAAATGGTCATTGAGAATTGATAAATAGTAGGTTGAGTCTATACATCCAAAAATCCAACCTACCAACTTAGTCCCGAACGCAAAACCTAATTATGTAGGGTTCCATCCACAGCGCACCTTACCGCTATAACTAGCACGTGAAACCAATTTTTGGGTAAATCCTGTCTGTAACTACTAACCAATGACCAATGACCAATAACTAATGACTATTAGCGAGCCGGTCGAGCTGGGGCTGGAGCCGGTCGAGCTGGAGCTGGAGATGCCGCCGGTCGAGCTGGAGCTGGAGATGGAGTCGCCTGTGGATTTTGGTTTCCAGCACCAGCCGGTTGGCGCGATCGCACATATTCTACCGATTCCCGCGACGGAATCAAAATCATTTGGCTCAAAGACGGGTCATTTTCAGTACCCAAAGCTTCCAAAATTCTCTCCAAGTTCACTACCTCAATCTTAATTGTGGCAGTCACGTTCGGCTGCTGCTGCTTAAAACGCTCGACCATTTCCTGCAAGTCCTCCTTATTAAAAAACAGAGGAAGCTCTTCTTTACCGCCCCGCTGAATCGTCAAATAACCATTTTCCGGGCCACCTCTCGCCACAAACAGAGGTACACCGTTTAACTCGTTAACTTGTTGCCCAGTCTGCTGAAGTACAGTTTTCGCCGACTGTACCTGCTGCGCTGCCGGAATAAAAGCAAACAGCACCTGATCCGGCTTGCCTTTATTTTCTTGAGCCAACCGATAAATTTCTCCCAGTGACACGGGTGTCACGCGCGCCGACGCCGCCAATTGAGAATTTGCCGTTTTCAGTTGATCGACAAAAGCTTGAGCATCTTTCTGGCTGATGAAAATTCTGGCTACCGAAGCATTACCAGTTTGACCCTGACCTTGCTTGGGAACAGAAGCGATGAAGAACGCACCCTGACCGTCTGTAATCGTAAATACCGGCACCGGGCGTAGCTTTTCTACAACTTGTGGCACTGGCAATGCGAGTGCAGACATCTTGTTGGCAATGGGCGAGGGGCCGAGCAGAGTGCAGCCCACAATCCCCAATATTGCGCCTAAACGAACTAATGATTTCATGTTTTTCCACTCCCGAGCGATTCTGAAACACATTAACGCAAAGACTGGCTCCTTGACACGATCGGCAAAAACTACCTCAATCGGTTGGCATTTTGAACAAGTGCAAACCTCAGCCGCAGCTTGTGCTTGAATCTATTATTTAAAATTGTGCGATCGGGATGACAGGATTTGAACCTGCGACATCCTGCTCCCAAAGCAGGCGCGCTACCAAGCTGCGCTACATCCCGGTGTATTGGCTATCTCTTAACCATTAACGCAGAAAACCACCTGCTTGTCAAGCTTTTTTTTTATTTTAGCTTTCGATGCAGCTACGTCGAAGTTTTTTTAAGGTTGTGGGGCTTGACAAGCTGCGGGGATACATAAAAGCGTAACTGACCGCAGCCCACAGGCTTGTGAGGTGTTTGGCAGCTTGAATATTGCATTTATTCAACAAATCAACGCTGACCTCCACCGGGCGAGCTAATCTGGATACCAAAACATACCTTTAATGCCCTCTGGATCGGACATAAAGCCCAAATTTCGGTAAAAATCCACCACCTGAGGGTCAGCAAATAAGGTAATGTTGCTGATGTCTTCACTGCGGAGTTTTTTAATGATGTATTTCATCAGTGCCTTGCCCATGCCTTTACCCTGGTAATCAGGATGAACTACCACATCCCAAAGGGTGGCATTAAAAGCATGGTCTGAAGTCGCTCTGGCGAAACCGACCAGCCGTCGCTGGCTGCCCCGTATCTCCCACATAGAGACGACTAGGAAGCTGTGCACAATAGCTTTTTTGACTTTACGCAGGGGACGGCGGGACCAACCCACTGCATTACAAAGTTCTTCGAGTTCGTAGAGGTCAATGTCCCGATCGCAACTAAAAAAGATGCGAGCGTTGCCGCTGGCGGGTTTGCGAAACATTGGGGAAAGCGGATCGCCTAACCCAAGAGCCACATCTTCCTCAAATTCCGCTGTTTGGGGTACAGAGGCAGACTCAGAACTACTAAATAAGTTTTTCCAAAAACCCATGCAGGCGCGGTTAAGGTAGTAGAAGTTGGACGATGTGAAAGAGAACCCGATAGATAAACCCACTCCGATCGGCGTGGGATGAACTGCGGGTAGCCTCTTGAGGAACAGTTTACGGTACACTCATCTTACGCCGAAAACAGGGATTTGTCGTCCAATATTGACTCTGTGCTTTTTTGCTTCTCGTCAAGTTTGGTAGAACTGTTCTCCTAGCCTGTGCTGGGACAACCCAGTGTTAAGGTAAAATTTGTTGCCCAACCAGGACAGAGGCATTTTAGGAATTGCTTCTTTTGAGTACCGCCGATCGCGTCGGAACTCATATACTTGGTGGAAAATGCTAATGGAATGGCACAACCGTGACATTCTAGTTAGATATTCCCAGACAGATTTGATTTTTGTTGTTAGTGAGGAGGCGGGCGAAATTTAAGTCGAATCGTCAAATCGAAAATCCCATTGCCATAAGGCATGGGAGGACTAACTAAATAACAAATTTGCCGGACATTACGGGACAACCGGGTTTGATGGCAATAAATTCCTTGAGTTTGGAGGTGGTGACATGGGTCGAATAGCTCGTCTCTGTCAACACCTAGATAACCTAATGAGCCGAATGTCTCAAGCTACGAAACAGCGCCGAAAACGGATGAGACAAGCGGCTCACCGTATGAGAATACGCATTCGTAATTTAGTAGACGAATGCCAAAAACAAACCGCTTGCTATTTAACTAGCAACTATAGAGTCATATTTCTTCCGACTTTTGAGTCTTCCCAAATGGTCGCCAAAGCACGAAGAAAGATTCGTTCAAAAACTGAAGCGAGCCATGTTGACATGGGCGCATTACAGATTCAAACAAACCATCAAACATCAGGCAAATGTTAGAAATGTCAATGTGATTGATGTCACTGAAGAATACACGTCTAAAACTTGTACCCATTGCGGTCACGTACATCAAAAGCTAGGTGGTTCTAAAGTGTTTACTTGTCCTGAATGTGGCTGTTCAATCCCACGAGATTACAATGGCGCTTTTGGTATATTACTGAAAGCTTTGCGGGATACCGCCTCTATCTCCTATGAGGGTGATAGTGCTCTCGTTACTTTGTCCGCTAATAGCCGGGCAAGTTTCGCGTAAATGTATCAGTCAATACCTAGTATATCTCCCGCACCTTCCCCTCAATTATGGCTTCGGGTTTAAAACCATCTACACTAGAACTTCTCAAGCGCTTTAACCGAGCGTTTCCACAGTTTTACGAGCAATTTGTCAGCAGCGAAATCCAACTGCAAAACCTCAAATTAGCTTACCAACTTTACAAAACTCGGCAAGCAGTCATCGAAATTAGAGCCGAAGGTAACAAAAGTGCCCTGCATTTTGCTTACCGGAATCAGTCTTTTCTACTGAGCGACATTTTCGGTGTGCTGGCTGCCTACGGGCTCACGATTCACAGTCTCAGTCTCTACGGTCAAATTTACCCGCCGATGCTGGTATTTATCAAATTGGTGGTATCTCGCGGTGGCAAGGTACTGGCAGATAAAACCGCAGAAAACGTCTGTAGGGCGGTTCGAGAGGCCTTGGCGGGGCATTTTGAGGTGGAAGAGATGTTGGCTGTGGAATTTAATTTAGACGCGGGTTTGGAGGATGTGGCTACTGAATTTTACGTCGATCCGGTTTTCCACTTGCCGGCTTTGTTGATTGAAGCAGATAACCAGCCTGGACTTTTTTACAAAGTTATGTATGCCATCTGGCAAGAGGATTTGTTGGTGGTAAATGCAAATTTATTGGTTTGGCGGGGGCGAACTCGCTTGATTCTCTATTTGTTGGGCCCCAATGAAAGTTTGATTCCTGAGTATCTGGGGCAGAAAATCGCTGAGGGGGTGCGACAAAGATTGTTGGGCGAGCGGTTTTAGGAATAGCGCCTGACGCTGGTGAAAGCCGGTTTCTCACAACAACGTTTGGAGCTATCAGATCGAGCTTAAGGACGTTCTTAATTCCTGAAACCCTTGATTTTATTACTTCTTTGTGATTTCTGCTTCCGACTTGCATTTCTCTTGCGTTCAGAAACTGGGTTTTTGCTCAAAACCTGATATTCATCCAGAGAAAGTTAAACTGAGCCGATCGCCCTCCAGTAACAGCCGATCCCTCTGTGTTGATTTCGCGATAGGATAAAATTATGGCAACCATCGACATCCTAGGGGTTCGGCACGCTTGCGATTTGACGGCTCCCACTCCAACTTCCCCGGTTCTGGTATTTGTCCACGGCTGGCTGTTAAGCCGCCGCTACTGGCAACCTCTGACCGATCGCTTGGCACCCAGCTATCAGTGCCTGACTTACGATTTGCGAGGGTTTGGGGATTCTCAATCCGACGGCGATGATAGTCGCGAGCGAGGAGAATCGCTAAGTTCCTACACTCCCGCAGCCTACGCTCGCGATTTGGAAATTTTACTCAAAAAACTGGATATTTCTAGTGCTTGGCTGGTGGGACACTCTCTCGGCGGTACGATCGCTCTTTGGGGAGCCAGCCAATTGTGCGATCGTATTAAAGGTGTTATCTGTATTAATGCAGGCGGCGGCATCTATCTAAAGGAAGAATTCGAGCGATTTCGAGCCGTCGGCACACAGCTAGTAAAAATGCGTCCCCGCTGGCTGCCTCATTTGCCACTAGCAGATTTGGTGTTTGCCCGCGATTCTGTCGATCGCTCGATCGGGCGATCGTGGGGACGGCAGCGCTTGAGAGATTTCGTGGCAGCCCATCCAGATGCAGCTTTGGGGGCTTTGTTGGAATCCACCACAGAAGCCGAGATTCACCTGTTGCCACAAATAGTGTCCCGACTCAAGCAGCCTGTGTATTTTATTGCCGGCACTAAAGACAAAATTATGGAACCAAAATACGTGCTGCATTTGGCTAGCTTTCACTGGATGTTCCAAGGTTGTGGCGAAAATGTACTTCAGCTTCCCGATTGCGGCCATTTGGCAATGGTGGAACAGCCAGATGCAGTGGCTAGTTACCTGCAAAATATTCTGAAAGAACATGATTAGAGGGCATCGGCCAAACAGGGCATCGGGCATGGGGGCATGGGGCATCGGCCAAACAGGGCATGGGGGCATGGGGGCATGGGGCATGGGGCATGGGGCAAAGAGGGCATCGGGCATCGGGCATCGGGCCTAAAAGCATCGGGCATCGGGCATGGGAGGTTATTGGCAACCAATAACGAATAACGAATAACGAATAACGAATAACGAATAACCAATAACCAATAACGAATAACGAATAACGAATAACGAATAACCAATAACCAATAACCACTGACTTCTTCCTTCGCCTAAATCTGTTATCTTAAGTAAAGAACTCTGCCCGATCGCCCTTTTCGGACAAAGGTTTTCAATGGCTTTCAACTCTAAATTCTTACTCTGCTTAAATATTATTTGTGCGCGTTAACCTCACCGATCGGCAACAACACATCCTTTGGGCAACGGTTCGCCACTACATAGCAACAGCGGAACCCGTTGGCTCAAAAGCTTTGGTTGACGAATACAACCTCAGCGTCAGCCCAGCTACCATTCGCAATGCGATGGGGACTCTTGAAAAAGCTGGACTGCTCTATCAGCCCCACACTTCTGCCGGACGAGTCCCCTCTGACTCCGGCTACAGAATTTATGTAGACCAGTTGATTCAGCCGTCTGATACGCTTGCCCGTAAGGTGGAACAGGTACTGGATCAACTCAATTGGTCGGATGGTCGCATGGATGGGGCACTCCGCGGCGCTGCTAAAATTCTGGCAACGATCAGCGGCTATATTGCCATGATTACCATACCGCAAACCAATATGGCTTGCTTGCGACACTTGCAACTGGTGCAGCTAGAGGCGGGTAAGGTGATGCTGATCGTGGTGACGGATGCCTACGAAACTCACTCGGTGTTAGTACAGTTGCCGAAGGGCGCAGAAGGTAATTGGCCGGATGTTGAAATTGTCGATCGCGAATTGCAGATTTTGTCCAATTTTTTGAACAGCAAGTTACGGGGACGATCGCTCTCGGAACTCTCCGCTGTAGACTGGAGCGAGTTAGACCGGGACTTTGAACTGTACGCGGAGTGGATGGAAACCATGCTGGCTGCATTGAGCAGCCGTCAAAGCAATCCAGCCTACACGCGGATTCTGATCGGCGGTTTGGCAGAAGCGCTGCGCTTGCCAGAGTTTTCGCAGTTGCAGCAAGTTCAAACCCTGGTGCAACTGCTCGAACAAGAACAGGAACTGCTTTGGCCTTTGATTTTTGAATCGCCTGATTTGGACTCGCCTGGGAAACGGGTAACGGTGCGTATTGGTTCAGAAAATTCGTTAGAACCAATTCGCGGCTGTACTCTGATTTCTTCGACTTACCGCCGGGGATCAATGCCGGTGGGTAGTGTTGGGGTTTTGGGGCCGACGCGGATGGTTTACGAAAATGCGATCGCGGTGGTGGAAGCTGCGGCGGATTATTTGTCCGAAGCTATTGGCGGAAATCGAGTGAATTTTCCGGAAGGATAATATATTGTTATATAGACCATAATTTAGATAGCCCCAAGCCTAACTAGCTTGGGGTTTAATTTTGTTTGCCGGATGTAGTGGCAACATTAAAAAAAACATTTTTTTTGTCAATAAACATTTGGTTTCCGGCTCTTGCTGGGTCAAGCAACCAAAGCATCGCGCTTCACTAGAGATTTTCGCAAACAACCCGATTGCTGCGTCTAGGAGTGGCTCGGAAACTGGCAGGAGTTGCGGGCGATCGGATTTGACATAGCGAGTGAGCCCCGATCGCCCATTTACAGGCAGCGCTGGGGGAGTGCCAGTCGCTCGGTTGCTTTCAGCAGGCGTTTCGAGGAGTTTTGCTGCAAATCCAGTCGGCGATCCCCCGCACTCCGGGATAGTGCCTGCGAGAAATGAATTGAAGACCCGGGATCTGCACTTTTATGGGGCCCCAAGGCAGCAAAATATCAAAATCTTAAGACATTTTAGAGAGTTCGTCAAAAAGATCTAAAAAAGATTAGTCTTGAGAGGAAAGCTATATTTCTTTGGGGAATAGCCCGGGTTAAACAATTGCCCACAAGTTGCAGCAATTTTGGCTTGATTGCCACTCCAGAAAAGATTGAAGCGCTGAGTTAAGATCGAAATTAAATTTAGGGAATTTTCTTTTACCATTCAATGAAATCGACCGATATAACTAAAAATACCTTTGCCATAACAACGCCTCTGTATTATGTCAATGATTTGCCTCACGTTGGCAGCGCTTACACGACTATGGCAGCCGATGCCCTAGCCCGATTTGAGCGGCTGCGGGGCAAATCAGTGTTGCTGGTTACCGGAACCGACGAACACGGGCAGAAAATTCAGCGCACGGCAAGCAGTTTGGGACGATCGCCCCAAGCTCACTGCGATTTAGTAGTTCCCGGGTTTGAGGCGCTGTGGGAGCAACTCTCTATCCAGTACGATCGCTTTATCCGCACAACTTCGCGACGCCACGAGTACATTGTCAAAGAATTTTTCCAGCGCGTCTGGAACTCCGGCGATATCTACTTGAACCAGCAACAAGGCTGGTACTGCGTCTCCTGCGAAGAATTCAAAGATGAACGCGATTTGCTCCCCGGAAATCGCTGTTCCGTCCACACCAGCAAAGAAGTGGAGTGGCGCGACGAAGAAAATTACTTTTTTCGCCTGTCGCGCTATCAAGACCAACTGCTGGCATTGTACGCAGAACGTCCCGACTTTATCGCGCCGGAAAGTCGGCGTAACGAAGTGCTCAGCTTCGTCAACTCTGGACTCCAAGACTTTTCGATTTCTCGGGTGAATCTGGAATGGGGCCTGCCAATACCAGTTGATCCGGGCCACACCATTTACGTCTGGTTTGACGCTTTGCTGGGATACATCACGGCTCTGCTCGATCCGGACAGCGACCCATTGTTAGAGAATGCTTTATCTAAATGGTGGCCGATTGACCTGCACTTGATCGGCAAAGATATTCTCCGCTTCCACGCAGTTTATTGGCCGGCAATGCTGATGTCCGCCGGTATGTCCGTACCTGGCCGCGTCTTCGCTCACGGTTTTTTGACCAAAGACGGCAAAAAAATGGGAAAAACGGAGGGAAATACTTTAAACCCGGTCGAATTGGTCAATAAATACGGCGCTGATGCAGTTCGTTACTATTTCCTCAAAGAAATTGAGTTCGGAGAAGACGGCGATTTTAACGAAACTCGGTTTATCAATATATTGAATGCTGAGCTAGCAAACGATCTGGGAAATTTGCTTAACCGGACTTTAAACATGGCTCGCAAATATTGCGGTGGCTGCGTGCCAAATGTGTCTGGGGAAAGTATTTCCGGCGACAACCTTCTCAAGGGTATGAGCCTGGATTTGGGCGATCGAGTGGCGGGTTTTTACGAAGAGTTAGCTTTTAGCAAGGCTTGCGAAGCTGTGCTTGCATTAGTTCGAGCCGGTAACAAGTTTATTGACGTACAAGCACCTTGGACTTTGTACAAGCAAGGACAGCTCGAAAGTCTCCAAGAAGTGCTATATTCTGTTCTGGAATCTGTTAGACTAGCATCTTACCTTTTATCGCCGATTATTCCAAATATCAGCAACGCTATCTATCAGCAGCTAGGTTTTTCAATTGACTTTAACGATCGTGTTGCAGTTAACAGTTTAGCGACTTTTGTAGCTCATGCTACCTGGGGCGCTTTGCCTGCAAACCAAACTCTGGGGGAACCCCAACCAGTGTTTAAGCGGCTGGAACTACTGGAAACAGTAGCGTCATAGTCGGCAGCTAGCGATCGGGGTGCTATGACAGATTATGAATTAGCACTTAATTTCCTTACCAATCTTTCATAAAATTTGAGGCATAACAATCATGTTGAATAGAATAGAAAGCAACGACCTTTTTACGCCGGAACAGGTTCTGGAAAATCGCGGTCGAGTGGCAATTTTTATTGACGGATCTAATCTTTTTTACGCGGCTTTACAATTGGGAATTGAGATTGATTACACTAAGCTATTGTGTCGTTTAACTGCGGGATCGCGGCTGTTGCGCTCTTTTTTCTACACGGGTGTCGATCGCACTAACGAGAAACAGCAGGGGTTTTTGCTGTGGATGCGCCGCAACGGCTATCGGGTGATTTCTAAGGATTTGGTACAGTTACCCGACGGTTCTAAGAAGGCGAATTTGGATGTAGAAATCGCTGTAGACATGATGGCGTTGGTGGGTTCCTACGACACGGCTGTTTTGGTGAGCGGCGACGGTGATTTGGCCTATGCTGTGGATGCTGTGAGCTATCGCGGCGTGCGGGTGGAGGTGGTGAGTTTGCGATCGATGACCAGTGACAGTTTAATCAATGTAGCCGATCGCTATATCGATTTGGAAATGATTAAGGACGACATCCAAAAAACTTCGCGTCCTAATTATGCCTACCGCCCGTTGTCGGGTTTGAGCTTGATGGACGAACACGACGACAGATAGGGAATGGGGAATGGGGAATGGGGAATGGGGAATGGGGAATGGGGAATGGGGAATAGGGAATGGGGAATGGGGAATAGGGAATGGGGAATAGGGAATGGGTTGAATAATTGAAAATTAGAAGTTAAAAATTTAGCTCAAGTATGACAGATTTTTGATTAGTGTTTTTAATTAGCCAATTACCAATTACCAATTATCAATGCCCTGTTTGCCCAATTACCAATTATCAATGCCCAATGCCCTGTTTGGCCAATGCCCTGTTTGCCCAATGCCCAATTATCGATTACCAATGATTAATCTCAAATCCCAAATTACCAATTTCCAATCCCCAAAATTAATGTCGCTATTGTTAGCAGCACTGATTTTGGGGATTAATGCTTGTGCGGCTCCCCAAGAGACTCAAAAGAACAAATTAGCTGAGGATATCAAAACAGCTCAGCAGTCAAATAGCACTTTAACTTTGAACAAAGTAACCCTAGAACAAGCAAACGAAAAGGGTGAGACGTTCTGGAAAGTAAACTCGAAAAACGCCGTTTACAGCAAAGACCAAAAAATAGTTAACGTTCAGAAACCTGTGGGCAAATTGTTTCAGGACGGCAAAGAAATTTATGATATTCAGGGAGAAACCGGGCAGGTATTTCAGGAAGGAAATCAGGTTTTTCTCAAAGGTAACATAGTCGCTACCGATCTGAAAAACGGCGTGGTATTGAGAGGAAATGAGTTGGAGTGGCGCCCGAAGGAAGATGTTTTAGTTATTCGCAATAATTTGACTGGACAGAACAAACAGGTGAGTGCTTCAGCGAAGGAAGCGCGGGTTTTCAGCAGGGCTAAGAGGATGGAGTTATTCGGATCTGTGGTGGCGAATGTTAAAGATCCAGTTTTGCAATTGCGAACCGAACATTTAGTTTGGTTTGTGGAGCAACAAAAGGTACACAGCGACCAACCGACTCAACTTGACAGATATAAAGATAAAAAAGTAACAGACAGCGGTTTTGCCGACAAGGTAGATGTAGACTTAAAAACCAAAATTGCCACGCTAACCCAAAACGCTCAATTGATGCCATCAGACCCGCCCCTGCAAATAGAAAGCAGTTTGATGAGTTGGAATTTTCCGGCTCAATATGTGATATCGCCCGGGCCTGTCAAGCTTTTTCACCGCGTGGAAAAGGTGACGATGACGGGGGATACGGGGCGGGGAGATTTAGATAAAAAGATTTTTTATTTGACGGGAAATGTGGTAGGAATCGGGGAGAAACGTGAATCTCAATTAAATACCGATCGCGTAACGTGGTATTTAAGTAACCAGACGTTCGACGCCGAAGGAAATGTGGTTTACAAGCAATTAAATCCGGTGTTTAATTTGACTGGGCCGAGGGCGGCGGGAGAGTTAAAAAATCAAACTGTGGTTGTCAAAGGTGACGGTGCCGGCGGCCAAGTGGTGACGGAATTTGTGCCGGATGAGAAAAAGGGAATTTTGGACAGTAGATAAAATTGTGACTTTCGACTCTACTATTTGGTCTTTCTCCTTCTCTGACTGGTGCTGGGATGGGTTGGTACGGATATCTCGCACGCTGCACACCTGCAACCGGGCTGCCCATAAGCGAGGATAGACTGTAAATTATAAGTGTTATCGAATAGTAACGGTCTTATGTACAAGCAACTAATTTCAAAGATCAAACCGCTTTTGAAATCACTATTTGCGATCGGTCTGGTACTGACGCTAGCCCTCGGTAACGCTGACGGAGCTCTGGCTGCTCGCAGCGGAGGACGGATGGGGGGCGGATCTTTTAGAGCTCCGGCGCGCAGTTACTCGTCTCCTAGTCGCACTTACGCACCGTCTGGAGGGGGTTACTACCCCGGCGGCTACGGAGGTGGCTTTGGTGGCGGTTTCGGATTCCCCTTCTTGCTGCCGTTTTTTGGCTTTGGGGGCGGATTTGGTGGCCTGTTTTCGATTTTGATTTTTATTTCGATCGCGAATTTCCTGGTGCAAAGCTTCCGCCGCGCCGGGACTGCAACTGACGAACTCGGCAACAGCGCGCCTACTACCACGGTATCTGTGGCCCGCTTGCAAGTTGGTTTGCTAGCAGAAGCCCGCGGTTTGCAAGCTGAACTCGACGCGCTAGCGCGCAAAGCGAATACCGATACAGCGGCCGGCCGCGCTCAAGTGCTGCAAGAATCTACTCTGGCGATGTTGCGACATCCTGAATACTGGGTTTACGCGGGCGCTGACTCTGTGCAAACTCGCTTGGAAGCAGCCGAAGCTAAATTTAACCAGTTTTCTTTGGCAGAACGCAGTAAGTTTACTGAAGAAACGCTCTCGAATTATAACAACCAGCTCCGGCAAGCAGGGAGCAGCAATAACCTGCCAGCTTTGCAGGAAAACGGCGCCCTAGTTGGTTCTGATTTGAATTCTGAACCGGGTGAGTTTATTGTAGTGACGGTGATTGTCGGTACTCAGGGCAAATTGCAATTGCCGACAGTGAAAAACTCTGAAGATTTGCGCCAAGCTTTGCGCCAAATTGGGGGAGTTTCGAGCGAGCAGTTGCTGGCGGTTGAGGTGCTGTGGACTCCTCAAGCTAACGGGGACACTCTGACTGCTGATGATATGTTGGCTGGTTATCCTGATTTGCGATCGATTTAGCGATATACCAGATAGGGCGCGGAGCGTTAGTCTCCCGCGCCCCCTGCCGCAACCATGCTGTGGGGGAGAACCGGGTTGGTTTTAAGACGGAGATGAAGCAGGATTTTTGGGAATGCCGATCGATTTAAAAAAGATTGTTCAACGAATGCTAATATTGAGAGATTATGATTCAGTCTGGTTCATCTGTGAATATTGGGAATGTCTGCCCTAATAGGATTTTGCCAAGCAGTTAGGCAGGATAAAAAAACTGTATTCAGCGAGGAGTGACTGCTTAGGAAGAAGTTGCGACCGCGCGCCCTCTAAATTTAATATAAATAAGCGATCGGGAGCTAAAGTTATGGCCGACAGCAGTAGAAAAAAAGCGCTTTTTATTTTGAGCCAGTTAAATAATGACGATATCGACTGGATCGTTCAAAAAGGGAAAAAAGAAATTCTCGAACCGGGCGAGATTTTGATCCATGAAGGGAGACAGCACGATGCTCTCTACATTGTTTTGAAGGGGAGTATGAGCGTTTGGATCGAGGCTGAGCAGAGCAAAGAACTCGCTAAAATAGGTAGCGGAGAACTTGTGGGAGAAGTTTCTTTCATTGACGCACGCCCTCCTTTGGCCACGGTGATGGCAATAGAAGAAACTCACTTGTTGGTAATTCCCCGAAGGCAGCTAGTCGTAAAACTTCAACACGATATGGGTTTTGCTTCCCGATTTTATTATGGAATTTCGCTGTGTCTGGCAGACAGGATGCGCGGTACGATCCGACATATAGAATACGGTCGCAATATAGAATTGGAGCAGGAGGAATTGGATCGGGAGGATATTAATCCGAACGTCCTGGAAAATTTGGCGCTAGCTCAAGCAAAGTTTAATTGGTTGAGGGAGAATGTGAGGGCTTGATTAATTGGGTGCATATCACTTTTGAAGACGGCGAAGCATGACCGTACATAAGTTATTAGCGATCGTCTCAACAGAAGTCGAAAACAAAATAGAGGCGGGTTTTACCGGAAAGCTCGACAATTCCCGTATCTAGAAAAACCTGCCTCTTGGCTTTGCAGTTACCAGAAAGAATTGCTTGAAAGCCTCTCCGTTTGAGGGAGAAATTAAAATCAGACTATTCATTATTCCAATCCTTTTCCTTCTAGGTAGAGGTTACTATCAAAATGAAGAGGGCGGGCACGGGGGCACCGCCCCTACAACTGTCAACTGTTGAAAACCTCGCCCGCAGAAGCGCAACTACCAACCAGACAACCTAGATCATTCCTGGGCCTTTGCCGCGGGTGTCTTCATCCATGGTCAGTTTTCCTTCCTCACCTTTTTTATCTTTGATTTCTGCGAGAATTTGAGCGCGTTCTGCGGCTTCGGCTTCCTCTTTTGCTCTCAAATCGCCCGGTTCGTTGATGTACATTTCGGGTTCGATCGCGTAATTGTTAACCAGACCTTCCTTGTCTACTGTATAACCATCTGTAGTATGAATGCTTTCGTCATCGGTTTGGTCGTCGGTTTTGGCGCTTTGCTGCTTCGCTTCAGTGGTTGTGTGCATGAAGTTAGAGCCTTCGCGTTCTTGCCGCGCTGCTGTCTCAGCAGGAGTAATGCCCCTGTCATAATGGGGGGCTTCCATATTAGCTTCGATTTGTTCGTCGGTCGGTGTTGATTTGCTAGTAGTCATGATTTATTCCTGAGTTATTTTTTCAAAAATGTCTTTGGCTTATGTTTAAATATTAAGCCTAAGCTAACTCATTCACTAACTATCTTTGGTTATAGTTTCCTGAAACTTGCTGTAATGTAAAATACATTTATTGAGTCTTCCTCAAGACTGATAAACTTCTCTTTTAATTAAAACTTTCACAGTTTGCGAGCCTCTGACATCTATCTAAAGGTAGGGAATTGGTCATTGGGCATTGGGCATTGGGCATTGGGAATTGGGAATTGGGCATTGGGCATTGTTAGCTGTTGACTGTTAACTGTTAACTGTTAACTGTTAACCAATAACCAATAACCAATAACCAATAACCAATAACCAATAACCAATAACCAATAACCAATAACCAATAACCAATAACCAATAACCAATAACCAATAACCAATAACCAATAACCAATAACTAATGACAACTGTCAACTGTCAACTGTCAACTGTCAACTGTCAACTGTCAACTGTCAACTGTCAACTGACAACTGACAACTGACAACTGTCAACTGTCAACTGTCAACTGTCAACTGTCTTACGATTCTTTGAAGAAGCGGATGATTTCGCGGACGTGGTTGAGAAATTGTCCGTCATCGGTGAGTTGGGCGATCGCACTTTCGGCATCTCTTGCCAGTTTAGTGTGTTCTGCCTGATTTGTCGATCGCAAATTTTCTAGAGATGCGGCTAAATTAGTTAATTCTATCCTGGTAGCCCGTTGCTGCCGCTCTTGGATAGCAGCCCAAGAAGTTTCATCGTCTGAATTTAATTGATCGGCCAAATTTTTGACTGTAGATTCTAATTCTGCAAAGC
Source organism: Microcoleus sp. bin48.metabat.b7b8b9.023 (assembly GCF_013299185.1). Lineage (GTDB taxonomy): Bacteria > Cyanobacteriota > Cyanobacteriia > Cyanobacteriales > Microcoleaceae > Microcoleus. The sequence goes on along the minus strand of NZ_JAAFKG010000038.1, from coordinate 54,000 downwards.
GGTTGCGGAGTTCTAGAATATCTTCGCGGGGGTGGAAAAATTCGCTGCGGATGGTTGTCAGCCGCTGGGCTAAATACTGATAACCTCGGATAGCCGGACGCAGTATAGTTAAAAGCAGTGCTGCACCGGAACTGAGATAGCCAACAGCACTAATGCCGGTGGCGGATAGGGCATAAAGTGCGATCGCGCTAACCAGGTGAAGGGCGATCGCCACCCAGAGCGATCGCCTAGCTAATACAGTAACGTATTTTAGTTGTTCGGAATCGACAGCAATATTTTTTTTAGTAGATTCTGCGCCTTGTGCTAAAACTTCCTTAGCTTCAAAATGGATATTCCAAGGAACTGTAACTATCAACAACAGCCATTCAAAAATAGCAATGGCAATTACCCAATCTATAAAACTGCCGGCGGGGACGTGCAGCCATTGTAAAATAGCAAAAATTAACAGTAACAACAGGCCAGTACCAGTACCGAAACCTGCAAAATTATAATACATAGCAATTGCCTTTGTGAAATGTTATTTTGATTGTGGATAACTTGTTTAGGTGTCGAGCAATCAACTGTGACAGTTAAGAAATTGTCAGAGCGCTCCTGGTTCGTTAGTGATTAGTAACATTCCAGGGCAAAGGCTGCCAAAAACCTGGTTTTGTCACCAAAATACTTGCTCTGCTTCAAGAGGAGAATGTTGTTTTGATTGTGGGTAGGTGGTTGAGGTGGGGTGTATCTCTGTTTTGCCTTTGTAGTAGTGCTGTCCCCGCTCGCGTGCTATACAAAGCACGCGAGCGGGGACAGCACTCAAAGAAAAAAGGCTTTTTACAAAAATGAGATGCTGCCGTTGAGGTGTGGATAAATATACTGTGACACTTAGAAAAATGTCCCTGTCTATTCGGATTATTAGCTATTAGTAATACTCCCGGACAGAAGGATTGCCACGCGCTTGTTTAATTTTTGAAAAATAGACAGGCAAGAAGCCATCAACAAGAGTTAAATTAAACTTTATTTGTGTGAGTGTCGCGCAAATTATAAATGATTATTGATTGGCGATTAGTTGTCAAGATGAAGTCATATCCTCCCCAGATTGTACCATTTGACATTGGAGATTATTCGACTTCATGAAAGGCTACGCTCAGAACAAGTCCCGCTCCTACAAGTTGGAGAGTTAAGATGAGGAATGACTAATTGTATATCGGTTGGCAACTTGCCGACTGTTAGATTATTTTGTTAAGCTGGCATTACTCACAGTGTTACGCAGCGCAAGGAATGCAGCAATCTCAAAACCATCCTTTTGTTCTCTTTTCTTTTCCTGGGCGACTAAATCACCTATAGCTGAGATAAACTGATTGGGAGGTCGATCGCCCGTGAGAGCAAGTTACCAGATTCTTGCAAGCGAGACGGCGATACTCTTACCCTGAGAGAAATGACAGCAAAATAGGTGCCAAAATTCACTCTACCGTCTGCAATTTCCAATAACTGCACGTATACCACGTAAAATCAAAAGTCAGCAGCAAGGACAAACCGATGGCGAACTCAACTCTTGGCCTAGAAAATCAACTTTACGATTATCTGTTATCTATTTCTTTGCGGGAACCAGATATTCTTGCTTCACTGCGGAAAGAAACTGCTAAGCATCCTATGGGTATGATGCAAATAGCTCCCGAACAAGGGCAGTTTATGGAGATGCTCGTGCAGCTTATGGGAGCGACAAAAACCTTAGAAATTGGAGTTTTTACTGGTTATAGCTCGCTATGTGTAGCTTTAGCACTGCCTTCTAACGGTAAAATTATTGCTTGCGATGTCAGCGAGGAATATACTTCGATCGCGCGACGGTATTGGGAAGCTGCGGGTGTGGCTAACAAAATTTCTTTGCATTTGGGCCCAGCACTAAATACTCTCGACAAACTCATAGCCGAGGGACAAGCCGGAACCTTTGATTTTGCCTTCATCGACGCCGATAAAGAGAATTATGAGGCTTATTTTGAGCGATCGCTCCAACTGGTGCGGAATGGCGGTTTAATTGTAATTGACAACGTTCTGTGGTCTGGACGAGTTGCGGATCCTGAAGTACAAGACACAAGTACCCTCGCCCTTCGTACTTTCAACGACAAGTTGCGTAACGATCCGAGAATAACACTCAGTGTTGTTCCCATTGGTGACGGGTTGAGTTTGGCCCTGAAACGCCGCTGGGCTACGATGATGGCACCTGAAGAACAGAATTAAATAGTTCAAGTGGCTGGGAACTTCATTAAGACTTCTCGAAACCGGGTGGTTATCTGTATTAAAGGCTGCGATACAGTATTTGCATAAAAAACCCGGTTTCTGCCTACCGTGCATCCAGGACTATATCAATTACTGATGACAAATTACACTTACTAAAAGTAGTATAGGATTTACCAGAAAGATGAGGTATGACTGTAAATGGATTTTTTGATGCGACGTTGCTTAATACATAATAAAGATAAGAGGGCTGAAGCCCAACAACGTACCTCACCTATCTAAGAAAGGCTATAACAAGTATTATTAATTAGTTTGAGGTAAAATGCAGGGATCGAATTTACAAATAAAATTACCGATTCATGAAACTTTTCAGTGTACGGTTCAAGGTGAAGGTTACTGGACGGGGACTTTAGTTGATTTTATCAGATTAGCTGGTTGTCCTGTGCGGTGTCCTTGGTGCGATACAGGCTACGGAAATGGTGGCAAAGGTTTGCCATCGGTGCCACAGTCGATCGCACAATTGCTAGATCAATTGCAGTCTCCGAGGGTTGTCATTAGTGGTGGCGAACCTTTTATTCACCAGAATTTGCCGGAGTTAGTGCGAGCTTTGTTAGCAACTGACAAACAGGTGAATATTGAAACTTCGGGCGCTTACTGGCAGGATATTTCGCCACTGGCTTGGATTACTCTTTCTCCTAAAGAACACGTCAATCCTCACTATCCGGTGCAAGAGCGTTTCTGGACGAGAGCTAATGAAATTAAGTTGGTGGTTAGCACTGGCGAAGAAGTTGATTTTTACACAAAATATTTGGCTGATAATGTGAATATTCCTGTATATTTGCAGCCGGAGTGGGAAAAGCGCGAGCGGGCAATTCCGATGATTTTGGAGTTATTGAAACAGCATCCGAGTTACAGGTTGTCTTTGCAAACTCACAAGTTTATTGGTGTTCAATAAACATCCCAAAATACTGTAGTTCCTGTCTTGAAAAGTCAAGGGGTAGCGAGCAAATAAGTTGGATCGAAAGGTTTTTGGGATTTTAAAATCCCAAAAGGCAAATGTACCAATTTCCGCATGACTCGCACCAATCACCTGCATTTTCACGCCAGCCACGACCCAATAATCGCACAGTGAGTCGCTTTCAACAAAGGATTGTGACGCATCGCCACTACATAGGGCATATCTGTGTTGGCCGCAGGTACGGAATTTGCGATCGCAGTGCCGATCGACTAAAATTCATTCAACCTGGGAAAATTTAGCAGATTGGACGCATGAATACCAAAGAAACCGGGTTTTTACCTGAATTGTCGGCTGTAATACGTCTTTTCGTAAAAAAACCCGGTTTCTGGCCAGCCGTGCAATCGCGAACTGTAATCTATCAAATAGTCCACAGTTTACCGTTTAAAGCAGGTAATATGCAGTTACATTGTTAACTAAATGTGTAATAACTGTATTTGATAGGAGTATTTCGAGTGAACGCTGCCGAACAAGCCAGAAATATAGAATTAGCTAGCAAAATTGCTGCGGTTGTTAATTTATTTAAGTCGGAATTTCCGGATGTGAAAGTCGATTTGAAACCTTGGATGAATGACCATGATACCAGAGAACTTGTCGATCCTGAGTCGATCGATATTGGCTTCCATTTTCCCGGTAGAAGTCGCTTGTTGCAAAGCCGCAGTATCTTGATCCAAATCCGATTTTACCAAGATCCGGTCGAAGGATCTCGGCGGGCGATCGGGGTTGAGGCGGCAGGTTACGATCATACTGGTCAACAGTGGCGCTTTTCTACCGTGGAAAATTGGGGTTTTGTGGGTGAAACTGAGCCCGCTGCGGAATCAGCCGAAAAGCTCAAACACTTTTGCCGCGAGATATTTGGTTTGTTTAATGGCTGATATTAATTCCCGGTTAATGACTCATTATAAATCAGGTTTGTAGTGAGGACTTTAGTCCTTCTTGAATTAAATTCTCCACAGATGGAGAGGACTGAAGTCCTTACTACGAACCACAGATGGAGAGGACTGAAGTCCTTACTACGAACCACAGATGGAGAGGACTGAAGTCCTTACTACGAACCACAGATGGAGAGGACTGAAGTCCTTACTACGAACCACAGATGGAGAGGACTGAAG
>NZ_JAAFKG010000038.1:0-49649 GCF_013299185.1 Microcoleus sp. bin48.metabat.b7b8b9.023 | reverse complement strand
CCACAGATGGAGAGGACTGAAGTCCTTACTACGAACCACAGATGGAGAGGACTGAAGTCCTTACTACGAACCACAGATGGAGAGGACTGAAGTCCTTACTACGAACCACAGATGGAGAGGACTGAAGTCCTCACTACGAACCTGATTTTAAGTCTTGAGTGTCGCAATTGTCGATCGACCTACAGCCCACTGGATAAGCCGATTTGTAAGTTGTCGATCGCTTGCCAAACAAAGTATAGCGGTTATCGCGCACTTGTTCGTACAGGCGATCGCCCATCCACTTCATTCCCGGCATTGCCCGGTAAGCTGCCACAAATACCTCGCCAGCAGGCAATATCCGCCCGATTTCCTCGGCTGCATCGCTACCTTGCCAGCGTTTTTCGGGATTATTCTTATCTATCAAAATCATCCCCATTTCGCAATCCTCAGCAGTTATATTAAACCGCTTTAATCCCTCTAAATCTTGCATGGAAATATACTCAAATTTCTGGCCTCGATCTAGATTTTCAAGTGACTGCACCAAGGTGACGCAGAGATTGCAATTGCCGTCGTAAATTACGTTATAATTCATAAGTCAATAACCTAGAAAACTGGGCGGTTGAAACCGCTTCTAGACAAGCAAAACCAGCCTCCGCGGGTTGAATGCAATGCGGTTAAAATACATTATCTTCTTCAGTCCGCGGAGGCGGACATTGTTTGTATAGACGCGGTTTCAACCGCCGTCTGATCTATGGAATTATAACTCATAATTTCCAATTTTACCGCTAACTTCTAGCGACAGGAATCTCGATCGCAAATTCCGTACCTTGACCCGGTGCGGAATTGCACTTCAGCCGCCCGCCGTGCTTTTCCACCACAATTTGATAACTGATAGACAGCCCCAAACCAGTACCTTTCCCCGGTTCTTTCGTAGTAAAAAACGGATCGAACAGCCTTTCATGAACATCTATCGGAATCCCCGGCCCGTTGTCAGCAATCCGAATCACAATATAAGCAGGACGGCGAATAGAATCAGCACAAACAGCAGCCTGTTCGTATTTTACCTCAGTACAAATCCGCAGCGTCGGCGAAGGACAAGAAGGAATAAACGCCTGTTCCCCGTCGCCCCACTTTCCGGTTTCCATTGCCTCTTCCAAAGCATCAATTGCATTGCCAATAATATTCATAAATACCTGATTCAACTGTCCTGCATAACACTGTAAGCGGGGCAAATTGCCGAACTCTTTAACCAGCGTAATTTTCGGATGTCCTGCTGTTTCTTTCAACCTGTGCTGCAAAATCAACAAAGTGCTGTCAATCCCTTCGTGAATGTCCACCTGTTTTTGTTCTGCTTCATCCAATCGCGAGAAATTCTTCAGTGACAGCACAATCTGGCGAATTCGCTCGGCTCCCATTTTCATTGAACTTAATAGCTTTGGCAAATCTTTGAGCAGAAATTTCAAATCTATATCATCTATTTCTTCTCGAATTGCCTCTGTTGGTTCCGGGTATTCGCACTGGTAAAGTTTCAGCATTTTTAGCAAGTCTTGAAAGTAATCGTCAGCGTGCATGACGTTGCCGTAAATGAAGCTAACTGGATTGTTGATTTCGTGAGCGACGCCAGCTACTAATTGCCCCAAACTTACCATTTTTTCATTTTGAACCATCATGCTTTGAGTTTTATGCACGTCCCGCAGGGCTTTCGCTAATTCTTCATTTTTAGTCCTCAATTGACTTTCGGAAAGCCGCACTGCTTCTTCGGCTTGTTTGCGATCGGTAATATTTTTGCGAATTGCTACATATTGATGGGGTTCTCCCCGAGAATTTAAGAAAGGTACAATCGTAGTATCCAACCAGAATAATCTGCCGTCTTTAGCTTGATTTTTCATTTCTCCCCGCCAAACATTTCCCTGGCGGATTGTTGACCAAAGCTGCTTGAAAAAATCAGTTGGGTGATAGCCGGAATTGACAAGTTTGTGGGTTTTGCCGTTCAATTCTTCCCGAGAATATTTAAACAGTTCGCAGAATTGATCGTTGACGTAGGTAATAACGCCGAATTCGTTGGTATTTGAGACAATTGCCGATTGATCTAAGGCAAATTTTTCAAATTCTAATTCTTGGAGAGTTTGGCGCAATTCTGCTTCGGCTTGTTTGCGATCGCTAATATCGGTAATCATCCGCAAAACCCCGGCAAATTCGCCCTCAGCGTCGAACATTGGTGTCGCTGAGACGATCGCCCACAAGTGAGAGCCATCTTTGCGGGTAAACTGAAAATCGTGGCGTTCGCGAATGCCTTGCCGCCTGCGCTCTACATAACTTTCGGCTATTTCCCGAGCCTCGTCATCGATAAACTCAAATAGCGATCGCCCCAGCATTTCCTCCACAGTATACCCCAGCATTTCGGCCATCCGACCGTTCGCAAAAGTCGTGCTGCTGTCGGCGTCAAACATCCAAACGCCCTCCGAAGCAGTTTCGACGATGCAGCGGTAATAACTCTCGCTTTCCCTGACAGATTCAGTAGCTTGTTTGCGATCGGTAATATCAGTTTCCACCGCAATAAAACCTTCAAGTTCCCCGGTTTCTCGATAAATTGGGGCGATCGAAAGCGCCACCCAATAACCCTTTCCATCCTTCCTGTAATTGTAAATTTCCTGATTAAACGGCTCGCCTGTATCCAAAGCCGATCGCAGTTCAGCAATAGTTAACGGATCTGTTTGAGGGCCTTGCAGCACATCACCCGGTTTTTTTCCCAGCATTTCTTCTAACACGTAACCGCTAATCCGAGTAAATGCTTCATTCACCCATTCAATGCAGCCTTGAGCATCAGTAATAATCACACCATTTTGCGTTTTTTGAGCCACGATCGCCAAGCGCGACAATTCTGTTTCAGTTTTTTTGCTTTCGGTAATATCTTGAGAAATACCCAGAATGTACTTAGGCGAGCCATCTGCGTCAAACAAAGGAACTTTTTTTGTGTGCAAAATCCGTTTTCCCCGGTGCGGAAGTTGGATGATTTCTTCTGGTATATCAACCTCTTTTCCCGTGGCAAATACTTCTATATCTTGTGCTTGGAAATAATTTGCCTGATCGGCTTCCAACAAGTCAGCAGCATTATTTCCCAGCACTTCGTCGCTCGAATAGCCAAACAATTCTTCGCTAGCAGTATTCCAATAAATAAATCTTTTTTCCACCGCATCTTTAATAAAGACGCTAACCGGCAGATTTTGCAGTACCGCATTCAGAAAATCTTGAGTGTTTCGCAGCTTTTCCTCAGCGCGCTTGCGCTCAGTAATATCCAAAATCACTCCGTCGAGATAGACAACCTGATACGGAGAATTTGCGATCGGCGAAACCGACGAAACTACACCCGACAAAAATTCCTCAATTTCTTCTTGTTCCTCTTGTCTTTCTCTAGCCTCATCCCCCTCGCCACAAACAGCTTGTCCTTTTTCGTAAACCCAGCTAATTTCGCCGTCAGCCCGGAAAATGCGGTATTCCAGGATATACGGAGTTCTAGTTGCTACACTTTTTTTGAGAGCATCCTCCATGTTTTTTCGGTCTTGAGGATGGATAATGCTCGCAAAAGAACGGACGCGATCGTTGATAAAATCAGAGGATGGATAGCCAGATATTTCTTGAACAGCCTCGCTCAAAAACGCCATTGTCCGTATTAATTCGCCGTCGGGCCCCGTCCAGTCGCAGTTGCAGCGGTATACAGCACCGGGAATATTAGCTACTAAATTTTTATATCGTTCTTCGCTGCTTAACAAAGATGAGCTGTCTTCGTTATGGCGATCGCCATTCTTAAATTTAGAAGAATTCGAGGAAATTTGCATGATTTTTTCACTTGTGACTGCGGGGGCAAGTGTTAGAGTAGATGCCTATATAAAAAGTGAATTTAATTGGCGAAATAATACGCTATCAACTAATATAGTACAAAATTACTTGTCCGAACATTCAAAAAATTTGAGGGCGACTAATAGGCAGAGCTAATCAAGGATATTATGTAGAAGGCAGAAGGCAGTTCGGCAAGGGATTGTATAACGGATGTAACGGATGGATGTTCGGGGAAAATTTTTCCAATTCTCCAACTCCCCCAATCCTGCAATCCCCGACTCTCCCGCTCCCCCAATCCTCCACTCTCGTTACAATAAGATAAGTTGCCTTGCTACCGATCGCCCTCAAACAAAAACCATGACTCAACAACAACCCCGGATTTGCATTCTCGGCGGAGGCTTCGGCGGACTCCACACAGCCCTCCGCTTGAGTCAGTTACCCTTCTCCAAAACCGAAAAACCCGAAATAGTCCTAGTTGACCGTCGCGATCGCTTCCTGTTCGTTCCCCTACTCTACGAGCTCCTCACCGGCGAACTCCAAACCTGGGAAATCGCCCCGCCCTTTGCCGAACTCCTACAAAACACAGGCGTGCGCTTTTGTCAAGGCACAGTCTCCGGCATCGACGTGGAGTCCAAGCGAGTGCAGTTGCACGACGGGCCAGAAATTCCGTGCGATCGCCTAGTATTAGCTTTAGGTGGCGAAACACCCCTAGATATGGTAAAAGGAGCCGTTGAATACGCTTATTCCTTCCGCAGCCTCGACGACGCCTACCGCTTGGAAGAAAGACTGCGGTTTCTCGAAGCTAGCAACCCCGACAAAATTAGGATTGCGATCGTCGGCGCCGGTTATTCGGGAGTAGAATTAGCTTGTAAATTAGCCGATCGACTCGGAGACAAAGGTCGCGTCCGATTAATCGAGCAAGGCGACACGATTTTGCGGACATCACCCGAGTTCAACCGCGAAGCCGCCAACAAAGCATTAGAAAAACGCAAAGTCTGGATCGACTTAGAAACAGCAGTAGAGGCGATCGAATCCCACACCATATCCTTGCTCTACAAAGGACAATTAGATGTTCTTCCCGTAGACATAGTATTGTGGACAGTAGGAACCCAAGTTAGTCAAGCAGTGCGATCGCTCCCCCTGAAACAAAACCACCGCGGTCAATTAATAGTTAACTCCCAGATGCAAATCATCGACCATCCAGACATATTTGCCTTGGGAGACTTAGCCGAATGTCACGACGCAACAGGTCAAAAAATCCCATCCACAGCGCAAACAGCATTCCAACAAGCTGACTACACCGCCTGGAACATATGGGCCTCGTTGAGCGATCGACCATTACTACCTTTCCGGTACCAGCCGCTAGGAGAAATGATGACATTAGGAATAGACGAAGCCACCCTGACAGGTTTAGGAATCAAACTCGACGGACAACTAGCACACATTGCTCGCCGCCTAGCCTACCTCTATCGAATGCCAACATTTGACCACCAACTAAAAGTTGGTTTCAACTGGATTAGCAAGCCGATTCAGGAGTTGCTGAAAAAGTAATATAGCGGTTATCAGAAAGATGAGGTACGTTGTTGGGCTTGGGCCCTCTTGATTTAAATGGTTATGTAAGCTGTCAGTTATACCTCATCTTTTTGAGAAAGGCTATAGATAAGACGGCGAATAGAATTCGCGTCTACACAAACTATGTCCGCCTCCGCGGACTGAAAAAAATAACTTAATGACCTTCGCCCAGTCTTATTCTGATTCTTCAACCTGCGGAGGCAGGTTTTGTTTGTGTAGACGCGAATTCTATTCGCCCGGTATTCTATTACTCGTTTTCAAATTTATTCTAACCAATGACAAAAATTATCTTTTTAGATGCAGCAGGCACACTATTTTACGTTCGCGGTAGCGTCGGCGAAGTCTACGCAAAACTAGCCAAAAACTTCGGAGTAACAGTTAATAGTAAAGACTTAAATACAGCATTTTACCAAAGCTTCGCCTCAGCAAATCCGATGACATTTCCAGGAATCGAAGCAGCAAAAATTCCCCAACTAGAATTTGAGTGGTGGCTAGCAGTTTCGGCAAAAGCTTTTCAAATAGCAGGCGTTTTCAATCAATTTTCAGACTTTCCCAAATTTTTTGCCGAACTCTACGCTCATTTTGCCACCCCCGAACCTTGGTTCGTCTATCCCGACGTATTCCCAGCATTAAATAAATGGCAGCAACAAGGAATCGAATTAGCAGTAGTCTCGAATTTCGATTCGCGACTTTATCCAGTATTAAAAGCCCTCAATTTAGCAGAATATTTCACATCAGTCACAATTTCCACCGAAGTTGGTGCAGCCAAACCCCAGGCGGAAATTTTCACCGCAGCTTTACAAAAACACAACTGCACAGCCGAGAACGTCTGGCATATCGGCGACAGCTTCAAAGCCGATTATTGCGGTGCCAAATCCGCAGGCTTAAAAGCAATTTGGTTGAACAGAGAACAGGAAAAAGTAGCAACAGACAAATTGCCTTTAACAGAAACGAAATTAGAACAGTGCAGCCGCCTTGATTATTTGGCAATTTAACCTGATAATGATCGAGATGTAAAATCGTGTCCGCTCAATTACCCGCAATACAAAAGGTTTGTAGTGAGGACTTTAGTCCTCTCCAAATCCGGACTAAAGTCCTCACTACAAACCAATCTTAGTACGATCGTTAGAACAGTGCAGCAGCCTCGATTATTTGGCAGCTTAACCTGATAATGATCGAGATGTAAAATCGTGTCCGCTCAATTACCCGCACGGACTAAAGTCCTCACTACAAACCAATCTTAGTACGATCGTTAGAACAGTGCAGCAGCCTCGATTATTTGGCAGCTTAACCTGATAATGATCGAGATGTAAAATCGTGTCCGCTCAATTACCCGCAATACAAAAGGTTTGTAGTGAGGACTTTAGTCCTCTCCAAATGCGGACTAAAGTCCTCACTACAAACCAATCTTAGTACGATCATTCGATCGGACATGATATAATATTTATTCCCGTTAATTGACAGGACTCGATATCAATTCTGCAAATCACCGAATAGCCGGGGTTTGAAGCCTTTACTCAGGTCGGCAGATTGTGATAAGAACGGAGTTTAAATCTCCGTTCTTATCACTTCGCTGTCAACTGTCAACTGTCAACTGTCAACTGTTTAACTCGCCCAACCATGAAACAAACCTCAATTAAAACTCTACTAACAGACACAATGACCGTGTTTTGGGGAGAATGGCTAGATTTGCGAGTCCGAATCCTGCCAATTGCCGCTGCTGGTTTAACATCCCCATTAATTTACATTCTAGCTTTTGGTTTCGGATTGGGCAGTTCCATGCCTAAACCGGCAATTGGTGGCAATTATCTAGAATTCATGCTGCCGGGAATGGTTGCACTTTCATCGATGACAGTAAGTTTTACAGGCGCAGTATTTTCTATTTGTGGCGAACGCCTTTTTAGTAAAACATTTGAGGAATTGCTACTGCTGCCGGTACACCCCCTAGCTTTGCACGCAGGCAAAATGCTAGCCGGAATACTGCGGGGACTGCTAACTTCGGTTTCCGTGATTTTAGTAGCAGTTGTGTTTACTCAAAAGCTAGTATTTTTGCATCCGCTATTTTTGTTAGTGATAATTCTCAACTCCGCTGTATTTGCGGGCCTGGGAGTGATAGTGGGTTTAAACGTAAAATCTCTCGAATCAGTCGGATTGTACAACAATTTTCTGATAACTCCGATGTCATTTTTAGGTGCGACTTTTTTCGATCCCACGTCGCTACCGATCGCCCTAAAAGGCATAGTTTATCTGTTACCGTTAACTTATGCCAGCATTGGATTGAGGGCTGCTGCCTACGATATCGGCAAGTTTCCTTGGTACAGCGTACCTGTTTTGTTGGTGGCTGCGATCGCCTTTTCTGCGATCGGCGCCCGCCAGTTTTCTACCCAACAAGACTGAAGGAAGTCCGCACTCAAATCATCTCCCATCAATTACCCATTTCATTTGTCCGCAAGCGGTCTCAACCACTCAATCCTCACAGGAGTAGCTAACTAGGATTGAATATTACCAGAAAGAATTGGTTGAAAGTCGCAACCCTTGGGCGTAGAAATTAAAATCAGACTATTCATTACTCCAATCCTCTGACTTTTAGGTAGAGGTAGCTTTTAAACTGTCAACTGTCAACTGTCAACTGTCAACTGTTGAAGCCTCGATCGCACTTGCAGGGCCTTTTGTGGCGATCGTATCAGTCACCTTAAAGCCAGCAGAGGAAAGCAAATGATAAAATTCATCTTCCCTCCGCATAAAAGTACCGCCTATCACAAACAAAGTTAGGCTACCCATACCAATAAAAGGGGACATTTTGCCTGAAGGCAGCATAAAATCAACAATCAGCAGGCGATCGTTAGCTGTCATAGCTTCATAGCAACTTTTAAGAATTGTAATAGCACGCTCATCATCCCAATTGAGGAGCACACGAGAGAGTAAGTAAAGATCCCCACCACCCGGCACCGCCTCAAAAAAGCTGCCTCCAACGACTTGACACCTATCTGCAACTCCAGCCGCGTGCAAAACCTGAGGTGCATCCACAATCACATCTTCGCGATCGAACAAAATAGCTTGCATTTGGGGATTAGCATTTAGAATAACAGCCGTGAGAGTTCCAATGCCCCCTCCAACATCCACAAGCATCTTAAACCCAGAAAAATCATAAGCTTCAAGCACCGGAAGCAGCCACTCCCTTGTTGTCTCCTTCATCCACTCATTGAAATTTATAGCCGCCTCAGAATTCTGCGTCAAATAGCTATAAAAACTCATCTTAAAAGTATGTTCAAAAGCCGTTTCTCCCGTCTTTATACTGTACAATAAATTCCCCCATCCCTGATATAGTTCATCACCCATTGCCAGAACTGTACCTCGTAAAGAATCAGAAGTACCAGTCAAGAGATGCTTGCCCAAAGCATTCAAGCAAAATTTGTCATTATCTTCCATAGAAAACACACCAACACTTACCAGCATACGCATCAGGTGATAAATACCCTGAGAATTTACACCAGCAGCTTCCGCAAGTTCATCAGCAGTCTTAGAACCATCACTCAGAATATCTGCTATTTCAAGTTTAGCCGCTACAAAAAGAGCCTGGGATTTTTTAAATCCATACATCATTTCTAGTAACACTGACGATGATTTTTCGTTTTCAGCTTGGGTATTTTCTGTGTATAAAACCATTATTTCTCCAATTATAAGTATTTGGTATGTTGTTGGGCTTCAGCCCCAAGAGCTCTTTGGTATGTTGTTGGGCTTCAGCCCCAAGAATTCTTTGGTATGTTGTTGGGATGCGAGCCCTAAGAGCGCTGAAGCGCAACTACGTACCTCAGAGCGCTGAAGCGCAACTACGTACCTCAGAGCGCTGAAGCGCAACTACGTACCTTAATCATCCCATCCTTTTCCATAATCTCTTACCGGATATTCTGTCCATGCACTTCTTAGCCACTCTCTTCCTTGATACTCTAAATACCAATGTACGCTACTTGCTGACCAATCATAAGGAGATTTTGCCCAGCCATGTTTGACAGGATTGTAATTGATATAATTAATAGTTGTATAATAATGCCTTTCGGAACGAATAGCGCGATCGCTAAACGAACACCACACTTTACCTGTAAAATTATCCTCCCTATTCCATTGTCGAGCCAACGGGCCGTGAATCGAACGAAATAGCATACTTAATCGTCGCATATTAACATGATGGACTAAGAGATGATAATGATTTGGTAAAACTACCCAAGCATTAATTTCGATACCATCGGAAATAAACTTCTCAAAAATTGAATCTAAAAGTTGGTGACGGCGTTCCTGAGTATTAATCCGAGATTTATGCTCAAAACAACTAACTGTAAGATGATAAAATTCAAAATCTCGCACTGGATGAGGTGGAGAATGAGCAGGATATCCCTTAGCCAACCTTTCATTAACAATTTGCACCCGTTGTTCTAAAGTCAATTTCCGATATTCATACATAAAAGGTACGTTGTTGGGCTTTAGCCCTCAAAAGGTACGTTGTTGGGCTTCAGCCCTCCGAAAGGCACGTTGTTGGGCTTTAGCCCTCCGAAAGGCACGTTGTTGGGCTTTAGCCCTCCGAAAGGCACGTTGTTGGGCTTGGGAGCTCCGAAAGGCACGTTGTTGTGCTTCAGAGATCCGAAAGAGGGCTAAAGCCCAACAACGTACCTACCTAATCAATAAATCCTCTAAGTTGTTCGGCCATAACCTGAACATGAGGAGGGTAATTCATAGTAATATGATTTCCCGGTACCTCTCGAACCTCTATCCCTCCCCCAGCCACATCAATCCATGGCAATTCAGGATTTTTAGGATTAACTTCATTTTGTTCGCTAGCACGAAAAAAGATAATTCGACCCGGATAAGCTTGAGGGATGTAATTTCGCATAGCTTGACCGTGTACTTTAAACAGATGAAGAAACTCACGAATTTCAGGCAATCCAAAATCGGGAGGAACTACCCTATTAGCAATCTTTACTTGCTCCAAAAAGTAGAGAAGTTGGTCATCTGGCTCAAGCTGTTGGAGGACATCCAAAGAAAGAGACAGATCGAAACCAACACCTAGTATATAAACCAGAATAGCTGTATCATCTTCTCTCGCTAAAACAGGCATTTGACCGGGGCCAGGAGTATCTATCAGAGTTAGCAATGCTACTTTTTGACCGATCGCATTCAGTTGTTGCGCCATCTCAAAAGCAACCGTGCCACCAAAGGAAGAACCTCCTAGGAAATAGGGCCCTTCAGGTTGGCGAATCCGCAGCGCTTCGATATAGCGAGTCGCCATTTCCTCAACAGTAGTACAGGCATCTGTTTCATCAACCGCAGCAGGTGCTTGTATTCCCACAATAGGCCGCTCTGAAGCGAGATAACGTGCCAAATCCCGATAAATGTAAACGTGTCCGCCTACCGGATGCACTAAAAACAAAGGTTGTTTCAAACTCCCCCGCCGAATCTCCACTAATAAGGACTCAGAAGCTGACTGGGATTGCCGATTATCGCTCGCAGACAACCCGGAATCATCTTTAATTAATTCAGCCAAAGCTGCAATAGTTGATGATTGTAACAGGCTGTGGGGAGACAAGTTTTGTTGCAGTTTTTCGTTTAACTTAGTTATTAGTTGAACTGCTAATAATGAATCCCCTCCTAAATCAAAAAAGTCATCATCAATTCCCACTTGCTCAATTCCCAGAAATTCTTGCCATATCGCAGCAATAGTTTGCTCAGTTTCATCTCTAGGAACACTATAAGTATTTTGTAGATTCGGCCGAGAATGGAGTTGTGCTGAATCTACATTTGGGGAATTGTCATCGGGTAAAGATCCAATTTGAATCGGTTGCTCGATTCCTGGTGGTTCAATCCAGTAACGTTGGCGCTCAAACGGATAGGTTGGCAATGGGAGACGATAACGCTGCTCATCAGCATAAAATTGAGACCAATCTATTTGTACTCCTCCTAACCAGAGTTGACCCAATGTAGTAAGTAAGAAAGCTACATCTGAGTTTTGGTCTTGCGGATGGCGCAATGAAGAAAGTATAATCTGTTGAGATGGCTTATTTTGGTGTTGTTTTGCTAGCGCGTTCAATGTCCGTCCGGGGCCCACTTCTAGCAATATTTGATTGGGCTGGTTTAATAGCTGTTGTAAACCCTCTGCAAACCTTACTGTTTGACGCAGGTGTTGAGCATAATAACTGGGGCTTGTTGCCTCCCCTGCTGTAATCCAATTCCCAGTAACATTGGATATGTAGGGAATTTTTGGTGATTTGAGCTTGACTTTTTTCACCTCTTCGGTAAATGGCTCTAAAATTGGCTCCATCATTTGTGAATGAAAGGCATGGGATGTGTGCAACCTGCGACACTCTACACCTTTTTCTTTTAGTTTTTGTTCCAATTCATCTACGGCATCGATGGCACCTGAAATCACGCTTAGAGATGCTCCATTGATCGCAGCTAGATCCAGCTTATTGCCGAGTAAGGGTTTGACTTGCTGTTCTGTAAGTGGCACTGCAAGCATGGAACCAGCAGGCAGTTCTTGCATCAATTTACCTCGTGCAGCTACCAAGGATAAGCCCTCTTCCAAGGAGAACACGCCAGCCAAACAAGCTGCTACATATTCGCCAATGCTATGACCAATAATTGCTTGAGGATGCACTCCCCAAGACATCCACAATTTAGCTAAAGCATATTCGATCGCAAATAATGCAGGTTGTGCGATCGCAGTCTGTGTTAGTTGGTTGGTAGCTGCTTCTGCTTCTGCTGCGCTTGGATAAAGTACGTGGCGCAAGTCAAGGCCCAAGTAAGGTTTCAGTATTTCCGAACATAGATCCATCTGTTCGCGAAATGTTGGTTCAACTTGATAAACCTCCAAGCTCATATTGATGTACTGGGAACCCTGTCCTGAAAACATAAATACGACAGGTGGATTTTTGGACTCTTGGAAGTTGGTAAAAACTCGTTTTGAATCGAGATTCTCAAGGGCTGTTAAACCATCTTGGCTGTCATTGCAAACCACTATGCGCCGATGGTTAAAAGCCTTGCGACCGACTTGCAGCGTGTAAGCCACATCAGCCAAATTTACATCGGTGTTTTGTTTCAAATACTTGCTTAAGTTGGCAGTAGCACTATCAAGTGCCGAGCTAGTTTTTGCCGACAAAACTAACAGTTGCGATGGGCGAGATTCTCCTGATGCTTCTACAAGAGGCGCTTCTTCAAGAACTACATGAGCATTTGTTCCACCAATGCCAAAAGAACTAACTCCAGCACGACGGGGTGATTTACCTGCTTTCCATTCGGAAAGTTGGGTATTGACATAAAAAGGACTGTTGGCAAAATCAATCTTAGGATTTGGCTGTTCAAAATGCAAGCTAGGGGGTATTAGCTGGTGTTTGAGAGCCTGGACAGTTTTGATTAAGCCAGCGACACCAGCCGCAGTATCTAAATGTCCGATATTGGTTTTTGCCGAACCGATCGCACAAAAGCCTTTTTTCTTAGTTTCCACAGAGAAAGCTTGCGTCAGCGCAGCGATTTCGATCGGATCGCCCAGGGGTGTTCCGGTGCCGTGAGCTTCTATATAGGTGACGGTTTCAGGGGGAATCTCGGCTAGTGCTAAGGCATCTGCGATCGCCTGCGCCTGACCGTCTATACTAGGAGCTGTGTAGCCAGCTTTCACAGCACCATCATTATTAATAGCGCAACCTTTGATTACCGCATGAATGTAATCTCCATCTGCGATCGCCTCCTCTAATCTTTTCAAAACCACAATTCCCACACCGCTACCGCTAACAGTTCCCTGTGCACTAGCATCAAAAGCTCTACAGTGCCCGTCTGGAGAAAGAATCATGCCCTCTTTATAAAAATAGCCTGTCTTTTGATTGACACCTATAGACACGCCACCAGCCAAAGCCATATCGCATTGGTAATTTAGCAAACTTTGGCAAGCCATGCCGATCGCAACTAATGAAGTCGAACAGGCTGTTTGGACAGTAACACTCGGCCCCTTCAAGTTTAATTTATAAGAAACGCGAGTTGACAGAAAATCTTTCTCATTGGCGATCGTAAGTTGGAAATCTCCAACCGATTCTCTAAGCTGACGATTAGGATAAAGGTTATTCAAAAAATAAGTATTGAAACTCCCTGCGCCTGCGTATACCCCAATCGAACCTTCGTAAGTTTCGGAGTTGTAGCCCGCATTTTCTAGAGCCTCCCAAGCCGACTCCAAGAAAAAGCGGTGCTGTGGATCTGTGATTTCAGCTTCCCTAGGATTCAACCCAAAGAATGAAGCATCAAACAACTCAATATCTGCTAGTACCGCTCTGGCTTTTACATAGCGAGGATCGTGCACGACTGATGGCTCAATCCCGAAAGATTCTAGTTCTTGTTCCGAGAAGAAAGAAATAGATTCCACACCATCACGCAGGTTTTCCCAAAATTCATCAACATTTTTCGCGCCAGGAAAGCGACCCGCCATGCCGACGATCGCGATACCTTCTAGAGAAGATTGGGTGGTTTTTTCAGAGTTATCCATTTTGATTCTTTCCTGGTAACAATACTTTGGACAATTGAATCGGTATGTTGTTGGGATGCGAGCCCTCTTAGGTATGTTGTTGGGATGCGAGCCCTCTTTGAGGATGGTATGTTGTTGGGCTTGAGCCCTCTTTCGGGATGGTATGTTGTTGGGCTTGAGCCTCCTTCCGGAGCGCTGAAGCGCAACTACGTACCTAAGAGCGCAACTACGTACCTCATTTGGAAAATTTAGAGTTATCGATTTTTATTCTTTCCCTTTAGCGCTTGTTTTTGCTTTTGGCTGTTCATGGCATCTTTTTGTTTTTTGATCCGCTCTTGACTTGACCCAACAGAGGATTGTTCCGCAGCCTCCTCACTTAAATATTTAGCCAAAGAGCTGATGGTTGGATATTTAAACATTTCAACGATTGACACATCTCTGTCCACCACTTCGCGCAGTTGGCTGTGAGCCTGAGCCATCAATAATGAATGACCTCCTAAATCGAAGAAATTATCATCTACACCTACTTTTTCCAAGTGTAATAGCTGTTGCCAAACAGTAGCGATAGTTTGTTCTATCTCAGTTTTAGGAGCCACATAAGTTGCTGACAACTCTGGGTTAATAGCCTCAGGTTCAGGCAGTGCCTTACGGTCTACTTTGCCATTGGGTGTAAGTGGGAAATTAGGCAAAAATACAAAGCTAGAAGGCACCATATAGTCGGGCAGTTTTTGCTTCAAAAAGTTGCGCCAACTGCCGATATCTGTGTGTTCTAGTCCGAGGTTGGAAATAATATAAGCGACTAAGCGCTGGTTGCCGGAGACATCGGAGCGGCTGATAACTAGAGACTCCTGCACATCTGGGTGTTGGCTTAATACCGCCTCAATTTCTCCTAATTCGATGCGGAAGCCCCGAATTTTTACTTGGTGATCGATGCGGCCTAGAAATTCGATATTGCCATCGGGTAAGTAGCGAGCTAAGTCGCCTGTTTTATAGAGGCGAGAACCCGGTTCGTTGCTAAAGGGGTTGGGAATAAAGCGTTCCGCAGTTAGTTCAGGTCGGTTGAGGTAGCCCCGCGCTAAACCTGCACCGCCAATATAGATTTCTCCGGGAATGCCGATCGGCACAAGCTGCAAATGGGCATCCAACAGATAAACTTGCGTATTGGCGATCGGGCGACCGATGGACGGCGGCTCTTGACTATCGGTACATTCGGCGATCGTTGCACAAACGGTGGATTCGGTCGGCCCATAAGCGTTAAAGAATCGACGACCCGGTGCCCACTTAGCCACAACATCGACGGAAACAGTTTCTCCCCCAACAATAATTGTTTGCAATGTAGAAAGCTCTTCAAAAGGAACAACTCCCAAGACTGCTACTGGTAATTCAATGTGGGTAATAGCTCGATCGCGCAATACCTCAATCAAATCAGAACCTGCCAAAAGAGCATTATTGATTGCGATACAGAGAGTTGCCCCCGAACACAAGGTAATCACCCAATCGGAAGTTGCAACATCAAAGCTCAAGGAAGCAAATTGGAGAACTCTGCTGTTCGGTTGTACGTCGAATATCTGAATCTGTGCTATAGCCAGGTTGCATAGTCCTCGATGCCCGACAAGTACGCCTTTTGGCTTCCCTGTAGACCCGGAAGTGTAAATCACATAAGCCAGGTTCTCAGAGGTTAAGCTGAATTCAGGATTTTCCTCACTCTGTCGCTCAATAATTTCCCAATCTGTGTCCAGACAGACAACTCGCGCTTGGTGTTTGGGAAGAGATTCAACTAACCGCCTCTGAGTCAACAGCACTGGTACTTGGGCATCTTCTAACATCAAGGCCAAACGCTCTGGCGGATAAGCTGGATCTAGTGGTACATAAGCCCCGCCAGCTTTGAGAATGCCCAGCAGTCCCACTACCATCTCCAAGGAACGCTCTACACAAATCCCCACCATTACTTCAGCGGTGACACCTAATTTGCCCAGATAATGCGCTAACTGGTTTGCTCGTTGGTTCAGCTCTTTATAGGTAAGTTGTTGGTCTTCAAATACTAGGGCAATAGCATCGGGCGATCGCTCTACCTGCTCTTCAAACAACTGGTGTATGCACGCATTTTGAGGGTAATCGGTTGCGGTATTATTCCACGCTACTAACTGCTGCCGTTCCCACTCAGTTAAAAGGGGTAATTCTGAGATTTTTTGCTCTGGATTAGAGACGATTCCTTCCAGCAGGGTTTGGAAATGTCCAACCATCCGATCGATCGTGTCAGCATTAAACAAATCTATGCTGTACTCAAAACGACCGACTATGCCCTCCGATGTCTCCTGTAATTCCAGGGTTAAATCAAACTTTGCCGTTTCAGTATCAATATCTAACTGGCTCCAATTCAGAATCGAATTAACGCCTGACATTGGGGGTTGGAGAACAAAAGCAACTTGGAACAGCGGGTTTTGACCCAAATTTCGCTCCGGTTGCAGTGCTTCTACCAACTTCTCAAAAGGCACATCTTGGCAAGCAAATGCTTCCAAAGTAACTTCTCGCACCCTTTCGAGCAACTGCCGGAAAGTCGGGTTGTCCTTGAAATCGGTACGCAGTACCAAAGTGTTGACGAAGCACCCAATTAGCTGCTGAATCTCCGGCTGGTTGCGTCCTGCGGTGACAGTGCCTACAACAATATCGGTCTGTCCCGTGTAGCGATAGAGCAAGGTTTTGAACGCTGCCAGCAGTGTCGTGTAGAGGGTAACGCCTTCTTTCTGACTCAATTTCGCGATCGCCTCGCTCAAAGTTTGAGGTAGCGCTAGACATTGCCTTGCACCCCGAAAAGTTTGGATTGGCGATCGCGATCGATCGGTGGGCAGTTGCAGCGTTGACAGATTCGCTAGTTGCTGTTTCCAGTATCTCAGTTGGTTTTCCAGCACCTCTCCCTGTAGCCATTGCCGTTGCCAATAGGCAAAGTCCGCAAACTGAACCGGCAGTTCTGGCAGGGGCGATCGCCAGCCCAAACAAAAGGCGCTGTAGAGTGTCGCCAGTTCCTTCATAAACAAGCTGTACAGAGAAACACCATCGATCGCGATGTGGTGTATGGTCAGGAACAACCTGTAATCCGCCTCGCCCAACCGCATGAGAGTACCCCGCAGCAGTGAGTCTTCAGTAAGGTCAAAAGGCTGCTGCGCTTCCAAAGTTGCCAGCCGCAATGCTTCAGACTCCCGTTCTGCCTCTGGCAATTCCCCAATATTCACCACTGGCAGGGTGAAATTAAAGGCATCTTTAATCACCATCACTGGCTGCCCATCCACGAGAGCAAAGGTCGATCGCAAAATTTCGTGACGCTTGATGATTTCGTTGATGCTGCGCTCCAGAGCAGCAATGTTGGCGGGACCAGGTAGGCGAATGGTAATCGGTTCGTTATAAAAAGGTAGATCGGGAGCCAGTTGACATAAAAACCACAGTTGTTGCTGGCTGAAGGATAGAGGTAAGTCCCGATGCCGCGAAATCGGTTGAATCGAGGAAGGCTGGGGTGTTGGAGATTTTTGAGTGGCGATTTCCAGATTGCGAGCCAGATCGGCGACTGTGGCAGACTCAAACAAGGTACGCAAAGGTAACTCTACCTGGAAAGTGTCTCGGATTCGAGTTGCAATCTGCGTGACTAGCAGAGAGTGACCTCCCAATTCTAAAAAATTGTCGCGAATACCCACTCGCTCTAGTCCCAGAACTTCGGCCCAGATTCCTGCCACCACATCTTCCACAGGAGTTTGAGGTGCGACATAATCTTGTCCTAGTTCGGGAATTTTAATGGCAGGCGCTAGTAGCTTCTGACGGTCTATTTTGCCGTTGGGCGTGAGCGGCATGGTTTTCAGGAACACAAAGCTGGAAGGCACCATATAGTCTGGCAACTTATCTTTCAGGAAGTTACGCAACTTGCCCGCTGTCGTGCGTTGCAAAAATTTTAAGAAGCCTTGAGTTTCTAGGAGGTAGTCGATACTCTGCTGAATCACAGCTTTTTCACTCGCTGTGAGAGATAACTCAATTCCTGCCTGATTTCCTTGACACCAAGCGACAGTTCCCTCAAAACATCGCTCTTCGGTATCTCCCGGTAGCACGAGGCGCAAGTGCAGGCGTTTACCTTTTGACCAATTATCTGGCACTCCGATCGCGCAAATCCCACCGATCGATATATCCTCTGTTTCTAGCTTAACTGAGCGATCGCCATCAAATTCTGCTAAACACTCGCTTTTAAAGGGTATTCGTTCTGCGGTGACCTTGGAAACAACATAAGCGGCGATCGAGCGCTTCTGTCCGGGGACATCTTCTTGTACTGCTACCACTGCTACCTGCACGTCGGGGTGTTGTCCCAGCACCGCTTCAATCTCGCCTAGCTCAATGCGGAAACCGCGAATTTTCACTTGGTGGTCGATGCGGCCTATAAACTCGATGTTGCCATCCGGCAGATAGCTACCCAAATCGCCCGTACAGTAAAGCCGATCGCCTGTATGGGGATGAGTGATGAAGCGTTTGCTAGTCTTTTCCTCATCTCGCCAATAGCACCTGGCTAAACCAATTCCCCCAATATAAAGCCCCCCGACTACTCCCTCTTGACATGGTTCCATCGCTTCGTCGAGCACATAAAAATGCTGGTTGGTCATTGACCCACCGTAAGGGATACTTTTCCACGTGGGGTCTATTGTGTCGATGGGATATAAAATCGACCAAATGGAAGCCTCCGTTGCACCTCCTAAGCCGATGACAGCAGGGATTAAAGATTGGTCTAGCTGAGACCTTGAATCAAGGCACTGGCCGGGCTGGACGCCCGCCCTACTCAACTGAGGTTCAATATCTAAATCTAAACTTTGCGACACCCACCTAGTAGAAACTAAATTTTTGATTCGATCGGGCAAAGTCAAAGGTATCCAATCGCCGCTGAGAAGGACTAATCGCAGAGACGAAGATAAATCTTTGCTATGAACAGCCGCATAATCTACCAGCATCTGCATCAATGCCGGTGCAGAGTTCCAAATAGTGACTTGTGCTTGCACTATCAAATCGACCCAGTGAGCTGGATCTGGCGTTGCTGATACTTGAGGGATTACAACCGTTCCTCCTGCTACCAGCAAGCCGAAAATATCATATACGGATAGGTCAAAGCTCAGGGAAGATAGAGCTAAGACCCGATCGCCCGCTCCCACTTCAAAGCGTTGGTTGATATCGAGTAGAGTGTTGACAGCACCCCGATGTTCGATCGCTACTCCCTTCGGTTGACCAGTAGAGCCGGATGTGTAAATCACATAAGCTAAATTATCCGATGTCACCCCACTGTCTGGATTTTCGTCTCTGGAGCGATCGACAGTTTCTAAATTTCCATCCAAACAGATGACACGCGCTTGATGTGAGGGAAGAGACCCGACTAAATGCTGTTGTGTAAGCAACACTGGCGTTTGGGAATGTTCCAACATAAATGCCAGTCTATTTGCCGGATAATGCGGATCTAGCGGTACATAAGCTCCCCCTGCTTTCAGAATACCTAATAGACCTACAACCATCTCCAGCGATCGCTCCACACAGGCTGCCACCAATACCTCTGGCCCAACACCCACAGTCTTCAGATAATGTGCCAACTGGTTAGCTTGAGAGTTTAAGTCCTGATAAGTTAGCTGCTTCCCTTCAAAAATTACGGCAATGGCATCAGGCGATCGCTCTACTTGGAACTCAAATAGTTCGTGAATGCACCTATCCGGGAAATTATCTAACATTTTATTTTTCCTTATATCGAGGTATACAGAGTTTTTTTTTCTTTGTTTTCGTAACTATTGCTGAGTTAAGCTGATCCAGCCAAAAGGCTTAAATTATTAACAAAAATGCCGTCATACATAAGGGGTTAAACCCCTTTATACAAGCCCATAAACCTAGTCACTGGCATCGTTATATTTTAGTTGCTATTCCTAAACTCACCTATTATATTTCTATAAGGTTCACTTAGCGCTAATGTCCGAAAATTAAGTACGTTGTTGCGCTTTAGCGCTCTCATATATAAGCCAATACGGTTTACTTAAGATGATCCTTCGAGAGGAACGAAGCAATCTCCGTATCTATTTTTCATAGGGTTTTACCCCCAGGGCGGTATACCAGTAAACGGTATTGATATATAAGCTAGAGCGCTAAAGCGCAACAACGTACCTTTATTTAATGTGAAACTTGCATCCATGACTGATGTACCAAAACCCTTGAAAAAGGGTATTGCCAATAATCGAAAGACGAAAATGTAGAATAATTTTTAACTATCAAATTTTCAGAAAATTTATACCTGCCACCTTCTCCTTATTAAATTTTCTGCTGAATAGGAATCTCAATCACGAACTCCGCTCCCTTACCTCGTGCTGAAATACAAGTTAAGCTCCCCTGATGTTTTTCCACCACAATTTGATAGCTAATAGCTAACCCCAAACCAGTACCCGATCCCACAGGTTTCGTAGTAAAGAAAGGATCGAAAATTTTTCGACATACTTCCTCAGTCATCCCCGCTCCATTGTCGGCAATAGATATCTCCACTTTATTACGGTTTACGACTCTGGTGCGAATGCAAATTTTTCCTTTATTATGCGTCACAAATTCTTTTTTCTGTGCAGCTACTGTGGGAAAAACCGCAAATGACTCTTCTATCGCATCAATCGAATTGTTGAGTATATTCATAAATACTTGGTTCAAAAAGCCGGGGTAACACTCTACCCTAGGCAATTTTCCATACTCTTTAACAATTTCAATACCTAATTTTGAGGTGCTGGCTTGTAGCTGATTTTGTAACAGCAGCAGAGTGCTATCGATCCCTTCATGGATATCTACTGGTTTCATTTGAGCCTCATCCAAGCGCGAGAAATTCCGTAGCGACAAGATAATCTGGCGAATGCGCTCTGCCCCTACCTGCATCGAATCAATCAATCTAGGAAAATCTGAAATTATGAATTCGATATCAATATCTTCTGCATAGTTTTGAATCTCAGGAGTTGCATTAGGCAATTGCTGCTGGTAAAGATTCAGCAACCCCAGCAAGTGATCGACATAGTCACTAGAGTGGGTAAGATTGCCATAGATAAAGTTAATCGGGTTATTAATTTCGTGAGCTATACCACCAACCAATTGCCCCAGACTTGACATTTTTTCAGTCTGAATTAGTTGAGTCTGTGTCGCTTGCAATTCCTGTAAAGTAAGTTCAAGCTCAACTGCTTGTTCTCTCAAAAGTCTATTTGTTTCTTGTAACTCCAGCGTCCTTGCTTCGACTTTCTGTTCCAGCCTTTGGTTGTAATCGTCTAATTGCTCGTTGGCTGTTTTCAATTTTTGAGTTGCGGCTTCCAATTTACCATAGAGCATCGCATTTTTAAGGGAGATAGCTATCTGTGAAGAAAGTATCTTCAACAATTCCAGCCTCTCCGTTGTAAAGGCACCTACTGTCAGATTATTCTCTAAATAAAGAATTCCAATTAGTTTGCCTTGATTAATAAGAGGCATAGACAAGATTGACTTCGGCTTGGTTTTGATGATGTAAGGATCGTTGATAAATATTCCTGAAACTGCTGCATCATTTAATGCGATATTTTCTTTGGCAATGCGAACATAATTAATCATAGAAATAGGAATATTGTCACTTGTTTCAAATGGTGAGTCTGAATACAATACAACCGCATCACTATCCACAACACCTGTAGCTTCTATCAAAAGCTTTCCATCTTTTTCTAGAATCAGGCAGCTACTTGTAGCTCCGGCATTTTCCATCACAATTTTAAGTAACTTATTCAGCAACTTATCCAGCACTATTTCCTCAGCCAAAGCTAGAGATGCTTTGTTGACAGTAGACAAATCCAATACCGCCGAATTTCCTCCTGCGACCGATGTTGTTGTCTTATTAATCTCTAGGCCTATGGATTCTCGCTTTAGAATCTCGGAAAATACCAAAGGATATCTAGACTCTAAATCTTTAACTTTGGCATTGGCTCCCCAACGAATATATCCATAGTAAGCCTGTGTCAGATAAATTTGAGCAAACTTGTCTCTGCCCAGGGATAAATAAAACTCTGCCGCTAGTTCTGAAGCTAGTGCTTCTTCCTGAATGTATCCTTGTTCTTTAGCTCCCGTTATAGCTCGGTCATAATAGTCCATTGATTCTACAATTTGCCCTTGAATCCTTGCTTTTTCGGCCTCCACAAGTTCGTACTTATGCTGGAAGTTAAAGGGGGCATGGAATGCCCATTTCTGCATTTGTTGTTGATTAGCTTCTACCAAGCTCATATATTGTTGTTGTTCGGCCTGAGAAACTTGAGGATAAACAGCGAGTAGAGCAAGGGAATAATAGAAGTTATGAGGAGCAGAAACTACCATACCCATGACGTTACCTGCGTGTTCTGCGCCTAAACTGGCGCTGGCAAGAGCATTCTTAGGTTCTTTAAATAGATAAGAAAGAATTGTTTTGGCAAGATAGGAAACATATAGCAAAGTTCGATTGTTAGTTTCAATAAAAACAGGCAGCATTTGTGTTTCATTAAAACTTTCGCCAATCAACTGACATTTTTCTCCACTTCTATCTTCAAGATTTAGCGTCATTTGGTGGAATATTTTGATGTAGTAGATTGAATAGTCTTGTTTTAGCTTGATTGCCAAATCAAGATATTGTCTTTGCTTCTGATCTACAATGTCTAATCGCTCCCCCGTCAAAAATATGCTCGCGCAATAAACAGTAATACAATAACCAGCATATTCTATATCTCCAGTTTCCAGTCCACTTTGTAGCCCAGAGAGTAAGGGTAACAACGCTTCTTTACCATGCGCTTTCCAATGTATAACCAAACCATAAAATATTTGATGTACTTTACATATAAGCGAGTTCGCATTAAATTTATCCAACAACTTTAAAGCCAAGTTGCCTGCATGATATCCAGCATCTATATCCCCGATTGCCGAACACAGTATTACACTATAAGAAACATACGCAACAGCACTAAGAGGGGAGTTGCCGTGTTCCAGGCAGATTTTAACCAAGCTCACTATAAGCAGGGGCAAAATTTCGGGATTAGCAGCAACAGCAGGAGAAACAAGGGATGTCATTATCCTTAAAGCCGCTATTTTGTAGGGGTCTGTCATTTCTGGGATATTTTCTAAGTCACTGAGCTTTGGTAACTCAAAAACAAAACCCCCGTCGCCCACTTCATTTGACAAGGAAACACCCAGCATATCCAATACTTGCAGACCCGTATCAATGGCTTTTAACATCTGATTTTGAGCCATATAAAACTGGATTTGGAGCTCGTATACCCTCACTCTTTCGAGCAGAGTATTTGCTTTTTGCAAAACAACTTCAGCCAGGGTTGCTGACCTTTCGTAATTGGTATTAAGATATTCCGCTTCTACGGCTTCTACATAGAGTGATAGTGTCATATTGTAGTTGGTCTGCCAACTGTTTTCTGCTAAGAGTTTTAACCCTACTCTTAGTTGTGTGACAGCAGCTTCATAAGCTGACGCTGCTTTGGCTTTCCGACCAGCTATTAAATTTAAGTGAGCCAGGTTATATTTTTCTTCTTGCTCGGTAAGGAATTCCACTCCGACATTTAGCTGGTTAACAATATCAAAGATATTGTCTTCTAGGATGTCTGGATTCATATTCTGTAACAAGAGTTGACCAATTTTCAGGTGCGTAGCTTTTTGCTGCTCAGCAGGAATCAGAGAATACGCCGCTTGCTGCACTCGGTCATGCAAAAATCTGTAGGAAACTTTGTAATTATTAATTTGTAATTGGGTTCCTTGAGTATTGGCTACTACCAAGGACTCATTACCCTGGCACAGTAACGGTATTTTGCAAGCACTTTCTCCCAAAGGCAAAATTAGACCAGTCTGAAGCCCCTCCCATAAAGCAGATGCCGTTTCTGATATAGATTTTTCATTGACTATTGCCAAAACATCCAAATCAAATCGGTTCCCAATACAAGCTGCTAACTTTAAAACTTTCTGGGTATCTGAAGGTAGTTTTTCAATGTTTCTGGCGATGAGTTCAACGACATTATAATCGGCGATTCCTACAGTTTGAATCTGTCCCATATCCCACTGCCATCTGCCAATGCTGAAGTCGAATGTCAACAGCTTTTCTGCGTAAAGGGTAGTGAGTAGCTGAGTTAAGAAAAAGGGATTTCCTTGAGTTTTATTGAAAACTAGCTCAGCTAGTAATTGCCATCTTTGTGTTTCATATCCATCGTTTCCTACAAGTAAACTTTCTTCCTCAAGTTGTTCTTGTTGAGCGAACAAGCAAGTCAGAGAAGATGCTGCTGATAAGAAGCTTTCACCCAAAGTATCAGCAACTAATTGACTGACGGTATTAAATGTCAACGGTTGAAGGATGATATTATTGACGATCGATCCAGATGAATAAATACTATCTAAGGTCTGCATTAAAGGATGAGCTGGGCTGACTTCGTTATTTCGATATGCTCCAATCACCAATAAATATTTGCTATCTCGGTCAGTTAGCAGCACATGAATCAATTTCAAAGAAGCAGAATCTGCCCACTGCAAATCATCTAAAAATAATACTAGGGGATGTGCTTTTTGGGTAAAAACATGAATGAATTGTTGAAAAACATGATTGAAACGGTTTTGTGATTCGCTTGCCCCTAGTTGAGTAACTTCGGGTTGCTCGCCAACAATTAATTGTAATTCGGGAATAACGTCAATTATGACTCTAGTATTTTGACCTAAATTATTTAAAATCTCCTGTTTCCAAAAATTTATTTTTTCAGAACTTTCTGTTAACAATTGTCGAATTAGTTCTTCAAACGCTTGAATCAAGGCTCCATAGGGAATATTGCGTTTAAATTGATCGAACTTACCAGCGATAAAATAACCCCTTGCTCTGACAATGGGTTTGTGGATTTCATAAACTAAGCATGATTTACCTATTCCTGAGTAACCGGAAACTAGCATCATCTCGGCTGTTCCAGCACTAACTCTATCAAAAGCATCCATTAGATTGGCTACTTGTGTTTCTCGTCCGTAGAGTTTTTGGGGGATCAGAAAATGACCTGATTTATCACACTTGCCCGGAATAAAGTTACAATCTTTTCCATTTTGCTGCAATTGATTTAGACATTGTTCTAGATCCGCCTTGAGACCATAACCACTTTGATATCTATCTTCAGCAGTCTTGGCTATTAATTTCATTACAATGTCAGAAATTGCTTTGAGAATCTCGCCATTTTGAATTTGAGATTTGGAGTAATCGCTGCTAATTTTTACCTTCCTATTTTGCTCTTTTGCACATATAATTTTCCAGGGCGATACAGGCTGTTTAGCGATATGGCAGTGAACTAATTCCATTGGATCTGTAGCTTTAAATGGCAGTTCACCGCACATCATTTCATAGAATGTGATACCTAAAGAGTAGAAGTCTGTGCGGTAGTCAATTGAGCGATTCATCCGCCCAGTTTGCTCTGGTGACATATAGGCAATTGTGCCTTCTAGTAAATTGGGATGGCTGAGTGTTTGGGTCGATCTAGACAATCGCGTAGCAATACTAAAGTCAGTAATTTTTACTTGGAGGGTGGCAGGATGGATGATGATATTTGTTGGTTTAATATCTTTATGAATAATTTGCTTGTCATGCAGCTTACCCAGAGTATCTGCTAACTGAATAGCGATTGATAAAAAATCTTTTAGTTTAAGCTTGTGATTGCTCAAAAAGTTTTTGAGTGCTTCTCCTTTTGAATCTTCTAATATCAATGCCAGACCATTGCGATGATTTTCTAATCTGTAGGGCTTGACAACACCTTCTAAATTGAGATTTCTAGAGAGTTCGTATTCATGTCTCAATTGCATAATCTCTTCGAGATTAGGATATTCTGCTCTCAAAATTTTGATGATTACAGCTTGTCGATCTTGCTTCCTCTGAGCCCGATAAACTACTGTATTCAAACCTTCGTTAATTTTTTCTATTAATTGGTAGTTAATCTTAATACTCATAAGTATTTAGTTAAATTAAATCTAGTGAGTGAATTATGTTATAATATACCACAGTCAAGCTAAAAGTGTGCTTTTATACACAATATCTGAGAGCTTTTTTTGAGAGCTTTTTGGGAGTTTTTTGCTTGACTATGTTTGTCATACAAACTATCTTAACGTACTTGGGGTCTGATTAGAATCCGTAATTTCCACATGATTTTCATTTTATTGCTACTACCAAAAGCGATCGCAAGTTTTGCCACCCTCTAAATACCAATAAAAAATTAGGATTGTTTATTGTATAGTTGGTTCGCTCAAACCTGATGTTCTTTTCGTCTGAACAAGTAAGCAAATTGGTATTCCTAAATTCGCGGTATAATTAGAGAACAAAAGGGTGCATCTGGTTTTTGAATATGGCTATAGCATGACCGCATATAAGTTATTAGTTATAATCTCATATTCACTGCGGTCATGCTTCGCCCCGGAGCGATATATTTTCTTGCACAAGCCGCTGCACCCAAACAAAATTATATTTTTTGGGAGGCAGAAGGCAAAGGTAATTATTTTTTATACTTGCTAATATTTCCCCAGCATCGTTTACATGATATCTGCCACTATAACAACAATACTCTTGAATGCCAGATGCTGGTGATAACTATGAGTACCTCTTTGGAAAGAGATTTGGTAATATGAGGCAACTTTTTTAGACAGGGATTTTTTGATAATACTTACCATCTTTTTGTATTGTGAATCTGTCTAACCATTGTTAGTTATAGGTTTTAACGGGGTTGTCACCCAGTCAGCTTACCAGAAAGAATTGGTTGAAAGCCCCAATCCCGATCGGGAGAAATTAAAATCAGACTATTCATTACTCCAATCCTCTTCCTTCTAGGTAGAGGTTGCTCTCAAACAGTCAACTGTCAACTGTCAACTGTTGAAGAACATTCTACCAGACTCATTTAAACCCACATTCCCCCACTTCAATAGCACTACAGAATATAGTATATTGCCACCTTTGTATGACTAAGTAAAAAATACTTACATATTTTAGGCTGAAAAAGTGAGGCTATCAAAAAAATATCAAAAATATTATATACCAAGGAGTTTTATTGTCTTGTGTTCGCTCCCCAGACTAACCCCCGCTAGCGAGCGCGGTTTTATGTGTCGAATTCCAAATAGGAATTCTTTTGTACTGTTTTGATTCTAGGGATGTTCGCCATTTCCCCGTTCTCTTTTCCCGGTCTACCGATTTTTCGTCCCCGTTGCGAAGCATCGCAAACTTTGGTGTTAGGGTTTATGTCTCCATTGACGGACAGTGGGTAGCGTGACCTTTGTGATTTTATGATACATCTCAAAAAGCCGTCCTAGAAAGACGGGGTTTTAGACCCATTTCTCTGATAAAAAAAACCCGCGCTGGCGGGTTTTTTTATGCGGGAAATTAGCTCGAAGTTGGCTTAAAGCGATCGATAAACGCGATAATTGATTTCGGGGAAGATGTTGTCGATCTCCTGAACCTTCTCCAACCAGCCGGAATCGACTTTGCCTTCTTTGACTTCATCGTACAGCTTGTGGAAACGCATTAAGTGCGATCGCGTCCGCCGCACCGCATAGGGAACCATCGTCCCTGTACGCATGATAAACGCCCAGTCAGACGATTGAGCTAACAACACTTCCCGCGCAGCTTGGTTCAAAGCCCGCAACTGCAACTCATCCTCTGCTTCCATATTTCCCAATTCAATCATCCGTTCCGCGGCTTTGTGCAAGTGCGGGTAAATCCAAGCATTGGTATCGTTGAGCCAATATTCGTGGAAACCCCGGAAACCCCAGCTAGACTGGGACGGACGGCATACTTGTTGAGTGGGATTTCCCCGCAAATAATCGGCTAGGTGCGTCATGTCGTAGGTATTTTGGTCGTACCAACTCTTGCGGAACAGGTAGTCTAAGAACCAAGGCCCTTCGTACCACCAGTGACCGAAAAGTTCGGCGTCGTAAGGTGAAACGATAATCGGAGGACGCTGCATGATGCCGTTGAGGTGCTCGACTTGGCGTTCGCGATTGAAGGCAAAGTTGCTGGCGTGTTCGGCTGCTTTTTCCCGCGCCCAATACGGATCGTATAACTGTTTGTCGCCTAAACCCAATCCGCGACCGGTGATTTTGTGATATTTAATCCCGGTGTTTTTGCGCTGGCCGTTGGGCATGATGTAGGGTTTGATGTAGTCGTATTCGGCTTCCCAACCTAAGTCTTTGTAAAATTCGCGGTATTCGGCGGCGCCCGGATAGCCGACTTCGGATGACCAAACTTGCTGGGATGATTCGTGATCCCGACCGAATGCTGCTACTCCGCATTCGGTGAAAATTGGGGCGTAGCTACCGTAGCGGGGACGCGGGCGGGCGTAAAGGATGCCGTGACCGTCTGTGAGGAAGTAGCGGAGGCCTGCGTCGGCTAACATCCTCTCTAAGCCTTCGTAGTAGGCGCATTCGGGCAGCCAAATGCCTTTTGGGCGGCGGCCGAAGTTTTGTTCGTAGCTTTCGCAGGCTACTTGTATTTGCGCCCAAACTGCTTCGGGGTACATTTTCATCAGCGGTAGGTAGCCGTGGGTGGCCCCGCAGGTCATGATTTCAAGGTTGTTGCTGTCTTGAAATTGTTTGAAGGCTTTGACTAAATCTCGATCGAACTTTTCCCAATAATTCCGAACTTGGGAGAAGTGGGCGGTGTAATGTTCGGCTAAGTACCGAACGTGACCGTTGTCGCTGTTGTGTTCAATTTCGAGCTCGGCTAGTTCTTCGAGTTTTGCTAAGTGGTCGTCGAAACGGTCTTGCAGCAAGGGGTCGCGCAGCATGGCTACCAAGGGCGGTGTCATGCTCATGGTAATTTTAAAGTCGATGCCGTCGCGTTTTAGTCCTTCAAAGACTTGCAGCAGGGGAATGTAGGTTTCGGCGATCGCCTCAAACAGCCATTCTTCTTCTAAAACGTAGTCGCTTTCGGGGTGGCGGACAAAGGGCAGGTGGGCGTGGAGAACGAGGGCGAGGTAGCCAATAGCCATAATGATTTGGATGACGCCTGTAGTTAGGGACAGCTTTAAAATATTTTAAGATTTTATCAAGAAAACGGGTTTAAAACCCCGTTCTAGAAGGACGGCTTTCTCTTCAAGCCTACGGTTAAAGCGTGGTTCCTTGTAAAGATTTGCAACACAAGCAACAATATTAGTCTACCACTGGTAGCATAAGAAAATCGTGATGAGGTCGAAGTCATGCTAATTTTTGAGTTCAAAACTTACGGTAAACTAGAACAATTTAATGCTGTCGATGCAGCAATAAAGACTGTACAATTCATCCGTAACAAAGCAATTCGCTTTTGGATGGATAACGAAAAAGTTAACAAATTTGACCTCAACAAATATAGTGCTGTCTTAGCGAAAGAGTTTCCGTTTTGCGACGAATTAAATAGCATGGCTAGACAGTCCAGTGCAGAAAGAGCCTGGTCTGCGATCTCACGATTTTACGATAACTGCAAAAAGAAGACTCCCGGTAAAAAAGGTTTTCCGCAGTTCCAAAAAGACAACCGTTCCGTTGAATACAAGACATCGGGATGGAAACTAGCATCAGACAGAAAGTCTATCACTTTCACTGATAAGAAAGGAATTGGAAAACTGAAACTAAAAGGAACGCGCGATTTGCATTTTTACTCGTTGACTCAAATTAAACGAGTCAGATTGGTTAAACGTGCAGACGGGTATTACGCTCAATTTTGTATTCAAGTTGACCGCTCAGAAGTGAGTGAAATTACTGGGAATACTATTGGATTAGATGTCGGACTGAAAGAGTTCTACACTGATTCTAGTGGCGTTGCCGTCGAAAATCCACGATTTCTGGGGAAGGGAGAGCGTAGGTTAAAGAAAGCCCAAAGACAAGTATCAAAACGAGTCAAAGGGTCGAAGAATCGGATGAAAGCTAGAGGGATTCTGGGTAAGTGCCATCTCAAGATAAGTAGGCAACGTAAAGATTTTGCGATTAAATTAGCAAGATGCGTAATCCAGTCAAACGACTGTGTAGCCTACGAGGATTTGAGAATCAAGAATATGGTGAAGAATCACTGTTTGGCGAAATGTATTAACGATGTTTCTTGGTATGTGTTCCGAGTTTGGTTGGAATATTTCGGCAAGGTGTTCGGAAGAATAACGATTGCCGTTCCACCAAACGGAACAAGCCAAGAATGCTCTAGTTGCGGAACGATTGTCAAGAAAAGTCTATCAACACGAACTCATGTTTGTAGGTGTGGGTGTGTTTTAGACCGCGACGATAATGCAGCTAGAAATATCCTCAGGAGAGGATTGAGTACGGTAGGGCATACCGGAACTTGGGGTAATACCCATAACGCTTGTGGAGAATTGACCGCTACTGATTTAGAAGTAATTCTCGATCGGCAAGTCAATTCGCTGAAACAAGAATCCTCGTGTATGAATGACTCGGGAGTGTCAATCTGAAATGAGACGCACAAAGTGCTGTGTTTTTTTTACAGACAAGAGCGAGCGGACTGAAGTCGGCACTACAAACGGAGCGAGCGGACTGAAGTCCGCACTACAAACGGTTTTTTATGGTAATCAAGCAGACATGGTATTATAAAACTTCATTAAGTTTGTAAGCATTAGTAAGCAATCATAGTATCATATAGTCACAAGGGTCGTACCGGCGAAAATTATCGCGAGCGTTAAAAAATGGAGAGTCTAAATGCAACTAGCAGAGAGACACATCATTAAATCCAGCGAACACCGTTTTATTGAAATAGACGAATTAGCCTTTAAATCCAAAAATTTGTACAATGCCGCTAACTACGTTATCCGTCAAAGTTTTGTCTATGGATGGGGTTATATAAATTACAACGAAATGAACCGTTTGATGAAATCTCATCAAGCATATAAAGAATTACCAGCCAAGGTAAGTCAACAAATATTAATGATATTAGACAAAAATTGGAAGTCTTTTTTTGAAGCAGTCAAAGCTTACAAAATCGACTTGCGCGTGATTTAGCGGTCGCCCGAAATTACCAAAGTATAAAGATAAAGTCAAGGGTCGGAATATTCTTGTTTATACAATTCAAGCGATTAGTAGCAAGGAACTAAAGAAAGGAATTATCAAGCTGTCCGGTACTAAGATTTTAATTAAAACCCAGGTCAAACCAGAGCAAATTTGTCAAATTAGATTAGTGCCAAAATGTGATTCCTATGTAATTGAGGTAATTTACAATGCCTGTACCCAGCCGGAGCCCACCGTCGAAAATCAAAAAGAATTAGTAGCTAGTATCGATTTAGGATTGAATAATTTAGTAGCGCTAACTTCAAATCAGCCGGGATTTGTCCCATTACTGATTAACGGGCGACCACTCAAATCAATTAATCAATTCTACAACAAGCGTAAGGCACAACTGCAATCTCAATTAAAAGGAAACCGCTGCTCCTCATCACGCCTTGGGCGCCTGACTCGTTGCCGCCATCAAAAAGTTGATAATTACTTGCATCACACCAGTCGGCAGATAATCAATCTGCTCGCATCCGAAAAGATAGGGACGCTAGTAATTGGCAAAAACCAAAAATGGAAAAATGAGATTAATTTAGGCAAGAAAACCAATCAAAACTTTGTCAGCATTTCTCATGCTCGGCTAATTGAAATGTTGAAATACAAAGCCTCATTGGTCGGGATAAAGGTAATAGAGCAAGAGGAATCCTATACTTCCAAATCTGATTTTTTTTCTTTAGATCCAATTCCTGTCTATGGAAATATTGGCTCTGGGGATGTCACATTTAGTGGTTCGAGAATTAAGAGAGGATTGTACAAAACGTCGTCAGGTCGATTGATTAATGCCGATGTTAATGGGTCTTATAATATATTAAGAAAAGCAATCCCAAATGCTTTTAGCGATGGGATAGGTCGTGGGCGTAGCTCAGCCGAGGCGGGTCAATCCGCTCAAAGTGAAAGGGAAAGGGGAGGGCCGGGTGCCTCCCACGTCATGTCATAGATGACTATACTTTTACCAGCTATAAATCTTACTAAATTCTAATTTTGTGCTTGCTGCTGGATTAAGACTGCTGCTGTTTGAGAGTCTACTGGCTTTGAGAAAAAGAATCCTTGGGCGAACTCGCATTTTAATCCTTTGAGTATCGATAGTTGGGAGGCTTCTTCGACTCCTTCTGCTACTACATCCATTCCTAAATTGTGGGATAAAGTCACGATCGATCGCACAATTTCAGTAGGGTCGATGCCTCCTTTGGCGAGGTCGAAGTCGCCTCCCATCCTGCTGACAAAGGATCGGTCTATTTTTAAGGTATTGGTGGGGAAGCGGTGCAGGTAGGAGAGTGATGAATAGCCGGTGCCGAAGTCGTCGATGCACAGGTGTATGTTTCGGGCTCTAAGCTGCACCAGCATGGCTGTGACTGATTCGGAATTTTCTATGAGTACGCTTTCGGTAATTTCTAGCTTTAAACTGTTGCCGTCGAGGTGACTTTCTTCGAGAACTCGATCGATATATTCGATTAAATCTGGCTGAGAAAACTGTTTGACTGACAGGTTGACGCTGACGCTTAAGGGCGGGTTGCTTTGAAATAGCTGCTGCCACTGGCGGATTTGCTGGCAAGCTGTGCGGAGTACCCAGCGGCCCAGCGGTACGATCACTCCTGTTTCTTCGGCTATGGGAATAAATTCGTTGGGCGAAACTAAGCCTCGTTCTGGATGCTGCCACCGCACCAGGGCCTCAAAACCGATAATTATGTTATTGGCGATCGACATAATCGGCTGGTAGTGAATGATAAACTGGGGTGTTAGGGATAAGGGAGGTAAGCCCGATCGGGCTGATTGCACAGAGTCTTCTTCTCTAGCGGGGTCTCTAATTGATTCGATCGCCCGTCGCAGGTCATTTTCTAGCTGCAACAGCTTCAAAGCGTGGGCGTGCATGGAACTATTGAAAACTTCGTGTCGGGCTCTGCCGAGTTCTTTGGCGCGGTACATGGCCGTGTCAGCATCGCGCAGCAGGCTTGTCGGTTCCTCGTATTCGCCGGAGCTCAATGCAATGCCGATGCTGGCGGTGATAAAGACTTCGTGTCCGTCTAGCATGATGGGGGAGGTGATTGTCTTTTGCAATCGATTGACTATGTTGGTAGCTTCATTTACGCCGTCGATGTCTTCTAGCAACAGCACAAATTCGTCTCCTCCGAGGCGGGCCACTGTATCTCCGACTCTGAGACAAGCTGTGAGACGCTGCGCGATCGCCACTAGCAGTTGATCGCCGATCGCATGGCCGAGGGAGTCGTTGACTACTTTAAATCGATCTAAATCGAGAAATAGCACTGCAAACATATAGTCTTTGCGCCGTTTTGCCAGCATCAAAGAGTGTTCCAGCCGATCGGTAAATAGCGATCGGTTGGGCAATCCGGTAAGGGCATCGTGAAAAGCGTCGTGCAGCAATTGCGCTTCGGCGAGTTTGCGCTGAGTGATGTCGTGGCAGTTGATCACGATGCCCTTGACTGCCGGATCGTGGAGTAAATTGGTGGCTACAGCTTCTACATAACACCAGGAACCGTTGCGGTGGAGCACTCTATACTCCAGGGGACACTGGCTTGTTTTGGGGTTTTCAATGGCTTTGTGGAGGGTTTGGGCGATCGCCGCGCAGTCGTCGGGATGAACAGTCCCTAGGGCGCTGCGCCCGATCGCCTGGTGGGGCGCGTAGCCTAAAATTCGCTTGACGGAAGGGCTGATGTAGCGAAATATGCCCTCGGCGTCGAGAATGATCGTGATGTCTGTGGCGTTTTCAATCAGCGATCGAAATCGCTGTTCGCTTTGTCTGAGGGCTGATTCTGCCTGTTTCCGATCGCTGATATCGAGGACTACTCCGTCTATAATGATGTCCCCGTTTTTGTTTTTGGAAAATCTGGCGCTGTCTTGCACCCACTTGACTTGGCCTGAATTCAACAGGATCCGGTACTGGCGATCGCAGGGCAACAGACTGGCACTCGATGCTGCTACGCTGCTGTCAAAGGAACTTTTGTCATCGGGATGGATGATTTTGGTCAACAGTTCAGGGTACGCCATTGCTTCTTCTGGCCCGATCCCAGTAAGTTCGCGCACCCCCGGACTAATGTAGGGCATGGAGGTTGTGCCGTCTGGATGCAGCACGGCGCGGTAGACTGAACCGGGAATGTTGGCTGCCATTGTGGCTAGCTGTTGCTGGATG
This sequence comes from Microcoleus sp. bin48.metabat.b7b8b9.023, assembly GCF_013299185.1. Lineage (GTDB taxonomy): Bacteria > Cyanobacteriota > Cyanobacteriia > Cyanobacteriales > Microcoleaceae > Microcoleus. The sequence continues at coordinate 15,585 of NZ_JAAFKG010000038.1, read as the reverse complement.
CCGCGGACTTCGGCTTCAGCGCGTTTGCGCTCTGCGAGTTCGGTTTGGGCTTGTTGGTAGAGTTCGGCTTGGTGGATCGCGATCGCACATTGATCTGCGATCGCTTTTAGTAGCGACAGTTCTTCGGCGCTCCAATAGCGATCGCGATCGCACTGATAGATACTAATTCCTCCCAAAAATGACTGATGGTAAAGCAGCGGTGCGATCGTGACGGTGCGAAACCCTACAAACTCTGCTGATGCTTGCAGGGACGGGCACAGGCCCGATAACTCTTCGATGACGACGGCTTCTCCTGACGCGAGGGAGGTTTGGTAGTGTTGGGCAAATACGCAATTTATTCCGATGAGTCCTTGTTTCTCTGCCGCTTTGCTGATATAGCGAACTATAATTCTGCCTTCAGCATCTGGCTGCAAGATCGCGCAGCCGCTGATTTCGAGAGATTCGTGCAGTTGATCTGCGGTAGTTTGCAGCACTTCGTCGAGTACCAGGGTTTCGCGCATGGCTTGGATGATGCGGTTGACGATCGCCTCACGAGTCGCTTGCCGCTGAATTTGGGCGATCGCGAATTGTTGCTGGCGGCGCATTTTGTATTCTTGGAGCGATCTTTCTAATACTGTTGGCAGCCTAAACAGCCGCCCTTTTAATACAAAATCGTTCATGCCGGCTTTGATGCACTCAACTGCCGCTTCTTCTCCCAAACTTCCCGTTACTAAAATAAATGGTATTTCTTGCCCTAATTCCTGCATTAATTTCAACACTTCTAAACCGTTAAACCCAGGGAGGCGGTAATCTGACAGCACAGCGTCGTACTTGCAATTGTGGAGCAGTTGTCTGCACTCTGTTGCTGTTTCGGCAGTATCGTAGTTAAAATTTACTCCCCCCGCTTCTAACGCGAGCACTATTAATTCCAGATCTTCTGCCATGTCTTCGACTATCAACAATTTTAACGTTGATTCTGATACTATTTTTAGTAAATAGTTTGTTTGAGTTCTATCTAACATACGGTATTGTGGAGTATTAAATTTGTTGTTCGTGTTTTGATAAATGTCACTTTTAGATTTAGTTTCCTTGATTTTAACTCGGGATTTTTAGCATAAATAGCTATATTCTTGAAACATTATTTAGAACTTGCAAGCGAGGGGTAGTCGCACGGACTGTGAGTTATTAAACTGTATAATAGTTTTAAATTCTGAATTCAAAACTACTATGGCGGTTTTCTTTTGAAGGGAGCTACGCGCTTAGGAGTTCGGAGGAAGAAAAGGAAGCACCAATGCCCTGTGCAGGCCAATGCCCAGGATCACCTAATTTACCTGACAAAGAGGATAATTTAAGAATCTAGATTACTGTTTGAGATTGTTTGCCCTAGTTTAAAGTAAAAGGTGGCTCCTTGACTAGGTGGGCTCATGCCCCAAATCGTCCCGCCGTGGCGGTGAATAATCCGCTGGACGATCGCCAAACCGATCCCCGTACCTTCAAATTCTCTCTGGGAATGCAGCCTCACAAAGGCTCCAAAAAGTCGATCGGCATATTCCATCGGAAAACCCACGCCGTTATCCTTGACAAAAATCGTTCCATCAGGTAAGGAATCAATAACTATTGTAGCCGGAGTGCGTCCGCGGCTGAACTTAACGGCGTTGCTAATCAAGTTGCTGAACACCTGTTGCAGCAAGGTGGGATCTCCCATCACCGTCGGCAAATCTCCGACGGCAAATTCAACGCTGTCGGGAGTTGGGCCCAGATCTCCGGCTGTTCGGGGTTTAGTCAATTTAATCGCAGTTTGCACCAGGCGGGTGAGATCGATCGGAATTTGCACTAACTCGGTGCGGCCCACCCGCGAAAGAGCGAGTAAACCGTCAATCAACAAACTCATTTTTTGGCTGCTGTCATCAATCACTTCCATGTAGTGAACGATTTTAGGATCGTTCAAGATTTCAGTTGATTCTAAGCGTTGTTTCAAAGCATTAACAAAACCTGAAATATGGCGTAAAGGAGCGCGGAGATCGTGGGAAACAGAATAGCAAAAAGATTCTAATTCTTGATTGGCAGCCTCTAATTGCTCAGTGCGTTGCGACAAAGCTTGTTTTGTCTCAACCAACTCAGTAATATCGCGAGAAGTGCCAATTAAAGCATAAACCTCGCCATCGAGATTCCTGAGAGGAATTTTAAAAGTGTCGAAGTAAACAGTATCGCCGGACAATACAAATTTTTCTTGCAAGTGTAGAGTTTCACCTGATTCAAATACCAGCAAGTTTTCACGCACAAATTTTGTGGCAACTTCAGGGGAAAAACACTCAGACACGGTTTTTCCTTGCATTTCTTTTCGGCTGTTGAACCCTGCCATTTTTGCCAAAGATTTATTGACAAAAACCTGACGCATCTCTTCGCTTTCTACAACAAAAATGCGATCGGGTAAAGCATCAAAAAAAGTCTCAAGTTCGGCGGTACGCTGGGCGACTTGAGCTTCTAAAGTTTCGTAGAGCTGTTTGAGTTCTGCTTCGGCTCGTTTGCGATCGCTGATATCTTGACCGATGCCGATGTGTCGGCCGTCGGAGAGACGAATATTTGCCCAAGTAGTGTCAATTATTCGCCCGTCTCTAACTGTTGTTTTGAAGTCTTTCCAGTTCTCAGTTGCTGCTTGGATTTCATCCAAAACGTATTGGCGGTATTCTGCCTGCGGGTAGCATTCGGCAAAGATATCGTAGTTTTTGAGTTCTGCAAAACTCCAGCCCAGCACTTTTTCCCAGTAGCGGTTTACCCACTCTATTTCACCGCTATGTCCCAAGAATGATAGCATGACTGGCACGTTGTCGAAGATTGTTTGCAGCACTTCGTTTTGCTCTTTTAAGGATTCTTCGGCTTGTTTGCGTTGCGTAGCTGCCACCACGGCATCGCTGATGTCGAGTATCGAACCGATAATTTGCTGAATTTGTCCCCCTGGGGTTCTTTTGAAAATTGTCGATCGATCGTGCACCCAGCGCCATTCCCCATTTTTGTGTTTGATTCTGTAGTCAGTGTCACTTGTAGCGTGAGGGTTGGTGCTGTTTGTCAGCAACTGCATACTTGCACTTAACTTGTGCAGATCCTCGGGGTGAACTAAGGTAGAAATAGCTTCTGTACCCAACTCTTGCATTTCTTGGGGAGTGTAGCCCAGGATGGCTGTGACGGCTGCATTGGCATAGATATTTTCCTGCGCTTCTGTGTCGTAAATGTACAGAAAGTTCGGGAGGGTTGTAACAATGCTTTCTAAAAGTTGTTGCTGTTTTTGCAGATCTAATTCAGCTTGTTTGCGCTGTGTCAAATCCAGCACAAAACTCACCCCAACTTCCTGGCTTCCTTCTAAAAATGCAGCGCCTAGCAGCACCGGAACGCGGCTGCCGTCCGAGCAGATGTATTCTTTTTCATAGGGAATAGCTGTGGTGGTAACTGTCATTTCTGCAAGTTTTTGTTCGTCTAGGCTGCGGTACTTTGGCGGTGTCATTTTTAGCCAGCTAATTTTTTTTTCAAGCAAATCGTGTCTTGTGTATTTTACTAGGTTTAAAAAAGCCTGATTTGCGTCGGTAATCTGACCGTTAATTTCCCAAAAAAATATGCCGATAATATTAGAGTCAACTACGCGCCTAAACCTAGCTTCGCTTTGACGCAACTGAGCTTCGACTTGTTTGATTTCTGTGATGTCCCGGGTGATGCTTAAAACTGTTTCTACTGAATTGTCCTCAGCAAATTCGGGAATTACTAGACTTTGATAGTATTTTGTCCCATCGGGAGTGGGAAAGTCAAATTCGATGGTTTCTTGTTTGCCGGTGCGACAAACTTTGACACACGCTTCGTCCCACAGGTTGCAAATGTGGGGGGACATTCCTAATTCTATGTTGCTTTTGCCAATAAATTCTGCGGGGGGTTTTCCGGTTGCTGATTCTACTGCGTGGTTGATGTAAATGTGGCGGAATTTTCGATCGAACCGCGCTATGATATCGGTAGCATTTTCCGCTAGGGCGCTGAAGGCCTGTTGGCGCTGGCGAAGTTGTTCTTGAGTGCGGTGCTGTTCGGTGATGTCTCTGGCAAAAGACAGAATTGAAACTAATTTTCCTTCTGCATCGAGCAGTGCAGAATTGTACCACTCGCAGTAAATTACCGAGCCATCTTTGGTAGAGTTGCGTTTGCGGCAAACGTTGCGGGGTTCTCTGCTGTAAAACATTTGATTTGCCGCAGCGCTGACTTGCTCGAAGTCTTCTGGATAAATTATTGAGCATTCGTGCCAGTATTGGCCGATTATTTCTGGTGCACTCCAGCCAAATATTTGTTCGGCCATTGGCGACCACCGCACTACCCGCAGTTCGCTATCCCACTCTATAACTGCCATTGGCGAGTTTTCTAGGTGAAATTCCCGCTGCGAGTTGGCTTGTTTTATTTTGGTTTGAAGTTGCTGGCGGAGTTCCTTGGCTGCGACAAAGCGCTCGCTGATTTCCTGTGCGTTTGCTACACCGGCTTTGGCTATCTGAGCAATGGTTTCTGCTGTTTGTTTTTCGAGTTCGTTCCAAGCGAGTTCGAGGGCTGATTCCGCCTGCTCTAGCTCAGTGATTCTGTTCTGAAATAGTGAGGCACTTTCCACTGGAATTTCAGCCATATTTTTGACAGTTAAGCAAGTGTTACGTTGAGACTTTTAAATTAAAATTTAAAAATTTAAAATGTGTAGTTTATTGTTTAAATTATACACTTTTCATTTTTAATTTGTGCGTGGCGCCGATTTTGAGTGGCGGCGGTGCTATTAAAGACGGCAGGTATAGGTTTAGCGTGCAGATCGGCACTTGCGATCGATCGCGCCAAAACTCTCTTCACCCAAGTACGGGCGCACTCTGCTCTGTATATTTTTGCACAGGATTGTGGTTTTAGGCGATCGAAATAATACTGAGGCAGAGCTGTGCGCGAGCCGATCGCGCATCCGTAGTAGAGCATTGGGTGTGCCGATCGCCAGCAAGACGAGTCCGGCGGGCGAAAACTAACCCCGGGAAGTGCATTATTAGCCACCAGTGGCCCAAATGGTCGATCGATCTTGTTTGCGAACTCTGCCGGTGTGAAGTACAAACCGTACCCACCCGACAAATAATCTCAAGTCGGTTTCGTCAATAAACAGCTAAAATATAATCTTAAACTTATTCAGTCTTTATAGATAGCTTATGACTGCTGCTGCACCCTCTTCGATAAAAAACCAAACTCAGTACGAAGCTGTTATCGGTCTCGAAACTCACTGTCAATTGAGTACGAATACTAAAATTTTCTCCAGTTCTTCTACCGAATTTGGCAATGCTCCAAATACTAACATTGACCCCATTTGTATGGGAATGCCTGGAGTGTTGCCAGTATTAAATCAAAAAGTGCTGGAGTATGCAGTAAAAGCAGGGCTAGCTCTTAACTGCGAAATCGCACCTTACAGTAAGTTTGACCGCAAGCAATATTTCTATCCCGATTTGCCCAAAAATTATCAAATTTCTCAGTTCGATTTGCCGATCGCTACTAACGGTTGGCTAGAAATTGAACTGGTGGACGAAACGGGCAATTCTACTAGAAAAAAAATCGGCATCACTCGCTTGCACATGGAGGAAGATGCAGGCAAATTGGTTCACGGCGGTAGCGATCGCCTCAGCGGTTCTACTTATTCAATGGTAGATTACAACCGCGCCGGCGTGCCTTTAATCGAAATTGTTTCGGAACCGGATTTGCGAACGGGCGCGGAAGCTGCCGAGTACGGTCAAGAATTGCGCCGGATCGTGCGTTATATCGGTGTCGGCGACGGGAATATGCAGGAAGGTTCCCTGCGGTGCGACGTGAATATTTCGGTGCGCCCCGTTGGCAGAAAAGAGTTCGGCACGAAGGTGGAAATTAAAAATATGAACTCTTTTAATGCGATTGAACGGGCGATCGATTACGAAATCGATCGGCAAATTCAAGCGATCGAAAATGGCGAAACCATCATCCAAGAAACGCGGCTTTGGGATGAAAACAAGCAGTGTACTTTCAGTATGCGGATTAAGGAAGGTGCGAGCGATTACCGCTATTTCCCGGAACCGGATTTGCCTCCGATCGAGGTTTCGGCAGATCAATTGCACGATTGGAAAGCTCAACTGCCGGAATTGCCAGCAGAAAAACGATACCGCTACGAAACTCAACTAGGTCTTTCTCCCTACGACGCGCGGGTTTTGACTGACGACAAAGCGGTGGCTGAGTATTTTGAAAAGTCGATCGCCGCCGGTGCTGTGGCTAAACAAGCTGCCAATTGGGTGATGGGCGATATCACTGCTTATCTGAAAAATGAGAAACTGGCGATCGCAGAAATTCCTTTCCAACCGCAGGATTTGGCCGAATTGCTGGGGCTAATTGATGCTGGCACGATCAGCGGCAAAATCGCTAAGGATATTTTGCCGGAGTTACTAGCAAACGGCGGTTCGCCTCAGAAGTTGGTTGAAAGCAAGGGTTTGATTCAAATTTCTGATACAGGGGCGATCGATCGCGCGATCGATGCCGTGTTGGCCGCCAATCCCAAGGAGCTCGAACAGTACCGGGCTGGCAAAACTAAGCTGCTGGGCTTTTTCGTCGGCAAGGTGATGAAAGAGACAGGCGGCCGGGCCGATCCCAAATTGACCAATGAGTTGCTGGCAGCCAAGCTTAACAGCCCAGCCTAAACAGCAGTTAAGGGTGTCGTGTAGCGGATAGAGTGGCGGGCGATCGGTTTTTCCTGATCCCGTCCTTCCCGCTTCATGGTAACTTTACAATTAAGTATACATTTCTTGACAATATCTTCACATTTGGGGGTATCACCCCTCAGTCCTGTCGTGTTATATTGTGTTATGTAGATGCACCCTGATGGCAAAGAGAGTTACTTTCGTAGCTCTCTCTTTTTTTGTCTTTTTTTTGTGGGACACGGACGTGAAAATACGGATGAGCGGTTTCTGGAAGGTTTCAATCATGATGTGTAGCCGATAGAGTGGCGGGCAATCGGTTTTTCCTGATCCCGTTCTTCCCGCTTCATGGTAACTTTACAATTAAGTATACATTTCTTGACAATATCTTCACATTTGGGGTATCACCCCTCAGTCCTGTCGTGTTATATTGTGTTATGTAGATGCACCCTGATGGCAAAGAGAGTTACTTTCGTAGCTCTCTCTTTTTTTGTCTTTTTTTTGTGGGACACGGACGTGAAAATACGGATGAGCGGTTTCTGGAAGGTTTAAATCGTGGTATCGTGTAGCGGATAGAGTAGCGGGCGATCGGTTTTTTCTGAGTCAGCCGCGCGATCGCCCGAAGCGCTTCATGGTAACTTTACAATTAATTCTATATTTCTTGACAATATCTTAATATTTGGGGGTATTACCCCTCATGCCTAATGTGTTATAGTCTGTTATGTAGATGCACCCTGATGGCAAGGAGAGTTACTTCCGTAGCTCTCTCTTTTTTTTGTCTTTTTTTTTGTGGGACACGGACGTGAAAATACTGATGAGCGGTTTCTGCTTGGAAGAATCCCGAATTGTGGAACCGGGAGGACGCTTGTCACGAAGGAAGATACCTGAAGCAACTGCCAATCTTCAGCCCGCAAGGTTTAAATCGTTGCGCCAGCTATACTTTTTCATCAAAGCCTGACAAACTGGGCTTCGCCCCTCATTCTCAAGATGTTATATCATGTTAACAAGATGCACCCTGATGGTCGGGAGAGTTACTGAGGTGACTCTCCTTTTTTTTGTCTGAATGGGGAGAATGGGAGAGGGGGAGAGGGGGAGAATGGGAGAGGGGGAGAATGGCGAGAGTTGGTCATACTGATTACTGATTGCCGATTGCCGATTAGCAATTACCCATTAGCAATTAGCAATTACCCATTAGCAATTACCGCTGGAAGTCGATTACTATCAATTTGAGTTATTAAGTAATTTGCATAGTATGAGCGAACAAGCTAGCGAGCTAATCAAGCAAGGGATTTTGCAATATCAGGCGCACCAATTTGAGGAGGCGCTGGATTCTTGGCAGGAAGCCCTGACGCTGTATCGCTCAATGGACGATAAGCGCCGATCGGGTGCGGCATTGGGTAATATGGGCGTGGCTTACGAGGCGCTGTTGAATTACGATCGCGCGATCGACTGTTATCAGCAGCATTTGGTGTTAGCGCGGGAAATTGGCGATCGCCGGGGCGAGGCAAATGCTTTGGGAAATCTGGGCAATGCTTGCTGTGCCCTTGAGGATTTTGCGGGTGCTATGGATTACCAGCAGCAGCGTTTGGCGATCGCGCGAGAGACTGACGATTTTCGCGGAGAGTTGGAAGCTTTGGGCAATTTGGCCCTGGCTTGCGATGCTAATGGAAATTTGCCCGGTGCGATCGACTGTTATCAGCAGCAATTGTCGATCGCGCGCGCCCAGAAGGACGATCGCGTTGAGCGCAGTGCTCTCAAGAGTTTGAAGCTGGCTTACAAATATTTAGCCGATTACGAGAAAGCCGACGAGTACCGACAGCAGCAATTGGCGATCGTGCGGGAACTATTTTTAACCGATAAACATCAGGATTTTGTCCAACTTGCAGAAACAGTTGGTTTGAATCCCATCGAAGATTTTGCCGGAGCTGATTTAAGGAATTTTGACTTGAACTACGCTGATTTAAACGGTGCAGATTTGCGCGAAACCAACCTCCAAGGTGCAGATTTGACCTTGGCGGATCTCAGCGGTGCTTTGCTGAGTTCTGCTATTTTAATTGATGCTACTTTGTGCAATGCTAATTTGCGGGATGCTGAACTCAGCAGCGCCAATTTGAGCGGTGCAGATTTGCGAACCAAGTTGCCGAGGGCAAATTTAACCGGTGCAAATTTAACTGGGGCTAATTTGAGCAGTGCTTATTTACCGAATGCAATTTTAGTTAATGCGAATTTGACAAACACTGATTTCAAAAATGCTGATTTGAGCGGTGTTGATTTGAGCGGAGCCAATTTAAACGGTGCAGATTTGAGTCGCGCTGATTTAAAAAATGTGGTGGTGGAGAATGCCAGGTTTGTTGGTTGTTTGGGGATTTCAGAAGCGGTCAAAGTTGAGTTGACGGCGCGGGGCGGGATTTTCGAGTAAAATGGGAATGTTGGTAATTGTAGAGGGGAATAAAAGATATGACTGCCGTAACAGCAAAACGATTCTCGATCGCCGAATATCACCGTTTGGCAGAACTTGGTTTTTTTGAGTCCGATAACCGATTTGAATTGATTCGCGGAGAAATTATCAAAATGGCTGCTAAAGGTAGGCTTCACTCTATTTGCAATACTCTTTTAGTTGAGGAGTTAATCATTTTACTGGCAAGACGTGCTCGCCTGCGCGTACAGGAACCAATTATTTTGTGTGATGAGAGCGAACCAGAACCCGATCTAGTTATTGCCCGCCGTTCTGACAATTCTTTATCTCCTCACCCTCAATCTGCTGATATTTTGTTGGTAATTGAGGTTTCTAATTCTACTTTGAAATACGACAGGGAAACCAAATTATCTCTCTATGCTGAATCGGGAATTTGTGATTATTGGATATTTAATTTGGTAGATATTCAACTGGAAATGCACAGCGAACCTTATCAAAAACAAAGAGGTGGTTTCGATTATCGAGTCAAACGAGTGGTTTTGCCGAATGAGTTTGTGGTAATTCCAGGTTTCCCAGATTTGTCTCTCGATTTATCTGCGGTATTTCCCGCACAGATCGATGAGTGAAGGTGAGGAGTATGTAGGCATAAGCCGGGGCGCAGCCATCGCCCCGATTGATGGTATAATCCAAAAGTGCGATCTAACTACTCAGCAAAATACCGCTATGACCGCTGAAAATCTCACCTCGCCAGCCCAAAATATCCAGTTATCTGGCATCAGTTGGCAAACCTACGAAACCTTGCTTGCCGAATACATTGACCGGCCGCTTCGGCTGAAATACAATGGTGGCAATCTAGAGATTTTGGAACCTTCACCAGAACACCAATTTTACAAAACAATAATCGCCAGATTTGTGGAAACCCTAGCTGAAGAATTCGGACTGAACATTGCAGCCGTCGGTTCCACAACTTTTAAGCGTCCAGAGCTCAGCAGTGCAGAACCCAATGAATGTTTTTACATCCAGAATTTCTCTGCAATTAAAGGAATAAAAAGAATTGACACGAATCAAAGTCCGCCCCCGGATTTAGTAGTGGAACTCGATCTCACGAGTTGTTCGGAAAATAGCTTGCAAGTTTATGCTGATGTCGGCGTGCCGGAAGTTTGGATTTATAACGGCGAACGCTTGATTATCAATATATTAGAAAACAGAGCATACGTTTTGTGCGATCGCAGTTTAGCATTTCCCACTGTACATATTTTAGAAATTGTCGGGTTTTTGCAACAGGCGGAAACAATGGATTATTTAGAATTAGTTCAAGCATTTCGGAATTGGGTGAAAAACGAAATACTACCAACCAATTAAGCTAAAGCGATCGCGGGTCAGAAAAATTAGGTACGTTGTTGGGCTTCAGCCCTCTTATCTTTGGTTATACGAGCAGTCAATTATACCTCATTTTTTTGACAAAAGCTATAAATTATCAAAATCATCAAAGATAAAATTTTGCTAAATAGTTTTGCTTAATAGTGATAAAATAAAATAAAGCACTCGTCAAAATCTCCATCACAGTCTGGCAGAGCCAGCACTTCTACCGATATGCGATCGCTAGAGTCTCACAACAAATACCCAGATTGCTTGTGGATGCAACTAGAAGCAATTCCAGTGCCATCGGTTGCAGCCCAAACCCAGCAGCTCGACATTCACTTGAGCCTCAATTTTAACGAGCATTGGGAACCGCTGCTGGGCGGCCGCGTTAAATTTGGTCTGCAAGGCGGAACGCTCAAACTAAATCTGGAAAACTGCGAAATTCCGGTAGCATCGCGTCAGTTAGTCGGTGATTTTGAGCTGTCGCCTATCGACAGCAGCACAGAGGTTTTGTCAACCGAAAGTCAGCCGGAAGTCCGAGATAACGAGAAGGCGGAAAAAATCCAGGAAACTGACTGCACGTTTTGTCATGTTTCCACAATCGGCGACGATACAAAACCCGCTTGGATTTTTTCATTAAAACGGGGCAAACCAGTATTAAAAGGTTTGCTAAAAAGTGCGAAACTGGGAGAATTTCCCGCCAAACCATTGCGGATTGCAGCGGCTTTTGAAGTTGCGAAAGAAGATATTTATCTCACAGATGCGGAGGGTTTGTGGCCGCACGATATTACGCCAAATCAACATTCGGTTTTAGAAAGAATCCTGACTGTATATTTAGCAAATAAGCTCCAACCGGCTCTCAGTTGGGCGCTATTGTCCTACAATTTGCCTGCGGTGGAACAGCCTGAGGTGGAAATTATCGCGCAGGCTGAAGATGAATTGCAGGAAATGGTCGATCGCATTATAGCTGCTGAAACCGATGATTTTGTAGAACTGGCAACAATCGCCAATCTCAATCCCGCAATGGATTTCGCGGGCGGTAGCTTGCGGGGGACGAGTTTAAGTGCAGTGGATTTTAGTAGTGCAAATCTCCCGGCGGCAAATTTCCGGGGTGCAAACTTAAACGATGCCGATTTTAGCGACGCCAACCTGCAAAATGCTAAATTTGGCGGTGCAGATTTGAGCGGTGCTTTCCTCGGAAATGCCGATTTGAGCGGTGCAGATTTGTACCGCGCCAGTCTGGCTTTAGCAAACCTCAGCGGTGCAGATTTGAGCCGCGCAAATCTACTGGAAGTTAACTTAACAAATGCTAATTTTAGCGGTGCGAATGTCAAGTCGGCCAGGTTTGGGAATAACTCGGGACTTGCGGAAGATGTCAAGCTGAATTTACAGCAGCGGGGAGCAATTTTTGAGGATGTGCAGTCTCTCCAACAACATTAATGATGGTAGAGGAAAGACTGCGTGTTCTTTTCAATTTAGATCGAATCTGGCTCTACCGGAATGATTAAACCACAGAGGCCGCAGAGGACACAGAGGGAGAGAAGAGAGGGATGAATCATTCCGATTAAGAGCGGATTTGATATTATAGCTAAATTATCCCTCATCCTCCAATTTCACAGGAGCGCGCCCAGAAATCACAATAAATCCCACCGACTCAAGAGTCAGGTGCGGGTGGCGAATTCCCGTTAAAACTGCTTGACTCAACAAACTTTCGGTACTAATTTCATCAGCCAAAACCGATTCTAAAAGCTGTTCCGATTTAGAAAGTCGATTCAAACGTAATTGCAATTGATTCACCCGATTTTCGAGTTGAATTGCAGCACTGGTAGCAGAATTATTGCACATTTCGACAAAAGCCTCACGTCCGCGCAACAATTCCTCCGATACCACCCGCCCCTTCTGACAAAAATCATCCCAATCCAGGGAATCTACAAAATTGTCAATCAGCGACGTGCGATTTTTAGACAAATTGTAATCCCGATTCGGGCCGCCTTTCCCCTTATAACCCCGCTGCAAAATTGCCAAAACTTCCGCATCTTCTACTAGAGACATTTGTTCGCTGCGAGCATCTACATACACAGTTTCAAAAATTGGTAAAAACAGAGCATCAGCGCGCCGTTGCAAAGCTTTTAAGTTGTAATTCTCGATATTTTGTGCTTGCAAAACTTGAGCAGCAGGCTGCACATCAGTCTGGATTGAATAATTAAATTGGAAACCGAACCACTCCTTTCCTTCCGCAGCATCCCAACTTTCATCGTGACGCCACATCGCAAAAGCTTGACCCCGATCGTCCCAGCGAACATAAGCGCCCAGTGCATCAATTAATCCCTCGCCAGTTCGATAAAGAACGACATCGGTATTTTGATAAGCAATGCGCCGATTGTAGCTACCGTACTGCTGACAATAGGGAACTAATCGAGTTGTCAAATCCTTGGAGGGAATTAAGGTTTTTTGAGTAGGTTGATAGCGCACCAACCCGGATATACTGGAATGTTCGATTTGTTTGAAGTGGAGGGCTTGACACAACCAACCTTCCGCCGCCCGCTGCATTTCTTTATGGCGTGCGTCGCAGTTATCGAGGGCTTCAAAATACTGAGATGCGCTGTCATCAAGAATATCAATTTCATCGAGGGCGTATTGTTCGTCGATTTTGATTTTCTCTTGTTCGATTTCAGTTTTAATCGATTCTATTTCGCTTGATAAGCCCTTCGCTCCTTCAGCAAACAACTTTTCTTCCAGTGCAATCAGTTTGGTTTCGGCATAAAACTGAAGGCTGGAAATAGATTTGTTGAAGATATCAAATCCGTTTTTTAAGACTTGAAACCAAGCTTCGTGGGGGCTATCGGGCATATCCGGGCCTGCAAACAAACAAAATTGCACTCCCATTTTGCTACCAATGCGATCGACTCTGCTGAGTCTTTGTTCTAGCTGGTTGGGAAACCACGGTAAATCGAAGTGGACTAACCAATCTATAAATTGCAGGTTGACGCCTGTTTCTGCCGATCGATCGCACACCAAGACAAAACAATGCGGTTCAGTCTTAAACCGATGGAGATTCGCCTCCACATCATCCGCTGATTTGGTCGTGTCATGGCTGGCGATCGCCTTTTTACCAAAGATTTTAGCTAAATTTTCCGCAATCTCTTGACAAGTCGTCGTAAAACTGGTGAAAATCGCAATTTTCGGGAAACGTTCGCCCGGAATCGGCCGTTTAATTTGCTGTTGAATTCTGGATAGCAAATCGCGAGGATTGCTGTGATATTCGCGCGGAACCTTCAATGCAACTGCCAAAAATCGCAAAATAGCGATTCGTAACAAACCCAGTCGATCGAACCCTTCCTCGACCTTTGACACGGTGTTGAGCAAGGTTTCTAGCAGTTCCCTTTCTTCGGGAAACGGCGCTGTTTTGGTCAAAATTGCGGTGTCGCTTTGTCCGAATTCGCGATCGAGCTCGGGACTGGATTTTTTCTGCAAGCGAGCTTTGACAACCCGTTCCAAAACATTCAACCAAGTACCGGAAGCGCGGAAAAACAGCAGAAAAATTCTCTGATATTCGCTAGATTTGGGAGCAGCAGCGCGCCATTTATCGAGTACAGTTTGAATTTCAGACCACTGTTCGTCATTGAGATCGTACTCAGCTTTAGGTACAGTATCGCGATCGAAAATCACATCTTCCACCGCATCCCGGCGGTTGCGGAGAATGCGGCGGTGCAGGCGGTAGGTGTCTCTAACGTGGGCGCGAATTGTTCGGATCAGGCGAGATTTTTCTTCGGCTTCTTTGGTTTTTAAGCATTTTTCTAATTCCTTTGCCAATCCGATCAGATAATCATCTTTAGCAAAAAGAGTGCGAAGTTGAGCAAGTTTTGTTTGCAAAACAGCAGGCTGTGTTGTCTCTCGGAAATCGAGTAAAGTTTGACCGATTTCTTGACGGTTCTGCACCTGTGCTTTGAAACTTTCTAAATCGTCAACACGGTAGGTTGTGGGGTCTAGCAAGTGCAGCATCGTGAGAAAATCTTGCTCGCGGCCGATGACTGGCGTTGCAGATAATAACAATAAGTTTTTGCTTTTGTGAGCTAGTTTCTGGCAGAGTTCAAAGGATTGTTGTTGATTGCGATCGCTCGAATTAGCCATGGCTGCGAGTTCTTGCGCTTCATCAACAATCAAAAAATCTAGGTTAGCATTGCGGCTAATTTGATTGATTTCGCTCAAAGAAACAAGCTGCACTCGATCGGCAAAATGAGACAAATAGAATTTATTTTCTAACTCTTGCCGCCACTGTTCGAGCAGGTATTTGGGAACGATTACCACAGCGCGCCCGTTAGCATCGTCTAGCAAGAATTGGCGGAGAATTGTTCCCGCTTCTACTGTTTTCCCCAGTCCTGCTTCATCTGCCAACAAATAGCGCACGATTGGGTCTTCTAGGACGCGCCGCACGACTTCAACTTGGTGCGGGTACAGGTCTATGTTAGCAGAAATTAAGCCCGTCATGCCGCGACTGACGGCGCGCTGTTCGATCGCAGATTGCACAAAAGCCAAACGGCGATCGTGAAAATACGGGGTTTCTTGGCCTTTGACTGCTAAAATGTCGATCGGATCGGCGATCGGGATATTGCAGCGAACGTAAAGCTCGGCTTCGACAGCTTGCAAACTTTGGCTGTCGGGGAGATCGATTTCGTACTCTAATTTATCTTCATCCCAGTCATAAACTCGACCAATTATCCACCTTTCGTGACTTGTGCTCCAGAGGTAGCAGCGGGTTTGACGCTGAAGTCGGGCTTCTTGTAGCAAACCGAGGGGTACAGTTTTGCGGATGCGGTTTTTTACTGAGCAAAAATATTCAACTATGGCGTCTGGGTGGGATACCTCGACAACTTTTCCGATTCCCATATCGTTTTTGGGCGATCGAACTAATGAACCAACATCAATCATAATTTTAGCCTGACAATATCTGTTAGAATACACTAACGCCTGAGGGAATAGAATAACATTAGTTTGTAGTAAGGACTAAAGTCAAATGGCACTGAAAAAGTGGCCAAAAAAAATCTGTAAGGCAAGATATACATAGATAATTGCCTTACAAACCAAAATATCTGTTTCCATTATGCCAAATCGTGCGTCCATTCTCACACAACA
>NZ_JAAFKG010000037.1 GCF_013299185.1 Microcoleus sp. bin48.metabat.b7b8b9.023 | reverse complement strand
CGGTTTATCAAATATACATGGCTCGAAATAGATGCTTACTCTAGCTGGCAATCTCTTGTTTCATCTGTAGAAAAAATTCTTAAAGAGTTTGGAGATAATTATGTAATTAATTTTGCTTAACTACTTACGTACTTGCGTTTCAGCGCTCATGAGGGCGAGTGAACGCGCAACCACATACAAACTGGAAAATATCACCCGATCGCCCGATACATTCCCCCAAAATAGTTGTAGAATAGTATCATAAGGCACAGAAAAACATAAGGCGACAATGCACCGCTGACGATCGCCATTGACAAAGGATATTTCCCAGCAGAAGGATTGGATGTTAAAATCGAGCGGGGCTACGGTTCGTCAGACGCCATCACCAAAGTAGCAGCAGGTCAATTCGAGATCGGATTTGGCGATATTTACTCGATGATGGAGTTCAACGCCAAGAATCCCAACGATCCGGTAGTAGCAGTTGCAGTGCCTTACAATCGATCGGCTTTTTCAATTGTCAGCCTCAAGTCGAAGAACATTGCAGATCCTAAAGGATTGACAGGCAAAAAGCTAGGATCTCCACCAGGAGATGCACCGCGCAAACTGTGGCCGGTATTTGCCCAAACAGTAGGGGTGCAGCCCGACAGCGTAGAGTGGATTACAATGGAACCAAAGCTGCGGGAAACCTTACTAATTAAAGGCGATGTCGATGCAGTGAGCGGATTTGCCACAACCATCATCCCGGCATTAGAAAAAGCAGGCAAAAAGCCAGAAGATATAAACGTATTCTACTATAATGAGAACGGTCTAGATTTGTACGGAAATGCGATCGTGGTCAAAAAGCGTTTCTCGACCAGAATCCCGAAGTAGTCAAAGGATTTTTGAGAGCGTATTTTAAAGGACTGCAAGACACATTAAAAGATCCAGCAGCCGGATTGGAGTCGGTAGCGAAAGCGGGAGATAGCTTGATGGACAAAAACGCCGAAAAGCGCCGCCTGCAAATCGCCCTAGAAAGACTCTATATCTTTTCCGAAGTGGAAAAAGTTGGCTTGGGCGGAGTCGATCCAACTCGTCTGGAAGCGACAGCAAAACAAGTAGCAGGAGCCTTAAAAATAGAAGCTCCCCCAGTCAATAAGATATTTGATGAAAGCTACTTACCTCCTCTAGAGCAGCGAGCTTTACCTCCTGCTGCCGATCGCAAACCCTTGACTTAAAAACTGACTAAAGTCATTACTACAAACCGAAGTTTGTAGTGAGGACTTCAGTCCGCAAAAGGTTCGTAGTAAGGACTTCAGTCCTCAAAAGTTCGTAATAAGGACAAAGAGTCCTAAAAAGGTTCGTAGTAAGGACTTCAGTCCTCTCTTAATAATGACTAAAGTCATTACTACAAACAATTTGATTGAACATACATATTTACGGTGTGAGGATAATGTCTAAAATTTTGTATTCTCAAATCCTGCTGACAGCAACGCCAGCACTAATTTGTATGAGCCTGCTGCATTCTCCGGCAAGCTCTGCTGCGGAAGTTGTCGCTACAGAGACTCAAGAAGTAATAGCTTCGCCAGCCGACTTACCGCTGGTTGATGCCGCCCAGTCACAAAGTGCGTTAGCGAAGCCCGCCCCTACGGGGGCTACGCCAACGAAGAGGATCGCCCAAATTGAAACAGCGCCAAATCCCGCATCAACGCCAGAAATAATCGCTGATGCCAAACCACAAAAGCAAGAAAAACCCGAGAGTATTTCCCTCGCGACAAACAGCGAAAAAACAGCAGAAATTTCTCAAACTAACGATGTCAACCAGACAAATATAGCATCCGAAAAATCCACTAGATGGCCAGTTGCGCTAGAGCCAAATTCCACAGAGACAAAGCCTGCACAAATCCTAGAACCAACTGCCGATATTTCACCGGAACTAACAACAAACAAAAAATCGGAAGTCGCCGCAGCTTCCCAACCAAATAATCTGCAACCGGCAGATACAGCAACTCAAGAATCCAGCGAATCAAACCTCTTATCAGAATCAATTCAAACCCCAGAAAAACCAGCACCGACAAACATCACCCAAGTCCAGGCAGACAGCTTAGAAGCAACCAATCCTTCCGCCTCGCCGGAGATGGAACAAGTCACCTCAGTTTCTCAACTCAGCGACGTTAAACCCACAGATTGGGCATTTCAAGCACTGCAATCATTAGTTGAACGCTACGGCTGCATAGCTGGATATCCCGACGGCACCTATCGCGGAAATCGAGCCATGACTCGCTACGAATTCGCCGCAGGTTTGAATGCGTGCCTCGATAAAGTTGCTGAGTTGATAACAGCAGGAACCTCGAATTTAGTTAAAAAAGAGGATTTACAGAAACTCCAGAGACTGCAAGAAGAATTTGCCGCAGAACTAGCAACGCTGCGCGGTAGAATCGATATATTAGAAGCTCGCACGGCGAATTTAGAATCGAATCAATTGTCAACTACCACAAAACTCAATGCGACGGTTTGGTTCAACCTCACCTCAGCATTTCCGACAGGCGATATCACCGCAGAACGCAGCCGCACCGCCCCGGAAAGCCCCTTTGCTACCCCGACTCGCGATGCCAACAACCGACCGACTCGCGTTGAGCGCGGGCAGCCTGAAACTACTTTTAGTTACTACGCTTTCCTGACTCTAAATACTTCGTTTACTGGCAAAGATTCCCTCGTAACTCAGTTGGTTTTTGGCAACGGCAACTCGCCTGCAAACGAATTAGTTTCGGGTGGTTTTTACAACTCGTGGGGAAGTCCTTTTTTAGATCAAACTGGTGCGCCAACGGCTAATGCTGTGGGACTTCGCGAGATGTCCTACACGTTTCCCGTCGGAGATAAAGTCCAAGTTGCGATCGGGCCGCGATTGAATTATTATCGATATTTTGACGGCAACCGTTTCACATTTTTTCTGAAAGGGGCAACGAGTTTTAACTCGAACGGAAGTACACTGTTAAATGCAGTCGATCGCGGATCGGGCGCTGCTGTCACTTGGCAAGTTGCCAAACCGCTCAGGTTTACGGCTGCTTATATGGCTGAAAATACCGAATTTTTGAATCCTGCTGTATATAATACTGCTAGCAATCCCAGGGATGGTTTGTTCAACAGTTCCAACACGATGACAGCGCAGTTGGAATACGCCCCCAGCAATTCTTTCAATCTGCGGTTGCTTTACGCGCGATCGAGCCTCAAACCTTATAATGGATTTATTGGCGGTGCTGTGGGCGAACCGCTGCCTTACGGTTATGCGGATGACGGTTTTGGGGGAAGAGTTAGAGACTCCGGTGCCGATACTTTTGTGGTTAATTTTGATTGGTTGTTGAGCCGGAATTTTGGTTTGTTCGGGCGGTATTCCTACGGCCAGCTTGAGGTGAATCCGGTAAATCGCGATCGCTCTGGCGGAGACATTAAAGTACAATCTTTGCAAGTTGGAATGGGATTTCCGGATCTGGGAAAACAGGGCGCGCTGGGCGTGCTTTCATTTGTAGTTCCCCACGATTATATCTCGGGTCGCAGGTTTTTGCTCTCGGGCGGTGGCAATGGAGGTACTCAGTACGAGGTAGAGGGTTCGTATTATTACCCAATTACTAATAATATTGCGATCGTCCCGGCATTCTACGCTATCTTTAATGCCAACAACTTTGATGGCAATCCCACCGTGTTTGTGGGCAATCTTCGCACTCAGTTCAGCTTTTAAGCAAGGGGTGGAGGCGGGTTTATTTAGTGGGTGGGGGCGGGTTTATGAGATTATGAATCTGGGTCAAATATTATCGGTGAACCCGCCCCTACAGGATGGACGATCGTGGTTTTGGCGGGTAAATCTTAACTGAAATATTGCACCGTTTCCCATCCGCTGTAGGGGCGGGTTCACCAAGGAGTAAAAACGTAGCAAACAGGTTAAATAAACCCGCCCCCTCCCACGAATAGGCTCCAAATAACCCGCTTCACAAGGCGTGCAAGATGTCCGATGCAACCGAATTTCGCGCGCTTTCCCGACAGTCCTGCTACACCAGCGTCAATGTGATGTATCATTGAAAACGAGTCAGCCCAACCAAACTGTTATTTAACATAAACATCTTAGACATGAGGCTGAATCAAAAATTTTTAACAACAGTATTAACTCTAATTTTAACTTAAGGACAACTGACTTTGGGTCTTTCATTTCGCGCGATTCGCCGCACTCAATCTCTGCACGAACAGACTTATCAAGCTCTCCGAACTGCTATCCTGTCGGGGGAATTAGCGGCTGGAGAACGCTTGATCGAAACTCAACTGGCAGATATGCTCAACGTCAGCCGGACTTCGGTGAGAGAGGCTTTGTGCGAACTGCAACGTGAAAATTTAGTTACAGCAGATCCGCATCACGGATTGCGCGTCGCTACGCTGTCTATCGCAGATGCAGCGGATCTCTATGATTGTCGGATTGCTTTGGAACAGCTATCGGTGGCAGGGGCCAGCCAAAATGCTACACCGGCTCAAGTTCAACAATTGGAAGCGATTGTGTTGCAGGCAGAAAGTACGACATATTTGCGATCGGGCGAATTGACAAATTATCAATTGCTCTACGCTGACTGCCAATTTCATCGCTTGCTAGCCCAAAGTTCCGGCAATCCTTGGTTGGTAACTTTGTTAGATCAGGTATTTGACAAAATGATATTAGTGTGGCTTCGCACGATGGAATACAATCCCGGAGTATTGGAAATCCGCAGCGAACACCGTCGCATTTTTCAAGCTGTCAGCGAACAGAATGCAGCCGCAGCAGCCGCAGCAATTAAAGAACATTTAATTGCCAGTAAAGCGCGGGTAATTAAAGAAATTCAACAGATCGAACAACATCAATAATTTGAGATTGGGAATTGGGCATCGGGAATTGGGCATCGGGCATCGGGCATTGGTTATTATCAATAACCACTAACAAATAACCACTAACAAATAACCACTAACAAATAACCACTAACAAATAACTTATATGTCACAAAATTATCCGCGAGACTTAATCGGTTACGGGCAAAATCCCCCCGATCCTCAATGGCCAGATCGATCGCGCATAGCACTGCAATTTGTGATCAATTACGAAGAAGGTGGAGAAACCTGCATCCTGCACGGCGACGGTTCTTCGGAAACATTTCTGTCAGAGATTGTCGGCGCCGAACCCCTATCGGGACTGCGCCACATGAATATGGAATCCTGTTATGAATACGGCAGTCGGGCCGGTTTGTGGCGCCTGCACCGGATGTTTACTTCTCGGAAGATACCGGTGACTGTTTATGGGGTGGCAATGGCGTTAGAAAGGCATCCCGAAGCTGTGGCAGCGATGTTGGAGGCTGATTGGGAAATTGCCAGCCACGGCTACCGCTGGATTGATTATAAGTATTTTGGGGAAGAGGCGGAACGGGAACATTTGCACAGGGCGATCGCCATTCACACGCAAGTTACCGGCAGCCGTCCCCTGGGTTGGTATACGGGACGCACGAGCCCGCACACCCGCAAGCTAGTAGTGGAAGAAGGCGGTTTTCTCTACGATGCTGACAGCTATGCGGATGACTTGCCTTACTGGGTGTACGAGTGCGATCGGCCTCACTTGGTAATTCCTTATACTCTCGACAATAACGATATGCGGTTTGCGACGAGTCAGGGGTTTAACTCTGGGGATCAGTTTTTTGCTTACCTGCGCGATGCTTTTGATGTACTCTACGCCGAGGGCGAGACTGCGCCGAAGATGATGAGTGTGGGGCTGCACTGCCGCTTGGCGGGGAGGCCTGGGCGGGCGGCGGCTTTGGCGCGTTTTTTGGATTACGTGCAGCAGCATGAGAGGGTTTGGATATGCCGCCGCATTGATATTGCCCGACATTGGCTTGAATATCATAAACCGATGGTTTTTAAGAAGGACTGAAGTCCTTACTACGAACCTGGGAGGACTGAAGTCCTTACTACGAACCTGGGAGGACTGAAGTCCTTACTACGAACCTGGGAGGACTGAAGTCCTTACTGCGAACCGGCTTTGTAAGCGGCCCACCCACCCCGATCGGAAATATCTTCCCATTCGTATTTCTCCACTAACTCGCGGGGGTACAAAAAAGCCGTCAACACTTCTCCATCATCCAAAATTACATCGGATGGATACATATGTGGAGGTTCCCCGGCTGCAAGCTGTTCAAAGTCTCCGACAGTTAATTCGTACACTTCTCCCGGAATTGATACGCCTCCGGTAGCCACTTCGTAAATTGCAGGATGCCAGCCATTTTCTGCGGAGTGTAAGCGGTAAATCGGACGAGTTTTGGCTTCTCTAATGAACTTTGCATCTCCCAGATTGCTGTTGTCGGGCTGGCCCCGCAGGGCGGAACCGCAAATGAATACTCGTTTACTTACAATTGCTGTTTGACTCATATCACCCGATCGCTAAAAATGTACTTATTTCTACAGTTAAATCGCGGCGCTCGACTTTATTCTGTCTGCTGTGTTTTGCCCGGAGTAGTTTAGGCGCAACAGCCGATCGCCTTTTGTAAGCAAAACTACATTATTTTACAGATTTAACCTATCTAGGATACATTCTACAATAATTAGTTAAATGATTAATAATACAAGAGCGATCGCATCATTAAATTTACCAAAATAGGAGAATGTAACATGACAGTTAGGCTAGCACTTTCAGTCAACGGTTCGCGCCTCAACAGCAGCATTGCCCAACTCGCCCAAATCGGCAAACTGCCGGGAGGAGGCGTCAGTCGGGTAGCTTTTACCAAAGAAGATTTGCTGGCGCGCAAACTTGTTGAGTCTTGGATGCGAGAAGCAGGGATGACAGTTCGGATTGACGCGGCTGGAAATACAATTGGCAGATATCCCGGATTGCGCGAAGGTGCCGCACTAGCAACCGGTTCTCACATTGATACTGTTCCTACGGGGGGCCATTTCGACGGAGTTTTGGGAGTTTTGGCAGGAATTGAAGTTGTGCGGGTGTTGCGAGAAAACGGCCTGCGCTTGGAACACGCCATTGAGACGATCGTATTTACCGACGAAGAAAGCACCGTTATCGGCTGCAAAGCGATGGCGGGAAATACAGTCAACAACCCCGAATATTACCGTCGCAGCGATGGCACTTCCATCCAAACTTGTTTAGCACAAATTGGCGGAGATTGGTCGAAAATTGCGGAGGCAAAACGCCATCCCAAAGAAATAGCAGCATTTGTGGAACTGCACGTCGAACAAGGAGGTGTTTTGGAAAGTACGGGCGACTGCATAGGAGTAGTCAAAGGAATTGTCGGACAGTACCGCCTGGGAGTGAGAGTAACGGGCAGCCCCAATCATGCTGGATCGACGCCTATGCACGCCAGAAAGGATGCGCTAGTAGCGGCTTCCCAAATGGTACTAGCAGTCAACAAACTGGCAGTAGAAACACCGGGAGAACAAGTCGCAACGGTAGGTTACTTAACTGTGTGGCCGAATGCTACGAATACTGTGCCGGGAAAAGTCGAGTTTAAAATCGACTTGCGCGATTTGTCTGAATCTAATTTGGAACAGTTGTTAGCTAAAATGAAATTGGAGTTTCAAGCAATAGCCTCTGCCACCCAAACCGAAATCGAAATAAGTCAATTGCTGCACGTACAGCCAACACTAGCAGCACCAAAGATTCAGAATGCAATTGTAGAAGTTTGTCAAGAATTAGGGTTTAGTTACAGGCATTTAATTAGCCGGGCCGGACACGACGCCCAAGAAATCGGACGCTTTACCGATATGGGGATGATTTTCGTGGCTTCTCGGGGCGGCATCAGCCATGCAGAAGATGAGTATACTTCGCCAGAACAGTGTACTCAGGGGGCGAATGCGCTGCTGCAAACCTTCCTAAAGCTCGATCGGCTGTATGCAGAGGGCGATCGATTCATGGAGTTGTAAGGCATCATTAAAACGTGATAATAAGTGACTGCTGAGCATCTAAAAAATACGCCAATATTATCCGTTTCGAGATTTCAAGAAGGGTTAGCGATTGCCTCAAGGGCGATCGCCTTTGAGCAGCCGATGCCCTAATAGTTAAGCGGGGTGCGATCCTGCAACGAGTGCTTCGCTAACGTAGTTGTGATCCATACTACATATATTGTGTCTGCGTACATCCTGTTAGTTAAAAATTTTCCTGATAAGTTACCGAAAGAATAGTAATCTAGACAATAGTCTCGGCTAAATAATTTTTTGTTATGAAATTAAATCAGTCTGGTATTTCTAAATGGTTGACAATCCTATTTGCTAGTATTTTAATCACTTTCGCCTTGCCTTTGCTGGCTAGGGAGATTCAACTGCCGGGGAGTCGGTGGGTAGAAGTACGGCAAGTTAGGGGAAGCGTAACATATCAAGGCAGACCAGCAAAAGTGGGCGATCGGCTGACAGCAGCCGGCCAACAAATCTCCACAGGCAAACAATCTAGCGCGGTTTTAGCCGTAGACTCTGGCATCGCTACGATTAATGTAGCAGAATTAAGCACCGTCCAAGTTAAAGGTCTGTCCGTTGCTGTCGGCGGAGGTAAAGTTACCCTGCTGTCAGTCCCCGCAGGATTGGCAAGAGTTTCGGCCCGACGCTTGACTAACGCCAATTCGCGCCTAGAAATTAACAGCCCAGCCGGAGTTGTGGGCGTCAGGGGGACTGAATTCTCCGTGGGTGTTGGCCCAGAGGGAAAAGCCGCCACTGCCTTATTTGAGGGGAAGGTTGACGCTAGCGCTCAAGGGCAAACTGTGAAGATAGAAAAGGGCTATGCTTCCGTCACTTTTCCCGGCAATCCTCCCAGTCCACCCCAGGCATTCAAAGAAAATCTGAACTATGAATTGATCAGTTTATCAGCCATCAGTCCAGGCAAAGTTCGATGCGTTTGTACTGTCGATCCGCTGAATTTAGTGTATTTAAACGGCCAACCCTTAAAGATGGATCGAACAGGTAAAATCGACGAGGTAGTGCCGAGGCCAGCTAACTCTGACTACTGGCTAGTTGTTCGCAGTCCGGTAGGAAATGAGGTATCTTATGAACTCGGTGAAAGTTTAATTAAGAAATAGGTAATGACTAAATTAATCATCCCTCGTTTGCGAGTTTTTTTTGCCCGCAGCCAATCCTTACTGCCGGGATTTGCTGCTGCTATTATTTCCTTGGGTGCATTGCATTTGGATGCCTGGAAACCGCTGGAACAACTGAGTTCTAACAGCCTGTTTCAACTTCGCGAAAGTGGAATTTTACCCAAACCTATTTGGGATAAACGAGTGGTAGTCATTGCCATAGACGAAGCAAGTTTAACGAAGTTGGGGAGATTTCCATTTTCGCGCGATCGCTATACTAAATTATTACAAGCCCTTTCCCCTGCTAAACCCGCAGTCGTTGGTTTCGACATTATTTTTCCCGAAGCCAGTCCCCAAGATGACCAACTTGCAGACGCGATGAGTGCAACAGGTAATGTAGTGTTAGCTAAGGCTTGGGATGACAAAGGAAAACCTCTACCAACTGTACTAACTTTAGAAGCCGCAGCCGCCGATCGAGGTCATATTTTCCATAAGTCAGACACAGATGGAATCGGTCGTCAAGCCACGCTGTGGGTGCGAGATATTCCCTCCTTGGGAATTGCCATGCTGCGCGTTTACAACGCCGACAAGCAACCGCAATCTGGAGGGCTAGAAAAGTTTTTATCACCGCCGAATAACGGCAGTCTAGAATTTTACAGTGCAGGGATAAATTGGCCTGGAAAAACGCAATTTCTATCGACTTATTCGTTTGCTGATGTTCTGGAAGGTAAAATTACCCAAGATGCTTTTAAAGACAAATTGGTATTAGTAGGTACGACAGTAACAGGTTTAGATCCATTCCGGACTCCTCTCGATCGAATTCCACCAACCAACGGGATTTACATTCATGCCGCAGTTATTGATAACTTGCTAAATAACCGACTGCTGCAAGCTTTACCTGACTGGACAAGTTGGCCGATATTACTTTTAATTGGGCCAATTACTAGCGGGATATTATCGAAATTGGGAGCGAGGGGACGAATTGCGATCGCCCTCCTTCTCCCCCTAATTTGGTATGCAGTTTCTTTCTTGTTATTTACGTTTAATTCTTTACTAATTCCCATTGCTGCACCAATTGGTACGATCGTCTTAGCTGGAATTGGACTGCAACTGCGAGAACAACAAGAGAAACAACAATTAATGAGCCTGTTTGAAAAATACATGGCAAAAGAAACTGCTGAATTAATTTGGCAGCGCAAAGACGAAATATTTAAGAATGGTGAAATGCAACCGCAAGAAATGGTTGCCACCGTTTTATTTATGGATATTCGAGGGTTTACCAGCATTTCCGAGCAACTATCTCCGAGTGAATTGATGCCTTGGCTAAATGAATATTTAAATGCTATGAGCGAGTGTATTATGAATCACAGCGGCGTTATCGATAAATATATTGGTGATGCAATTATGGCAATCTTTGGCATTCCCTTTCCTCATACTAAACCTGAAGAAATTAAACAGGACGCTCAAAATTGTATTGCCGCTTGTTTGGATATGTCAGAACGATTGAAAGAATTAAATCAGCAATTTGAAAGGGAAGGAAAGCCAACAATTGAATTCGGAGTTGGTATTCATACAGGGTCGATTATTGCTGGAACTATCGGCGGCGGGAATCGATTAAATTTTTCGGTTTTAGGAGATACTGTGAATATTGCCGCCAGGTTAGAACCAATGAATAAAGATATTAAAGAAGACAATCCTTATCGGGTATTAATAACAGGAGAAACCTGGGATTTGGTGAGCGATAGCTACGAAGCAAAACCAGTTAAAAGTATTCAATTAAGAGGCAGAAAACAAGAAACAACGATTTGCGCGATCGTTGGCAAAAAATGAAGGCGATTTTCGTGGCTTCTCGGGGTGGCATCAGCCATGCAGAGATGAGTATACTTCGCCAGCAGAGTGTACTCAGGGGGCGAATGCGCTGCTGCAAACCTGCTGCTAAGGGCGATCGACTGTATGCTGTGTATGCTGCTAAGGGCGATCGATAATCTACTTCTCAAGCCATGTATGGTGCGTGACAGTGAATCAATTTGTGCGGTAGTAGAAAGCCTCAGCAGTCACGCACCGCAATATTATATGATAGCAGAGTTTTATCACCTAAAGTGGTATTAGTCTAGGACTATCGAGTTACCATATAAAAGATACAAGCCATCGTGGATATCAACCAACAAAAAGAACAATTTAGTAACACTTACCTGCAAGCCATCGCCAGCGTTGCAGGCTATTCTCTTTACTAACCATTTGTAGATGATGATAGCGTAGACTGGGGAATAGCCGCCAAAGGAGGGACAGGTAGCATCCGATCACCGCGCTTAGAATTGCAGTTAAAATCGACATCAAGAGATATTCGAGAAAATAACTCGCTCCGCTACCCCCTCAAACTCAAAAACTACGATGACTTAAAAATGGATGACTTCGCCATTCCCAGAATTTTAGTTGTAGTTTTAATCCCCGAAACAATAGAAGACTGGTTAACGCAGTCGGAAACAGAAACCTGCATGAAGGAATGCGGATATTGGATATCTCTGCGGGGAATGCCAGAAACACAAAACACCACCGCTGTCACAGTCACTATACCCAGAACCAATCAATTTACAGTCATCGCCCTTCAGTCAATTATGGAGGGGATTAGCCAAGGAGTTCAACCATGAAAGTCACATTCCAAGATAGCGAAACCCTCCAAACAGTCAACCTAAATCAAGTTAGAAATTACCTGCAAATTCACGGATGGAATGAAGACCAACCTTTCTTAGAAAATGCCATGCTTTGGCACAAATCTGTCGCCGGAGAGGAATTTGAAATATTACTCCCCAACCAACAAAATCTCGGAGATTATGCTGCCCGAATCCGGGAGACAATCGCAATACTAGAGTCCGTAGAAAGTCGATCAAAACTTGAAATTTTAGCAGACTTAATTACCGGGATTCCCAATACAACAATTCAGGGAGTTGTGATGCAAATCCACACTCCTAACGCTGACAAATTAAGTGGTGAGATTACCTTATTAGGTGTGATTGCTGACAAATTACAGAAAATCAAAACCGAACTTGCAGACAAAGATTATATCCTCGCCATCAAAGCTTATCAAGAACGCTTGCCTTTTCTATGTACGGGTGATTTAATCAAAGAGAATCAAGTATTTATTCTGAAAAATTCACGCAACTTTATCCTAGATGACCAATCGGAATGATTTAACCGCAGAGAACACAGAGGACACAGAGAGAGAATAGAGAGATTTATGTTAAGATAGCGGTTTTTTGCATCCAGGACTGATTATCATGCTTTTGTTCGACGATGCCCACTACTTTATGCCCTATGACAATATCCTGAAAAATCTTACTTGCCAAAACTCTAGCCAAATTAACAGGTACGGCATTACCGACCATTTTGTAGCCGTCAGCAATCTGCTTGTACTTAAAAACAAAGTCATCCGGGAAAGTCTGAACTCGCGCACACTCTCGCACAGAAAGCCGACGGTAAGGCTGAGGCGAATTCGGATCGAAAATGCGCTTGTCTCTGCCAACTAAAATCATTTTATTAGCTTGAGGATGCAGAGGCGCGTGTCTGCCGCTGGCCTGAATTGTAAAAGAAGGTTCACCCCAACTTCTAACTCGATTCCGCGACATATAAATGCTGGAAAATCCCAAATCTGCACATTCGTGATTCGCGACAGAATCGTGATAATTATCTAATTTACCCTTAACTAAAATTGGTTCAGCCTGCAAGTCAAAAATCGCATCTTGCAGTGTCAAAACCTCGGTTCCAGGTTCGGGAAACTCAAAACCAAAACCCATATCCTGACGATAACCAATCACAATCACCCTTTGCCTATCTTGCGGTACACCAAAATTTTTAGCATTCACCAACTTGAACGAAACCCGATATCCGATTTGCTCAAACTGCGATAATATATAAGTGAAAGCATCCTTGTTTCTGGGTGCTAAGATACCCATAACATTCTCAGCTAAAAAAAACAAAGGCTGCTTGTCTCGGACAATTCTGATATACTCCCAAAAAAGTTGACCCCGACTGTCATCAATCCCGCGTTTCGCGCCCGCCGCACTCCAACTTTGACAAGGAGGCCCGCCAATAATCCCAACACAGTCAGGAATTTCATCAGAATTAATTTTTCTGATATCTCTGCGATCTAAAATAGTGTCAGAATGGTTAAATTGATAGGTATCCCAAATCGATTTATCATATTCATTCGCCCAAACCGGATTAAACCCAGCCAAACGAAAACCCAAATCCAACCCACCACAACCAGCAAACAGAGAAATAATATTCATATTTATCAACATTTACTTTCTTTCTTTCCTTCTTCTTTCTTCCTTCGTGCCCTTCGCGCCTTCGCGGTTCGTAAAATGAAACCTCAATGAATGCAAACTCCATCCTCCAATCTTACCAACACTTCGGCGTCCACCTCGGCCTCGAAAGAATTCACCAACTCCTCGAAAAACTCGACAACCCCCACAAACAAGTACCCATTATCCACGTTGCCGGCACAAATGGCAAAGGTTCCGTTTGCGCTTATCTCTCATCGGTACTCGCAGCCGCAGGCTATCGAGTCGGGCGCTACACATCCCCGCACTTAATCGATTGGACAGAAAGAATTTGCATCAACCAAAAACCAATTTCTACAATAGCATTGCAAGACTGTCTTGAAAAAGTTGTCAGCGCTGCGGAAGGTAATACCGAAACTCCGACTCAATTTGAAATCATCACCGCAGCAGCTTGGCTGTATTTCGCCGAACAAAAAGCAGATATCGCGGTGATTGAAACAGGATTGGGCGGTAGATTGGATGCGACTAATGTTTGCGAAACTCCGCTTGTGAGTGCGATTACTTCTATCAGTCTCGAACACTGGCAAATCCTCGGCCCGACTGTCGCTGATATTGCTGGAGAAAAAGCGGGAATTATTAAATCAAAGTGTCCGGTAGTTGTTGGAGAATTGCCGGAATCTGCTAGATTAGTAGTAGAAAAACGCATTCAAGAATTAGACTGTCCGGTAGTTTGGGTAAAACCTGCGCTAGATTTAAAAGACGGATTTGTAGAATATTATCTAAGTCCAGAAATCGGCGTTAATTCGAGTTTATCTGCGGTTACAATAAGATATAAATTGCCATTGTTGGGACAAGTTCAATTAATGAATTCGGCGATCGCACTTGCCACTATCCAAACTCTCCAAAACCTAGGATGGCAAATCTCCCCAACCGCCATCGCCAGCGGAATCGCTCAAACCCAATGGCCGGGAAGACTTCAGCAGACAAGTTGGAAAAACCGCAACATCCTGATTGACGGCGCGCACAACCCCGCTGCTGCGATCGCCCTGCGCGAATACGTCGATAATCTTACCACTTCCCCGTCACCGATTAACTGGGTAATCGGCATTCTGGCGACGAAAGACTGCGATGATATTTTACAAGCATTACTCAAAAAGGGCGATCGGCTTTATCTAGTTCCCGTACCCGATCAAAACTCAACATCCCCCACAGAATTAGCCGCCATTGCGGAAAATATCTGCCCTGAATTAGCCGTCTGTCAAGCTTTTCCCGACTTAACCACAGCCTTAGATGCGGCTGTTACCGACGAAAACCTCACAATCCTGTGCGGTTCCCTTTATCTCGTCGGCTATTTTCTGCAACAACAATCTCAAACTTAAACTCATCAGGATTGTGTTTCTTCCTCAGTAAAAATCGGAGGCCATAATTCCGAAACTGGCAATTCCCAACCGGGAAAAAGCTCTGGTACTGTTAAAATATCGCCATTTGCTAAAATAGTCGGTTCACCAGTCGATCGATAAGATGTAATTAAAAAACTGGACAAGCTATCGGCTAATTTAGATAATGTATCGACAGATGTGGATAAGCTATCGAGAGATTCCGAGAAGTTTAACGATCGCTTTTCTAACTACGAGCAAGGAACCGAGTGGGTAGTGCAACTTGCTTTCACTTTAATTGCGAGTGCTACTATTACAGTGATAATCACTTCGGTGCTGCGGAAATAATTGAAAAATGGGCGATCGCACTTCGGTTTACTCGTTATCAGACAGAGTCTGGTAATGTAGATCTAGAGACTCTGCCTCAAATGTTAGGAATGGGTTCCCAAGCAGAGGCCGAGAATTTATCCAAAGCAACCGGATTTTTTATTCCTGCTGCCGGCGACAGCGAAGGATTATCGCAGAAACCCGGTTTCTGAATCTCCCTGCCTCCGGGGCTATTAGAGTGAATTTACCAAAATTTTTGGCTGTTTAAATACTGGAAATCCGTCAGGAGTTTTTACAATTTTTCCCTGTCGATCTCGTTCGACTTCCTGAAATACGTAATTGCCTGCTGCGTCTCGCATCAAACAAGGTTGTCCGCCAGCGATATCGTAAGCCGGAGGAGAGAATAAAACCATGTTTTGATTTTCGGCAATTTGTCCATTTTCATCGCGCAAAATCGGACAAGTAACCAATTTATCTTCCCCATCAATCACCCAAGAATTAGTAGCCGGATCGAGCAACAATTCCGGGTAAATAGGTTGACCATTAGATGACTTCAGCAATTCACCATTATCATTAACTAAGGGCATCAAAAAGATAGGTTTTCCTTGGGAATCGCGCAGGAGTTCATTAGTTTGGGGATGGCGAAGCGGAATTGCTCTCGGTGTAGGCAATTCCACATCAGGAAATTCGGGATGCGGCGGGTGCAAACTCGGTAATTCAGCATTAGTGGGAATGTCATAATGGCGAGTAAATTGCACGGCTGCTTTGGTAAATCCAGCCCGCTGTAACATAGCTTGAATGCCAGTTTGGTCAGCAGCAATTAATAAATCTATATCACTAACTTTCATAGTTTTAGCATGGTCGATCGCACTTTTAGCTAGCATTAGAATTGCTTCTGATTTCCGATGTTCTGGTTGAACGTACATTCCCAAAACTGAACCGACGCGGCGGGATTGAAAGGGATTTTCAATGTCGTGTTGTTGAGTCAAGTATTCGGGAAGACTAGCGGGCGGGGCTTCGTCATAATAATAGATAAATAGACAGCCGATGATGGCGTCACTGTCTTCTGATAACCAACAGAAACAAAGGGGTTTTTCGATTTGGTTGGTGACGTATTTTTCAAAGTCAAAGTTAGGTTTGACCAGCATTGAGGGGTCGATCGCTTCACGTTCAGCAGCGAATGCTTGCCAGAGGGGGGCGATCGCCTTTGCATCGGTTGCGGTGGCTAGACGGTAGCTGTAAGGGGCGATGGGGGCGATCGGCATGGTTGTGGCTGTCATCGGTTTTTGGGGGGTGAATTTGCTGCGAAGGTGAAAGCCTTCTATTGTGTATTGGGATTTTGCGGGGGATTTTTACGCAAAAGGCGAGTTTTTGTAATAAAAGTTAATATATGGGACTTACGATAGGGGTCTAGAAACCTTGTTTTTTACCAAAATACCCTAAAAATATCTGCATTCATCAGTGTTTATCTGTCTGACATCTGCGGTTTTTGGAGCGAAGAATTATGCGATGTTTGATAACAATAGTTCCATAAATATAGTATAATCTAATTATGGATTAGAGGAAACCACAAATGACCAGTACACCAAATGTAGAACCAAGATTGGCGGATGTAATCGAAAAATTAGACCAGCTATCGACGAATGTAGACCAGCTATCGAATAATGTAGACCAGCTATCGACGAATGTAGGCCAGCTATCTAGTCGTGTGGATAGGTTATCGAATGATTCCGAGAAGTTCAACGATCGCTTTTCTAATTACCAGCAAGCAACTCAGTGGGTGGTGCAACTTGCTTTTACTTTAATTGCGAGTGCGACTCTTACGATAATTATTAGTTCGGTGTTGCGGAAGTAATTGAAAAACAGGCGATCGCGTGGATCGATAAACCGGGTTTTTTCCTCAATATTTCGGTAGGATGCAAAAGTTATCGCAAAAACCCGGTTTCTGGGAGAAGGGCGACACAATGGGATAAAGAAATCGAGTTTCGATTCTTCCGTACTTAATGTGGTAATTTATCTAAAATTAATAACATAACTTTTTACATAGCAAGGATTTTCGGTTTTACCTTGATTAATTTAAATCTATTTTTTCCTTGGATTTATACATAGCTTGGGTTTTAACTAATTAAACTAATAGTTTGGCACACTAAGTACGGAATACCCGAATCAGAGATTACAAAAATATCAAATCTTCAGCACCTATGAGTGTCGAATTTAATTGCAATATTTGAGCGATCGCCACTTGCGAATCTCTCAGTTTAATTGTAGTATTATTGCCATTTTGCACTATTTCTAAATTTGCAAAACTCATACTGGAAGCAAGGGATATCGTATCTTTACCATCTTCAAAATCGGCAATTGTTTGCAAACCGCTACCCGCTTTGAAAATAAATAAATCACTGCCGCCGCCACCAACCAGCAGATTCGCGCCCAAATCTCCACTCAAAACATCATTACCGCTACCACCAATCAAAGTATCGTTTTCTTCACCTCCATAAATAGTATCCTCTCCTTCACAACCATCGATTAAATCGCCATATTCATCTCCCCTCAAATAATCGTCATCTTCACCACCGCATAAAGTATCATTTCCTGAATTACCTAAAATTGTATCGTTGCCTTTACTACCAACAATTAAATCGCCTTCTTTACCTCCTAACAAGGAATCATTGCCTTTACCACCATCAATAAAATCTGATAATTGACAGCCATTTATTGTATCATTTCCTTCTCTGCCGTTAATTAAATCTTCTCCCCAATTTCCCAAGAGCGAGTCTTGACGCGAATTGCCTAAAATGAGATCGTTATTTTTAGTACCGATCGCGCGATCGTTTTCAGGAGTAGGTAGAATTAAATGATAAGTGCGATCGGACATCAAAGATTTGAGATCCGGCAAAATTAGAGTATTGCAAATACATTCTGTTTCGGGAATAGGCGAAATAAAGCTATTATTTTCATCTCGATTTTCTTGATTTTGTACGAGAATTGGAGTTGTTTCAGAAGTGATGATTGGCGTGGGAGTGGGAATAGGTGAGGGAGTGGGAATAGGTGAGGGAGTTGGTGTTATTGTAGGAATGGGAATTCGTGATGGAGTGGGAATTCGTGATGGAGTGGGAATTGGTGCAGGAGTGGGAATTGGTGATGGAGTTGGTGTTGTTGCGGGAGTGGGAATTGGCGCAGGAGTAGGAATTGGTGAGGGAGTTGGTGTTGTTGCAGGAGTGGGAATTGGTGATGGAGTTGGTGTTAGAATATTAATAAGTTCTGGTATGGAATTTGCGATCGGGAGTATATTTGCGATCGCCTGCGGGGAAGTTGCAACTTCGAGAAATTCCTGGATTAGCTGCGGGGAAGTTGAGATAGTTGAAAAGTCGATCGAGTCGATTGGAATTGGTAGGGGACTTGTCGCCGTACCCGTCCCTCCCAGCGTCGGATTCGGAGTGGGAATTAGATTCGGATTCGGAGTTGGTATCGGCACTAGATCGTCATTAATAATTGTATAAATAGCATCAGTTATCGTGCCCAATTTGGCATTTCCACTCGCATCGCTCAATTTAAGATTTAAAGTTTCATCATTTTCCACAACCCTATCGCCCAAAATCGGAATTTCTACAAGTTTATCCGCCGTATCGCCACCATCAAAAGTAACAGTAATTGGAAAAACATTCAGATAATCCGCGCCCGATCGAGCACTGCCAAGATTATTTGCTAAATCCACAGACGCCGTAACTTTCCCGCTACTCCCTCCCGCGCGCTTCACCTTAGCAACAACTGTTTTTACTTCTCCACTATTGCCTTCAGGATTGCTGTAATTTACCGATGTAAATTCTAAAATACTTGGAACTGTACTGTTATCATCATCATTGGTAATGGTATAAATAGCAGCAGTTGTTGTTCCCAATTTGGCATTTCCACTCGCATCGCTCAATTTAAGATTTAAAGTTTCATCATTCTCCACAACCCTATCGCCCACGATGGGAATTTCCACAAGTTTATCCGCCGTATCGCCACCATCAAAAGTAACAGTAATTGGAAAAATATTCAGATAATCTGTGCCCGATCGAGCACTGCCAAGATTATTCGCTAAATCCACAGACGCCGTAACTTTCCCGCTACTTTCTCCCGTGCGCTTCACCTTAGCAACAACTGTTCTTACTTCTCCAGTATTGCCTTCAAAATTGCTGTAAGTTGCCGATGTAAATTCTAAAATACTTGGAACTGTACTGTTATCATCATCATTGGTAATGGTATAAATAGCAGCAGTTGTTGTTCCCAATTTGGCATTTCCACTCGCATCGCTCAATTTAAGATTTAAAGTTTCATCATTCTCCACAACCCTATCGCCCACGATGGGAATTTCCACAAGTTTATCCGCCGTATCGCCACCATCAAAAGTAACAGTAATTGGAAAAATATTCAGATAATCTGTGCCCGATCGAGCACTGCCAAGATTATTCGCTAAATCCACAGACGCCGTAACTTTCCCGCTACTTTCTCCCGTGCGCTTCACCTTAGCAACAACTGTTCTTACTTCTCCAGTATTGCCTTCAAAATTGCTGTAAGTTGCCGATGTAAATTCTAAAATACTTGGAACTGTACTGTTATTAATATCGTCATTGACGATGGTATAAGTAGCAGCAGTTGTACTTCCCAATTTAGCATAACCGCTTGCCGAACTTAACTGAAAATTTAAAGTTTCATCAGCCTCGTTAACGGTATCGCCGACGATGGGAATTTCTACAAGTTTATCCGCAGTATCGCCATCATTAAAAGTAACAGTAATTGGGAAATTATTTAGATAATCCGTACTCGATTCAGCGCTACCAACATTATTTGATAAACCTACAGACACAGCAACTTTCCCGATACTTCCGCCAGTGCGTTTGACTGTAGCAACAGCAGTTTTGATATTACCATTATTTCCTTCAGGATTGCGGTAAGTTGCAGAGGTAAATTCAAGAATACTCGGTTGATTGAGTAAAATAGAAACATTATTAGATGTATTGTTAGCCACAGCTAAGTCTGGAAAGCCATCTCCATTAAAATCTCTGGCGGCGACGGAACTAGGATTTATCCCAACATTAAATTTAGTTGGAATATCATTGTTAAATCCGCCATTACCATCACCCAGTAAAATTGAAACACTGCTAGGATTTGTTTCATCATTAGTATTGTTGTCTGCTACGGCTATGTCGAGATAGGAATCAGCATTAAAATCCGCTACAGCTACAGCAACAGGATTTATCCCTGCATTTAATTTGAGAGGCGAACTAAAACCGCCCGTACCGTTTCCTAGCAAAACGAAAACATTACCCGATGAACCAAGTTGAGGGATACCTGAATCTGCTACAACTAAATCTGGTTTATTGTCTCGATTCAAATCTGCTGTAGCAACAAAATAAGCAAACAAACCGGTACTATAACTATTAGCTTTTGCAAAGTTCCCATTCCCATCTCCCAAGAAAATAGAAACTTGACCGATCGGGCTATTTGTCACCGCCAAGTCAAGTCGAGAATCACCATTAAAATCTGCCACTGCGACAGCGGTAGTAACACCAGAATAACCAAATAGCGATACAACACTTGGCAATTTAATAGTTGTGCTTTTGCTGAAATTTCCGGCACCGTTTCCTAATAAAATTGAAACATCATTTGAATATAAATTAGCAACAGCTAAATCTTGTTTGCCATCATTGTTAAAATCTCCGGTTGCGATCGAATGCGGGCTTTTTGCTGAAGGAGTGGGTAGTGTAATAACAGAGTTAAAGTTACCCGCACCTGCTGCCAATAAAACTGATGCTGATGCGCCTGGAGATAAGTAATTTGCTACGGCTAAATCTGGCAAAGTATCCGAGTTAAAGTTGCCAACAGCAATGGAAAGAGGACTACCTCCTGCTGACAAGGGAGAGGTAGGGGATTCGGTAAAAATACCCGCGCCATTTCCCAAGAGAATCGAGACGTTAGCGCTGGCGCGGTTTGCTGTGGCTAAGTCTAATTTTGAGTCGCCGTTAAAGTCGGCAACAGCGATCGATCGAGGACTAGATTGTGTTTTGAAGTTGGTGGCTGGTGAGAAACTAATGCTATTTGGCATAGTAGATTTTTCCGGGTAATTTCGATGAGGGGTCGATCGCTTCGCGTTCAGCAGCGAATGCTTGCCAGAGGGGGGCGATCGCGTTTGCGTCTTCTGCGGTGGCTAGACGATGGCTGTAAGGGGCGATGGGGGCGATCGGTATAGTTGTGGCTGTCATCGGTTTTTGGGGGGTGAATTTGCTCCGAAGGTGAAAGTCTTCTATTGTGTATTGGGATTTCGGGGGATGTTTTTACGCAAAATCGCAGTTTTTGTAACAAAAGTTAATATATAGGACTTAAACGTAGGCCCCAGAAACCGGGTTTTTTACGCAAATACTGAATCACAGCCTTGAATCTGCTGAAAAACCCGGTTTCTTTAGTTGGCGTGTGCAGGAGTATTGTAGGGTGCGTCAGCCCTTTCTCGTTTCCCTTACCTAGTCAGTGTTCTAGCTGACGCACCCTACAGGCCTCGTTAGTGGTTTAAATGCGTAACAGCTTATCTCCTCAATAACCGGCGATGACAGCGGAGTGGCGAGAATAAGATAATTTTTCTGATTTTTAGCTAAAACATTGGCAATATACTAATCATACAAAACTTTGGTAAATTTTGTTGTTAAAAAGGAGGAGATAGCGCTATGGATAGACTAGATTACCGCGACAGTTTACAGGATTTGTAGTGGCTTGAATTCTAATTATGAAGAGACTTGGATCGAGAAACCGGGTTTCTGCCTAAATATTTTGGTGAGATGCAAAAGTTATCGGAGAAACCCGGTTTCTGGGAGAGAGGTGCGATCGCGTTATATCAGATTTATCTCTAATTTTAGACCCTCGCTGCGAACAACCAGAAAAGATGTTTGCTTTGATTCATTTGTCAGAATCTTTGGACTCCAAAAGTTTTTGTTGCCATTTGCGTTTCATCCGCATTTTGGCAATAAAAGCACTAAACGCCAATCCACCTAATACAGTAGAAGGTTCGGGTACGGATTCGGAAACGGCTGCGGGTGTCGTTGAAATAGTAGCATCCAGACCCGTCGAGTCGAACAAGTAATTCTGGTTGCTGCCATAACCAACAGCAAAATCAATCGTGTCACCAGCTTGAACCGTCCCAGCCGTCGCAAATGACTTGATACTAGAAGCACCAAAGCCGTTAATCAAGTTACTGAAAAGTACAATGTTGTTATGAAGAACGTGAACATCTGTTGTAGTCGGCCCAACATGATCGAGGCCGGTAAACATTGTAGCAAGTGAGTAGGTTGCCGCTTCAGGCGCAATCCAGCGGACAATACTATACTCTCCGTAATAACCGGGGTGAAACCCTAGTTGATTCGGTTGATAAGTTATTGTCGGATGAGAATTATCTTCGGTTGCGGTTGAGTTGTGGGTGACAAAGGGCGGCCAAGCTTTTGCAGAATCGTACCACGAGTCAATGGTAGGAGTTACCTTTCCTACGTTGCTATACAGGTTAAAGTTAGATCCAAGGCTTGATGACCAGCCGTAGCGCCAAGGGCCATTGGGGTTATTGGTTAGGGAAAAGTCAGATGCGACGTTGAAAATGGCAGAGAAACTGGGTTTAGCGGCCATACCCAAGATGAAAGCCGCTATCAACATAATTTTGGAGTTTTTGAGAAGAGACATATAAATTCCTTCAGATAAGTTTTGAACGATTATTCCTCTAATCTCTAAGTTTTGTTAAGGCGATCGCACAAGCGTAGAAATAGAGGGTTGGCGAGAGAGCGAGAGGGCGATCTATGTCTGGTTAGATCGATAAAAGACAGGAAGTTCCAACAATTACCTGTATGTTTACATACCTTATTTAGGAGTAATCATTGTAGCTATTTATCCAATTCAAACTTTAATTGCTGAGAACTGTTTAATTGTGAAGGCAATGAATTAGTATTGTACTTAAAGTGCGTCAATTGTTCATATCTATCTTGTAGAGCATTATCGTCAAATTTTTTAATTCCATCCCACTGTTTCAATAGCAATTGATTTTGCGGGATGACTGTATAAGTTTTACCTTGTGAGGTTGATGTCAAATGTGGAAGCTGACCATTTAGATCTAAATATCGACCGTATCGATCTTGAATGCGGAAGTAATTCCCCGTTAGGTCTTGTACTACTTGCACACCTGTGTCTAAATTTTCATATACTAATTTTCCACTTGTTGTAGAACGCACAATTGAGTTTTCACCTGCAAACTGATTAATAGCATCATTGAGATTTCCTTCCACCCAATTTTTACTATGCTTGTTCACTCTATTTATTACCTGAAAATTCGTTGGTTTAGTAGATAGAATTTCTGTACTTTTAATGCTAGTCTGCCCTATCTTGCTAATCGATCCAATCGATGAAAAGATATCCTGAATAAATGGCTTAAAATACTGTTCAATTGGAGTCAAGATTTTTTTGAAAACATAACCTATACCAGATAGTGGCAAGTCAACAAACAACAAAGGTAGTTCTAAATCTCCCGCAACATCAGGTTTTAGACCAGGGTCATTTATTGAAAGAACTGCTTTCCCTGTTTCCAGAAAGTTCTCTACAATAGACTGAGCTAGCTCTGGATTTTCTAGGCTTAGCTTTTTAAATGAAGCTCTGTCAATACGATAATGATCGACACCTTTAAGCTGGAAAGTCTCATATTGGATTCCGTCAGGGAAAAGAGTACCATCAACCCCTCCTTTAAGAATAAGTTGACTTTCTTGTGAAGCATTACCATTGAAGACAGATGAAGTGTCAAGATATACTTCACCTCTAAGCACTAGATTGCTAGGAGAAATATCTTCTTCTGTCAATGTATCTGGCATCTTGTTGCTAGGCTGACCAATACCTCCTCCGGCAGTAGGAGCCATGCGATCGACTCCGAATATATCTGGCTTGCGATTGAAGTTTCCTTGGTTATCTTTTGTATATGTGTATTTTTGACCATCTTCAGTCTCAACTATGAGATCTTCTACAGATGGAAAATCACCAAAAGCTGGATACTTCAACAAAGTAGCAGACTTCATCTTAACCCCGATTTTATCTTCTAACTCACGACGTATTCTTTCATTTTTGATTTGATCGGAATTGTCTGGATCGCTTTGATTGTTATTTGTCTCAACAAAATCACGCTTATCCTTGTCCTTGATATCCTTAACCAGGTTGCCGAGATCATTTTTCCAAAGACCCAAAATCCCATTCAAACCAGACAACCAACCCTCAATCCCGCCATCCTTAATCGCATTACCTAAGTACAAAGCAGTATTACCAACCTTACTGATATTCTCCAAAATCCCAGCAACAGCTTTATTGAAATTACCAGCAAAACTTTGACCGATCGCCAGCGCCCCATTAAAGAAATTGCCGATCGCATTCAACCAATCCCCATTTTGAATCGCCTTAATACCGCCATAAATCATCTGCGGTGCTTGTTGCAAACTTTGCACCACTGACAGCATCACTTTTTGGAGATCCTTACTGCATTGATTGATAAAACTGCTCATCCCCGCCGATGCAACACTCGCCACACTACCGAGAATTTGCAAGAAACCCATCACACTTTCGCCCGACATCAGCGATCGCGCTCCATTAAAAGCACCAGAAGCAACAGCCTGAAGCGTTTTCATCATTTGTACAGCTTTTGCTGATTCACCAAGCGCTTGAGTCATACCGCCAGTAACAGCAGTTAAACCTGTCATAATGCCATTGAAAATAGCACCCATCCAGTCACCATTGATTGCAGCTTGAATTGTATTAATTGCCCCACTGACAGCACCTAAACCAATAGAGAAAGGAATCAGTGCAGGAAAGGCAGGAGAGAGAATCATCAAAACAGTGCTGAGAATCCCTGTAACTTGGGAAATAATCCCCAAAATCTTATTCCAAAAAGCCTTCTTCCGAGCCTTCCGTTCCACAACCCGCTGCTTGATAATTTGCTCCAACATCTCCTTCGACTGCTTAGCCAAATCCTCAGAAATATCCACCGCTTGTTCCGCATAAGCAAGCTTAGTCAAAGCCAGCATATACAGTGGCTCAATCACCTGCTTTTCACCCGATAATTCCTCAGCACGCTGCAACTCTTTCAACAATTGTTGAGAAGCACCTTGCAAATCTGTCTGGGCAGTTTGCAACAACTGAGTATCCCACTGTTCCTCTAAATCGATGCGATTTATCTCAGTTTTGTACTGCTGAATTTGCCCGACCAAACCGTCCATTGCCTTCAGCAGATTTTCCTGAATATTCGCCGCTTCTTTGCCTTGCAGCGCTTCATGGATATCACCCCGCGCTTCTGCTAACAACGCCTTCAAATCCGCTGGCAAATCAGATTTCTGCTGAGTTTCCAAATCTTTCAGCGATGCCAGAAGTCCCGCTAATTGTGTTTGCAATTGCACCGGATCGTCCGTTGCTTCGAGGGTAGTCATTCCCAGATTTCCCCGCGCCTCATTTAACGATTGCCGCAGATTGTCTTCCGCTTGCAGTTGCCGCAACAGTTCAATTTTGGCAACAGTTTCTGTTCTCTGACGTGCCGTTTCTACTCTGTCTCGCTCCATCCTCGCTTGCACTGCTTCATCAATTCCCTTCTCGCGCGATTCGGCAATTTCTTGCTCTAATTGTGCTTGGGCTAAATTCAGTTTTTCGATGGTGACTAACTGAATAAAGGTTTGTTCCGTTTGTTCGCGGATGCGAGTAATCCCATCCAGACGAGCTTGTGCAATGGCTAATTCCTGTTCTTTTTTCTCCCTTTCTTCCTGGGTAGTGGCAATTTTGTCATTTAAATCGCTCAATATTTTAGCAGCAGATTCTTGCTGTGCTTGCAGCGTTTTCATCTGCGCTTCGGCGGTTTTTCTCGCTGCACCAAAGGCATCAGCTTGTGCTTGAGCGCGGCGCTGCAATTCCCGGTTATTCAGCATTTCCTGATAGTATCGATCGGCTAAAATCCGGTCTTGAGGTTGCGCTAAACCGGGACTGCTTTTGCTACCTCGATCGCTCGCTAAGTCGCTGTAATCGCGATAGTAAATCTCTGCCGCCGTCGCCATGTCGTTGTTCTTGGCCACATCTAACAGGGCTTTCGCTTCTTTGAAACCCGCGTCAGTTGCTTGCTGCAATCGCTGCAAAATCTGGAACTCAAAGTTATTGACTTCTTGCTGCTTTTGTGCTGCTTGAATGGTGTAGTTAGCATTCGCCTGAGTAGCTTCTACCAACGCTTTCAGAATCTGTTGATTTTCCCTCGCTAGCTTGAGATGTTCGTCATTTTGCACCAACAAATCCTCTTTCAATTGTTGCAATGGTGCGGTGAGAATCTTGCTAGCAGCTTCAGCTTGTTCTGCTAACCGCTGGGATTCGGCTAAAGCAGCGCGGGCATCTTGCAATTGTTTTTGCAAATTGCTGGTGTCAGCATCCGGATCTTTGGTGTAGGCATCAAGTAACCTTTGTTCGGCAATAATTACCTCATTTTGTGCTGTTAATAGCGTCCGTTTTTTGGTCAGTGCGGTTTGCTGGGCGGTGAGAATTGCAGCTTTATTTGTCAGTAGCTGTAAGGTTTGTTTTAACTGTGCTTCTTTGCTGTATAAATCTTGCAAACCGTCTACAGTAGCACCTTGTTTGACAAATTCGATAATTTGATTGGCAATTGCCTGCTGTTGCTGTTTCAGAGAATCAATTAGCGCTTTTGTGCCTGCTAATTCCGGTGCTAGGGCTACACTTTGCCGCTCAACCCATTTTTCTACATCAGCAATTTCTTGCTGAGTTTCTATGGCTTGTTTGTTGAGTTCCCCGCGACGTGCCAGGATATCAGCAACAGCAGCGCGATACTCCTCAGAATTAGTATCGTATTCTTCCCATTGTTGCCGCACTTTAGCATTTTGGGCGGCGGCTTCAGACTCAGCTTGTTCTAACTGTTGCTTTAGCGTTGGCAACAAATTTTCCAAGAATTTCAGTTGAATTTTGTCATCGGGAATTGACTTGCGAGCCTCTTCTAATTGTGCAAATAAATCGCGGGCTTCTTTAACCGGAGGTTGGGCTTGATTTGCCACATTATTTGCGTCCGTCCACTGTTTCGCTAGTGGTTCGATGCGCTCTTTTTCCTTACGCCATTTATCCGCTTCTACGAGATGTGCAATTCCTTGTTGCCGCACCTGGGGAAATAGCTGAGAGTAATTATTCCAAATAATCCAATCGTGATCGACGTGGGTAACTTGTTCATCCCAACATTTTTTTCGACGAAATAATCGACGCTTACAAACTCGTCGCCACTCTGTCCAAGTAGGCCCATTTTGGCGACTGACAGACCAATGATAAGCTGCTCGTTGTTCGAGCCAATTTGCGTGTGCTAAAGCTGCATAACCTTGCGCTTCGTGGGATGCTTGTTCGGCCTTTGCTTTATCAAATAGTGTTTGATTTGGATTTCGCCCTTCGACAGCTTCAGCAGCTAGCAATTCATCCACTGTTGAATTTAACAATTTGGATATGTGCTGATTTGAGCTACGTCCTTCTAAAGTTGCTCCCTGCAACAAATGAATCGCTGTACCGTTTTCTGGATGCTCCTTGAGGAATTGCGCTCTTAATTCTTTAGTTGTTGCCTCTATTTCTGTAGGTAATTGTTTCTGAATAGCATCAGCTTGTTGTCGCAGATTAGTTGCTTGTTGACGTAGTTGATATCGTCCTTGCTTTGAGGCAGTCTGAGCTTGTTGATCTAATGCTGCTGCTTCTGTGA
The DNA here is from genome assembly GCF_013299185.1 of Microcoleus sp. bin48.metabat.b7b8b9.023. Classification (GTDB taxonomy): domain Bacteria; phylum Cyanobacteriota; class Cyanobacteriia; order Cyanobacteriales; family Microcoleaceae; genus Microcoleus. The sequence continues at coordinate 49,975 of NZ_JAAFKG010000037.1, read as the reverse complement.
GTAGGGATTGAACTTGTTGTCCTATTTTCTGGATTTTGTCGGCTTGAATTGCCTCTATTTGTGCTTGATAATCCTTCAATTCCTGGGATTCAACACCGTAACGCATTGCGATCGGACCAATTTCTTGCCACAACTCTTCATCCTGTTTGATGCGGAGTTTAATTCGCTCGATCGCACTCTCAGTAGTAGTAACACCATTATCCAGTGCATCCGCACGATTTTCCACAACCCCAAGAGTCTTAATCCCATCCTCTAGATTCGCCTCACTCCGCTGATAGTCACCGTAGGGATCGGCAAATCGACCGTCAATTTCAGCTATCAAAGTATCAACAGATCGAGACAATTGTTGCTGATTGTCGCCCAATTCTTTCGTCATCGGGTTGCCTTCTAATAGCGCTTTAGTCGAGTTGTTGACGCTATTAGTTAAATCTTCGCGAACTCGATCGCTCAATTGGGCGTAAGCTAGCACGGTATCATCTTTAATTGCCGCCTCCGCCGCGTTTTCGGAATTCAGTTGAGACTCCAAAGCGTTGAGGCGATTTTCATTGCTTTCTAGCTTCTGGCGGATTTCTAATTCTTGCTTTTGGCGCAAGGGAAGCAGCGCTTCTGTTGCCTGTTTCAGCAATTTTTCTAAATCGTCAGCAGCAGTCAGACTCGATGCTTTTAAGGCTTCTAAACTGCTAATTTGAGATTTTGACAGCTCGATCGAACTCTTCAGATATTCTTGCTCCTCTGGATCGGTTGTATTGGCGAGTTGCTGTTCCCAATTAGTAACTAAGTTATTAATGCTGTCGATCTGATTTGTCAAATCTTGGCCTTGACCGCGCAGTTTTTGCAAATGAGTGTTGACTTGTGGCTCCACTTGTGTAGCGAAGAAATCAACATCGGATTCCGAAGCCAGCATTCCCAAACCAATTAACTGACGCAGTGAAGTTGATTTTAATTGAGTTGTTTGCGCCATTTCTGCGGCCAGATTTGCGGCCTGAGATGCTGCATTTTTGATGGTTTGAATCAGTTGATTTTCGCGAGTTTGCAGGGGTTGCAAGCGCTGATTCACAGATGCGATCGCACTTTGCACTCGATTCAACTCTGCCTCAAGTTGCGTCACCCCTCCCAAGGCTTGCAACTGGGAGTTAAAACTGGCAATTTGTGACTGTTGCTCTGCCGCTTTCTGAGTTAGTTCGTTAATTTTCTTAGCTGCATCTTGACGGCGCTGCCACAATTTGTTCCGCTGATCTGCGATAAATGAAGCTGTTTGCAAATGACTGCGAGCGGCCGCAGCTTCGCCAGCATTGTAAGCCCAAGCACTGCCATTCCAATACCAGGTTTTTTGCCGACTTGCATCAGCCAAATTCAAGAAAGAGCGTTCCGCTGCTGCGAGTCCAGCATCGTTATCGATCGCACTTTGAATCACTAAATTTTGATTGCCGATTTGCAGATTGGTAAAAGCGAGGGCTTGTTGAGTATCGGCAAGAGATGTTTGGAGCGATCGACCTTTTTGCAAATTCTCTTGAGCGGGCTTTAATTGTGACTGCAAATCAGCCAATTGTTGCCTGTCTGCCGATCCAGCTTGACGGGTGGCTAATAAAGATTCTGTGGCAGTTACTTGAGTTTGATTTGCTTGCTGCCATGCGTTCCAATCCTGCTGGTATTTAGTTTGTAAAACACCAGTACGATTGAGAACATCGAGGCGACTTTGCAGGCGATCGACTTCACCTTCAACTTGCTCCAAGTATTTATTAGTTAGTTCGATTTCGCGATATTTGTCAATCAGTTTTTGTTCGGTATCAGCTTTTTGTTGATTCAGCTTATCCAAATCTTTGACAAGATTATCCCGTTGCTGTTGTTGTTGAGAGAGTTGGGTATTTAATCCTGATAGCTGAACTAAAAGGTTTTTGTCTGTTTCCAGTTTGCCTATTTGTTGTTGAGCCACAGCAATTTGAGGCTGCAAAGTGGCATTTAGTTGTTGTGCATTTGAGCTAGCTAAATCTCGTTGTTGTGCAGCATTATTAGCAGCAGCTTGGGCGGCATTTCGAGAGATGGCTGCTTGTGGATTTGGCAATCGTCCTTCGTATCGACCATAGGAGAGATAATGTCGATAAGCTAATGCGTGGTTCCAGCCAAAAGCCTTTGCAACATCAGGGTTATGAGCTAGATAAGCATGGGCATTAAACACATAAATCTGACTATTCCACCAATCTGCTGCTGCTTGTTGTCCTTGTCGTTCCCTTTCCAAGAAGTTAGCAGCAGCAAAGGCTTGACCGATCTGATTTTGATAGCCTTGTACCGCCGATTTTTGTTGCTGAATTGCGGTATCTGTAGAAGCGATCGCACTTGGAATATCCGTCAGTTGTGCTGCGGAAATTGTCGATAAATTCGATTTAGTTTGGGCGATCGCACTTTCTGTCCCTTCAATTTCCTTGTCTTTATCGACAATTTGTTTTTGTTTCTCTGGAATCTGTTTTTCTAAATCGGCTTTCTTCAAACCCAACTCGCGATATTCTTTCTGGAGTGCTGCGAGAGATTTCTCAGTTTGTGCTTGCTCAGTTTTCCCTTGAGTTAAGCGACTAGCTAAATTATCAAACCCAGCTAAGAAATTCGCGCCACTTCCTTCGATCGATTTCAAAAATGCAATTTTAGCTTGAGGATTGAGAGATGCAGGTGCGGTTTCTAATTGTTTGATTAAGTCAGCTATTGCCAATCTTTCCGGCGAATCAGCCAAAGCCATTGCTAACTGGTCGCGCTGTAACTTCGCCCAAGTCAATTCTTGCTCTAACTTCTGCAAATAATTTCGCCAGTTGTTTAACTGTTGCTGCAAACTGTCGCTGGGATTTTTCTGCAATTGATTCTGCAACTCCAGCATTGTCTTAAACGCATCCAATCGTTCGGATTCTAACTTCTCAATTTGCTTGTCAACCGCCAACAACCTCTCGCGATAAGGCAACAAGAAACCAGCAGTTTCTAAGAAGTTTTGCAAATTCTTCGCAGCTTCGGCTTTCTCAGCTTGAATTGCCTCTAATTGAGCCTGACTTGCTTTCAATCGATTTTCGGTTGCATCAGTTAACTGCTGTTGCGCGGGAATCTTTTCATTCTCCAGCCTTTGCAGTTCTTTTTGGGCTAAATCGATTTCTTTAAACAGCGTTTCTAACTTTTGCCTCTGTACCGGATCGTGCAAAGCCAACAAATCTTTTTCCGCTTGCAACCGCAACTCATCCGCTGCAATTTCATAGTCTATTCCCTGTTTCAAAACAGGCCAATCTTTAATGTTAGTTTTTAACTTTCTTGCCTGTTCTTTCAGGGCGCTTGCTTGTTGCTCTGCTTGTTTGGCTAACTGTCCGTAAGCTTGGGATTCTACAGCAGCTTGATTAGCTAATTGTTGAGCCATATCTCGCGGTGCAATATGTTCGGGATAGTGTACATTTCCATAAACAGGTTCGGTATTTTTTCCAGAACGACCACTACGTTTAGTACCTATTTGTTCCCGACGATTTATTTGAGAATTGTGCAAATTAGCTTGAGCTTGATTTTGCTGTTGGCGCGATGCTGCGATCGCAGCTAAATTAGCATAATTTTCAGCAATCTTTGCTTGTTGTGCCGCCTGTGCTTCCAAAATTTGCAAGACTCGATCGGCTTTATTCAGACCATCTTCACCGAGATTAGTTGGTGTTTCTGCTAGTAATTGAGCGTAATTATTTAAAGCAGTTTGCTGCTGTGTGGCTTGCTGAGATAACTGCTGCAAACTTTGAGAATTTTCAGTAGCAATTTGAGCTTGCCATTGCGATTGATTTTTCTGTTTTAACAAGTTCGGGTCATTTCCCCAACCCCAAACTTCTCGACGGCGGCCGGATATGCCTCTGCTTTTTTCTGAACCAATAGGTTGCCAGCGAGCGGGATTAATGTTGCTAGAAATCGCGCTAAATCTTGCCGCTTCTGCACTTTGAATCGCTCCTTGTTCTTGGAAATTAGAGGCAAATTCCTGTTGTTTATTGGCTGCTTCGCGCCAAGGTGCGGGATCTGTTTGCAAATTATCGCCGACATTGGCAAAAGGATTGAGCAATTTAGCTTGAGCTTTTGTCAAATCTGTTTCAGCTTTGGCAATTTGTGCTTGAATTGACTCTAGCAGTTTTTGAGTTTCTGCCTCTAAAGCCGATTTATCTTTGCCGAGTTTAGCTAATCTTTCTTCAATTTCTTTGCGTTGAGTTAACAGTTTTTGCAGTCGCTCATTTTCAATTAAATAATGATTGGTTGCTAGGGCTAATTCTTCGACTCTTTGCTGGTGGTGAGCGTCAGTAATTCCAGCCTGCGTACTAACTTCTCGATACTTATTCAAAGCATCAGCAATTTTCTGAACTGCATCAGCTTGCAAGTCAGATAAAGTGAGAGATGGATTGCCTAAATCTGCTAAATTTTGCCACTGTTCGAGTAAATCTTCCTGGGCTTTTTCTAAGTCTAAAATCGCTTTTTGAGTTGGCTCAGATGCAGCTCTTGCTAACGTCTCAACGCGCCCTTCTCCGCTAAACAAACTTACCTGAATCCCTGGTTTTACTGGTTCTGGGGGTTTCGGTTCAAGTGACAAAGCGCGATCGATCGCACTTTTGACATCTACCAATCCCGATCCAGTTTCTTTATCCCATCCAGGTGCATTCAAATCCGCTGCGGTATCTATCAATAATTGCTTGACTTGTGTCAAGCTCAATGCAGGATTTGCCGCCCAAACTAAAGAAGCTGCTGCTGTTACATAGGATGCCGATCGCGAAGTACCGACAAAAGCATTAGCATCCTTCGCCCAGGAACCCCCAGGAGCCATTAAATCCAGTCCTTCACCGTAGGCAGAATAGTCAGTTTTTGACTCAAATTGATTAACAGCACCGACAGTAATAATGTTATCGAATTGCTTGCTAGCTTGCCCCAAAGCTGACATGACACCGCCAGTATTACCTGCGGCAACAACTAGCAAAACGTTATTTTCGCGGGCGTATTGAATGGCGGTTTGCTCTTCAGGAGTGAGCTCGTAACGAGTGGTAATGCCGATATCATCTAATTGGGATAAATCAAAACTGAGATTTGCGATCGCCCGATTTTCACCCTTGGCTTTCACATCATCTACAAACCGAATTAATTGCTCCGCCCAATTCCCGCGATCGACCGTAAAAGTATCGTATTTAGCCTGAGAATTTATCGAAGAAAATACAGAAGTCACCCGCTGAAGGTGCTGTCCTTCAGTAAAGTCAATAAACCCAACTTTCGGCTGTTTAGCATCAGAGGGAAGCAGAGAAATCGCCTCATCAGCATTCAACAAAAACTCATCCAATCCCGTCGAATCAGGATGACTCAAAGCTTCTCCTAAAGATACTGACAGCCCGAATTCCGCCGCTACTTCTGGACTTTGCAGCAATTGTTGAATTGTCGGTATATTGCTCTGACTGATGCCGAGTTTAGCGAGGGAATCTGGCTTATTAAATAGCGATAGAGCATCGGGATATTGTGTTAATACAGTTGTCAATTTTTCCAGAGATTCTGCTGCTGCATCGCTGTTCAAAACTTCGCTGAAAGTTTCCGAACTTTGATTAATAACCTTGGTAAAATCTGTTAGGGCATTATTGATATCGGCAACTGATTCCCCAGAAAGATTGCTAGTAGTGACTGCAAAGTTATGAATAACAGAATTACCTGCCGCATCCGTTGCTCGAATTACAACATCTGTTACTCCCGATTGCGGCAATCCTGTAAGTTGTAAATTATTACTCTGCAAGTTAACAGCCAAAGATGGACTGTTACCCTCAACTACTTCATACTTTAAAGTGCTAGCTTCCGGGTCAATAAATACTTGACTGATGTCGATCGTGCGCGTAGGCTGTGCGGGAGTTAACGCCACATCTGCAACGGGTTTAATCGCAGGAGGTTTATCATTAACTACGGCTGTATTTAGAATTTCTTGACCTGCTTTTGACTCCAGCCATTGAGTATTACCATTGACATTTGCTGCCATTTCTGGTACATTAGCAGTCGCACCAGTGATGCTAAAAATTAAGTCATTAAAATCGCGATCGCCCGAATTTCCCGGTATATCTTCCCAACCAAAAGTATTGCCTTTACCGGTGAAATCAGCCAGCATTGCTTGACTGTTGGGATTAGCTGCTGGAATTGAAAATAGGGGAGTTTTATCCGCCGAAAGACTGGGAGATTCCGATATCTCTTTTACAGTAGCATTAGGAACTAACATCAGAGCAAATTTTGCCCCAGGAGTCATGGCAAAAGTTTTGACACCTTGGTACGGGCCGATGTTAACATTGGGTTCGCCAAATTCACCGCTAAATCTCGCACCTTCCAGGCGATCGCTAATCGCAATATAACCCAATTCTGAATTGCTTAAGGCACGTTTAATCGCTTCTTGTTGAAAAGCATCGGAATTGAGCGGATATTGCTCCATGCCTGATAAGTTAATTAGGGCAATTTCGCCTTCATAAAAGCCAGCATCAACTTGGAAATCAAAGCTGACTTGACCAGTTTTATCAACAGTCCATACTCCTGGTGAGAGATTCAGCGAGTTATTTGTAGGAATATTTATTTTTTTTTGCGTGATTTCTGGATTTAGCAGAATAACTGGATTTTCAATTTTATCTGTTTCGGCTGTTGGCTGGTTTGGATTAGTTTGTGTTTGAGGTTCAGTTAAATTTGATGGTTTTTCTGAAATTATCGCGTTTTTATTTATATCGACTTTATGTTGTACGAAAACAGACGCTATCGACTCTTTTTCTACTTCAGCTTTCACCGCAGGCGTGACAGTTTTCTCCGCAGTAGCAACTTCGGTTTTGGTGACAGATTCAGTTGCAGGGGAAACAGGGGCGATCGACTCTTTTTCTGCTTGATTCTTTCCCGTTTCTAGAAAAGAAACCGGGTTTTTTATTGAGTCTGTTAGTTGGGGTGCAGTATTTGTCGAGAAAAACCCGGTTTCTGAGCCCTCGCGATCGGTTTTCTTTGAAGTTGTTACTTCAGTTTTTGAAACAGATTCTGTGGGAGTAAAAACAGGTACAATCGACTCTTTTTTCTCTTCAGCTTTCACCGCAGAGGCAACATTTTTCTCAGCAGTAGCAACTTCGATTTTGGTGACAGATTCAGTTGCAGGAGAAGGCGCGATTGACTCTTTTTTTTCTTCAACTTTCACCCCAGGCGTGACAGTTTTTTCCGCATCATTAACCTCAGTTTTGGTGACAAATTCAGTTGTGGGAGAAACAGGGGCGATCGACTCTTTTTTTTCTTCAACTTTCACCCCAGGCGTGACAGTTTTTTCCGCATCATTAACCTCAGTTTTGGTGACAGATTCAGTTGCGGGAGAAACAGGCGCGATCGACTCTTTTTTCTCTTCAACTTTTACCGCAGGCGTGACAGTTTTTTCCGCATCATTAACCTCAGTTTTGGTGACAGATTCAGTTGCGGGAGAAACAGGCGCGATCGACTCTTTTTTCTCTTCAACTTTTACCGCAGGCGTGACAGTTTTTTCCGCATCATTAACCTCAGTTTTGGTGACAGATTCAGTTGCGGGAGAAACAGGCGCGATCGACTCTTTTTTCTCTTCAACTTTTACCGCAGGCGTGACAGTTTTTTCCGCATCATTAACCTCAGTTTTGGTAACAGATTCAGTCGCAGGGAAAACAGGTGCTATCGACTCTTTTTTCTCTTCAACTTTCACCGTAGGTGCGACAGTATTAGTTGCTGATTTAGCATCTTCTTTTGCAGGCTCTAACTTCGGTGCAGTGTAGGGTTTCTCATAAGCAATCAAAGCCTGACCCATATCGGTTTTGCGCCAATCTTTTTGGGCATTAATTACTTCATCCAAAAGTACGGCTTTACCGGTTGCACCCCGCACCTGAAATACGAAGTCATTATAATCTCGATCGCTCCCGATATCGACCCGCATATCCTCCATTGCAAAAATCTTGCCGCTACCCGTTACATCAGCAATTTGACCGACATGAAATCCCTCTGCTGGATTCGCCGTCACCATCGAAAATAAAGGACGTTTGTCTCCTCCAACAGTCGGATTGTTCAACACTTCTTGTACCGTTCCATTCGGCACTAACATCACTCCAAATTCATCGCCCGGAGTCATCCCAGAAGTCTTAACTCCTCCGTAATTTCCATCGTTATAATTGCCTTCAGGTAAATTACCCGTAAATCTTGCACCTTCAGTCAAATCATTAATTACGACATGACCTTTTGTTGAGTTGCTAAGTGCTCTCGCAGCCGCTTCTTTGATAAACGCTTCCGAACCGGGAGCAAATTTCTCCATTCCTTTGAGGCTGAAAATAGCTAATTGACCCTTATACAAACCGCCGTCAAATAAGAAATCAATCCCGACTTGACCGGTTGAGTCAACAACAAATTTCCCGGATGTAAAGGAATTATCGGTTGCTAAATTCGATCGAGGAACTGTTGGAGTTAGTTTTTTGGGTATTTCAACAGCAGCAACTTCTGTATTGTCGGTAGATTTTTTGTTGCTTTCCGTGCTGTTGGTAGGAGATGTTTCTTGCTTGCTATCTTTGCTGGTAGCTGCGGCTGTAGTGATAGGTTTGTCTGCTGTCGAACTGTCGGGTTTAATAGCTGCTGAAGTGGCTGTTTCTTTCTTATCTGAAACAGAAGTAGTTTGGGCGATCGCACTTTCCGGCTTAGTTTCTTTGTCAGCCAATGCAGTAGTTGTGGCTTTAGCTTGGGAAACAGCAGGAGTTTGGGCGATCGCACTTTCGGGCTTAGTTTCCTTTTCAGCTAATGCAGTTGTTGTGGCTTTTGTTTCAGCAATAGAAGGAGTTGAGGAAGTCGCTGTTTCTACTTTAGTTTCTTTGGCGGCTGAAGTACCGGGAGTTTTCTCAGATGTTGTTTTCTCCACCTTCTGAGGATTGGTCAAAGCATCGGTTGCAGAAAGAGTGTCATCTTTGGTTACACTTAACGGTGCATCTTTGCTGATTCCAGTTAAGGTATCTTTGACATCTGCCTTTGACTTTTCTGCAACAGTTTTGCTATCTGTCGAGGTGTTTAAACTGCTTTTTAATGGATCGGAAACAATCAATGAATCGTCGGTTTTTTTGTCGCTAATTGCAGGAGCGCTAGCACTTTTTGAATTGAGAGGCTCGCTGGAACTGGATAGCTTGTCTGTTGCAACAACTGGCTGAGTTTTGCTGTCAATTAAAGCACTACCGCCAATATTTTGACTGTTGCTGCTGCTTAAAGGGTTGAGAATGGAATTTTTGGCAGCACTTCCCGGTAAAGTGTCAGGTTTTAAAACATCGATCGGCAAAAGGTTGCTAGAAACTTCATTCGTGGTAGCCATTGAAATTGCACTCCTAGTCTGTGATTGAATTAAAAGTGAGACAATGAACTGAAATGGGGCGATCGCTCGTTTTTCTAAAAGTGCGATCGGCCTCTTGTTATTACTTACGGAATCCAGCCAAACTTTTTACGCAAATCGGGAAACTTTTTTTTAAAACGGGCGATCGTAAGATGTTTATTAGTCTCGACTTCACCCGAAAAGCCGCCAGGGAATTAATTCCCTGGCTCATAGCTAAAGTTCTCTAAAGAGGACTAATAGACACCAGTATAATTTCTGTTCTCACCTGAACGTGACCAGAATATTTGATGTTTTTATTGGAAATATCTAATTAATTCTTCAGTCCTCGACCGAGGACTTTCGCTATGAGGCGGGGGTTTAAACCCCCGCCGGACTTTCGCTATGAGGCGAAACTTTAAACCCCCGACGGACTACAACGAAGTGAAATATCTCAAATTAAGTAACCGTTGAATTCAAAACTTTCTGTTGCTGTTTGCGCTTCATCCGCCAACTGGAAATGACAGCACCAAAAGCTAAACTACCCAACACAGTAGTCGGTTCGGGAACAGGTTCCGCAATCCGATAAGCATGGTTGTCAGTCTCAAATGCAGGACTACTTGAAGCTAGAACTACTTTGTTAAAAGACTCATTTTTTTCAGCAAAGAAACTTACATAAGTATTAACGGAACCATTCGTGCCACTCAACAATTTGAGAAGAACATTGTCTTGGTAGAAAGCAATGCTATTATAACTATCAAAGGAACCTAAATACATACCAAAGTAATCAATATTTTCAGCAAAGCTAATGCTGACATTATTATTTCCTCGACCATCGCCAAATGGAGCAACTGTAAGGTATTTCGTGTAGTCATCTCCTGGTGCGGAAAAAACATAGCTGATATTGCCTGAAACAACAGTAGGGCCAATACCGGGAGCTGAGTAAGTAACAGAACCAGATGTTGGCGCACCTGACTCGAAATCAATTGTTTTTGCTCCAGGTACGCTAGAGAATTGCCCTTGTCCGGGAACTGATGTACCTCCAAAAGACACCATAATCGCGCTTACTGGATTGGTAATTCCCGCCCAAACTGCTGCTCCGATCGCAATCATTGATAATTTTTTCATAGTAGCCATAAAATTGATTCCCAGAAAAAGTAAAAGTTGACAACCAAAGTATTTAGCGGACGATCGCCCTTTTCCCGAAAAGCCTGCGCCAGCGCAGCTATCCCGCTCTTAATCGCCCCCTCATTCCTAATTACGGAACAATCCCAAACTTTTTACGCAAATCTCAAAACTTTTTTCCCGTAACTTACCCATCAGCCAAAGAAACCGGGTTTTTCGCTTTAATAGTCGGCTACAACGAAGAATTTTCGTCAAAAACCCGGTTTCTGACTGCCCGTGCGCCTTCAAATGTAAATTGTTGTAACAATCATTCTCCAAATGCGTAAAAACTGGCTGCTGTACCCGAAACCTAAATAGAAGTTCCACCAGAGTGCATAAAAATCGCCAGCAGAGTGAGGAGATTGAGATGGAGGATGAACTAAAACGGCTAGCTGTCGAAGCTCAAAAGCACCCAGTCGGTAGCCCTCAGCGACAGACAGCATTAACCGCATTGATGGACGCAATTTGGCGATCGGGACAACTGGGTCATCCCCAAAGGGGTTCATGGAAGCCTGATGCTTATGAAGACATTTATAGCGAAGCACTCCTAAAAACATTTGAGTATATTCGTGAAAAGATTGACATTTACGATCCAGAAAGACCTTTGATGGGTTGGGTTAATTGGTTAATAAAGCGGCGATTTTCTGATGCCTCTGAAAAATATATGAATCAAAGAAAACTCGAAATTCCTTCCCTCGATGACCTAGACATAGAAAACATTCCACAAGAAATGCGATCGAATGAAACGCATCAAATGCTTCGTGAATTAATCCAAGAAGATCCGGACGGTGTTTTTAGAAGTGTTTCAGTGAGAAATCGCCAGGATATCACTTGGCAAGATATCGCTAAAGCCAATATATTAGATGATGAGAAATGGGATAGCATTGCTCAAAGACTTGGTGTGCGACGGATTTCAACTATTAACAGCTTTTATAACAACAATTTGCGTAAATTCAGGGATTACATTCGCAATAAATTACAGTAATGCTTAAGCAAGCAAGTAGAGTCCAAAATGATGAGTAAAACGATCGAACCCATAACTTTCACAATCCCGCTATCCTTTGCGGCCCACGATATCGCTCAACAGTACGCGGAACTATCCAGTCCGAAAAAATTCAAACGAGTTTACCTCAATACCCTAGCAGTATACGCAGTAGATTATTATCTGCGCTTAATGGGATTTGAAACGAATTGGGAAAACAGCGACAGTCGCGATTCAGTGATGCTGAAATTTCTAGATGTCGCCGATTTAGATGTTGTCGGTATTGGCAAAATTGAATGCCGCCCCGTCTTGCCAGATGCTCGAAATTGTCACATTCCCCTCGATGTTTGGGACGATCGCATTTGTTACGTTGCCGTACAGTTGAACCAATCCTTACAAGCCGCAACCCTATTAGGATTCACTCAAACAGCCGCCGCAGAAATCCCCTTGACAAATTTGAGAAAATTTGATAACTTTCTCGAATATTTGAACGCTCGAAGACAAACAGCAACTGTAAATACTAAGAGCGATCGCCCGCAATTCATTAACTTAAAACAATGGTTTGAGGGGATTTTTGAGGAGACTTGGCTGACTGTCGAACAGTTGTTTAATCCGCAAAAAGTTGAACTGATCCGCTTCAAAAATGTAGTTCCGATCGTCCGCGGCCAGCAAATTGACTTAGGAATGGAACTTGCAGGTGCTGCGGTAGCGTTGATAGTTACGTTACCACCAAAATCGGATTCTGAAGTAGAAGTTACGCTACAAGTACACCCGATCGGCGATTCAGTTTATTTACCAAAAGGAGTTAGATTGATGGTGCAAGATGAATCGGCAGAAACCGTTTTAATTGACGCAGAAGCCAGGGATGCAGATAACTTCATCCAGTTAAAAATCGACAGCGTTGAATCGGGAGAATGCTTTAACGTTACTGTTGCTTTAGGAGCAGCAAGTGTAACAGAAAAGTTTTGTTTTTAAAATCAACGTAGGGGCCGTGCCCCCGTGCCGGCCCGAAGGCCTGAAGGTGGAGGGGTAGGCACGGGGGCACTACCCCTACAAAATCCCCACCGGGGTAGGCACGGGGGCACTACCCCTACAAATCCCCGCCGGGGTAGGCATAATAACCCGGTTTCTTTTGCCAGATTCGTAACGATTGAACTATTAATTAACTGTTCTCTAAAAATCATGCTGCAAGACTTCAGAGGCCAAAATCTTCAAGGACGATCGTTCAAAAATCAAAACCTCATCAATACAGATTTTTCCGGTGCAGATATTCGAGGTGCAGATTTTACAAGAGCAAATCTTGCGGGTGCTAACTTCAACAAAGCCACCGCAGGATTAGCACCTCGTCGAGTATTGGTAATAGTAATAATTGCAGCAGCCTTGTCAGGGATTGGGGGGGCTGCGTCTACATTTGCTCCGGAGATTATAGACTCTTCTCTGATACCTCAATATAACCGGGAATCCATTTTTATTCCAAATGCGATCGTCCTGTTTTTAGTAATGGCATATTTGTCAGTTGCGATCGTTCGTCAAGACATCCAAAAAGCTTTGGGATATTTCACTGTTACTGCTGTTGTATCGGTAGCTTTAATTAGTGTTTTAGGCGGCATATCAAGTGACAAACACCCGATATTATCTTGGATGAGAAATTTTAGACTTGGTTGGGTAATTGCGGCTTTTAATGGTGAAATTAACAATTCTATCCCATCTTTAATTGTGAATTTAATTACGATCGCGTTTGGAAGCATGACTGTAGTAATAGCTTTGTCTTTAGCTATTGCTTTAGCTGCGGTAGTGGGAGAAAAAAAATTGGCACGTTTAGTTATATTTGAGGCAGTAGCTGCAGGCGGGATTGCTACATTTTTTACTATTATAAATGCAACTAGATATTTAAAAGTGAAGCTTTTAATTAAAGCAGGAATGGTTGACAATATAAACAATCAATGCAGTGATTTTTTCAATCGGTGTGCCGAACCTTTTGCAGATCCGCCTTTAGTTATTGCCATCATCGCTGCGGCTGTCATTTTAGCTTTAGCCTGGGTTGGATTGGGAATTTATGTCGCTAGCAGAGTGTTAGCAGAAGACGATAAATACGCCTTAATTCGCCAATTAGCAGTTGTTATTGCAGGAGTCGGCGGCACCAGTTTTCGCCGTGCCAATTTAACTAACGCCAATTTCAGTCACGCTACCCTGAAAAACACCGATTTCACGCAAAGCAATATCACCCGCACCCTGTGGCACAAAAGCTTGATGCTTGACTGGGCAATACCGGGCGAAACCATCTTAAACAACCCAGCAGTTCGAGACTTATTAGTCAGCAGAAACGGTAGAGAAAAATCCTACGAACAAGCCAATCTTAGGGGAGCAAATTTAAGCGATGCCGACCTTTTTGGTATCAATCTCAGAAATGCCGATCTCACCGACGCTACCTTCCAAGCTGCTAATTTAGAACAAGCAAATTTAACTCAAGTTCAAGCGATTAGTGCCGATTTTAGTAACGCTCAAATGACAGGAGTTTGCGGTTTGGGAAGCTGGAATATTGACAGTACCACAAACTTAGAATGGGCAGACAGTCGGTGGATTTACTTGTTAGAAGATGCCAAACCTGAAACGGACGATCGAGAACGCCGCCCCCACAACGGAGAATTTGCACCGGGTGAATTTACTAATTTTTTTCAAGAAGTAACAAATACAGTTGACTTAATATTTCGTCGAGGCCTCGATGCCACAGCTTTCAATGAATCTTTCAGACAGGTGCAAGTGCAAAATGAAGGCACCCCATTGCAAATTCAAGCAATAGAAAATAAAGGCGATGGCGTAGTTGTCGTCAAAGTTAGCGTTCCCGCAACTGCCGATAAAGCTAGAATTCATCAGGATTTCAAGCAAGCTTATGATGAAAAATTAGCAGCTTTAGATGCCAGATATCAAGCAGATTTAAACAGTCAATCCCTGCAAATCGAACGCATCAAACAGGAACAAATTAACAACCTAGCACTCATCCAACAACTAACGGCTAAAAAACCCGATCGACTTGTTGTTATCACTATAGAAAAAGCCCCGGAAGATCGATATTTAACAGTTAGAGTTAATATTTGGTCGGATGACGGATATTATTTACCTATCAACTTTAAGAAACAGTTGCCGCCACCCAAAGAAATTTTAGCTCTTTACCGCCAGTGGCAAACACAGTATAAATCTAGAGTTACTTCTCAAACAAACAGGGGATATTCCCATGCTAAACAAGATATTGATACTTCTCCCAGCATGGCAGAAGTGCACAGTCATACCAATTTAAAAAAAGAATGCAGCAATACTCTTGTCCCCCCCCTTAGCAAGGGGGGGTTAGGGGGGGTAAAAGAGTATTGCCCCCTCGCAAATAAATCGCATCACACCAGATTCAAGCTTAATGCAATACAGTGGCAAAGCTTAGTAAATTATACTCGCAAATACTACAAACTAATACCCGCTTTTTTTACCTATCGTCCGCTGTCTTCCGAAACCGATACCCCAAATTTTTACCGAATTAAAATTAACAAAAATCAAACTACAAATTTTTCTGTAAAAGACTTAAAAACCTCAGCCGAACAGTTAGAGAGTAGCTTAAATACTTGGCTGAAATCCGCATCATTTCACGAGATCGAGCTTATACTGCGTCAGAATTTCGATCCGAAAGACGAAGTGCGAATCGCGATCCAAACAGAAGATGACTTTTTGTGGAGATTGCCGTGGAATTGCTGGAATTTTTTGGCAGATTATCAGAAAGCTGAAATTGCTTTTAGCGGGCCGAATAATGACAGAATTGTCAAAAATCGCGATCGCACTCAGTTGAGAATTTTAGCTATTTTTGGGGACAGTACGGGGCTCGATCTGAATGCAGATAAGGAAACTTTGAAAAGTTTACCAGCTCAGGTGGACTTTTTGGAACAGCCAAGTAGGGAAGAGTTCGATCGCTATCTTGGAGATGCACGAGGTTGGGACATTCTTTGTTTTTCGGGGCACAGCTACAGCGAAGCTGATAGCAGCAAGGGTTTTATTCATATCAATTCGCAAGAACAACTGACAATTGAAGAGTTAAAAGAGGTTTTTTCGGGGGCGATATCCCGCAATTTGCAACTAGCAATATTCAACTCTTGCGACGGTTTGGGACTTGCGAGACAGCTAGCTGATTTGTATTTACCTCAAATGATCGTGATGCGCGAACCCGTGCCAGATCGCGCCGCCCAAGAGTTTTTAAAATCCTTTTTGAGGTATTATGCTAGTGGTAATTCTTTATACGTGTCGTTGCGGCAAGCACGAAATCATTTGCAAAATATTGAAGGCTGTCCCTATGCGAGTTGGCTGCCTGCGATATGGCAGAATTTAGCAGAAATTCCCCAAAATTGGGAAAGACTTTCAGATTCTACTAATTGAGTTGTATGGTGATTTTAGTTGCCTGAAAACAGGGGGATGTTGGTTGTGGTTAATTATCTAGCAGATTCCAGGTTTATGAAGTACAGTATTCCCCTTAGTAAGGGGGGGTTGGGGGGCGTAAAAAATGTTGGGAAGCGTCGCTCTCTCCCGGGAAATTGCCCGCGCGATATTTCTGCCAGCGGGTTCACTTTAATTGAGTTGCTGGTTGTCATTTTTATTATTGGGATTTTATCTGCGATCGCTCTCCCTACCTTCTTCAGGTTAATCAACAAAGCTAAAGAAAGTGAAGCCACACAATATATTAGCTATTTGAACAAACACCAAACCGCGCAATATTACGAAACAACGGGATTTACCAACTCTTTCGGATCGCTTTCATTTTCCCAAGATCCAACGGCAACTTCTGCTGCTGCTATTTTGAAAGGTTTTGGCTTTTCTGTGCAAGAAAGCAAGAATTATTTGTATGGTATCAAAGTTGCGACTCACAATGGCTATCCAATTGCAGCTCAAGTAGCTGTGTCTAAAAATTTAGGTGTGCGATCTTATTTTGGAATTATCTACGCCTACGAAAATAATATCGTAGTTCCGTGCGGCCCGGTTGCTGTTGATTTGAGTTTGGCTTCCCCGGTGCTTAAACAAGTACAGATGGTGACACAATTTCTAGCCACTCCTGAGATTTATTGTCCTTATCCTAGTTTCATAAAATAGTGCTACATTTAGTAAATGTAGTTTTTGTTACCTAGTACCCAAATATAACTGGAGTTTAGACTAAGTCGTAGGGTTCGTCAGTCGGGGTTTTTTCGATTATCATCAAGTAGATGCAATAGAGCTCTTGCAAAAATACAAAGCACCCCACCCCAACCCTCCCCTTGGTAAGGGGAGGGGGTAAGATTATTCTTGTTTCCCCCCCCGGGAGGGGGGACTTGCGGGGGGTAAATTTGACTTTTGCAAGAGTTCTAATCTGAGGCACCCTACTTAAATCAATCAAACATGAAAAATCTCGAACAATTAAGCGAAATTGCCCAGGCCGCCGCTTGGGGTGCCACAGATATTTTACAATCCTATTATCGCCCTGATGCCAATACTCCCAACCTGGACATTCAAGAACAAAAAGACGGCCCAGTTACCGCCGCTGATGTCGCTGTCAATTCTTATATTCTCGATGAATTGCAGTCGGTTTTAGGGAATGCAGAATTTGGCTACCTCAGCGAAGAAACTTACAAATCTTATTTAGAAAGTTGTGGCAAAGTTCCTTTACCTCAATCTTGGGTTTGGATTATTGACTCTTTGGATGGAACGCGCGATTTTATTGACAAGACTGGTGAATTTGCCGTTCATATTGCTTTAGCTTTTGAGGGAAAACCGATATTAGCGGTTGTGGCTTGGCCAGAAAAGCAAAAGATTTATTATGGCATCCGCGATGCTGGTGCTTTTGGGGAAAGTCGCGGGGGTTCTGCGGTGAAGTTGCAGGTTTCTGCGCGCAATATAGTGGCAGATTTATCTATAGTAACCAGTCGCAGTCATAGGGACGATCGCCTAAATCGACTATTGCACAAATTTCCCTGCCAAAATCAACTGGCTGTGGGTAGCATCGGCTGCAAGATTGCGACGATTGTGGAACAAAAAGCTGATGTTTATATTGCCCTTTCCGGGAAGTCGGCGCCGAAAGATTGGGATTTGGCGGCGCCGGAATTGATTTTGACGGAAGCGGGCGGGCGATTTACTCGTTTTGATGGTTCTGCTTTGGAGTATAACCGGGGAGATGTCAGTCAGTGGGGGGGGTTGTTGGCGAGTAACGGTTGCTGTCACGATGCTTTGTGCAGGGATGCTGAGGGGATTTTGGCGGAGATTGATTCGGGTTTGCGGTAATCAGGTTGGTTGGTAGTGAGGAATGCGAGTTCTGGGAATGGATGCGGACTGAAGTCCTCACTACGAACCTGTTTTTTTTATTGCACCTAACATTATAAGCTGAATTATGTATTAATTGTCATGTTTGAGTTCTCAGTACAATGCACTTACATTTTAAAAATGTTTGTGGTATATGCTGCTTGCATTCATCGCAGTAATTGTACTTAAGTATTTTTTGCTCTTTATCGGTACTTTAATTAACAAGCTCTTTTTAAAGAAAACTTTATATAGCTCTGCCAAAAAAACTGTTATTGTAGCTACAACAGATCAGAAATAACCGAATTTTTACGCAGAACTGCTGTGTCTGTGTAAATCAAAATTGATATATAGTTTCGGACGCCAGTCACGAAATTGGGGAGTTATTGTCTTTTTTTTACCCCATTGAGGTGTATTATGTCGAATTTAAATGCTCCAGTTTCAGTAAAGTCGATCGCCTTTATCGACAGTCAAGTAGCAGATTATCAAAGTTTGGTGGCTGGGGTAACACCGGGTACGGAAGTTGTGGTGTTAGATGGGAACGGGGATGCGATCGCACAAATTACTCAAATCTTAGCTCTTCGTACCAATATAGACAGCATTCACATCGTTTCTCACGGTGCTCCGGGTAGCTTGCAAGTGGGAAATGGCTGTTTGAGTGCAGATAATTTGTCAGCTTATTCTCAGCAATTGCAGCAGTGGCGGAGTGCTTTTACAAGCAGTGCGGAGATTTTAATTTATGGTTGTAATGTGGCATCGGGGCCTCGGGCTTACCCGAAAGTCCGACAGGGAATTAATTCCCTGTCTCATAGCGAAAGTCGGTTGAAACCGACTGGGGAAAACCTTAATAAACGATTTAATCAACAGTCCCTGAGCGAGGACTTTCGCGCTCTAACGGGGGTGTCAACCCCCGGCGTATCGCAGGAATATGCGATAGATAGTGAACGGGCGAGTGATAATAAAATCGATCGCGAACTTGACGGTTTCGCCTTCATCAAACGAATTGCCCAACTTACAAATACCAATGTTGCTGCATCCCAAAACCTCACGGGAAGTGTAGCAAAAGGTGGAGACTGGGAACTGGAAACACAAACAGGAGAAATTCAAACACCCCTGGTATTTCGGGAAGATGCGATCGCAAATTACAATCATGTCCTATCCAGTTTTGGTAATGCGACTAATTTTCCAATGGGATCAGATGCCTTCGTTCCTTCAGTAGACTACAACGGCGACGGTATCTTCGACTTAGTAATAGGCGGCGGAGTTTTCTTAGCCGATGGAAATGGTAGCTTTAAACAGCCCATCAGCTTTAGCGGAGGCCCGTCAAGACTTGGCAACTTTAACGCCGACACAATATTAGACTTAGCAACAGCAAATCCAGTCTTTTCTGGCACTGTCTCAATTAGGCAGGGAAACGGTACTGGTGGCTTTGGTGCGCCCATAAACTCAAATGTAGGGAACACTCCCCTATCTATTGCTATTGGTAACTTTAATGCCGACACCTTCCCCGATTTAGCTGTGGTAAATGGCAACCCTCAAGGTGGTGGTAGTGTCTCAATTTTGTTGGGGAATGGCACTGGTAGCTTTGGCCCTGCCACCAGCTTTGGTGTCGGAGCAATTCCCGCTTCAGTTGCTGTGGGAAACTTTAATGCTGATAACTTTCCCGACTTAGCAGTGGGGAACAGTCTTTCTAATAATGTCTCAATTCTCTTAGGAAATGGCACTGGCGGTTTTAGTGCAGCCACTAACTTTAGTACGGGGCAAAATCCCAATTCCGTTATTGTGGCGGACTTTAACGTAGATGGCAAATTCGACATAGCAACAGCCAACAACGGTTCTAACAACGTCTCAATTCTCTTAGGGAATGGTACTGGAGGTTTTAGTACCGCCACTAATTTCCCAGCCGGAACAAAGTCCAATTCCGTCACAGCGGCAGATTTAAACGGCGACGGCAAACTCGATTTAGCCGTATCGAACTCTGGCGCTACTAACCTATCAATTTTACTGGGAAATGGCGCTGGAGGATTTAGTTCGCCGATCGACTTTGAAGTGACGGGGACAAGTCTTGGGAGGGTAACAGTAAACGATTTTAACAACGATTCCCTACCCGACTTGGCAGTAATAACAAATGGAGGTTCTAGCAATGTTTCAATCCTACTAAACACACCAAACACAGTCAATTTTGGGGCGGCAGCCTACAGCGGTACAGAAGGCACAACAGACACAGTAGTTAATATCCCCGTCACCCTCAGCGGTGGCACTCCCTTGAATGATGTAGTCGTACCAATTGCAATTAACCCCAGCAGCACAGCAACAGAAAATTCAGACTACACTATTGCCCCGACATCGATTACATTCCCCGCAGGGGCAACAGGTGCGGCACTCACCAAAAATGTGGCAGTTACTATCAAACCCGACAACATCGCTGAAAACGCGGAAACCGCAATTCTCAACTTTGGCACAATTACCGGAGGCCTTGCAGGTGCAACCAAACAAACCACACTAACTATTGCAGCTAACGGTACTGTTTCCTATGCGGTTGCTGCGGGTATTGCGAGCATTCCCGAAGGCGATAGCGGCACAAAACCTCTGACTTTTACTGTGACTCGCAGCGGTAACACTGGCGGGCCAAGTAGCGTCAATTATGCGATCGCCGGAACTGCTACCAACGTCAGCGATTACAACAATATCGGTGGCACTTCTGGGGCAACGAGTATCGCAGGCACGATTAATTTTACAGCAGGTGAAACATCGAAAACTATTACTCTGAATGTATTAGGCGACACCATCGTTGAAGCCGACGAAACAATTACCGTCACCCTCTCAAATCCCGCAAGCCCGGGCGTAACACCGACAATTACCACTGCTACCGCCACCACAACGATTACTAATGACGATAAAGTTGGTGTTACTGTCAACCCAATTACCGGATTAACGACAACAGAAGCAGGCGGCAAAGCTACTTTCACAGTCAAACTCAATTCTCAACCGAGTGCTAACGTTACTTTTGGTTTTAGTAGTTCCAATGTTGCCGAAGGAACTGTTTCTCCGGCGAGCATAACTTTCACGAATGCTGACTACAATCAACCGAAAACAGTCACAGTGACTGGCGTTGACGATTTAGTGGCTGATGGAAATGTAGTTTACAAAGTGATTGCGGCGCCTGCTATCAGCACTGATACTAATTACAATAACCTCAAGCCTGATGATGTCACCGTCACCAACAGTGACAATGAAACTCCGGGAATTACGGTGAATCCGACGGCGGGATTGACTACGGGCGAAGATGGCAGTAAGGCTAACTTTGCTGTGGTTCTGAATACTCAACCAACTGCTAATGTGACTATTGGTTTGAACAGTTCTAATATTTCTGAAGGAACTGTTTCGACTAATAGTTTAACTTTCACTCCCGCTAACTGGAATATAACGCAATCGGTAACAGTAACTGGGGTTGATGACAATATTGCTGATGGCGATATTGAATACAAAGTTATCACGGCGGCTGCTGTTAGTGCAGATCCGAATTATAACAACCGAAAGGGTTCGGAAGTTAGCATTACTAATAAGGACAATGATACGGCTGGTGTTTCTATTAGTGTTGCTGAAACTAAAGCTACAGAAGGCGGTGCAAACGGTACGTACAATGTGGTGCTGAAATCGCAGCCGATCGCCCCTGTAACTCTCACTCTCACAACAGGTAGTCAGATTGAGCCGATCGCCCCTATCACTTTTACTCCCAACACTTGGAATATCGCTCAACCAGTGACTGCGATCGCTGTTGATGATGCCGTTGTGGAAGGTGCACACAGCGGGAATATCACTCACAATGTTACCAGTGCCGATGTTAAGTATAACGGGATTGCTGTTGCTGGGGTGGTTGTGGCGATCGCTGATAACGATGTAGCACCGACGCCAACACCTACACCAGAGCCAACACCAACACCGACACCGACTCCAACTCCAACTCCAACTCCGACGCCGACTCCGACTCCAACACCGACTCCGACGCCAACTCCAACTCCGACTCCGACTCCGACGCCAACTCCAACTCCGACGCCAACTCCGACGCCGACTCCGACGCCAACTCCGACGCCGACTCCGACGCCAACTCCGACTACAACGCCGACTCCGACTCCGACTACGACGCCGACTCCGACGCCAACTCCGACTACGACGCCGACTCCGACTCCAACACCGACGCCAACTCCGACTACGACTCCGACTACGACGCCAACTCCGACTACGACGCCAACTCCGACTACGACGCCAACTCCGACTACGACGCCGACTCCGACTCCAACACCGACTCCGACTCCTGGCATCACTGTCAGCCCCACCAGCGGATTAACCACCACAACACTAGGCGGTGAATCAACTTTTAGCGTCAAACTAAATACTCAACCGCGTGATGGGGTTAGCATTGGCTTGACGGCTAACCCGAACCTAGGAACACTTTCCACCCAGAGGCTGACTTTCTCTCCCGATAACTGGAATCAACCTCAAACTGTCATCGTAAGAGGTACACCCGGCCCAATAGAAAACCAATACAGCAACATACCTTACGGTATCTTCACCGAACCCGCCCAAAGTAGAGATTCTAGTTACTCAGGCCTCGATGCAGCAGATGTCAGCCTTACCAATCTCTCAATCATTCGGCTTGGTTTACGCCCGCAAATTGTGGCTTATCCCACCAGCGGGCTAACTACAACCGAGGCAGGAGGCACTGCTAATTTCAGCGTTTTTCTCACAATTCAACCGCGATCGACTGTTACAATTCCCATTAGCGTTGACAACCCAGCCGAGGGCAAAATCTCTCGATCGGAAGTGACATTTACTCCCGACAATTGGAACACAGCCCAAACCGTCACCGTTACCGGAGTAGACGATACCATCAAAGACGGCGATCGCACTTATACAATCAAATTCGATCCTGCGGCAACCGATGATTTGAACTACAAGTTTCTCTCTCCCAACAACCTAACCGCAACCAACACTGACAATGAAACTCCAGCCCCGCTGTTTGTGAAATTCCCCACAGAATTATCCCAGGGACTCGGGCAAGCCAACGGAATTTGGGGAGACTACAACAACGATGGCAAACTTGATGTTTTAGCATCAGGAAATCGTCCGAAGGTGACGGGACAGATACGCACCGACGGTACTTGGCTGTATCGCAACGCAGACAGTACCCTGACTTGGGATCGCACTTTTCCCATTACTTTAACTTCATATTCTGGTTGGGGAGATGCTGACAATGATGGTCGCCTAGAGTTCGCCGCCAACAATTTGAACAATCCACGCGGACGGGGCAGCGGCAGCAATTCTATGCCCTCCTACGCAATCTCAGTCTACAAAAATACCGGCACATCTTGGACGAACTACGCTCTCGGCCTCAATGAAGATTTTGGTTCTCCTCGCCCGTCAGGTTCTATTAGTTGGGGAGATTACAACAACGATGGCAAACTAGATATCCTGGATGCGAACATCCGAAAAATTGCTTTCAATCCTCAATCTGGGGCATCTCAACTTGGCAGCCTGCTGTACCGCAATACTGGCACCGGCCACGTACCAGATATCAATACCAGCAATAATTTGCCCGCTGTCTCCAATGGTGCTGCTGCTTGGGGAGACTACGACAAAGATGGCAAACAGGATATTTTGCTAATTGGCAGTAGCAGTACCGGCAAAATAGCTAAGGTATTTCACAATACCGGCAGCGGCTTTATTGAAGCTTTTTCCTTGCCCGGTGTTTCTGACGGTTCGGCTGCATGGGGAGACTACAACAATGATGGCAAATTGGATATCTTGCTAGCAGGTAACACCGATACCGGCTTGATAACCAAGGTATTTCGCAATACTGGCAGCGGATTTAGCGACGATACGACTGCTGCATTGCCCGGTGGCAGTTTGGCAGCTTGGGGAGACTACGACAATGACGGTAAATTCGATGTCTTGGTTGATGGCAAAGTGTACCGCAACACTGGCAACGGCTTTACCGAAGAAACAAATGCCGGACTCAATGACACCGGTGCGGCAGCTTGGGGAGACTCTAACAATGACGGCAAACTTGACATTTTGCTCGGCAAACAAGTGTACCGCAGCAATACAGCTAATGCGAACACTCCACCGACTGCACCCACAGGGCTATCCGTTTTACCTTCCGGGCGAAAAGCTACGTTTAAATGGAACAAAGCAACCGACACTCAAACTCCTGCTGATGGTTTGACTTACAACCTGCGAGTTGGCACGACACCGGGGGGTCAAGATATTCTTTCCCCGATGTCTCTTGCGAATGGAACTCGGCAAGTTGTAGGGCTAGGAAATGTCAGTCAAAACACCCAGTGGCAACTCAAAGACTTGTCTCCAGATAAGACATATTACTGGAGCGTACAGGCAATTGATACTGCTTGGGTGGGTTCGCCGTTTGCTGAAGGAGGCAGTTTTACGATTAGCGATACTCCCGGAATTACTGTCACACCTACCAATGGATTAGCTACTACGCTAACAGGCGGCAAAGCTAAATTTAGCATCGAACTTAACAGCCCGCCAACGGCTAATGTTGCGATCGATTTGAGCGCAAATCCAGGGGAAGGAAGTCTCTCGACTTCCACAGTTACCTTTACCCCACAAAACTGGAACATACCTCAAGAAGTAACGGTAACGGGAGGGGGCAACAATCCGACACTAATAGCACATCGACCTTACACGATCGTTACTGCTCCTGCCGTCAGCACCGACCCAAAATATTCCGGTCTCAATGCTGCTGATGTTAGCATCACAAATCTATTTCGCTATCTTGGAAGCAAAAGCCCAGCTATTTTAGTCGAGCCGAAAAATGGTTTGACAACAACAGAAGCAGGTGGCCAGGCTACATTTAGTGTTTTACTCACAACTCAGCCTAGAGCGAATGTAGTAATACCTGTCAGAAGCGACAATCCTGCTGAAGGAACTGTTTCGACATCAAGCTTGCTGTTCACTTCCGATAATTGGAATATCGCTCAAACTGTTACTGTTACCGGAGTTAACGATAGCCGAATTGATGGCGATACTCCTTACAAAATTATCCTCGATCCGGCTGTTAGCAATTATGTTCGCACTCCGGGTGACAATTTCGTTAGTTATTCAGGTATCGATCCTGAAGATGTCAGCGTCACAAACTTGGAACGCAATTACACTTTCAGCAAGATTGTTACAGAAATATCGAGTTATTTCAGCGGCAAAACAATTAGCGATTGGGGAGACTATAACGGTGATGGCAAACTCGATTTTATCGCTGCTGGTGTACCGCAAATTCTAGGCGGCTTCGGTGGCAATACTGGCAGCGATGGTGCCACGGGTTCTTGGCCTTACCTCAATACTGGTAGCACTTTTACCGCTGAAAGCAGTATTCGGAGATTGACTTTAGGTGCTACCGCAGCTTGGGGAGATTACAACAATGATGGCAAACTGAATTTTGCTTTGCAGACAGTTCCATTCGGCAGATTTCCAGTACCTAGTTCAGTCCAAATCTACGGTGGCGGCACCCAAAATCCATTCACAGGTTTAAATACAAGTCCCCAAGGTAGTTCCCAATCCTGGGGAGACTACAACAACGATGGCAAACTCGACCTCCTGAATGCTACCGAACAGAGTTTCCGTAATCCGAATAATACAGGGTTGTCTCTCACGAATGCCAGCGTCATCTATCGCAATAGCAACGGTACTTTGACTCCCGATTTCAATATTCAACTTCCGGGCGTTAAGAACGGTATGGCTGCTTGGGGAGATTACGACAAAGATGGCAAACAGGATATTTTGTTAATTGGTACTAGCAGTACCGGCAAAATAGCTAAGGTATTTCGCAATACCGGCAGCGGCTTTATCGAAGCTTTTTCCTGGCCCGGTGTTTCTGAGGGTTCGGCTGCTTGGGGAGATTACAACAATGATGGCAGGTTGGATATCTTGCTGGCCGGTAGCACCGATGCGGGCTTAATAACCAAGATATTTCGCAATACTGGTAATGGCTTTAGCGAAGATACGAATGCGGTATTTCCTGGAAGCAAGTTTGCAGATTGGGGAGACTATGATAATGATGGCAAATTAGATATTTTGCTGGCAGCTACTAACCGGGGAAATCGAGTTTTCCGCAATACGGGCAGCGGCTTTGCTGAAGATACGAATGTTTTGCCCGGTAATGTCGGTAGCAATGTCGCAAATTGGGGAGATTACGATGCCGACGGCAAGTTGGATATGTTGCTCGATCGCGATATTTACCGCAACAATAGTCCTAACGCGAATACTCCTCCTACTGTGCCGACAGGATTGCGATCGCAAGTTAGTAGCCGACAAGTTTCTTTCAATTGGAATCCAGCAACCGACGCTCAAACTCCTGCTGAGGGTTTAAACTACAATTTGCGAGTCGGTACGACGCCGGGAGGCAGTGAGATTTTTGCCCCGATGTCTTTAAACAACGGCACCCGAGAAGTTGTCGGGTTGGGCAATGCCAGTCAAAACACTAATTGGCAGTTAAAAGATTTGCAACTGGGAACATATTATTGGAGCGTGCAAGCGATTGATACTGCTTGGGCGGGTTCGCCGTTTGCTACCGAAGGCAGCTTTACGATCCGCGATACTCCGACATCTATACGTGTTAGAGGCAATTTTAAGAGTAGGAGCAATAATTCTATTATCAACGGTACCAATGGTAACGATGTTATCAACGCTACTAATGGTAATGATTGGTTTGGCCTAAATAACGATATTATCAACGGCTTGGATGGCAACGATTGGCTTGCGGGCTTAAATGGGGATGACACTCTTTTCGGCGGCAAGGGAGATGATTCGTTGTATGGAGGCCGGGGTGCTGACAGTTTGAACGGCGGTAACGGCAACGATATTCTGCTGGGAGACATGGGAGATGATTTGCTTGACGGTGGATTGGGGAATGACACTTTAACCGGAGGCAATGGATTGGACAAATTCTTGTTAGCTGCGAATTCTGGGATTGATACTATTACCGATTTTGAGGATGGTAAAGATTTGCTGATTCTCGGTAACGGGCTGACTTTCTCGCAATTGGCAATTACTCAAAGTAATCGAATAACTCAGATTAGCTTAATCTCAACCGGACAAGTTTTTGCTTCTTTAATTGGAGTGTCTTCCACTCAGATTGGTGTCGCAGATTTCAGTTTGCTATAGTTATCGAGGGTGCATCTGGTTTTTGAAGAGGGCGAAGCATGACCGCATATAAGTTATTAGTGATAATCTCATACTTACTCCGGTCATGCTTCGCCCCTACAGATATATTTGCTTGTGCACATATCCACCTGTTGTCGATACTATTAAACCTACTTTTTGGAGCATCTCATTTTCGCGAAAAGCATTTTTTTTTACAGTGCGATCTGTCGTGAGTTCGCAATACAAATGCCAAACTGAGATGCACCCCCTATTTTTTCGATATTTGCAACTCCGATATGGTCTATCATGGTAAAATCAAACCTGACAGTGCCTTGCGAAATTGACTTAAAAACAGGCGCGATCGCAGGTACGCAGAACCAGTTTATTACTCTTGTGCAACCTCCGAGTGATGCCAACGGCGACAGTTGGTTAGAAACGTTAGTAAAGATAGACTTTAAAGGTTTCACCACTGTTAAATTTATCGTTGACTATGGTGAAACATCATCAGGATGGACGGTAAATATTGGTGATTCGGCATCGAATGACGGCTATGGAGGGGATGGTGGGACTCAAAGCAACGATGCTGAGATGCAGATTGCCAATGGGAATATGGCTGTTTTTGGTAACGACTACAATACACCTCCGGGCGCTCAAATTATCCAGGGAAATGTTCCTAAGTTGGTAAGTAAGGGTTCCCGTATCGATTTAGAAATTAGCAACCAAAAGCTGGCATGGAACAACCACAAAGGACTGCAAAATAGCTTGAACTCGCCGTACTTGTATGCTACTGCCAGTCAAGCTGATGCGACGGGCTCAGTCAACTCCAGCATCTATGCTAGCTTTAACAGGGTGATTAGCGGGCGATCGGATCGTTTGGGTTCGGGAGTGAGGAAGGTAACTATTCTTCTCGATCCGATCGACTATTCTATTACTCCTAAGGCTGTGGCAATGGCAGAAGGCAATGCTGGCACTACTCCTGTTACTTTTACCATCACTCGCAAAGGCGCTACATCCTGGGCAAGTTCTGTAGATTATGCGATCGGCGGTAGTGCGACCAACAGCAGCAATTACAATAATCTTGGGGCAACTGATCGCGCAACAGAGCTCGCAGGTACGATCGACTTTGCAGCGGGTGAAGTATCCAAAAGCCTGACTCTTTATGTGGTGGGCGATACACAGTTTGAACCTAATGAAACGATCGCGGTTGCACTGTCAAATCCTGTGGCACCTTTTAGCTCTTATATTACCACTGCGATCGCCACAACTACGATTGACAATGATGACAGCTTAGTAGCTAATGTTAATGTTTATTACGCGATCGCCGCCGTAGGATTAGCAGTCGTGATTCTAAGTATAGCCAAATTGCGTTCCATGACCTGACAGAGATTGGTACGTTGTTGGGCTTTAGCCCTCTTCATATATACGCTTAAAGGAGGCTAAAGCCCAACTACGTACCTTGATTAATATGATAGTTTGGTCTGATTCGCAAATTTTTGTGGTACAGTAATTTTGGATTCATTTCCTGAATATTGTCTTTAGCGAAATTTTGATTTCTCAGCTATTTTTAAATAAAAGTTTACAGAACTCCTCGAATAAAGCTGCTATTGTTACCACAACGGATATTTAACCTGCAAGTTTTTACGCAGATGCTGTGTGTTTAACAATCAAAATTAATTGTTGCGACTAAATATATCGAAACTGATAAATTGTTGTCGGATTTGAATTTCCCAATAGGTGTATCATGCCGAATTTAAATATTCCTGTTGTAAAGTCGATCGCCTTTATCGACACAAGCGTACCAAATTATCACAGTTTAGTGGCTGGGGTAACACCGGGTACGGAAGTTGTGGTGTTAGATGGGAACGAGGATGCGATCGCCCAAATTACTGATATTTTAGCTCTTCGGGCGAATATTGACAGCATCCACATTATCTCCCACGGCAGTCCCGGAAGTCTGCAATTCGGTAAAACCAGATTTTCCTTAGATAATTTAGAAACATATTCCCAGCAATTGCAGCAGTGGCGGAATGCTTTTACAAGCAGTACGGATATTTTAATTTATGGTTGCAATGTTGCATCGGGGCCTCGCGCTTACCCGCAAATCCGCCAGGGAATTAATTCCCTGTCTCAAAGCGAAAGTCGGTTGAAACCGACTGGGGATAACCTCAATGAACAATTCAATATACAGTCCTCTTTATTAGTTTCTCGCGCTTACCCGAAAGTCCGACAGGGAATTAATTCTCTGTCTCATAGCGAAAGTCGGTTGAAACCGACTGGAGATCACCTCAATAAACAATTCCATCTACAGTCATCTTCAGAGAACTTTCGCTATGAGACGGGGGTTAAACCCCCCGACATTATTGATGAATGCGACATTATTGATGAATGCGACATTATTGATGAATGCGACATTATTGATGAATGCGACATTATTGATGAACGCCCGATCGATCTAGACGGTCTCATCTTCATCCAACGCATTTCCCAACTCACAAATACAAACGTTGCTGCTTCCAAAAACCTCACCGGAAGTGCAGCAAAAGGTGGCGACTGGAAACTAGAAACAAGCACAGGATCGATTAAAACGTCGTTGGTGTTTGAAACCGAAGTATTGGCGAATTACGAACAGGTTTTGAATAGTTTTGGCGCATCTACTAACTTTCCTATAACCTACAGTCTCCGCAAAGTTGCCACTGGAGATTTTAACAAAGATGGCAACCTTGACCTAGTCTTTGCCACCACAGGATCTAATCGCAATGTTTCGATCGCATTAGGAGATGGTACTGGCGCATTTGGCGCTGCCACTAATCTTAACACCAACCCGCCGAGCGATCTCGCTACCTGGTCTGTCGCTGTAGGTGACTTTAACAAGGACGGCAATTCTGACCTAGTTACAGCCAATAATTTTACTAACAATGTTTCTCTACTTTTAGGGAATGGTAATGGAACTTTTGGTAATGCTACCTACTTTGGTGTGGGGGCAAATCCTTATACTGTAGCTGCTGGAGACTTTAATTCTGATGGCAATCCTGACTTAGTTACAGCCAATCGAAGCTCTAACAATATTTCTATCTTACTGGGAAATGGTAATGGCAGTTTTAGCGCAGCTACTAATTTGAGCGTGGGATTAAATCCATATTTTGTGCTTGTTGGTGACTTTAACAAGGATAACAAGTCAGATTTTGCCACAGCTAACCTTAGTTCTAATAACATATCCATCCTGTTGCAAAATGCTAATGGGTCTTTCGGTGCTGCCACTAACTTTACCGTTGCCAATAACCCAAATTACATCGTATTGGGCGATTTTAATGGAGACCAAAATCCAGATTTGGCAACTAGCAATCAAGGCTCAGATAATGTATCAGTTATATTAGGGAATGGCACTGGCAGCTTTGGTGCAGCGACCAACTATAGTGTCGCAAGAGACCCTCTTGCTATTGCTGCTGGCGATTTTAATGTCGATGGAAAACTCGATATAGCCACAGCAAATAATGGATCGGATGATGTTTCCCTGCTGTTAGGGAATGGTAACGGCACTTTTGGCACTGTTATTAATTTTGGTGTGGGAACCAATCCCCAAGGTATTGTTGCAGGCGATTTTAACAAAGATGGCTTACCCGATTTAGCTACGGCGAACTTTGACTCTTTTAACACCTCGATTTTGCTCAACGCAACTCCTAAGGTGAATTTCGGGGCAGCAACTTATAGCGGTACTGAATCAATAACAGACATAACAATCAATATTCCCGTTACTATTAGCAGTTCTCCCAATACTACGGTAACTGTACCAATTCTCATCAATCCCAGTAGCACGGCTACCCAAAATTCAGATTACACCTTTGCCCCTACAACTGTTACTTTCCCCGCCAATACTACTAATCTAACGCAGAATGTTGCAGTTACTATCAAACCCGACAACATAGCTGAAAACGCCGAAACCGCAATTTTCAGCTTTGGTACAATGACAGGTAGTCTTGCAGGTGCGCTTGCAGGTACGATCGCTCAAACCACGCTAACTATTCCAGCTAACGGTAAAATCTCTTATGCCATTGCGACTGATATTCCTAGCATTCCCGAAGGGAATACTGGCACAAAACCTCTAATTTTCACCGCGACTCGCAGCGGCGATACTGGCGGGGCGAGTAGCGTCAAATATACGATCGCCGGAACTGCTACTAACGGAACCGACTACAATAATATCGGCGGCACTTCCGGGGCAACGGGTATCGCAGGCACGATCGACTTTGCAGCGGGTGAAACATCCAAAACCATTACTCTTGATGTGTTAGGTGACGCAGTAGTAGAATCCGATGAAACTATTGCGGTGGCGCTGTCGAATCCTGTTGCACCGGGTATAACACCTACGATTACTGCTGCAACGGCTACAACTACGATCGCAAATGATGACAAAGCAGGTATCAACGTCATACCTCTGGATGGGAATACAAGTATTACAGAAGGCGGCGTAGCAGGAAGCTATGCAGTTAGGCTAACATCGCAACCTACTGCACCCGTTACTATTAGTTTAACTGCGGGCGATCGCATTAATCCGGTTGCGGCGATTACTTTCGATCGCAATAATTGGAATGTTCCTCAAAAGATATCTGTTAGTGCGATCGATGACAATATAGTGCAAGGCGTACTCAGTGGCACTATTACTTACGCTATTAGCAGTGCCGACGCCAATTATAACAGCTTGACAATTGGCGATGTTACTATAGCGATCGGCGATAACGATCGCGCTGGTGTTTCTATTATCGAATCAGCCGGCAGTACGGAAATCGGCGAAGGCGGTGCCACAGATACTTACAGTCTGGTTCTCACTTCTGAACCTGTTGCCCCAGTGACGATTAACTTTAATCCCGGCAGTCAAATAAATGCGATCGCACCTGTCACTTTTACATCGAAGAATTGGAATGTTGCTCAAAATGTGACTGTAAGCGCGATCGATGACAATCTCTCGGAAGGGACGCACACTGGCACTATTACTCACACAAGTACCAGTACCGATGCTAATTACAATGACTTGATAATTCCCAATGTTACTGCATCGATCGCTGATAACGATCGCCCTGGTGTTTCTATTGTTCAATCAGCCGGGAGTACCCAAATCGGCGAAGGCGGTGCCACAGACACTTACAGCCTGGTTCTCACTGCTGCACCTACTGCACCAGTTACGATTAACTTGGACGCGGGCAGTCGAGTTAATGCGATCGCACCTGTCACTTTTACACCGAATAATTGGAATGTTGCTCAAAATGTGACTGTGAGTGCGATCGATGACAGCATCCCCGAAGGAACCCACAGCGGTACGATTGCTCACAAGTCGGTCAGCAACGACACTAAGTATAATAACTTGACGATTTCTCCTGTGACTGTCACGATTGCTGACAACGATACCGCCGGCGTGACTATTTCACCGACGAGTATCACTGCAACGGAAGGCTCTGCTAGTGGGACGTACAGCGTCAAACTTACTGCACAGCCGACGGCACCGGTGACGGTTAGTTTCGCGAATGGTACTCAAATAAATGCGATCGCCCCGATTACCTTTGACGCTACCAACTGGAATGTGGCGAAACCAATTACAGTAACGGCTACAGACGATGCGGTTGTTGAAGGAAATCATGTAGGGGCGATCGGTCATACAGCCACAAGTGTTGATACTAAGTATAATCAAATAGCTATTTCCGGTGTGACAGTGGCGATTACTGATAACGACACAACACCAACCCCAATAATAACTCGGACTAGGACTCCAACTCCAACGCCGACACCAACTCCAAGTCCAACTCCAACACCTGCGTCGGAAGTAACGCCAACGCCAACGCCAACACCTGCGATCGTAATTCCTCCCCCCGCGCCAACTGATGCACCTCAAACCCCAGACACCGATTGTATTTGCCGGACAATTGTGTCTCCGGATCTCAATCAACCCAATCAAGTTGATGATACTCTGTACGGCAACGGTAGCAACATAAATCAGCTTGGCAGTCTACAAAATGATGATTTCTACGGCAGTACAATTCCCAATCTTTTCGATGCCAAAGAAGGCAATGACAATCTTTTTTGTGGCAATGACAATGACTCGGTTAACGGCAATGAAGGGAATGATTTTATTGTTGGCAACGAGGGAGATGATTTACTATTTGGAGGAAAAAACAACGATATTATCTTAGGATGTGAAGGACAAGATATCGTGTTTGGCAATCGCGGTCGTGATTCTATTAATGGGCGAGAAGATGATGATTTTATTAACGGGAATCAGAGTGATGACTGGATTGATGGCGGTAAAGGCAATGATTCTTTGTTTGGCGGCAAAGATAACGATTTAATCGTGGGCAGTCAAGGCAATGATAGCCTCTTAGGAGATTTAGGAGACGATACCTTGTGCGGCGGTCAAGGTGATGATTATTTGAGGGGCGATCGCAATAATGACTTGATAGATGGAGGCGAAGGAAACGATCGCATTTATGGGGGTGAAGATGATGATACTTTGATTGGCTGTGAAGGTGATGATGTTTTATCGGGTGATTTGGGCAATGATAGTTTGATTGGGGGTCTGGGAATCGATCGCTTTTTACTATCTGTTGATTCCGGCATCGATACCATTGGCGATTTTGAGGATGGTAAAGATTTGCTGATTCTCGGTAACGGGCTGACTTTTTCGCGATTGGCAATTACTCAAAGTAATGGGATAACTCAGATTAGTTTTGCCGCCACCGGACAAGTTTTTGCTTCTTTAATTGGAGTATCTTCCACTGCGATTAATGCTGCCGATTTCACTTTGCTGTAGTTAGCATTTAATGTGCGATCGGCGGCTGAGTGCGATCGCCCTTGATAACCCGATCGATTGACCGAAATAAGTAAGGTTCGTAGTGCGGACTTCAGTCCGCAGCCAGAAAGCGGACTGAAGTCCGCACTACGAACCTTTTTTGCGATATTCATCGACTGGACATGATATTACATCACGTCCGGGCGATCGCCGCTAATCTAGGTTTCCAATTTTTGCGATCGCACATCACCTTACTTACCTAATTTATGTATTAATTACCACACTTAAATCTCAATACAAAAGCACTTACATTTCAAAAATATTTGTGTTATGTGCATCTCGCATTCATCGCAGTAATTGTACTTAAGTATTTTCTCGCTCTTTATCAGTACTTTAATTTACCAGCTCTTTTTAAAGAAAACTTTATATAGCTCTGCTAAAAAAACTGTTATGTTAGCTACAACAGATCGGAAATAACCAAATTTTTACGCAGAAATCCCGTGTCTGTGTAAATCAAAATTGATAGACAGTTTCGCACGCAAGTTGCGAAACAGGGGAATTGTTGTCTTTTTTACCCCAAATAGGTGTATTATGTCGAATTTAAATGTTCCAGTTTCAGTAAAGTCGATCGCCTTTATCGATACAAAAGTACCAGATTATCAAAGTTTAGTAGCCGGAGTAACACCGGGTACGGAAGTAGTCGTTTTGGATGGGCAGAAGGATGCGATCGCACAAATTACTCAAATCTTAGCTCTTCGTACCAATATTGACAGCATTCACATCGTTTCTCACGGTGCTCCGGGTAGCCTGCAAGTGGGTAATGGTAGTTTGAGTTTAGACGATCTAGAGTGCGATCGGCATTTTCTACAGCAGTGGTTTTCGCCACTAACCTCTATCCCCAAAAATCCACCTAATATCCTCTTGTACGGGTGCGAAGTAGCAGCAGGCGAGACAGGTTTAGCATTTGTCAAACGCTTGAGTGAGTTAACCGGGGCTAGTGTTGCAGCTTCCCAAAACCTGACGGGAAGTGTAGCAAAGGGTGGGGACTGGGAACTAGAAATCAGAACCGGGAAAATAGAAACAGCGCTAGTATTTGCACCCGAAGTATTGGCTAATTACGAGTACGTTTTGAATAGTTTCAAGCCAGCTACCAACTTTCCCGTCGGCACAAATCCCGTCTTAGTTGATGTAGGAGATTTTGACGGCAACGGCATCAAAGACTTAGCTGTTGCCAATAGCAACGCTGCCGGAGGTGGCACTTCTGGCACCTCTATTTTATTAGGGAATGCCACAGGAGGCTTCAATCCGGCTACTAACTTGGCCCAGGGAGGAAATGCCCTCGCGATCGGCAAATTTTTCGGAAGTAACAGAGACGGCTTAGTTGTCGATAACGGCAACGGTTCTCTCACACTGTTTTTGGGTGGCTTAGCTTCAAGCACTAATATATCTTTGAACCCAACGAGTCGGGCTAATTACATTGCTGCTACGGATTTTAACGGCGATGGCTTGACAGACTTAGCTGTAGCGACTACTCGCGCCACGGGTGTCCCCAATACTAATAGCGCTGTCTCAATTCTATTGCAGAATCTTGACGGGACTTTTAGTGTACCAGTCAATTCTTTGGTAGGAATACAACCCACTTCCATCGCCGTGGGCGATTTTGATGGCGACGGAAAACAAGACGACTTAGCTGTGGCAAGTCGCACCGCTAACACAGTTTCAATTCTGTTGGCAAACAATAGTGGAGTCTTTACTAATGGCCCAACTATTCCAGTGGGAACAGGGCCGTATTCGATCGCAGTAGGGAAGTTTGACGCGGACAATACAGACGACTTGGCTGTAGCTAATCTTACCTCTAAAAACGTCTCAATTCTGTTACAAAAAACCCCTGGAACTTTTACCACTGCTCCCAGTTTAGCAGTGGATACAACTTTCCTGGCTGCCGGAGATATCGACGGTGACGGCAAGTCAGATTTGGCCGTGACTAACGGTACAGCTAAAGCCGTGTCTGTTCTGTTGGGAAAAGGCAATGGTGAATTTAGCACTCCCATCGACTTTCCGGTAGGTTCTTCTAATTCTTATCCCTCTTCCGTTATGGTGAAGGATATTGATGGAGATAGCAGGCCGGACATTGCTGCAACCAACTTCTCAGACAACAACGTTTCAATCCTGCTAAATACACCAAGTACGGTATCTTTTGTCACGCCCAAAATAGGCAACACTTATAACATAAATGAAGGCGCTACCGACACTGTAATTAATGTCCCCGTCACTATCAGCAACAGCAGTTCTTTCGGCGATGTAGTTGTACCAATTGTCATCGATCCAAGTAGCAATGCTACTCAAGGTGCAGATTACACTCTTTCAACTACATCCCTAACTTTTCCTGCTAACACTACTACTCTCACCCAGAATATTGCAATCACGATTAAAGCTGACAATATCGTTGACACCGAACAAATAGTTCTCAATTTTGGCAAAATTACAGGTGGCACTGCCGTTACTGGTTCGGGTAGCGGTTCCAGCAATCAAGTAAAAGTGGCAATATTGGACAGGAATAGTTCTTATACTATTGCAGCCAACAATCCCAGCGTTATCGAAGGCAATTCCGGGAAAACTCCGGCCGCATTTACGATTACTCGCAGCGGCAGCACAGAACTTGGGAGTACCGTAGATTATACGATCGCCGGTACTGCTACCAACGGCACTGATTACAACAACATCGGCGGCACTTCTGGCGCAACGGCTACCACTGGCAAAATCAGTTTTGCTGCGGGCGAAACCTCTAAAACTATTAGTTTGGATGTGTTGGGAGATGCCGAAATCGAACCGGATGAAACAGTTACCATTACTTTATCAAATTCAGTTTCACCGGGTGGCGCACCGACTATTGCGACGGCTACCGCTACGGCTACCATCAAAAATGATGACACTGCCGGCTTTACGGTTAGTCCAAATGCAATATCAACGACTGAACTCGGCGGTAAAGCTAGTTTCACAGTCAAACTCAATTCACAACCAACTGCTGACGTTTCTTTCGCCCTAAACAGTTCCAATGTTGCCGAAGGAACAGTTTCAACTAATAGCGTAACTTTCACTCCGGCTAACTACAGTCAACAGCAAACAATTACGGTGACTGGTGTTGACGATTTGGTAGCTGATGGGAATGTAGTTTACAAAATTATCACGGCGGCTGCTGTCAGCACTGATCTTAATTACAACAATCTCAATCCTGATGATGTCACAGTCACCAACAGTGACAATGAAACTCCAGGAATTACGGTGAGTCCTACGGCTGGATTAACTACCGGCGAAGATGGTAGCAAGGCTAACTTTCAGTTTGCTCTGAATACTAAACCTACAGCTATCGTGGTTGTCAATTTGAACAGTTCCAATACAGCAGAGGGAACACTTTCTGCTAACAGCGTAACTTTCAGTCCTGACAACTGGAATATAGTGCAATCGGTGACAGTAACTGGGGTTGATGACAGTATTGCTGATGGCGATATTGAATACAAAGTTATTACGGCTGCTGCTGTTAGTACAGATCCGAATTACAGCAACAAAGATGTAGCGGATGTTGGTATTAGCAATAAGGACAATGATTCGGCTGGTGTTTCTATTAGTGTTGCTGAAACAACTGCTACAGAAGGCGGTGCAAATGGTACGTACAGTGCGGTGCTGAAATCGCAGCCGATCGCACCTGTCACCATCACTCTTACAACAGGTAATCAGATTGATGCGATCGCGCCTATAACTTTCACTCCCAACACTTGGAATATCGCTCAACCGGTTACGGTGATAGCTGTTGATGATGCGATCGTCGAAGGTGCACACAGCGGGAATATTACTCACAATGTGACGAGCAGCGATGCTAAGTATAACGGGATTGTGGTTGCTGGGGTGGTTGTGGCGATCGCTGATAACGATGTAGCGCCGACACCAACACCAACACCAGAACCAACTCCGACACCAACACCAGAGCCAACTCCGACACCGACGACATCGGTTACTCCAACTCCGACACCGACGACATCGGTTACTCCGACTCCGACACCGACGACATCGGTTACTCCGACTCCAACGCCGACAACATCGGTTACTCCGACTCCAACGCCGACAACATCAGTTACTCCGACTCCGACACCGACAACATCAGTTACTCCGACTCCGACACCGACAACATCCGTCACTCCGACACCGACACCGATACCAAGGCCAAACATATTTAGGAGGCCCGGAATACCGAGTTCTAACGATCAGATTGCTAGTCCTAACGATCCCACGATAAGTTTTTCCCAACCTACTTACACATTAACTGAAATTCCTCCAGGAGTCTTTCAGAGACAAATTACTCTCACTCGCACTGGAAATTTAGACAAACTTTCCACGGTTTACATACAACCTGTTACCGGTGGCTCAGCTACTGTGGACAAAGATTGGGAATTTGTCAATTACTCTGGTCAACTTACCTTTAACCCAGGTGAAGATACCAAAAGTTTCACAATTAATATCTTATCGGACAATTTAGTTGAGGAAACAGAAGAAATCGCGTTTCGGATCGATCGTGCCGATAATGCGAATATTGGCACTCAAAGTTCTACCACCGTGCAAATTTTGGATGCTCCACTTTTCACGGACACGAACTTTCGGATAGGTCCTGGTGTGCCAGCTATCTGGGGAGACTACAACAATGACGGCAAACTGGATGTCCTCGGAAACTCCATCTCCCACAAAAACATAGATAACGGCTTTGAATTCGCCAATTTTCGATACTTGGCAGGAGCTGGTGTCTCATCATGGGCAGATTACAACAATGATGGGCTGCTAGATGCTTCGGTGCGTTACCGAAACAACGAAAATTTTTTGGATACCAGTACACGAATATACACGCAGAATAGACTCGAAGACAATGACTTTGACTTAAAAATGATTCTGCCTGGTGTTTCGCCATTTTCCTACATAACTTCGGTAGATTATAACAATGATGGTCGTCTCGATATCTTGGAAACAGGCTTCTCTGCCTCAGTGGAGGGTAGTAATAGCAAGCTTTATGGCAACTTTATCGAAAACTTCAACGGTCAAAACCAATTTCCCCGATTTACGCTGAATAGAAGCGCTGGACTACCATCCAGTAGAGGTATGGCTGCTTGGGGCGACTATGACAACGACGGTAAACTTGATGTTCTGCTTAATGTGCCGAATTCCAACGGCTTCACAAGCGTCAAACTATACCGCAACTTGGGCGATGGCACTTTCAGTGACATGGGCTTAGAAATGCCCGGTTTGAGATCTCCCATCAACAACGCCACTACAAACGAAACTACAAGAGATTTTTTCTCTTCAATTGCTTGGGGAGACTACAACAACGACGGCAAACTGGATATTCTGGTAACAAGTGAGGACACTTCAGGAAAACCGATTGTCAAAGTCTACCGTAACGACCTTCCTAGGGATGGTTCTAGTGGCTCCAATGGCTTTTTTAGTGACAGTGGCGTACAGATACCAGGTTTACGTTATGGTCAAGCGAGCTGGGGAGACTATGATAATGACGGTAAACTTGATATTCTGCTCACAGGCAGAAATCATCGTTATGAAGAAGATGCAGTGCAGGGTGAAACACATTATATAACCAAAGTTTTCCACAACACAAGCAGTATTGACAGCGATAGCTTTGACAGCACATACAGCGGTTTACAACAGCCTCCGGCTCGATACTTTGAGAATTATTGGCCTGATGCTGCTTGGGGAGACTACGATAATGACGGCAAA
The DNA here is from genome assembly GCF_013299185.1 of Microcoleus sp. bin48.metabat.b7b8b9.023. GTDB lineage: Bacteria > Cyanobacteriota > Cyanobacteriia > Cyanobacteriales > Microcoleaceae > Microcoleus. The sequence goes on along the minus strand of NZ_JAAFKG010000037.1, from coordinate 10,513 downwards.
CTCGACTTCTTCGCCAATAACAAAATCTACCGCAGCAATACACCTAATACGAACACTCGACCCACTGCACCCACAGGGCTATCTACTAAGACTTCTGGTCGAGAAGTTACCTTCAACTGGAATAAAGCGACTGATGCTCAAACTCCTGCTGATGGTTTGAGCTACAACTTGCGAGTTGGCACTAAGCAAGGGGGCACAGAGGTTCTTTCCCCGATGTCTTTGAAAGATGGAACTCGTCAACTGGTGGGGTTGGGGAATGTTAGTCAAAACACCCAATGGCAACTCAAAGACTTATCTCCTGGAACATATTACTGGAGCGTACAGGCAATTGATAATGCTTGGGCTGGTTCGCCTTTCGCCACAGAAGGCAGTTTTACAGTCGGCAATACAGCCACCAACCGACCGCCAAGGGTTAACAATCCCATCCTCAATCAGAATCGCGGGATTTTCCGCAGCGACTACCGTTTGAGTCTTGCTGCCAATACTTTTATTGACGACGATCCAGGTGACAGCCTCACTTATTCCTACTCAATAATTCCAGAACCAAAACCCGGCTTCGGCCCCTTCGTACCAAACTCTCTCGATTGGCTTAGTGTCAACCCGAATACTGGCAATTTCATTCCGCCGGATTGGCTTAAGTTCGATCCAAATACACTCACCTTTAGCGTGAATTTGAATGCTGGGAATGTCCCATCATTATTCTATTTGCCAATTCAGGTGACAGCAACAGACAATGGTGGTGCCACTGCCACCGACTTCTTCCACATATATCGTGCTGGTATTTCTGGTATCGCAATTGACGGTTATATCGCGGGAGCTACTATCTTTTTAGATGCCAACAAAAATGGCATCAAGGATACCAATGAACCCTCCACAATTACCAACACCAAAGGTGAATTTAATCTAGACGTTCCCTTCGACATTTTCGACAAAAACAAAAACGGAGAAATTGACCCCGAAGAAGGCAATCTAGTTGCTACTGGAGGCACAGACACCGCCACCGGATTACCGCTGGAAACACCACTTACTGCACCACCAGATGCTACTGTTGTCACTCTCTTAACCAGCTTAGTTGCCGACTTGATCGATAAAGGAATTGCACCCAAATCAGCCGAATCTTTAGTCAAAGCAGCCCTGGGACTACCTGATGAATTGGAGCTGACGAGGTTAGACCCTATTGCTGCCACAACTCAGGGTTTATCGGGCGGAGTCCAAGTTTTCGCAGCAATGGTGAAAGTCCAAAACGTCATCACTCAAACAGTCGCTTTGATTGACGGTGCTTCCAGTGCAGCTACTAAGGATCTTGTCAAAGCTGTTGTCAGTTCAATGGGCGATAAAATTCAAGGCAATGCTATCTTAAACCTCAGCAATCCAGCCGCCTTAGAACCAATAATTCTGCAATCCGCTGCTAAAATCCAGCAGATTGACCCCAGTTTCAACATTCAAAAAGTCACCTCTATTACCTCGCAAGCTGCGACAGTAATGGCAACTGCCAATCAGCGCATTGATACCGCTGTCTCCAACCCAACAGCAACATCAATTCCCCAAGCCGTGGCCCGCGTCCAACAAGTATCTTTGGGCGCAACCACTCAAGACTTCAAAGCAGTTGGTGCTGGAAGCAAGCCAGTTTCCCAGTTAGTTACTGACAATACTGGTGCTGCTTTGGATAGCAAAATTCAAGCAGTAACATTGCCTGCTGGAATTGCGACTCCTGTTGTCACTGGCGATGCGGATTTGGGCAGCAATTCGGGGAATCCGATCAACGGTACGAATGGCGATGACATCCTCACAGGCACCAGCAGCAATGATGTATTGATGGGCATGAGGGGCAACGATTCTCTCGACGGCGCTGCCGGAAATGACACTATTTTCGGCGGCAAAGGCTTCGATACTTTGCTCGGTTCGGGCGGTGATGATGCCTTGTTTGCTGGCCGGGGTGCTGATAATTTGAATGGCGGCGATGGTAATGATAGTCTGTACGGAGGTAAGGGCGATGATTTACTCAATGGCGGTTTGGGAAATGATACTTTGACGGGAGGAAACGGAGTCGATAAATTCCTGCTTTCCACCAATTCTGGGACTGATACTATTACCGATTTTGAATTTGGTAAAGACTTCTTAGTATTGGGTAACGGGCTGACTTCTTCACAATTGGCGATCGCCCAAGATAGCGGTGTAACATTAATTCGGTTTGCCCAAACTGGAGAGATTTTGGCTTCTATCAGTGGAGTTTCTGCTGGGAGTATTACCGCAGGGAGTTTCGGATTGATTTGAGAGCGATTTGCGATCGATCGCCCCTAAATCTCCTTAGTTTGTCGTCAGACAAATTAGGTACGTAGTTGCGCTTCAGCGCTCCGGAAAGGTACGTAGTTGCGCTTCAGCGCTCCGGAAAGGTACGTAGTTGCGCTTCAGCGCTCCGGAAAGGTACGTAGTTGCGCTTCAGCGCTCCGGAAAGGTACGTAGTTGCGCTTCAGCGCTCCGGAAAGGTACGTAGTTGCGCTTCAGCGCTCCGGAAAGGTACGTAGTTGCGCTTCAGCGCTCCGGAAAGGTACGTAGTTGCGCTTCAGCGCTCCGGAAAGGTACGTAGTTGCGCTTCAGCGCTCTTTGCTAATATCAGGAAAGAGGGCTGAAGCCCAACAACATACCTCTTCAACCGCCGATTTTTCTAACATCTCAAATCAACAGCGCTGATATCGCATACCCGGCAATTGCGAAACTAATCCCAACAATTCCAACTGCAAAAGAATACCAGAAACCGTCCCCGCTTCCAATCCAGCAGCCTCCACAATTGTATCAAGAGAATTCGGCCCGGAACCCAGAGCTTTTAACACTACAGCCAACTCCCCATCCAATAGCGGCTCTTGTTTTTCAGGGGCTGGATTTGTCGGAAACAAGGACAACTGCTGCGCGCTATCCAATTTTGGCATAGCTCCGAGCATTTCCAACAACCTGTCTTCACTTAAAAGTCGATCGCTATTCGGGAGAATCGGATGAGCACCTTTACTCAGCAACTCCAAACATCCAAACGATCGCTCATCATCCAACCTTCCCGTCAAAACATACACATCCCGACAAAACTCATTAGCTTGATAAGCAGTAATTAACGCCCCCGACTTCTGCGGAGCTTCAATCACAATAGTAGCGCGACTCAAGCCAGCAATTATCCGATTTCGGCGCGGAAAATTAGTTTTATTCGGTTGAGTCCCCGCCGGATATTCGCTGATTGCCAGTCCCTGCTGTAACAGGCGATCGCACAACCGCTCATTTGGCTTAGGATAAACGATATCAACCCCAGTACCAAAAACAGCCAAAGTCCGGCCTCCCGCCTCCAAACAGCTTGTATGAGCCTCCGTATCAATACCTGCGGCAAATCCCGAAACAACAGTAAAACCATTTTTAGCCAAAGCCACACTAATTTTACGAGTCCAGCGGCGGCCGTATTCCGAAGGACTGCGAGTCCCAACAATTGCCACCGTCGGGGTAATTCCTTGATTCTCTTTGCGATCGACTAAACCGCGATAATACACCACTGGCGGCGGGCTGGGAATTTCTAATAACAAGCTGGGATAATCCGGATCTGCGGGTGTCCAAAAACAGGGATTGTTAATAAGATGTTTCTCAATAAATTCTTCAGGATTGAGTTTAGATCGTTCTTGTACAGTGGTATCAATTACCTGCTTGCCAAACCCTTCTACTCGCATTAAATCAACTGGTTTCGCCATCCAAGCTTCTGCCAAAGTCTTAAAATGTTGGTGCAATCTTTGCAACAAAATCGGCCCGATACCATTAATCTGTGACCATGCTAACCAGTAAGCGCGTTCTTCTAGCAACGACTTGCCCTCAATTTATCTGAGAATAATTTTATCATTTAAGGTACGTTGTTGGGCTTTAGCCCTCTTTGTCTATAAGTCTAAAGAGGGCTGAAGCCCAACAACGTACCTAAGCTTTCCAACCGACAAAACTGGCATAAATATAAGCAATGATTTCCCCAGTCACAGTCCGGAAACCTGCGCTCGATTTCCACCATTCTTGTGAGTTATAATCTTGCGATTCCGCAGCTATAATCCCGACTTTAATCTCAGGATTCAACACTTCTTGAAAAATCATCCAACTACGGCGGGCATGAGTGCCAATAGAATAAAGATTGATTGAGTCCACTTTTAGGGCAGAAGTAGCTAGCCAATCTCGAAGTGCGATCGCAGAAGCAGCAGTGCGGTGTTTCACAACACTCGGTGCGGGTACAGCTACCACTTTGTTCTTATCAAATCCTAGCGCAATACAAGTCGCGGCGGTCAGTTCAGCATAATTTTTATATTGGGCGAGATAGTGGCCCTTACTTACCGGAAGCCCGGTTGTCACCAATTTCCGGTATCCGCCTTTGTTGAATTCTGCGATCGCACTTTCGACTGCATAATCCGGCAACCAGCCTTCCACAACCAGTATATCTGCTTTAATCGGCGCATTTACCGCCAAAAATGGATGAATATTTGTGAGAATTAAGACCATTGTAATGATTAAACCTGCGATCGCAATTACCCAACCTTCCCAGGTAATTGCCCACATTTCTCGGCGGCGGATCAGACGAATTTTCATTTTATAGCAGAAGGAAGAAGGAAGTTCGGCAACGGATTCTGTAGCGGATGTAACGGATGTAACGGATGTAACAGATGTAACGGATGTCAGTTATCAGGAAGAAGAAAGAAGAAGCAACAATACCAATGGTTTTAGGAAGAGGGAAATAGTGAGACTGTGAGAAATTTATAAAATTGCCCTATGCCCGGTTTTGCCGGTTTTGCTCTTGGCCGGTTTTGCCTATTCCCTATGCCCTATTCCCTATGCCTATTCCCCATTCCCAAATTATTTGTGTTTGAGATACTCAAAAACGCTCTTATCGCCGATATCCTGGGGGATAGGTTGAAAAAACTTGCGGACAGCAAAAATGATGAACAATATCGCCCAAAGTCCCAGCAGCAACTGTTCATTTTCCGGTGTCAAGAAGCCAAAAATATGTCCTAAAAGTAATAGTGGAACTCCCGGAGTCAAAAACTTAGTTTCTAGGCGGTTAAAGCAGAAAGCTTCTTTAAAAAAGATGCCATTTAAGGCAGCAAAAGTAAAGCCAATTCCCCACAAAGTCGCTGGATGTTCGTACACCGCCAAAGCCAAAGGTTCGCTACTTTGTAAAGCGACAAACAGTGCTGCCGCGCCGCCGATCGCCCAAAACACCTTTAACGTGCGATGCAGCGCTATCATGTAAATGTGAATAGTTGCCAAACTAACGCCTAAAGCTATCCAGAAACACGCAAAAACAGGCGTTACAGCTTGAATTGCCATTGCGTTGTCGCCCTGTTGCAACACCAGAGTAGCACCCACCGCCAAACACAGCGCCGCCACCCCCAATCCCGCGCGGTAGATCAGCACTCCCGCGCGATCGCTTTCGGTAATCGTAAACTCGCCGAATTGCCCTTGATAGACTGCCGATTCATCAGGCGATTTTAATAATTGCATCACAGCTTCCTCCTATTTATCAGACACGAATGTACTTCTACCAAGATATACTTTATTGATAAACCGATACAGCGAGACCGAGCGATGCCCAAATTTAACAAACCTAAAGTTAACCAGCCTAAAGTTAACAAGTCTCAAGTTGACGATCGCCCAAATCAAAGCAAATCCCTTCCTTCAGAATCCGAACTTCCTTTAGTTCAGCTTGATGAAACCATTGTAGCAGGTAGAAGACCGAAACCGCTAAACGACTTGCAGCGCTTGCTTGCCGAATTACCAGAATTAGGAGGCACCTTCAAGCCAGAAATCTTCGCCGATCTCGATGAAAACAACCCATTTAATGGCAGTCAATTTGAAAGTAAGATTAGAAGAATCCTGGGAAACAAAAAAATCAATGCCGATCTTAAAAATACAATCAAATATTTAGACTACCTCAAGCAAAATTTTCAAGTTCCGTGCCATGTTACTGGCATAGAAGAGTTTGAATGGGAAGAAGAGTATATTATGGGTTTTGGCACTAAAAAAGAATATGCAAGGCTCAAAAAAACTCAACCTTCTTATACTGATAAATTCACAATTCATCGGTTGGAAGATTTTTCTATTCAGGAAGACGGCATATTTGTGGAAGTTCAGCGCGTTGGCGATCGCAAAAAGTTTATGTTGCGTTTAGCAGAGTTAGAATCAGTTGATGATATCCCCCCAAACAATCATTTATTACATGATTATGCCGTGTGGTGGATTAATTATTAAGGAAGAGGGAGATTGGGAGATTGGGAGAGGGGGAAAAATCTTCCTTCTCCCCTCTTCCCTCTTCCCTCTGAAAACTGTCAACTGTCAACTGTCAACTGTCAACTCTTCCTTCTTCCCTCTTCCCTCTGAAAACTGTCAACTGTCAACTGTCAACTGTCAACTGTCAACTCTTCCTTCTTAATTAGATTGAAGCAGCAAAGTGCGATCGCTCGACTTTTGCCAAAGCTTCAACTAAACTGCGAACAGCAGCAATCATCGCCACTTCGCTGTTAAGTTGGCTTACAGCAGAACCGACGCCAACACCCGCAGCGCCGGCGCCAATAGCCAGCGGTGCAGTGACGCTGGAGATGCCCGAAGCGCAGAGTACGGGGACTTGTACGGCGCGGGAAATTTCAAAGGCTGCGGCCAAAGTAGGCGCTGCTTTTTCAATCAATCCCAAAGTTCCGGCGTGAATTGGCTGGGCGCTGGTGCCGCCTTCGGTTTGGATGATGCTAGCGCCTGCTTTGACCAATTCTGTTGCTAACTGTACTTGTTTGTCCAGTGTCAGAATGTGGGGAACTGTTACAGAAAGAGTGATGTTCGGAAATAGCGATCGCGTTTGGCGAGTCAACTCCAAAACTTCAGAAGCTTCAAAACGGCGCCCTACAGCGTAGAAAGCATCAAAGTTGCCAATTTCAATCAAATCAGCGCCTGCTTCTACCGCAGCCACAAACTTTTCTGGCTCCACAGCCGATACACAAATTGGCAAATTTGTCAACTGTTTTGCCATCAATACCAAATCGCGATCGCAAGCAATATCGACAAAGGTTGCACCGCCGAGATCCGCTGCTTTGACGACAGCCGCAACGTTGGCTGCATCAAAATTATTTAAACCGCTGATAATTTTCAGGGCGCGGCCTTGCTCAAATGCGCGCTGCAATTTAGGAGTTACACTCATCGTTAGTCTTCCAACTCAAAAAATTTGTTAGACTCATTTTGACATGGATTAGAACAAATTTTGATTTTTAATTCTTAATAAGCTGTTCCGCATCTAAATTCTATTTTTTGAGCGGGCTTTCTGGCCCACCCCACAAGAGTTTTGTTAAATTTGACTATACAATTTAAATGCACTTGGGCTTAGCGATAAGGTGCAGCCTAAGCTCCTTACATACGTCGGTTATGCGTCCAGGACTGTATTTTTTATCAGAAATTTGGGTCTAAAACCCCGTCCTTCGCTCGACGGCTTTACAAAAGTTACGAGAACTTACGCACATTTTACAATTTAGGCGTTACACTGTAAGTGTGACACTAAAAGCCTTCAGCTATCGATTCTACCCAACGCCGGAACAAGAAAGTTTGTTGCGACGCACTTTCTTGTTGTACTCGTTTAGTCTACAACCGTGCTTTAGCTGCAAGGACCCAAGCTTGGTACGCAGAACAAAAACGGGTAGGATACGCTGAAACTTCTTCAATGTTAACTGAATGGAAAAAAACTGAGGAATTAGATTTTCTCAACGCTGTTTCTTCAGTGCCATTGGACTTTAGTCATCTCTTGTTCGAGGACTAAAGTCCTCACTACGAACCAATTGATTGCCGAGCGTATCTAATAAAAAAACCTCACAGATGGAGGTTTTTTGATGATTGTTGGCGCTATTCGGACAGGTTAAAACATCCTGTCCCTGCATCAGGCCCACAGCCCGTTATACTCTAGGATTAGCGGTAATCTGTACGAACTGCTGGATCGCGATCGCCAGTTGTAGTGGTGTAGCGGACATTTTCTTCGCGTTTTTTGGGCATCAAACCCAACAAGCCAGATAAGCCGAGCAATCCCAACCATCCCCAATCAAAATCGCGATCGTTCTGGGCACTGTAGACACCGGAGCGAGGAGTAGTGGTAGTAGTAGTTGTGTCTCTGCTGTTAGTACCCGGAGCTGTATTTGTCTGAGCCGAAGTCGGCAGATGAGCTGGTAAAATGGCTAAACCAGCAGCGATAATACCTGCACCGATTGCTTTGGATAAATCAGAACGTTTCATAATTCAAATGCTCTCTGTTGGCAAAAATCTTTAACTATCATCACTATATCGATCGCCTTTCAAAGTTAAATCCACCTGTAGCAGTAAAGATTGATTAACTCCAGCTATTACTACAGATTGATATCAAATTTTTAGTGGTCATACGAAATTAAACATAGCTCGCAAAGCCCAAAACGTCACTTCGCGGGGCGAATCTCATATCGTTTCCGGCCGCATCGGTATTGTTCAAACAGTCAACCGTCAACCGTCAACCGTCAACCGTCAACCGTCAACCGTCAACCGTCAACCGTCAACCATCAAAAATCATACAGACAATGTACTGTTGACAAAAAAAGGTAAACTCAGATATTGCACAGACAACAAAAGCTCGATCGACGGAGATTAAAACAAATTGGGAATAGAGCTACGCAGCTACGTATTTCTAGACAACTTGCAGCCACAGCACGCAGCATACATCGGCACAGTCGCCGCCGGATTCTTGCCACTGCCGGGGGATGCGTCGCTGTGGATAGAAATCTCCCCTGGCATCGAAATTAACCGAATTACCGATGTCGCCCTCAAATCAGCCTCGGTGCGCCCTGGAGTGCAGATAGTCGAGCGCCTGTACGGCTTGCTGGAAGTACACTCGGGCCAGCAGGGCGAAACCAGGGCCGCCGGCAAAGCAATTCTAGAATTCATCGGAGTCCGTAGAGAAGAATGTATCAAACCGCGAGTCATTTCCAGTCAAATTATTCGCAACATCGACCCCCACCAAACGCAATTAATCAACCGCAGCAGGCGCGGACAGTTGTTGCTGGCGGGACAAACGCTTTACGTCTTAGAAGTAGAACCGGCCGCCTATGCAGCGCTGGCAGCCAATGAAGCAGAAAAAGGTGCATCTATTAACATCCTAGAGGTTCAGGCTGTCGGTAGTTTCGGACGGCTTTACCTCGGCGGAGCAGAACGAGATATTATAGCAGGTTCCCAGGCAGCAATTGCGGCGGTGGAAAGCGTATCTGGTCGCGAAAATCCAGCAATTTTTGGTCGCAAGGAATAGGGGTTATAGGAGATGCAATTATGGCAAATACACAGCATTTAGCGCTGCTAAAAAAAGGTGCAGTTACTTGGATTGAATGGAGAAATCTCAACCCAAACCTCGAACCGGATCTGAGCGAAGCTAACCTCGCCGAAGCAAATCTTAGAGGTGCGTATCTTTGGCGGTCTAACCTTTTTAAAACAGACTTGTTTAAGGCTAAATTAATTACAGCAAACCTCGCTGAATCTAATCTCAGTTTAGCAAATCTTGCTGGAGCACAACTCCTCGATACTAAATTAGTTAAAGCGAATTTAACGGGAGCCAATCTCCGAGGTGCAGACCTCCGGGGGGCAGATTTGAGCGGTGCTAATCTAATTGGGGCGGACATCAGTGGTGCGATTCTCCAACAAACCGATTTAGGAGATGCGAATTTAATCGGGGCGGCAATGTTTCGAGTTAATGCGATCGGCGCGAACCTCAATCATGCTAATCTGAGTCAAGCCAATCTCAATCAAGCCGAATTGATTGAAGCACATTTTTACGCAGCCAATTTATCTAAAGCCAACCTCGGGGAAGCTCACTTCACGGGAGCATATCTTTTTAGGGCAAATCTCTGTTTTGCGGACTTGAGTGCTGCCGATTTCCGCTGGACAAACCTCGGTAAAGCTGATTTGAGAGGGGCGAATTTGACAGGGGCAAATCTCAGAGGAGCAAATTTGGCGGGAGCTAATCTCGACGGCGCTCATTTGAAAGAAACAATCATGCCTGACGGCAGCATTGTTTCACCATAAGTAAGTTCGTAGTGAGGACTTCAGTCCTTTCTGTGACTTCGAGTAAATCAGGACTAAAGTCCTTACTACAAACCAATTTTCTCATCGGTAATCAAGGTTCGTAGTGAGGACTTCAGTCCTTTCTTTCATTTCGAGTAAATCAGGACTAAAGTCCTTACTACAAACCAATTTTCTCATCGGTAATCAAGGTTCGTAGTGAGGACTTCAGTCCTTTCTTTCATTTCGAGTAAATCAGGACTAAAGTCCTTACTACAAACCAATTTTCTCATCGGTAATCAAGGTTCGTAGTGAGGACTTCAGTCCTTTCTTTCATTTCGAGTAAATCAGGACTAAAGTCCTTACTACAAACCAATTTTCTCATCGGTAATCAAGGTTCGTAGTGAGGACTTCAGTCCTTTCTTTCATTTCGAGTAAATCAGGACTAAAGTCCTTACTAAAAACC
>NZ_JAAFKG010000036.1 GCF_013299185.1 Microcoleus sp. bin48.metabat.b7b8b9.023 | reverse complement strand
GGACTCGTAAAATCTGGGCTTCTCGCTCTAAAATCGTCATGGCAAATTACGGGAAATGGCGGTACCTTCTCGTTTTAGCGGCTTTTCATCGCTCCTGTCATCTCCGCGAATAATTCATGACACTAGCGAATACGAATTCGAGGTCAAACTACACAAACGAAGTCCGCCGGACGCCGACTAAAGACTTTTTTAAGCGGTTGAAACCGCTAACTACACAAACGAAGTCTGCCTTCGCTGACTAAAGAGTAAAGTTATTGTAGGGTGCCAATGCGCGCCTTACCGCTATCATTAGCGTATCATGTAAGACTTTTTCAGCTTGCTTTGATTATAGGAACTAGACTTCTTGCAAAAATAGTTAGGACGCTGCTCAGAGCAACGTCCCACAAAAATCTTTTTTTCTTGTGGGATGGCTTTGAGCAGCGTCCCAAAATTTGATTAAAAGGACTTTTGCAATCTTGTCTACTGTTCAGAACTACAAACCCATAGAGATGGCTTTAGTTCCCAAATCTAACACAAAATTTTCTCCGTCTTCATAAAGTTTTTTGCGACTTTTTGCAAGTTGCCGCACGTTATCCCGAAAATCGTGAGAGAGTTTTGCTTGCAGTCGAAACCAAGATGACAATCCAGGCCCCGAAGTATCTACATCTGCGGGATGATTGAGACTCCAAGACGAATAAGCTATGTATCGAATAGATTTTGAAACTAAATAGTTTGCTAAGGCTTCAGGGCCTTTGAATACAGGCATACCGGGTGGCAAACTTGCTCCCCCCGGCCAGTCTGCTAGGAAAATTTGATTGCGTTTGAAGTCGAGGATAAAAGGTGCATCTAGTCTGGTCAAAACTGTTTCTCCCTGTGGCACAGACTCCTGCATTGCTACGTACTGCGACTTTTGCTTTGCTGTAACTAATGATGGATTTGTCAGCCCAAATTCTATATTTTTTACATAAGCTGAATAAGTCTGTTTAGTGATAGCCCAGTTATAGCTAATTGCCAACCCCGCACAAAATACAGCAGCAATAAAAAAGTTGGCTGCTCCGTTTTTGTTTAATGTTCCTGTGTCGGTCATTGCTACCGCGATCAATATTAAAATTGCTGGGAAAAGGTGAGAAAACGAATACCGAAAAGGGTCGGCATTTTCGGTAATTACACCTACAGCAATTGTCGCCAATCCCGCTGCAATTGTCATTGATAAAACTGCTTGGCGGTTCGAGAACGAAGGTTCTTCGGGTAAATTGCCAAACTTCCAAGGTCGGATGCTCAAGCTCAAACAGCCGAGAAATATCAGTATAAAAACGTAAATACCTTGGAATGCTATCAGGGCGCTTTTCGCAGTTCCTAATAACGTCGAACCTGATTTGAAGGTAATGCCGTAGGCGGAGGCGTGATAGCCTTTTCCCAAAAGAGGATACAATAGAGTGCCTGAGGATTGATACATTGAAATCATCCAAGGCAGTAGAAATACTCCCACTAATACTGTTGTCAAAACCATTTCAAATACAGCTTTTTGTTTGGATTCGGAGCTAATTAAATGGCAAATATAGCTCGTGGCAAATAGAAAGACACAGGCGGGTATTAACGAGGATTTTAAAGCACAAATAGCCGCAGTAATTAAAGCTAATATACAAGCATTTGCTGCCCAATGGTTGTCTTCTATTTCTTTACTGTCAATGGTTCTGAACAAACTTACAAATAAAGCAACGGGTAGCATGAGACTTGTAGTGTTGGCTTTGGGAAGTGGAATCAAAAGCAAGAATAAAATAGTGAAGACGATTCGTTTGGTTGAAACTTTATTTTCTTTGAAAAATCCTAGAATTAATCCGACAGTAATTATCAGGGGCAAAGCGGGGTCGATGAGGTTGAGATTAGTGTCGGAAAGTCCGCTTAAAATCAATACTTGGAGAAATGACTGCCCACCTAAAGATACTATTCTTCGTTCGCTAAAAGGGTCTGAACCCATGGAACCGAGTTGCAGCATTTTGTGGGGAAATACTAAGTAACCGTGGTAGTCGTCGCTAGTATTAAATCCGTCAGCATAGACCATATTTGCAAAGTTGTGTCTACCTGTATAAAGCCATCCGGCGTATTGAATTAAAATTAGTAGACTAACTATGGCAATGCCTGCTAAGATGACTTTGTCTTGGCGGCATTCTTGAAATACGTGCAAGATATTATTAATAATTAATTGTCTGTGATTTACTAAATCTATTAGACAGTAAATGAGTCCCAAACCTAAAAAAAATAGAATTGTGGTTTGGGAAATAGTCCAGGTTGCATTTAAGATGCCGCCAATTAGAACGCTAAAAGCTAGACCCCAAGCGGCTCTTTGTCCCCAGTCAATTCGCTGGTTGGGAAACAGGATGTGGTTGAGGACTTTTCCCCAACCGATGAGGGATAGTAGCAGGCAAATACCGTAGAAAAATGAGATGAGGTATAACATCATTGCTGTAGGAGTTGTATCTATTAAATAGTTAACTTTTTAGTTGATTAGTTGTCAAGTGTCGGCTATTTTTATAGGGAGGGTTTTCGATTATACAATAGGGGGTTATTTTAGTCAATTTATTGTTGATTATTTATATTAATTAATGGGGGCAAAAAAGGGGGTTAATGACTTGGGAATTTATTTTTTAGTGAGAGATGGGGAAGCAAAGATCGATCGCACGCTGGAACACAAAAAGATCGCCCAGCCATATCTTCTTTCCTGCGATGGAGGGAAAGGTTAGCGGGGCGATCGGCATTCTACAGACATCGTGTCTGTACAGACAGCTAAAGGGCAGGCTACCGGAAATCAGCCTAGCCTTTGTACTGTCGGATTTTGTCGGCAATCTATTGCAGAAGTGCGATCGAGGGTGCATCGCAGTTCATCTCCAGGTATTCGGCTACGATCGCGAATGCCGAAACCAAAATTACCAAATTCTGGCTTCTGCCGAGCTACTTCATGTCTTCGGAGAGGGTCGGAGCTAAAAATCAAACAAGTGTTGCCACAGGATATCAATGACCTAACATTAAATCTTATCAAAGTTTCTGCTACATCTCCGAATTTTTCATGTATCGTTACAATATGCTCATCTGCCATATCTAAAAAAAATTTAATGAGGTAAAAGCCATGATCGCAAGTTGCTTGATTCCGTTTACGCTCTGCTTGCTCGCTGGGCTCGTGACTGCTGGGACTGACAAGAGAACGCTAGACGGGATTCCGGCTCCCATAGCTGCAATTATTGGGGTGTGTTCGTTAATTTGGTTTTTTGCGGTCTGTCCTTGGCCTGTTGAACTCGCTCTAGTCTTGGTGGTGCTGGTTTTTGGCAAAGCTTACCTGCAAGATATCTTGAAAGTCGGTTGAATTTTGAGGGCGATCGCTCCTAGATTTGGGCTAGCGCGACGATCGATCGTTGGGTGCTTCTACTTTCTTCAAAAATTTTCGCTTGTGGCGATGGTTTCCGTTATGTTTTGCGAGCAAGCCGCCACGGCCAAAGCAACCGCAGTATTGGTAAAATTCTTCTTTAGATATTTCGGCTATAAACTATAGCCTTTCGATCTCCCATATGAGGTACTCATGGGAATAGGGCATAGGGAATAGGGAATAGGGAATAGGGCATAGGGAATAGGGAATAGGGCATAGGGCATAGGGAATAGGGAATAGGGCATAGGGCATAGGGCATAGGGCATAGGGCATAGGGCCTAGGGCATAGGGCCTAACTCACTTTTTTAAGAAAGGCTATATATCAATACCGTTTACTGGTATAGTGCCCTGGAGGTAAAATCCGATGAGAAATAGATACTGCGATTGCTTCGTTCCTCGCAATGACTATCTTAAGTCAACCGTATTGGGCTATATATAACATTAAGAAACAAGATTCGTTAAATCCTTGCAATCAAATTTTAGGACTGGCTCTCGGGCCCATCCTACAATTTTTAAGGTGCGCTGGTGGCGCACCCTAGAGATCGAGCTATTAAATTGGCAAGCGATTGATATCTTTATTAGAACCAATTACTACCATCACCTCGCCGTTTTTCAAGCGTTCGTTTGGCTGGGGATTGATCTCGAAATTGTCGCCGCGACCGACTGCGAGCAAGTTCAAACCGTACCGGCGCCGGAGATCCAAATCGGCAATGGTTTTACCGTCAAATTTTTCAGGAACGAGCAACTCAACAATGCTGTGATTTGGGTCTAGGTCAAAGCGTTCTAAAATGCTGGGTTGTGTAAGAATGCGGGCTAAAGAGCAGCCCATTTCTCGTTCGGGAAAAACTACATGATCGGCGCCGACTTTTTTCAACAGTTTTAAGTGAGTTTCCGAGGAAGCTTTGGCGATGACGTGAGTTACCCCGCCTTCCTTGAGGTTGAGGGTGGTGGTAATGCTTTCGGCGAGGTAATTGCCGATCGCCACAATCACTGTTTCAAATTCAAATATACCTGCTTCCTGTAGAGCGCTAGGCTCTGTAGAATCTAACTGCAAAACGTGAGCTGAAATGCGATCGTTCAAAGCTTGAGTTACTTTTTTTTCGTCGGTGTCAACCCCGAGGACTTCGTAACCCAAGCCGTGGAGAGTCGAGCACACTGCTCTGCCGAAACGTCCCAAGCCAATGACTGCAAATTGCTTGTTTTCGGCGCGCAAACTGCGAAAAAATTTTAAAGATGAAAGGTTCACGCTCATATTCAGCGCTGAAGGTATGGATATTCAAATTTTAGCATAGACAGCGCTGCCTCCTTTTGATTTTTGAGTAAATAGTCAAAGTTGATTTGGGTTGTTACCCATTGTTTAGATTATCAGGAACGAGGCAGGATTTTGCTATCCAACTAACAAACTTTCCTCAGCATACTTAAAAGTTCTGGGTTTGGGGTCGCCGAATGCGGCACTCATCAGCAGCAGCACGCCAACCCGACCTATGTACATGGTAGCAATCAGAATTAATTTGCCGATCGCCGAAATCTTAGCTGTAATCCCTGTGGAAAGGCCGACCGTGCCAAAAGCTGACACTGCCTCAAACAGCACTTGGATAAATTCTAGTTCGGGATTGGTCAGTTCGATTAAAATTGCAGATGAGAAGGCGACTAACAGCGATCCGAAGACTACGCTAATGGTTTTCAAAATCAGTGCTGCTGGGATTTGACGCTGATAGCACTGCACCTGTTCCTGGCCTTCGAGAACTGCTGCGGTACAGCTAAACAATATCCTAAAAGTTGTGGTTTTGATGCCGCCGCCGGTGCTGCCGGGACTGGCGCCGACAAACATCAGCGCGATCGTCATAAATAGCGCGGCTTCGCTCATTTTTCCAATGTCAATTGTATTAAATCCTGCCGTGCGGGGCGTCACAGATTGAAACCAAGCTGCCATCACCTTTTGCGGAAAATTGAGAGGGCCGAAAGTTCCTGGGTTGTTGTATTCCAGCAGTAAATATGCTAGGGTTCCTAAAATTAAAAGGACAGCAGTGGTACTGGTGACAACTTTGAAGTTGAGGGAAAAAACTGTGCAGATGGGGCTTTTGTTGAAGCGATCGCGCAGCCACAGGTACATTTCCATAATTACTTGATAGCCGATGCCCCCAAATACGATCAAGCCGGTGACTGTGAAGTTAATTACAGGCGAATTGACGTAGCGGATTAAATTGTCTGAGTAGATGCTAAATCCGGCGTTATTAAACGAATTCACACTGTGAAAAATAGCAGACCAGAGACCGTCTTTAAATCCGTATTCTGGGACAAAAACTAACATCAGCAAAAATACTCCAGTCAATTCAAACAAAGCGGTTGTTGCTAGAATTGACTGCACGAGTTGCACTACGCCGGCCAGCCCGGATTTGTCCAGTGATTGTTGCAGGGCAATTTTGTCTTTTAAACCAAAGCGGCGGCCCAATAGCAGCAGTAAGAAAGTTGTGGCTGTCATGTAGCCCAAGCCTCCTATTTGCACCAGTAACACGAGGCACAGTTGCCCCCAAAAAGAGTAATATTTTCCGACATCTACAACCGACAACCCTGTGACGCAGACAGCGGAAGTAGATGTAAAGAGTGCTGTGATTGGATCGCTCCAAGTTCCATCAATTGTGGAAAATGGCATCATTAGTAGTAGAGCACCTGCGGTAATGACGGCGATGAATCCTAAACAAATAGTTCGCGAGACAGTCATTCGATTTTAGATTTTAGATTTGAGACTGGGGATTTTGAGATTTGAGGATGTGGGATTTGGGATTTGGGATTTGGGATTTGGGATTTGAGAGGGAACCCACAAATCGATTTTAGATTTGAGATTTTTGATTTGGGATTTTAAAGGGAACTCACAAATCGATCGCCCGGCCCGAAATCAGGATATCTCTGCGAGTGCGAGTGCCGGCTGTCGATCGCACTTTCGCCGCCAAGTTCGATGACAACAACGGGAAAATCACGGTAGAATTCCTGTAACAACTTGCGATCGTGCGATGACATCAACACTTTACCAGCAAATTCAGCAACTCTACGACGCTTCTAGCGGTTTGTGGGAGCAGGTGTGGGGCGAACATATGCACCACGGTTACTACGGCCCGGATGGCAATTTGAAAAAAGAGCGCCGACAGGCTCAGATAGATTTGATCGAGGAACTGCTCTTCTGGGCCCGAGTGCCGACAGCCGCAGGGCTATCAGAACCTTACCGCATTCTGGATGTCGGTTGCGGCATTGGTGGGAGCACGTTGTATTTGACCGAAAAGTTTGGTTCGATCGCGCAAAATAATTTAAAGTCGGATGATGGGGTCGATCGCGATTTTAGTCGATCGTCGGAACCAAATCAAAAGGGCGATCGGGTGACAGCTACCGGCATTACCCTGAGTCCGGTACAGGCAAACAGAGCAAAGGAACGCGCTAAAATTGCTGGACTGGAAAGCAATGTTAACTTTTTAGTAGCAGATGCTTTAAATATGCCTTTTCCTGATGAGTCCTTTGACTTGGTTTGGTCGCTCGAAAGTGGGGAACATATGCCCGACAAAATTAAGTTTTTACAGGAATGCTGTCGCGTGCTCAAGCCGGGAGGAACTTTGATTTTGGCAACTTGGTGTCACCGCCCGCTGGGAGAAACAGCGGGAGAATTGACTGATGCAGAGAGGAAGGAATTGGCAGAAATTTACCGAGTTTATGCTTTGCCTTATGTGATTTCTTTGCCGGAATATGAGGAGATTGTCCGCAGTTTGCCTCTGACAAGTATTCGCAGTGCTGATTGGTCAAAAGCTGTGGCTCCTTTTTGGGATGTGGTGATCGATTCTGCTTTGACTCCGAGCGCGATTTGGGGTTTGTTGACGAGCGGTTGGACGACTATTCAAGCTGCACTTGCTCTAGGGTTGATGAGTCGCGGATATGAGAGCGGATTGATTCGTTTCGGGCTAATTTGTGCTGTAAAATAAATCACAAGGATTAGAGAATTTTTGAGTTTTTAGTTAAGGCGTAAGGTGTTTTTCAGAGCATTGGTGTCAACTTGCGATTAAAGGTAGTCTGAGTCTACTGTGTTTGATGATTAGGTCTCGATCCCCCCTAACCCCCCTTAGGAAGGGGGGGACTGGAGCGATCGAAGCCTCCCCTTTTTTTAGGGGGAGTGGAGCGATCGAAGTCCCCCTTTTTTCAGAGGGACTAGAGCGTCAAAGTCCCCCTTATTAAGGGGGATTTAGGGGGATCTAGACTACGCCAAAAGCGAGAATTTTCGTGCTTCCCAGATAGTCGGGGAAAGCCGAAAACTCTCTCAAAGTCCCCCTTATTAAGGGGGTAGCATGAGTCTACTGTTTGATGATTAGGGCTCGATCCCCCCTAGCCCCCCTTAAGAAGGGGGGGACTGGAGCGATCGAAGTTCCCCTTTTTTCAGGGGGACTGGAGCGCTCAAAGTCCCCCTTCTTAAGGGGGATTTAGGGGGATCTAGACTACGCCAAAAGCGAGACTTGTCGTGCTAACCAGATAGTCGGGGAAAGCCTAAAACTCTCTCAAAGTCCCCCTTGTTAAGGGGGATATAGACTCAGCTACAAGCGGGATTTATCAGGAATTTTAGACGATTGTTGACACTAATGGCTCGGAAAATAGCCTTACTTAATATTATTTATGGTGCGTTTGTAGGATTTATGAGCAACGATTCGATTGGTAAGTCTTGGATTGATGAAAATGGCTCGGCTCCGCAAAGCTGGGTGAGGGCTTTTTGGGAGTTTTCTCGGCCGCATACGATTATCGGCACTACGTTGAGTGTACTGGCTTTGTATGCGATCGCTCAAAGCACTCGATTATTTGTGAATCCTATACTTCTGCCGCTGGCGTTTGCTTGGTTGGCTTGCATTTGCGGCAATATTTATATTGTGGGATTGAACCAGTTAGAAGATGTTGAAATTGATAAAATTAATAAGCCGTATTTGCCGATCGCCTCGGGAGCATTTTCTCGCAAAACTGGGGAGTCGATCGTAATTGCCACGGGAATTATAGCGGTTGTGACTGCTGTTTTGCAAGGCCCGTTTTTGCTGGCTACAGTTGGCGTTAGTTTGGCGATTGGGACTGCTTATTCTCTGCCACCAATTCGGTTGAAGCGGTTTCCTTTTTGGGCGGCGCTGTGCATTTTTACGGTGCGCGGGGCGATCGTCAATTTAGGGCTGTTTCTACACTTTAATTGGGTTTTGGGTTTGGGAAGGGCAAAAAGCGTTTTTACGGGCTGGAGCTTAAATAGTCTGTCTTTGGCGATTCCGGCGGAAGTTTGGGTGCTGACGGTTTTTGTGATCGTGTTTACTTTTGCGATCGCCATTTTCAAAGATATCCCTGACATGGAGGGCGACAAGCAATACAATATTACTACGTTGACGATCGAGCTGGGCAAGCGGGCTGTCTTTAATTTATCTCGCTGGGTGTTGACGGTTTGCTATTTGGGCGCTACTTTGGCGGGAGCAGTCGTGTTGTCTAATGTTAATTTAGTGTTTTTGGCGGTTGCTCATTTGGTGTCTTTGGGTTTGATGTGGTTTTGGAGTGTCAAAGTTGATTTGGATGAGCAGAAAGAAATTGCTGGTTTTTATCAGTTTATCTGGAAGTTGTTTTTCTTGGAATATCTGATTTTTCCCGCAGCTTGTTTGTTGGGATGAAGGCAGTTGGCAGTTGGCAGTTGGCAGTTGGCGGTTATTGTTATAGTAAAAAACAACAAACAACAAACAACAAATAACAAATAACAAATAACAAATAACAAACAACAAAGACAACTATGGCTTCTAAGAAAAAATTGCAAAAATCTGCCGTCAAAATGCGTGGTGAAGATTCTTTGAACATAGCTTGGGAATATCATCAAGCGGGGCGTTTGTTAGAAGCTGAAAATTTGTACCGGCAAATTGTGGAAGCGCAGCCGGAGTCAGCAAACGTGTTGTGTTTGTTGGGAATTGCAGTCAGACAGCAGGGAAAAGTGGCTGAGGCGATCGACTTTTACGATCGCGCGATCGCCCAAAACCCGGATTTTGTAGAGGCACATTTAAACAAAGCCCATGTTTTGATGGATGTGGGTGCTACTCAAAGGGCGATCGCCAGTTACGAACAAGTGATCAAAATTCAGCCCAATTCGGCACTAGCATACAACAATTTGGGCTGGCTCAAACAGCACTTGGGCGAAATTGACTCGGCAATTTCATATTATCAAACAGCCCTCGGACTCGATCCAAGCCTGGTGGAAACTGCACACAATTTAGCAGGCTTGTTAAAAGAAAAAAATCAATTAAATGAGGCAGTTGCTTGTTACCTGCACGCTTTAAAAATTAATCCTAATTTGACATATTCTCTGATCGGATTGGGAAGAATTTTTCAGCAGCAAGGTAAATTCCCCGAAGCTTTCGACTGCTACCAGCAAGCTATAGCTTTAGAACCTAACAGTCCCGAAGCTCAGAACAATGTGGGAGCATTTTACCACGAGCAAGGCAATACTAAAGCAGCAGTTTCCCACTACCGACAAGCATTAAAACTTAAGCCGGACTTCGTGGATGCGATTAACAACCTCGCCCACGCTTTGGTGGATTTAGGAGAATTTCAAGAGGCTTTTGCTTGTCACCATCGAGCCTTGGAATTGCAGCCAGACAACGCCATCGCACACCTGGAATTAGCCTTGACTTTGCTATTGTTTGGAGATTTCCAGCGCGGTTTTGCTGAGTATGAGTGGCGGTGGCGGACTTCGCAAGTAGAAGCGAGACAATTTCCACAGCCGCTTTGGGATGGTGCTGATTTGCAGGGTAAAACTATTTTACTCCACGTCGAGCAAGGCTTTGGCGATTCGATTCAGTTTATTCGCTACGCGCCGGTGCTTCGCAGTCGAGGCGCTAAAGTTATTGTGGCTTGCTATCCGGATTTGATGCGGTTGTTTGCGACAGTGGCGGGGATTGAATATTTATCAGTTTGTTTTGAGGATTTGCCAGCATTTGACGTGCACGCACCGCTGATGAGTTTGCCGAGGATTGTGGGGACAACTCTGGAAACAATCCCGGCAAATGTTCCTTATTTGGCTCCGCCTGCTGAGTGCAGTTTTGCACTTGCTTCTGATGCAAAGTTAAAGGTGGGGATTGTTTGGGCGGGAAGTCCGCAGCGGCGTAAAGATAATCAACGTTCTTGTAGTTTAAGCGATTTTATTCAATTTTTGGATGTTCCGGGAATTGCTTTTTATAGTTTACAAAAAAACTTGTCGGAGTGCGATCGCACTTTGTTGCACCAGCATCTAATCCCGGATTTGAGCCCGCATCTGAATGACTTTGCTGATACGGCTTCTGCGATATCTCAACTGGATTTAGTGATTAGTGTGGATACTTCTGTGGCACACTTGGCTGGTGCTTTGGGTAAACCAGTTTGGGTGCTGCTGTCTTTTGCTCCTGACTGGCGCTGGCTGCTGGATCGCGAAGACAATCCTTGGTATCCAACTGCAAGGCTTTTCCGCCAAAGTCAGCCGGAAGGTTGGGAAGAATTGTTTGGGGATGTGCAAGCGGCTTTGAGTTTGTTTGCGATCGCAAATTCTGCTACTTCTGCTGAGGATGCTGCGGAAAATCTGGAAATGACAGGCGCTAGCTTGGTTGAGGAAAACAAACAAATATTTGTGAGTGCGGGCGCAGCTTTAGGGAATGACTCAACAGCCAACTATTCCCTGGGAATTGAGACATCTGTTGTCGCAACGGGCGATGAAAATTCGGCTGTTTTAGAGGATTTATTGCAACAAGCAGAACATTTAATGGAAACAGGCGACAAGCTAGAGGCGATCGCACTTTACGAACAAATTATATCTCTCGCTCCCAATTGTTTCCAAGCGCGAATTAATTATGGTTTTCTCAAACACGAAAATGGGGAATTAGATGCAGCCATTCCGCATTACCAAGAAGCTTTAGCGCTCGCTCCCAATATTCCTCAAACAGCTTACAACTTGGCAAAGATTTTTGAGGAACAAGGTGAAGTGCAACAGGCGATCGCACATTACGAACAAGCTCTGGCTGCTGAACCGGATTTCGTGCCCGCACTGATTAATTTAGCGGTGGCGCTGCAAGAAAAGGGGGAACTGTTAAGGGCACTCGATCTGTACCGCCGAGCGCTGGAAATTCAACCCCATAGCTGGGAAGCTTACAACAATCTGGCAACTGTTTTGCAAGAACAGGGGAATTTAGAAGAGGCACTGGAGTATTATCACAAAGCGCTGGAATTGCTGCCGGATTTTGTGGAAGCTATCAACAATTTAGGCAGAACTTTTCTGGAAAAAGGTGCGGTTGAAGATGCGATCGCCTGCTACAGAAGAGCGATTTCTCTTAGCCCGGATCATGCTAGCGCTCACCTGAATTTGTCCTTGGCTTTGCTGTTGGCGGGAGATTTTGAAAATGGCCTGGCCGAATACGAGTGGCGCTGGCACATTAAAGAATTTAAAACAGGCCATTCGTGTTATTTGACGGCACCGGGAAATACGCTTTCGGCAAGAGAATATCGGCCGCTGTGGGATGGTTCCAATTTGCAGGGAAAGACTGTTTTACTGCACGCCGAACAAGGTTTAGGCGATTCGCTTCAGTTTATTCGCTACGTTGAGATTGTCAAAGATCGAGGCGGTAGGGTAATTGTTGATTGTTACCCGCAATTGCGCCGTTTGTTTGCCATGGTTGATGGCATTGATTTGCTGATAGTTAGAGGTGAACCGCTGCCGGAATTTGACGTGCAAGTGCCGATGTTGAGTTTACCCTATGTTCTCGGTACAAGGCTAGAAACAATTCCGGCAACTACTGCTTATTTATCTCCGCCTCCGGATGCTGAATTTGGACTTTTGCCCGATCGCAATTTGAAAGTTGGGATTGTCTGGGCGGGGAATCCCAAACACCGCAAAAATATGCAGCGTTCTTGCGGTTTAAGTCAGTTTCTGCCGCTTTTGGACGTTTCGGGGGTAACTTTTTACAGCTTGCAGAAGGAGGTTTTAGAGGCCGATCGCGAGTTGTTGAATCAAACGCCGATCGTCGATTTGAGCCCGCATTTTGGCGATTTGGCTGATACTGCTGCTGCGATCGCCAAACTGGATTTAGTAATTACTGTCGATACGGCTGTCGCGCATTTGGCGGGGGCTTTGGGCAAACCAGTCTGGATTTTGCTGGCATTTTCCCCAGATTGGCGGTGGTTGTTGGAGCGCGAAGACAGTCCTTGGTATCCCAGTGCAAGGCTGTTTCGGCAACGGGAAAGGGGAGGCTGGGAGGGCGTTTTCGCTCGGGTGGCGGAGGCTCTAGGCGCTGTTTCTGCTGGATTTGTGCCGTCGGAGGCGGCGGATTGGGAATTGCGGTTGGGCCGAGATTTGCAACAGCAGGGTAATTTGGGCGGGGCGATCGAATGTTACGAGCGGGCGATCGCGATCGATCCGAATTATGCAGCCGCCCACAGCAATTTAGGTGTTGTCAAACAGCAAAGCGGGCGGTTGACAGAGGCGATCGCGCATTACCGACAAGCCCTAGAAATTGACCCGAATTTGGGGGAAACTGCAAGCAATTTGGGCAGTGCCCTGGCGGAAGCAGGGGAGAATGAAAGTGCGATCGCCCAATACCAGCGGGCGCTGTCTTTGAATCCGAATTGTGCGGAAGCGCTGGTTAATTTGGGCCTGCTGCGGGAAGAGCAAGGCGATGTGGCGGAGGCTGTCAGGTTATACCAGCAAGCGATTCAAGTCAATCCTGATTGTGCTGTGGCTTATTTGAATTTGGGCATTGCTTTAGAGGAACGAGGAGAGGAAACGGGCGCGAATTACGATCGCGCGATCGCGCATTACGAACGGGCGATCGCTCTCGAACCCAATTATGTAGACGCCTTGCACAACTTAGGATACGCCTCGATCCGGCAAGGCAAAATTGCCGATGCGATCGCCTATTACGATCGCGCTATGGCGCTGCAACCAGATTTAGCCGAAACTCTGATCGGTTTGGGGAGTTCCCTGCACCAGCAAGATAAGTTAGATGAGGCTCTAGCCGTTTGCCAGCAAGCAATTCAGCAGTTGCCATCCCATGCTGGCGCTCGCTGCAATCTGGGAATTGTCCTGCACAAACAGGGCAAAATTGCAGGTGCGATCGCCTGTTACCAGCAAGCTTTGAGCCTGCAACCCGACTTTCCCGAAGCTTTGAACAATCTGGGTAAAGCTTTTGAGGAAGCCGGAAACATGGCAGAGGCGATCGATTGTTACCGTAGGGCGATCGAGTTGAAACCCGGTAACATGAATCCCCTCAACGGTTTGGGGAAAGCGTTGCACAATGGCGGCCAATTTGCCGATGCTGTCACCTGCTACAGTCAAGCAGTTGAATTCAATGCAACTAACCCGGAATCTCACCTAAATTTAGGTTTGGCTTTGCTGCTGTCTGGAGAGTTGCAGCGCGGTTTTTCCGAGTACGAATGGCGGCTCATAATTAAAGACAAACAGTTTCCGTGCCACAACTTTATTCAACCGATTTGGGACGGTCAAGATTTGGAGGGAAAAACTATTTTGCTTTGCCCGGAACAGGGTTTGGGCGATGCCATTCAGTTCATTCGCTACGCAGATTTAGTCAAGCAAAAAGGCGGTAAGGTAATTGTTTGGTGTTTGCCGCACTTGCAGCGGTTGTTTGCCCAAGTTTCGGGAATCGATCAGTTAATAATTAGTCCCGACGAGGCGCCAGATTTTCAAGTTCACGCGCGGTTAATGAGTTTGCCGCACATTCTAGGAACAACTTTAGATACTATACCGGCTAATGTTCCTTATTTAGCTCCGCCACCTGGTTTGGAATGCACTCTTCCCAATACTCCTAATTTGAAAGTAGGGATTGTGTGGTCTGGAAATCCTCAACATTCACAAAATAAGGTAAGATCGTTCCCGCTAGATTTGTTGGCAAAACTGTTAGAGATTCCCGGAGCAGATTTTTACAATTTGCAAAAGCAAATGACAGCAGAAGAGCGCGCTTGGTTAGAGCAAATGCCCGTCACAGATTTAAGCTCTAATTTGCACGATATGGCCGTTACTGCTGCGGTAATCTCGGCTCTGGATTTAGTCATTTCGGTAGATACTTCTGTAGCGCATTTGGCGGGTGCTTTGGGCAAACCAGTATGGATTTTGCTGTGTTTTGTGCCGGATTGGCGGTGGATGTTGACCCGGGAAGATAGTCCTTGGTATCCGACGGCGCGCTTGTTTCGTCAGTCAGCAGCGGGGGATTGGGATGGAGTTTTAGAAGAAGTTACTTTGGCACTGCAAGCAAAAATTTCCGAGCATCAGGAAGCTCGACAGCCAGTAGAAATTCAATCTAATATTCAATCTAACATTCAATCTAATATTCAATCTAATATTGCAGGGATGTTTCAGCCTATTGTAGGGGCGGTGCCCCCGTGCCCGCCCTCCGAGGGGGTAGGGGCGGTGCCCCCGTGCCCGCCCTCCGAGGTAGAAGTAGGGGCGGTGCCCCCGTGCCCGCCCTCCGAGGTAGAAGTAGGGGCGGTGCCCCCGTGCCCGCCCTCCGAGTTGGTGGGGGTAGGCACGCACCATCCACTACCCCTACAAAATCGCGATCGTCCTGAGAATGAAATAGCCCTGTCTAATATTGAGTTAGCTAAGAAACAATTCGATCGCGCAAATCTGCTGAAATCCCAAGGAAGGCTTGCCGAGGCGATCGCATATTTTAAGAATGCTTTGGTTTTGCAGCCAGATTCGATCGAGTCCGCTACTAATTTGGCAGTGACGCTGCACCAAACAGGCGATTTAGCCGAAGCTGCCACCTATTATCAGCGCGCGATCGAAATTGACCCGAACTGCGCTCAAGCGCAAAATAACTTGGGTATTTTGCTGCAAGATCGGGGGAATATAGCCGAGGCTCTAATTTGCTTTCAAAAGGCGATCGCCCTAAATCCCGTTTATGTCAAAGCTTTGAACAATCTCGGCGCGACTCTCCAGCAGCAGGGCGAGATTCAAAGTGCGATCGTCTATTTTCAGCAAGCACTTTCCCTCAATGCCAATTACGTACCCGCCCTAGTAAATTTGGGCGCGGCGATGCAAGCAAAATGTCAGCCAGCCGAGGCTAAAAGACTTTACCAGCGTGCAATTGAAGCAGAACCGAACAATCCTCAAGGACACTATAACCTGGGAAATTCATATTTGGCTGCTGGCGAAATAGAGCAGGCAATTTCTAGCTTTGAGTTGGCAATATCTTTGCAACCAAATTATGTAGAAGCCCTGACTAATTTAGGCAGTGCTGTGGAACTATTGGGAGACGTAAATCGGGCAGTTTCCTGTTACGATCGAGCTCTCGCAATCGCTCCAAACTGTGTTAAAGCTCACTTCAATTTAGGCTTAGTCTTGCTGTTGACAGGTGATTTGCCGCGCGGTTTAGCAGAATACGAGTGGCGGTGGCACACAGATCAGGCGAAAAAATTGCAGCGGTTGAATTTTGATAAGCCGGTTTGGGACGGTTCAGATTTGAACGGACAAACTATTTTACTCCGCTGCGAACAAGGTTTGGGCGATGCAATTCAATTTGTCCGCTACGCCGCAATTGTTCAACAAAAAGGCGGCAAAGTCATTATATCTTGCTATCAAGAACTGAAGCGTTTATTTAAGCAGATTCCTGGCATCGAACAAGTGGCGGTGCGGGTGGAAGAATTGCCCGATTTCCAAGTGCAAGCACCCCTGATGAGTTTGCCGCACATTCTCGGAACAACTTTAGACAATATACCCGCCAATGTTCCTTATTTAGCGGCGCCGCCGAATTGGCAATTTTCGCTAAATTGCGATGGCAATTTCAAAGTGGGAATTGTCTGGGCTGGAAGTTCGGAACATTTGAAGGATTTTGTGCGATCGAGCGATTTCAGCTATTTCTTGAAATTCTTAGATATTCCCGGTGTCACTTTTTACAGTCTGCAAAAACAAGTGTCGGCGGATGATATTGCTTTGTTAACTCAAACTTCAGTCATAGATTTGAGCGACAATTTGAACGATTTTGCCGATACTGCGGCGGTGATATCGCAACTAGATTTAGTTATTACTGTCGATACCGCTGTGGCGCATTTAGCCGGTGCTTTGGGTAAACCTGTCTGGATTTTGCTCTCTTTCATGCCCGATTGGCGGTGGATGCTGACACGGGAAGACAGCCCTTGGTATCCCACTGCGCGGTTGTTTCGGCAAGAAACACCTGGTGATTGGGATGGCGTGGGCGATCGCATAAAAACCGCTTTACAAGAGTTAATTTCCACTGAAGCGAAACTACCATCAAGTGCGATCGCTCTCAACGCACTCACAGAAATAGACGTACAGTTTAACATAGCCAAGGCATTACAAAAACAAGGCAACAAAGCAGCCGCAGCCGCGCGCTACCAACAAGTAATCGCCGCCTCGCCCAACCACGCCGAAGCCCACACTTATTTAGGTTATCTCAAACAGGAAAACGGACAAATAGCCGAGGCAGTTTTGCACTACAAGCAAGCACTAGCAACCAATCCCAACCTGGACAAAACCAACTTATATTTAGGTTATGCCCTGGAAGAACAAGGAAGAGTTGCGGAGGCGATCGACTGCTATACTAAAGCAATTCAACTATCTCCAGAATCTCCAGACTTGCGTTTGAGACTAGCATTTGCTTTGCTGTTGACTGGCAATTTCCAGGCTGGTTTTGCGGAGTACGAATCGCGCTGGCAAACTCAAGAATTGGAGCAACGCTATTCAGATAGCCCGCTTTGGGATGGTTCAGATTTGCAGGGAAAAACAATTTTATTGCACCCAGAACAAGGTTTTGGCGATGCGATTCATTTTATCCGCTACGCACCTTTAGTCAAGCAAAAAGGCGGCAAAGTTATGGTTGCTTGCCATCAATCGCTGAAGCGTTTGTTTGAAAAAGTGGCAGGCGTAGATAATGTAGTAACAAATCCGCAGAATTTGCTAGATTTCCAGGTGCAAGCGCCGCTGCTAAGTTTGCCGCGAATTCTGGGAACTACTTTGGAAACAATCCCGGCAAATATTCCTTATTTAGCTCCGCCCGATGATGGTAAACTTTCCCTAGAATCGAACAATAAACTAAAAGTAGGTATTGTGTGGGCGGGCGGGCCTCTCCACCGCAAAAATCACGAGCGATCCTGTAAACTGAGCGATTTCCTAAAGTTTTTAGATGTTCCGGGCGCGAGTTTTTACAGCCTTCAGAAAGACTTGTCGGCGGGCAATTTAACTTTATTGAACCAACAGCAAATCCCTGATTTAAGCGGACATTGCGTCGATTTTGCCGACACCGCAGCGATTGTTTCGCAACTGGATTTAGTAATTTGCGTCGATACTGCGATCGCCCACTTAGCCGGTGCGTTGGGCAAACCCGTCTGGATTTTGCTCTCTTTCATGCCCGATTGGCGGTGGATGCTGACACGGGAAGACAGCCCTTGGTATCCCACTGCGCGGTTGTTTCGGCAGTCACAGGCGGGTGATTGGGATGCCGTGGGCGATCGGATAAAAGCAGCCCTAGAACAGCTAATTACCCGTTTCCAGGCTCAAACTCAAAATCCCCTCCCACAAACTCCGCTACAAATAATAGAAAAAACTCATTCCCAAACTCTACCTAGTAACATATCTCCAGAAGTTTCCCCTCAAAATATCCCCGCACAAATAACAGGAATCGGCATCAGTTGGCCAGTCAGCATCACCAGCGGCTGGGGCATTTACGGCATGAATTTAACACTGCAACTGCTGCGAAATCCCGCCTGGGAAGTTGCACTTTTAGTACCGCCATCCATTACCTCAGAATCCATCAATCCGCTGCACAAATCGCTGTTGTCACCCGCAGTAGAAAAGCAAAGACAATTTCAGGAATTAGTAACAGCAAATTCCGACAAACAAATCAGTTGTAACTTTCCCGTACTTTACGCATTGGGGAATAACTTAGCATCCTCGGGAGTTGAAAATCACCTAATCAGCCCTTGTCAAGTAGGAGTCATCTTTTTTGAAGACACCCGCATCACCCCAGCAGCCCTAGAAACAGCCAAAAAATATCGCGCCATCGTCGCCGGTTCCCATTGGAATGCCGATGTTTTGAGAAGCTGCGGCTTGACTAACGTCGGGATGGTAAATCAAGGAATTGACCCCGCAATTTTCCATCCTGCACCTAAATCTAACTTATTTGGCGATCGCTTTGTCATCTTCTCCGGCGGCAAACTCGAATATCGCAAAGGGCAAGACATTGTAATTGCCGCTTTCAAACGATTTCGGGCCAAACATCCAGAAGCTTTACTACTAACAACCTGGCACAACTTCTGGCCTCAGTATATGCTAGGAATCGAACAAACCGGAAATGTTGCGGGACTTCCCAATATCAACCGCGACGGAAGTTTAGGAATTTCGCAATGGTTGGCGGCTAACGGCTTACCAGTTGAATCTTTTATCGACATCGGTTTAATTCCCAATCACCTCGCCGGACAAATATTGCGAGAAGCCGACTGCGCTGTTTTCACCAATCGCTGCGAAGGCGGCACTAATTTAGTCGCAATGGAAAGTATGGCCTGCGGAATTCCTACTATTTTATCAGCAAATACCGGACATTTAGACTTGATTTACAGCAATATTTGCTATCCTTTGTCGCGTCAGGGGCGAGTTAAACCGACTGCTCATTTTCCCGGTGTAGAAGGTTGGGGAGAGTCAGACGTTGAGGAAGTTGTCGAGGCTTTGGAGCAAGTTTATACTAATCGCGAAGCAGCGCAACGTCGGGGTTTAGCTGCGGCGAATTTTATGTTAGATTGGACTTGGGAAAAACAAGTTAAGCGTTTTCTTGATGTTATTAATGAGCTTTAGATGACCGGATGAAGAAGGACTGAAGTCCTCACTACGAACCTGAAGGACTGAAGTCCTCACTACGAACCTGAAGGACTGAAGTCCTCACTACGAACCTGAAGAAGGACTAAAGTCCTCACTACAAACCTGGTTCGTAGTAAGGACTTCAGTCCTTCTTTCTTTCTTTTCGTTTAATTGACTGCTTCCAAGATTTTCTCAGCATTCTTCACACTTTCAATATCGTAAATATCGCGGTTGTAACAAACAATTTGTGCTACTAACTTTTCATGATGTTGCTGAGCTTTTGCCAACATAGAACCCTGGGAACGCCGATAATTGACAACTACTTCTTTCGTTCCCAAAAATGGGATATTATGTCTGTGACAATTCACCCAAAACTCCCAATCTTCGTAACCTTCTTTCATCCCAACTTTATAACCTGCCACTAAATCTAAAATAGATTTGTGATACAGTGAAGACGGGTGAATCATGTTAGAGTACTTGATGTTTTCCGGCGAATACAAATCGCAACTCGGTACTATGCGATTTTCTGTACCAAACATTTGATAAGAACCAAATGCTACACAAGGTACATTAGATTTTAAGCATATTTCTAAAAGACTATTCAAGGCGTTTTCAGCTAAAATATCGTCGGCATCCAAAGGCATGATGTATTCACCATTTGCTGCTGCTATTCCAGCATTTCTTGCCAGAGACAGCCCTTGATTTGTTTGTTCTATCAGCCTGATATTATGCTGGGGATTTGCTGCTATTAAATTTTTGGCAACTGTGCTAGTAGTATCTAAGCTGCCATCATTGACAATGATAATTTCCAAATTTTTGTAAGTTTGCTTAATTGCGCTAGTTACCGCTTGTGGCAAAAAATGAGATTGATTGTAGCAGGGAACAATCACAGATACCAAAGGTCGATTTTCCAATTGCTGGGATGCAGAAATTTGCCTGAAACTTTCTGTTTGGGCTGACTTTTGAGCAGCTTGCAAGCTATAAAAATAAATTTTGGGATGAACAATTGCTAATTGATTCAAATCGGTGTTTTGATATTCACTTTCTAAAATAGGATATCTCGATAAATATTCTTGTTTAACAAAAATAAATATATTCTGAGCGTACCAAGGCTCTACTTTGTCATTGTTCCATATTTTTCTCCTCAAGCAATCCACGACTGCAAAACCTTTTGTATGAAAATAATTTACCCAATATTGCGGCCACTGTTCGTTAACGTGTTCGACACCTCCTTGAAACGGTATCGCAGCCGAAAACAAAATTACTGGTGCTAATTGAGTGAGAGAATTAACAAAGGTTTCAGCACAGGTAGCTGGTAAATGTTCTGCAACTTCTAGGGAAATTGCTAAGTCAAACTTTCTTGTTAATTGCAGCGTTTGCTTTAAATCGGCGGATTGGAACTGATTTAAAGGAATTTGTAAAAGAGTGCGATCGACATAATCGCCATCTATTCCCAAACAGTCAGCAATTCCCAATTTATGAAAAGCAGCTAACCAACTTCCCGTACCGCAGCCCACATCCACTACACTTTTAGGTAAAATTGGTTGCAGCAAGTCTAACAGCAGGGGAATAATTTCTATAGCAGAAGTGCGAGTTCCTTCTCCTATTAATTCGTAGAAATCTCTTGTATAAGATGACTGTGGCTTTTTATTCTTTTTACTGTATTTGGTCGAATCAATCCCCTCTAAATTGCTAATTTGATAACCCTGCAAATGTGTTGGCAACTCCCAATAAATATTGGCATCTGGTTGATGTTTTACAGGCTCGACATTTCCCCGCCAAGCTGCACCCATAATTTGCATTGTTTGATATACTATCGTTTGCCAGCCCTGTTGTTTCAAGTAATCTAAACCCTTAGCAACAGCCGGAGCAGCTAAGTCGTGAAATAAAATTATTGCATCTTCTTCAGCTAATTTTTCGCAGGCGATCGCATCATTTAACGGCCCATCACCTTCGTGTTCTCCGTCAATAAAAATTAACGACCATTTACGGTTGAATTGAGCGGCAAAATCTATTACTCTCTGAGGACTGTACCCGGGGATTAGCTCGACGGAAGTTTGAACTCCCGACGCATTGAGAGCGCCTTGAATTGAATCGATGACGCTTTGTCTGATATCTTCTCTTTCTAATAGCGGATCGACGACATCTAACTCAACTCCAGCGAGGGCTAAGTGACAGGCCGACCATCCCAGCCAGCAGCCGATTTCTAACGCTTTTTTGCCTGCAAATTGCAGGGCTGTATTGTAAAGGATGTGTGCTTCGTCGCGACTGAGAAATCCGACTGAACTAGCACGGCGATCGACATACCAATTGTGCTCGATTTCCCGGCGCAGATATGGCCACGGACAAGTATTAGTATCGCCCACAATCATGTTGGGAAAGTATGCATCTGGGAGAGTAATTTTTAGTCCGGGCGAGACGTAATCTCCGACAGGCAATGTATTGTTTTGAATTTGAGAGGGTGGTTGTACACTCATTTTTTCTGATTTTAATTGTGGGGATACTGGCTGTTGAATTGGTTGGTAGCGGAGACTAATTTCTACTTGATTCCCGTCTGTTGTTGCTAATTTTACCAAGTCGTGCTTGTGACCGGTGATGTGCAGAATGCCGATCGCCCCGTGCGGCAAATACGGCTCCACAAAACAGCGTCGCTGCTTGTCCCAGACGGGCAAACCGAAGTTGCAGCTCCAATTGCACCGAGCCGGCAGCATCTCTGTGCGATCGAACATTTCAGTACCGTAAACCAGCCGATTTAACGCTATTTGGTCAGTCATCAAAGAAACGTGCCGCTGCAATCCCTCATCCAGATATTCCGCCCAAAGTTGCCAATGCGGCGCATCTTTGTGCAGCGCAAAGATACCTGCATTGATAGTTGGATAGCTGTGCAACTGTTTGGCAACTTCTTCCCCAAAAGCTGCTTGATAATCGCGATAAACAAATTCCCAGTACCAAGGCAATTTGCCATAAGCTAAATAATAGCCTCTATCTAATTCTGGAACAACTGCTAAACCCCGTTTTGCCGCGCCTTTTACGAATAATTCCACAGCTTGCCAATCCTGCACCCAAGCATCAGCATCTATCCACAGGTAGATGTCAAAATTGGGGAAGTAACGGCGCAGAAACGGACGAGCTAAAAGCCCTTTGAGATAGTGAGGTGCTTCATTTTTACCGGGAAAGTTGAAGTCCCAATCGGGTTTTTGAATGATATTAACTCTTGTTTCCAGCCACTGCAATTGTTCGGGAGTGCAGCCGAGATCGAAAAAGCCGATCGCCACATTTGCACTTTCTGATTTTTCCCGCACCGATAAAATAGTACCTCGCACCAGTTCAAAGTAATTTGCATCGGCAGCCGTAATGATGATAATCTGCATAAATATAGGATTTCTAGTTAAGGATTGGGCATCGGGCATTGGGCATCGGGCATCGGGCATCGGGCATCGGGCATTGGGCATTGATTGTTTGTTATTTTTTATTTTATAGCGGTTATCAAAAAGATGAGGTATGTTGTTGGGCTTTAGCCCTCTTAGTCTAGTGGTTATATAAGCCGTCAGTCATATCTCATCTTTTTGAGAAAGTCTATATAATTGCTGATTCTTCCTTCTTCCTTAAATTATACTATCGAGGATGACTTATGAAAAACTCAAAAGGAAAAGTTTATCTAGTCGGTGCGGGGCCGGGAGATTGTAACTTGATGACAGTGCGATCGCAAAAACTGCTCTCCCAAGCCGAAGTCTTAATCTACGACGCACTCATCGACATCCCGCAACTCGCATTAATTCCAGTAACTTGTCAGAAAATCGAAGTGGGGAAACGCGGCGGCAAACCTTCCGCCCAGCAGCAAGAAATTAACCGTTTGCTGGTAGAACATTGCCAACTTGGCAAACAAGTAGTCCGTCTTAAAAGTGGCGATCCATTTATTTTTGGTCGCTCCAGTTCCGAAATTCAAGCATTAATTATAGCAGGCTGCGAATTTGAAGTAATCCCCGGAATATCCTCAGCATTTGCGGCACCTTTACTAGCAGGAATCCCCCTCACAGATCCGGTAATGAGCCGCTGTTTTGCAGTGATGAGCGCCCACGAACCGGATGCGCTGGAATGGGAAGCTTTAGTGCGGATAGAAACTCTGGTAATCTTGATGGGAGGACGCAATTTAAGCGAGATAGTCTGGCAATTAAAAAAACACGGACGATCGCCCGAAACTGCGATCGCCATTATCCGAGATTGCGGCCGCCCCGAACAGCAAATCTGGATCGGCACGCTCTGCGACATTGTACAGCAAACAACAGGTGAATCTCTATCGCCTTGCGTCATCGTCATTGGGGAAGTAGTTAGATTGCGCGAATTTTTAATCCAGCCAGAAAGCACAAACATGAGCCATACACCTGTCACCGCTAACATGAGCCAACCGCTAGCCGGAAAAACGATTTTAGTCACCCGCGCGGCTTCCCAGTCCGGTCAATTTAGCGATCGACTCCAGCAACTGGGTGCCCGCGCGATCGAAATGCCAGCCTTAGTAATTGGTGCGCCTTCAAGTTGGGAACCGTTGGATAGTGCGATCGACCAAATGTCAAGCTTTCACTGGTTAATCCTCACTTCCCACAACGCCGTAGACTGGTTTTTTCAAAGATTGCAAGCAAAAGGCAAAGACGCGCGGAGCTTGTTTGGCATTAAAATCGCAGTAGTTGGGAAAAAGACAGCAGAAAGTTTGCGATCGCACTCGCTACAACCAGACTTTATTCCCCCCAACTTTGTCGCCGATTCCCTAGTCGAAAACTTCCCCGACAATTTGCAAAACTGCAAAATCTTATTTCCCAGAGTAGAAAGTGGGGGAAGAGAAGTTTTATTCAAAGAATTCACCGCCAAAGGAGCGCAAGTAATCGAAGTACCAGCGTACCAATCTTGCTGTCCCGAAACAATCGATCCGATCGCCCTAGCCGCACTCCAGAATCAAGCCGTAGATATCATCACCTTTGCCAGTTCCAAAACCGTACATAACTTTTGCCACCTGATCGAAACAACTCCCGAATTCTCCTTATCTCAGGATTGGCTAGAAAAAGTTTGCATCGCCTCCATCGGCCCGGAAACCTCCAAAAGCTGCCAGAATTTATTGGGCAAGTTAGACCTAGAAGCGACAGAATATACATTAGATGGGTTGACTGAGGCGATCGTCCAATGGGCAACAAAACATCAAATTACATAGTTGCACCCGAAGCGGTACGTAGTTGCGCTTGAGCGCTCTTTCAGGGCTAAAGCCCAACAACGTACCACTTCAGATCGCACAAGTACGTAGTTGCGCTTCAGCGCTCTTTCAAAGGTACGTAGTTGCGCTTCAGCGCTCTTTGAGGGCTAAAGCCCAACAACGTACCGCTTCGGGTGCATCTGGTTGTTGAAGAGGGCTCTCGCATGACCGCATATAAGTTATTAGTTATAATCCCATATTGATTGCGGTCATGCTTCGCCCCTACGGATATATTTGCCTTGCGCCAGATGCACCCCTCTTTTTTGGAAATATCTTCGTAGGGGCTCTCGCATTCCGGCAGTAAATCTCTGCTTCTCACTAATAAATTGTCTGCCGGAATGCGAGAGCCCTTGCAAAATAGAGATGTACCCGGGTGCGTCGGAGAACACCAAATTTTTTGGCAGATATCCTCAGCCCGATGCAGCTTATAACTGAGTCTGGATATTGGGGAATCGCGGAACAAAAAAGCGAGTAAAATTATCAGTAAAGAACAAAGCCGATCGCCAATAGCGTCAAAACATTAATCAAACTAAAAACCCAAAAAGCCCAAACCACCAACCGCAGCGAACTCCCATACCAAACTACCAATTAGCAACAGCCATGAATATAAACTTTTCTCGTTACGACACCTTAACCACCTTGCTAGCAGGAACCACCGCAGCCTTAACCATAGTCATCAGCCAACCGGCGATCGCCAAAACACCCCAAGAAGTCGCCAGCATCGCCGGGCCGCTGACAGTACAAATCAATAGTTCCCTAGGAGACGGTTCCGGGGTAATTATTGCCAAAAACGGCA
This sequence comes from Microcoleus sp. bin48.metabat.b7b8b9.023, assembly GCF_013299185.1. Lineage (GTDB taxonomy): Bacteria > Cyanobacteriota > Cyanobacteriia > Cyanobacteriales > Microcoleaceae > Microcoleus. The sequence goes on along the minus strand of NZ_JAAFKG010000036.1, from coordinate 57,322 downwards.
AAACTTACACAGTTTTAACAGTCAATCACGTCGTAGAAAAAGCAGACGTGAAATACACCGTTCGCACGTCGGCTGGCAAAAACTATCAAGTAAGCAACGTCACCCGCTTGCAAACAGCCCCAACAGATCCGGATTTAGCAGTAGTCAAATTTGAAAGTCCCGAAGAATATCCAGTGGCGACGCTAGCCGATTCTGACAAAGCCGTCATCGGCACTCAAATCTTCGTTTACGGCTATCCCGCTACGGGGGGACTCTTTGGGGCCGAACGAGAACCAGAAATGTCTCCCGGACTCGTTACCAGCCGCCCGCGCGATCGCCGGGAAGGTTACACTTTGCGGTATCAAGCCGTCACTTGGAGTGGGATGAGTGGCGGGCCAGTTTTCGACTCCGAAGCCCGAGTCATCGGTTTGCACGGACAAGGGGAATTCGGTTTCGCCCAAATCAGTAACGGCGAAGTCGCCCCGATTAAAACAGGATTTAATGCAGCAGTTCCCATTAATACATTTATCGCCAAACTGGTGGCGGCGGGAATTAACAAATCCGAGTTGAAAGTAGACAATACTCCCACAACTATCGGCCCGGTATCCACCGCCAATCCGCAAGACGCCCAAGCCTATTATTTTCGAGGGCTTTCCCGCTTAGATGAAGGAGATGCTTGGGAGGCGATCGCCGATTTCAACAAAGCACTCACTTTCAATCCTAAATACAGCCCAGAATTGCATTTTAATATCGGCAATGCCCGCACTTTCATTACTGCCGGCTTGCCACAACCCGACCCCACCCGCGGTGGAACCGCTATTCAAGCATACACGCAGGCGATCGCAGCCAATCCCGGTTTTGCCGACGCCTACTACAACCGAGCTTTAGCTTACCTGACAGAAGACAAAGCCAAAGCAATTGCCGACTTTCAAAAAGCAGCGGAACTTTACAAGCAAGGCGGCAGAACAACTGCATATCAAGACGCCCTCAAGCGCATCCAACAATTGCAGTAGAATGATAAGTTAAGAATTAAGAATTAAAAATGAATTATCCCATTTTTAATTCTTAATCGAATTCATACAAACAGCAGGTAAATAATCATGACTGCTATTACATTAAATCTCAATTCCATTATCCAACTAACTTCCGAACAGTTTTATCAACTGTGTGAAGAACACCCAGAATTGAAACTAGAACGCAACGCCAACGGAGAATTAATCGTCATGCCACCAACCGGAGGAGAAACAGGGAAACGCAATTTAACAGCAGGCGCTCAACTCTGGATCTGGAACGATCGAACCGAACTCGGTGAAGCCTTTGATTCCTCCACAGGATTTACTCTGCCCAAGGGCGCCGATCGCTCTCCTGATGCGTCTTGGGTAGAAAAATCGCGTTGGCAAGCTTTGACACCGGAACAAAAAGACAAATTTATCCCCTTATGTCCTGATTTTGTCATCGAGTTTCTTTCTCCGAGTGACAGCTTGAAAAAGACTCAGGAAAAAATGCAAGAATATATGGATAATGGCTGCCGCTTGGGTTGGCTGATTAACCGCAAAAAACGAGAAGTAGAAATTTATCCCCCCGGCCAAGAAGTGGAAGTTTTACAATCTCCTCTCGCCCTTTCTGGGGAAGATGTTTTGCCGGGATTTGTTTTAAATTTGCAAAAAATTTGGAATTAGTAAGATTAAACTATAACTTCGCCTATCTTCGGTTCGTAGTGAGGACTTTAGTCCTCATCAAGGAAGGACTGAAGTCCGAACGATCGAACCAATTTGATATAAGTGTAAATATCTATAAAATTAAGGCTAGCGAATTATGGTTCAAACAATTCAAGCTAAAAATGTCACATTAGAAGAATTAAAAACCATTTTTAACCTGCAACTTGTCACCGACGACCAATTTTTCCCTGAATGGCAAGACGAGTTGCCCGAAATCACCGACTTTCAGAAACGACAGCTAGATCAGATTAAAGCGGGTTACTTCAACTTGCTTGAGTATCCGCCGATGCTGGAAAAAACCATCAGTTTGTCGATCGTCTCTCCGCTGTTATTTGCTGGCGAATTTTACCTGCACCCATTTTACATTAAACCGGAAAAGTCCGTCGAAATTTCCGAAGAAGATGAAGGCGTGATTATTAAAGGCAGCATCGACACTTTAGTTTTAAAAGACCAATTGTGGCTGATGGTAATCGAGTCTAAACGAGTTTCTTTTTCCATCGAAGCGGGGCTGGCACAAATCTTAGCTTATATGCTAGCAAACCCCAATCGCGATCGCCCGAGTTACGGCACGATCGCTACAGGCAGCAGTTTCATCTTTGTCAAATTAGTCAACGGAGAATCACCGCGATATGCCACATCTAAAGGATATCTCACTCGCAACCCTGGCAACGAACTTTATGATGTACTCCGCATCCTCAAACGCTTGAGTCAGATAGCAGCTAACAATTAGTCATCAGTCATACCAGATCGTATCCCGTCGATTAGCATAACAAAAAAGGTTCGTAGTACGGACTTCAGTCCGCTCTTTTCTCAGAAGTAAAGCCCAAACATTGCACCTTTTGATTGCGCGTAATTTAGAGAACTTAATCTCACCCGATCAGGCTCCTGTGCCAAGCATTGCAGGTAAATCGATTTCTTTGACGCAAGTTGCACGCGATAAGGACAACACGCAGTCGATAATACAAAGTAGGTCAGCGAGTGGAATTGCACGATCGCCCAGCAGTCCTTCCGCTTCCAGATCCGCAAGTACCTCCGGCGTTCCCACATTACCCGGATTAATGACAGTGACACCTATTTGTTGCGATCGCAATTCCTCCCGCAGCGCGTGAACCACTCCTCGCAATCCGAACTTGGATGCCGAGTTTGCAACCTCGCGGGCAGGGAAATTATCGCGCCCAGACAAAGCGCCCACAAACACAATTTTCGGATTGTGCGATCGTCTGAGTGCAGGTAAAAGCCCCTTAACGAGTCGAATTGGTGCCATCAAGTTCACAGCAATGACTCGTGCAATGTCTTCATCCGAACAGTTTTCAAAGGAATATTTGCGAGTAAAAGCGTTAGTTTCCCAAGTACCTCCCGTGTACAGCAAGGCATCGAGTACATCGCTGCCAATTGCCTGCACAGTTGTCTCCACACCAGTCAAATCTGACAAGTCAGCACTTATCCATTCTCCGTTGGGTGAAGGCGTGCGGGATACGGCTAGCAAACGGCGGGACTGCGACGCGAGGTGTTCGGCAACCGCCAGCCCAATTCCGCGACTTGCTCCTGCGACAAGAATAGTGTTGAACATTTTCCAAATTCCTAGCACATAGTTCTATCGGGTATACTAACGAATCAAGGGATTTTTGTTTTGTGCGATCGCAAATATCGTTTTCTCGATTCTACTCAATCTCGTCTCTGGGCGTTTAGCACTTTGAATCCAAGATAGAATATTTTTTTTAGTTGTTTTGTTGAATCCTGCAAAGTTTCTGTTTGCAGTATCGTCTGTTTCTAAAGCTTCTTTTAAGTCTGCTGGAATCACTAATGCTTCAATCAAATCTAAACTTGTCCATGAGCCATCTTGTTTAGCTGCTATAATTTTTTCTAACCCAGCTTCGGTCATCTTCCCTTCAGCAATTAATTCTTCGATATATTGCTTGTTCAATTTTGACCAGACACTTTTTGGTTTTCGAGGCGTGAAGATTTGTCGGTAACTTTCTGCATCCAATGATTTGACTTTGCTGTCAATCCAGCCAAAGCAAAGTGCTTCTTTGACTGCTTCGCTATACTGCACGCTAGGTTTGCCACTTTTGACTTTGTAATAAACCAGCCAAACTCCGATCGCATTTCCAGAGTTTTGCTGCAACCACTGCCGCCAGCAGGCTCGATCGCTAGCGTAAACTATATCGAGTTGGTCTTCAAATTTCGGCATAACAGGAAAGAGATTTAACCAAAACTATCTTACCAAGGCGAACCAATCATTGTAAAAGCGGCCCAATAATACGGATGCGACAAATTACGATCGCCCCTAGCCGTCAATTCCGCAGGCAAAGGCAGAGGTTGATTGTTGCCCGATCGCACCAAATAACCATCCTGCAACCGCACTTCCCCGCGCAACATCGTCAACTGCGCTTGCCGCAAAGCCTCAGCCTTAATCGGTGCCGTCCGCAACTGCTGGTAAAACTCGGTCATCAACCCCAAAGTTCCAGCATCTGACACATACCACAAACTCGCCAAAGCCGATTTTACCCCCGCGTGTACCGCCAATCCCGCAAAACCCAACTCAGCCTGTTCGTCTCCCACCGCCGTAGTACACGCACTCAAAACCAACAACTCCACCTGCGGGTTAGATAACTTCAACTCTTCCAACTGATTTAACCGCAACTTAGTATCCCAAAACTGAATGTAAGAATTTTGGGCACCACCAGGCTGAAAATCGCCGTGAGTAGCTAAGTGAATAATTTTGTATTGGGATTGATTGCGTTTTTCCTTCAAATTTGCCAGCGTAAAACGTTCGTTGAGAAAAGACGCACCATGCCAAATCTTGCCCACAATTGTTGATATTTCCAACGGCACCGCAGGTAAAGGATTTTGATCGTATTTTTCGGGAAATTTCGACGCACCCATCGCCAAAACTTCCGAACCCTTAACATCGGCATAGCGAGTATCAGTCAAACTCAAACTGGGAATCAGCCCCAAACTATACTTTTCTACCAAAAACTGTTTGCCGTCAAACAGAGCAGCTAAAGGTAAAGTTCGCAAACCGGCATCCATCGAAAACGCCAACGTGTCAATCTTGTTAGCATCCAATTCCGCTTGCAGCGGTGCAATTAACCACTGGTAAAGTTCCTTGGCAGGTTCCTTGTAATCAGAACCTGTCAATGTCTTGGGAGTTCTGATAGCATTAGTGAATTCCTTAGCAACTTGCAGCACTGTTTCGCGACTTGCAGGCACGCTTTTAAACACATTTTTGCCGTCTGGCAATAACAACACAAGTTCTAAATTCTTGTCTTTCACCCAGACGTAAACGATCGCCGGTTTAACTCCCGTCAAGCGATTGACGCTGCTGAGAGTATCTCGGATACTTTGCTGCGTGATTGACTTTCGATCGAGATTTCCACCAAAGTAACGTTCAAATTCCCGGCCCTGATCTCTATCCCTTTGCTGCACTGCGTCGATCGGACTTATTTGCGCGATCGAAGTCGATCGAGAAATCTCAGGCAGCCTCAAACTCGCGATACTGTCTGGATTGCCACTTCCAGGTTTTTGTGCAGTTGCTGCACTGCCGTTTTCTGTCGCACTAGACGCACCCACATTGTCTTTTAACACCGACTGCGACAGCAAAACAGAGCCGGCAGCAGTCTCGTTCGACCGTTCGTCAACAGGCACAGTAGCAGACCCTGAGGATACATTTGCTGTACCGCTCTTGGCCGGAGACGCTGCGGGAGTCTGAGTGACAATTTGTGGAGAATTGCCTGTATTTTTTAGTCCCACAGTGGTAGTTGGTGCTGGACTCGGCAGGCTCAACAGGGGCGCGGTAGCAGTAGTTGAGGAGGTAGCGTTCGACTTCGAGTTTCCTGTCCCAACAGTCGTGGTTGTGCAGTTTCCCGACGGGCAAGTGCTTTGCAACAGCGTCAGCGAACCCGATCGCACCTGTCCGTCTGTAGAAATGCTAACGCTGGTGCGATCGCTCGTCGTTTCGCTTCCAGCAGCCCGAAACAATCCCCCAGCCTGGATTGCCACATCGCCGCCCGTATTTCCATTAGCTTTGATGGAAACAACTTCAACATCTTTCTGCCCGGTAATCTTGCTCGAACCGGCACTTCCCGACTGCGAACTAGAATTGATCACCCCTGTCACGATCCGGCCCGGCGCCACGATCGAGATATCTCCACCGCTTTTGGCACCGAAAGCATTGACATTGCCAGCTTCTACCGAGCCCGCGCTGCGGATGTTGATATTGCCCGCCGTCCCATTTGCCGATCGAGTGGAAACCATACCAGCAGTCACATTACCTTGGCTGCTAGTGATGTTAATCCCCGCATTCGAGGTAACGTCTCCCACTGCCACACTACCGCCCATCAGAGCGATGGTGGCGTTATCTGTTCCCGCGATCGCACCCGTTCCCACGATCGCACCCGTTCCCAAGGGCGATCGAATCGTTGTCGGATCTTGAAATGTCACCGCCGGCGTTGAATTGGGCGTTGTGGTTGCCGGAGCAATCGCGATCGAGCCGCTGCCGTCAGCACGCCCGATCGCGATTGAAGCAAACCCGTTTCGCAGCGAGTTCAATTCCGCAGCAGTCAAGTTCAAAGCCTCAGTCTCAGCAGCACCAGCGATCGTCATATTTTGAGTTGGATCGACTGGTTGCAGCACCAGATTGCCGTTGCTGGCGATCGAATTGTTGCCGCCCGTCAAGTCAATTTCGTTGCCTGTCAGAGTAATATTTCCACCTGTTTCCGAGCCGCCAGCTTCGATCGCGCCAACAGTGACTCCGCCGCGGCCAGTCAGCGTCACATTCCCCGCGCGATCGCCCCTAGTGTCGATCGCGCCAGCAGTCACCGTACCCTCGGCGGTAACGCTCACATCTCCCCCCGACGTGCGCGGCACTTTGGCAGAATTGACAGAAGTGTTGATGCTGGGGGGACTTCCTGTGCGTAGCGCAGCCGTAGTCACATTGCCGGTTGTGCTATTGATGCGAATTTCCTGATTGTTGGTAGTGATATTTCCGATGCGGATATTGCCCTCAGCTTTCAGAGTAATTGAGGCATTGTCTGCCCCTGTCAGGGAACTTGTGCTCGTAATTGTTCCCAAACCCGCCGGCGATTGAATAATTAGCGGATCGTAAAATGTGAAATTATTAGCAATCAGAATCGAACCGCTACCGTTGCTGCGGCCGATCGTAATTCCAGCAAACCCATTTTGCAAATTTTCGAGTTCGTTTGCTGTCAGATTCAAATAAGTATTAGTCCCGACATCTCCAGAACCAGCGATCGCAATATTTTGACCGGAATTCCAAGGTTGGAGTACCAAAAATCCCGTCCCGCTGACCGAATTTTTGTCCCCTTTCAAATTAATTTCATTACCAGTTAAAGTAATGTTTCCCGAACCACCGGCGATCGAACTAACTCCCAGAATATTCCGAGCCGTCAAAGTTACATTTGCCGACGATTTAGAACCGCTAGCATCAAGTTTTTGGGCTGTGACGTTCAGGCCTTCGATCAAAATATTGCCGCTGTTGCCGCCGCTGGAATTCGATGCCGAAACATTGGCTGCAACGGTTGTTCCGGGACTTATCAAACTAATATTTCCGCCGTTGCTGGACAAATTACCCGCAGTAATTTGACTTCCCTCCAGGGAAAGCGCGCCTCCGCGAGTGCTAATTGTATCTCCAGCATTCATTGAAAAAACACCCGCACCGTTGCGATCGGCATCTGCTCTCAATGTTACCGATCCAGTAGTTGCGGCAAAGCTCAACTTATTATCCGCCAAATCAGCAATTTTAATATCATTCAGGGCTTCCAGAACCACATTGGTTGTCCCCGAGATACTTTCCAAAGCTCTTCTTGAAATAGTCAGCGAAGAATCGTCCTGGTTTTGCTGCCCTGGTGAACGCGTTTGTGTTGCCAAAATATTACTGTTAGCAATAACTGCCGCATCCCCCGCAGCTTCTGAGGAATCTGTAATTAAAATATTTTCTGGATCGAACAGCAAAGTCCCCAAACCGTTTGTCCCGGAAGTATCGACAGTGCCGTTAAACATCAATCTTTGCTTTCCCGAAATTTCCACAAACCCGCCAACACCGCTGCTAGAAGTTGCAGAAACGCCCGTTGCGCTGATGCGGCCCAAAAATGCTGTTGTGTTGTCCGCCCAGACAAAAACTCTGCCGCCGTTACCCGATTTAGTGGCGTTGGCTGCGATCGAACTTTTGCCATCCACGTAAGTCATTCTGGCATTCGGCACAGTTCCCTCGCCTCGGTAATCTCCCCCGATCCGCACCGTACCGCCGCCGTCGGGCCCCGAAGCCTCAATCTTCGCTCCCAACACCCCTACCTTGTCGCCCAACACGTTGACAGTACCTCCCGCGCCCCCCCTGGCAGACACGTCCGCAACACCCGATACCAAAGCAGTTCCAGCCCCTGCCGGTACTGTTTGCCCGCCCGTAAGTACGACTTCACCGCGATCGTTCGTAGTTATACCAGTAGCGCTAGCCGCGCCGGAACCCGAGAGTAACTTTGGCAAACTCAGAGGAGAAAACGGCAGAGCTTCCGAACCTGGCACTCCCGCAGCCGGAGTAACTTCTAAACTCAGCAAAAGTCCGTTTTGACTCAACCGCACCAGATTTTCGCCGGGGACAGCCGCCACCGTAATTTGACCCCCCGGCGCTGAAAGTCTTCCCGTACTGATGACAGTGCCGCCCAGCAAAGTCAAACTCTGCCCGTTTTCCACAGCCAAGTCACCAGCATTGACAATACTCCCCGGCTGTGCGCCAAAAGCAAAAGTATTCGGTGCTCCCACTAAGCCCGCATAGTTATTCGCCCCCGTACCGTTGAACCAGCCGCTGTCAAAACCGATACCGCTAGCGGTGGTAGCCAGAAAAGACCCTGGTACGTCTAGTCGCGCATTACTGCCAAAAATAATCCCTGCCGGGTTCACCAGGTACAAGTTAGAATTGCCACCAGTAACTCGAATTAGACCGTTAATTAAGGAAGCGTCGCCACCGACAACGCGGCCGAGGATATTTTTAATGTTTGGGTTGGAGAGGAAATTGGCAGTTTCGCCAGGATTTAAACCAAATCGAGTAAAACTGTGGAACAGATTTGCTCCGTCTCTGGAACTTGTGCCACCTGTAATATCGTAGCGAGAGGGCGACGCACCGGGCGTGGTGATGGTGGTTCCGGTGCCGTCTGGGGCTGCCATAATTGGCTGTGCCGCAGCAATTTGAGATTGGCGATAAATTGCCACAAGCACCCATCCGCTGCTATCTTCTTTGAAGAAAACCAGGTTGGGGAAAAAATCTAATATCAAAAATCCAGCCAGGGGAATTGCTGCCAGAATCGATCGCACAGCAGATTGAGCATTCATAAAATTTGCCTCGATCTAGACCTGAATTCGAGTTTTAAATGGAGATTTTAGGTAAAAAACAGTCGATCGCACCCTCATGCTGACCATTCCTAAGGCTAACTCTCGATCGCCAATTCCCAAGTTTTAGTCCGATTTTGATTGTGCCACCAACATAGCAAACACTGACACTAAGTGTCGAAACACCGTTGAGTTTAAACAGAGAAAATTATGAGCGATCGAATTGTCCGCACGATCGGTTTAACTGGGGGCATCGCCACCGGGAAAACCGCTATATCTAATTATCTGGCATATACCTATGGATTTCCGATTTTAGATGCCGATATTTACGCTCGCGAAGCTGTGCACCCAGGTTCGCCAATACTAGACTCTATTGTAGAACGATACGGTGCCGTTATTTTGCTCCCCGACGGCAATTTAAATCGGCCAGAGTTAGGAAATATTATTTTTTGTAACGCAGCGGAACGGCAGTGGTTGGAACAACAGATTCACCCTTATGTGCGCCGCCGGTTAGTGGAGGAAACTCAAAGCTACATTGCCGCCTTAAATCTGGTATCCCCAGACACAGATGAATTAGGTACAAAAACTCAAGAAAGCCGATTTGGGGAAGGCGATCGAGAACTAGAACCAAGTATGGTTGAAAAAAAACCAGGTTTCTGGGCCCAGACTGACAGGTTGACTTTGGTGTTGGTAGTGCCGCTGCTGTTTGAAGCTAACATGACTGACTTGTGTACCGAAATTTGGGTGGTGTACTGTTCGCCCGAAGTGCAGTTACAACGGCTGATGCACCGAGACGGCTTGAGTTGCGATCGAGCTAATGCACGCATTAACGCCCAGATGCCGCTAGCTAACAAGTGCCAACAAGCTGATGTTGTTTTGGATAACTCGTCAACCCTCGACTCTCTATTCCTACACATAGATTCGCAAATCAGATCGTAGCCTATGTTACGCGCGACATTCTGATGTGGCATTAGCTTGTCTTTGATCCGAAGCTGCATCTCGATATCAATAAATTATGAAGTTAATCTGAAGACTCGTAAATATCTACAATTTCAGGAATCTGATTCAACAACATATAAATATATAGAGTGCCCAAGCAGCGCCCAGGATACTGTGTTTTTGTGTCTTTAATCCGAGGCTGCATCTCCATATCAATAAATTATGAAGTTAATCTGAAGACTCGTAAATATTTATAACTTACGGTTTCGTTTCCTGGTTGCAAGAGTGTCGAAAAAAGATGGGAAGCCTTGACTGCTGGTGGTTTCCGGCAATTAGTAGGTAACTTGAACTTACAACTGAAACAGTGAGGGAAACGAGGGGTTTTACCCCGTTTGACTAAAATTCAAAAAAATGTATGGGTCATCAATTACCAATTGATGATTTCGCGGCAATTCAATTTTTTTTTTACCTGTTTTTGCCCTGATAGCAGAGTACAGGCTGCGTATCAAGAAATAGAAAATACGACACGGAACTCTATGATGCGCCTTTACTCTTCCATGCTGATGTCAACCCTGCTACTGAGTAGCACAGCAGTTAACGCTCAAAGCTTAGAAACCCGATCGACCTTTTTCTCTCAAGACAAACCTGCTCCCGAAATTACGAGAGTCCAAGCCAACGCTCAGATATTTTACGCAGATAACGATAAAGATACCTTGCCCGAACGAGGCAGCGGGAGATAAACCCAAACAATGGATGTTTTTGCTAAACAAAGCAAAATAAATCGGCCGATTACTTTGAGTATTTTTCCCTACTAGATCGAGGGAGATAAATAAGTAATGAGGGCATTCTTAAACGAAGAGTTAAACGCAATTACTTCCAGATTGGCTGAAGCGATGTTGGATCGGGGAGCAAAAATCTCTGAAAAAAAAACACAACACAATGAATACTACCATCAAGTTAATTTATTTGAGTACGCTATTAGTTAGCGCTCTTGTGATTCCTCAAAAACTAGCAAACTTTTCAATTGCAGAACATCAGTTCAATAAATCGCAACAACTGCTATTAGTGGCTAAAGATACCAAAAACGATGCACAAAGGTGTAGAACCTCGCCGTCTCCGGGATGTTCTCGCCGAGACTCCCACGCGATCGCAGAAACCAGACTTTTTGAGTCTTGAGACTTTCTCGACTGATGCTGATGCCGTCAGTCATCCCAATCAAAAATCAAAAATGGTACGATCGATTCATATCATGTCCGATCGATTGACCCCAATAAGCAAGGTTTGTAGTGCGGACTTCAGTCCGCTTTATGCTGCGGACACCAGGACGCACTACAATAAGCAAGGTTTGTAGTGCGGACTTCAGTCCGCTTTATGCTGCGGACACCAGGACGCACTACAATAAGTAAGGTTTGTAGTGCGGACTTCAGTCCGCTTTATGCTGCGGACACCAGGACGCACTACAATAAGTAAGGTTTGTAGTGCGGACTTCAGTCCGCTTTATGCTGCGGACACCAGGACGCACTACAAACGGTTTTTGTGATGGTAATCAACCAGACATGATATCACCCTAAAATTTCAGATTTGAGATCAAAAAAAAATAGGTAAAGCGCTAGTAGGAATCTGGCGCTTTACCTAGATATTCCACAGTTTAGAAGCTTTAGTCTTCCGCAGCTTCGCCACCAACCACGACATCCCGGATCCGCAAACTCGGGCCGCCGCAGCCCACGGGTAAACCGCTTTGTCCTCCCTTCCCGCAGCCGCCGGATTCATCCCAGTAGAAATCGTCGCCGATCGCCTCAATATCCGCTAAAGTGCTGAAAACATTACCCGAAAGAGTCACATCCCGCACCGGATTGTCCAGTTTGCCATCGCGAATCATCCAAGCTTCGCCGGCACTGAAAGTAAACATTTCGCCATTAGTCATGCCACCTTGCCAATTGCGTGCGTAAACACCCTCTTTGATACCAGAAAATAAATCCGCAACCGGCGTATCGCCCCGTTCGATCCAAGTATTCGTCATGCGGACGATCGGCGGATAGTGATAATTTAAACAGCGAGCATTGCCCGTAGGCGTTTCTCCCAACTTACCCGCAGTTTCCCGCGAGTGCAGCCGCCCAACTAAAGCCCCGTCTTTAATTAACTGAGTCGTAGTCGCCGGAGTCCCTTCATCGTCATAGAAATAGCTGCCGCGGTGTCCCTGGGGCGCAGCACCGTCGAAAATTTGCAAGTTTTTCGGGCCGAACTGGCGGCCGAGGGTCATAATTTCCAAAATGTCGGGATTTTCGTAGGCCATGTCAGCTTCTGAAAGATGTCCGAAGGCTTCGTGGACGAACAATCCGCTGAGTATTGGGTCAATGACGACGGTGTAGGTGTTGCCTTGGACGGGGGGCAAGGCTAGCGAGTCTACCGCGCGCTGGGCGGCGCTGCGAACTTGGGTTTCAAGTTCGGTTAAATCTTCGTAAGCTTTCCGCGAACCAGTGGTTTCGCGGCCGGTTTGTACGGTTTCCCCGCTGCGGGCTGTGGCGGCAAAGCGCATTTCCATGTCTGCCCAACCTTGTTCGAGCATGGTGCCTTCGGAGGTGGCGAGGATCGTGCGCTGGGTGCTGTCGCCGTAACGCACGGAGATGGTGGCGATGCGGGGGTCTATGCTCCGCAGGATGGCTGCGTAGCGATCGCACAATTGCTTTTTATCAATTAGCGGCACCAGACGGGGGTCTGTTCCTGTCAAAGGCAGGAAGCAAATGTCTTGTACTGGGGTGACAGGCGCGAGAATCGTTTCTTCTTCGCCGATCAGTTTGGCTGCGGCGATGGCTTCTTCGATTCTTTCGGCGAGGGTGGAAAGTCGGTTAAAACTGGCAAAGCCCCAGCCGCCTTTGTGACAAGCTCGGACTTGGCCTCCGATTGAGACTCCTTCGCTGAGGGTTTCAATTTTTTCGCCCCGCAGCAGGATGTCTGTGCCTTCGGCTTCTTCGAGTCGAATTGCTAGATAATCTACTTGGTTGCGGTAGCGTGCCATTAACTCTGACAACAGATTTTTCGAGTCGGCGATCGAGGTGGGCATAAGGAAAGCACGGTGTTTAACTGCTTTCATTTTGCACTTTTGCCAGGGCGATCGGGTGGGTTCGTCAAAAATATCGCCCGCAGCGCGGAGATTGCGACTTAATTTGTACGGTTCTGCCAATAACGATAGTTGACAAATGTGGATATCCTGTGAGTTAGGAGCAAAGCGCAAGAAATTATGCGGGATTTTTGGGTTCTGCTGGTGCTTGAATTTTTACTCCTGAACATTCCTATAAATAAATACTTCATCCTTCATACCTGGTGAAGGTGGGTTTATACCTACTGTGAATACTTACTTTTTACCGACAATCAGCGAGATTTTAGCCTCCGAGGCCTTAGAAAATGACCTCAGTCTGTTTGATGTGAAGTTGGCTGGAGAAAAAAACCGCCCGAAGTGTCCTGGGAGTCGTGCTGCTTCCCGGCCCAAAGCTGAACAGGAATGGTACGGCGCGATCGCAACTTTGAATCAAATGCTCGCGAAGCAAACACACTGTCTCTCCCCATCCCCCGTCCCCAATTCCTGTCAGGGATTGATTTTGTCGGGCCCATCTTCGGTTTTGACTGAGCCGGTTGTGGCTTCGGGCTTTGCTAATTGGATTTTTACCAGTATTCCTGACAACGATGCAGCTTTGTGGTCTTTTCGTGCTAGACAAACTTTAGCTTTGCTACCGGCCGCTGACAAGCAAAGATCCGTGCCTGCGACGGCCCCGACTTTGGCTTTGGCGATCGGCGATCCTTTGGCGAACGAACAATTTTGTGTGGTTTTAACGGCTAGTTTTAGTCTGGTGATGGTTTTGGGTGAAAATGCTGCGGGAATGCCAGCTTTTCTATTTTCCTTCGATCCGCAAGTCGTCGCCAAAGCTTGGGAAGTTTTGCGGCGCCGCGTCACTGAAAGTGAAAGTTTGCTTGCTAATTCTGACAGCGGATTGAATTTGCGATCGCACCAATTAACTCCTAATTCTACTCACGATTCTACTCAGAAATTAGATGCGCTATTCCAGCAATTTTTGCCTGTTGCTCCCAAATATCAAACAGTCACGCTGTTCGCCAGCTTGTTGTTAAATAATTTGCCTGTTGGGAAAGAGGAAGCAGGCAGGCTCAAGGATGAAAGAGTTGAGGATAGCCCCAAAGGTAGGCAAGATATCAAGTGCAAGTCTGCAATTCCTCACGCTACTAAAGAGGTGGAGTTGCTACAGGCGATCGCCCACGAAGTCCGCACTCCTTTGGCCACCATCCGCACCCTGACTCGGTTGCTGCTGAAACGCCCCAAACTCGATCCAGTGGTGGTGAAGCGTTTGGAAACCATCGATGCTGAGTGTACCGCTCAGATAGATCGCTTCGGTTTAATTTTCCGCGCCGTAGAAATGGAAATGTCGCAAGCTAAAAATTCCGCATTGCAGCTAACAGCCATGTCCCTCGGTGAAGTGCTCCAAAATAGTATTCCTCGCTGGCAAAAACAAGCGATTCAGCGCAACCACACTTTAGAAGTGATTGTGCCCCAAAAATTGCCGGCGGTAGTCAGCGATCCGACGATGTTGGATCAGGTGTTAACTAATTTGATTGAAAATTTTACTCGAACTTTGCGATCGGGGAGTCGCATTCAGGTAGAGGTGACGTTGGCAGGGAGTCAATTAAAATTGCAGTTAGAATCGGAACACTTACCTGAAGGTAACGGCGTATCGACTTTTGCAGGATCGGCGAATGCTCCCTTGCGATCGATCGGGCCTTTGCTCATGGTACAACCAGAAACAGGAAGTTTGAGCTTAAATTTGAGCGTCACTAAAAATCTATTTCGCGCTGCTGGCGGGAAGCTGGTAATTCGCCAGCGCCCCCAAAAAGGTGAGGTGATGACCGTATTTTTGCCGCTGCAATAGTTATAGCTACAGCGATCCTCGCATCATTTGTGAACTTCTTCTTACTCCTTCCCCTTAATAAGGGGAGGGTTGGGGTAGTTTTATTGTCGTCACACAAATTAGGTACGTAGTTGCGCTTCAGCGCTCTTTATAATATTAGGAAAGAGCGCTAAGACCGCAATTACGTACCTTGGCCCAAGCGCGATCCGATCTTTGAGCGATACTTTTGGTATTTTTATATATCCTATCCTGACAATAAAACCACCCTACTTAATAAGGGGAGGGTTGGGATGGGGTAAAAAATTTACGACTCCTGCAAGGATTGCTATAGAGCAATACGGTTTACTTAACACTATTTATGCGCCGGAGATCCCCCTAAATCCCCCTTAAAAAGGGGGACTTTGAGAGCATTCTTGTCCCACCCCCTACTCCCCTTTTTTAAGCAGGGTGGATTAATTGTCAGGATAGGAGATATAAAACTACCAAAAGTATCGCTCAAAGGTCGGCTCGCGCGATCGGCCAAGGTACGTAGTTGCGCTTCAGCGCTCTTTATAAGATTAAGAAAGAGCGCAAAGATCGCAACTACGTACCTAATTTGTCTGACGACAATAAAACCGCCCTGCCTACTCCCCTTTTTTAAGGGGGGTTAGGGGGGATCTGTCTTAAGTGAACAGTATTGTGCTATAGAGCACAAGGCATTTCAAACAAGCGGTAGCACGATCGCAAATTCTGTTCCTTCTGCCAATAACGAATGACAAGTCAAACTTCCCCCGTGCATTTCTTCCACAATTTGTCTGCTGATTGATAAACCTAAACCAGTTCCTTTCCCAACAGCTTTCGTTGTAAATAAATGCTCGAATATTTTTGACTTCACTGACTCTGACATTCCCTTGCCATTGTCTTTAATTGCGATCGTGACACAGCCAGTCTCCTCAGACAATTGAGTTTTAATAGCAATCATATTAGGATTTATTTTGATCTGAGCAAAACTCAAACCTTGATTAGTTTCTTCCAAGCTATCGATCGCATTTGCGAGCAGATTCATAAATACCTGATTTAATTGTCCCAAATGGCAAGTTACTGGTGGAATATTACCATAATCTTTAATAACTTGAATAGCCGGACGCTGACTGTTAGCTTTCAATCGATGCTGTAAAATAGTCAAAGTGCTGTCAATTCCGTCGTGAATATTGGTAGCAACTTTTGAGTTAGTATCGGCACGGGAAAAAGTTCTGAGAGATATACTGATGTTGTGGATGCGTTCGACTCCATTTTTCATAGATGAAAGCATTTGTGGCAAATCTTCTAAAATATAATCTAACTCAATTTGCTCTGCATCTTCCTCGATTTCTTGTCCAGGATTTGGCAACTTTTGCTGATAAAGTTTCAAGTGATTAATTAAATCTTGGGCGGCGATGATAGATTGGTCGAGATTCCCGCTAATAAACCCAACAGGATTGTTAATTTCATGGGCAACGCCTGCCACAAGATTGCCCAGAGCAGACATTTTTTCACTTTGAATCAGTTGCAGTTGAGCTGCTTGCAAGTCTTTCAAGTATTGTTCTAGCTGTTGGGATTTTTCTTGCTCTCGCAACAAGAGTTCAGCATTGTCTTGATTGGTTTTTTGCAAATTCATGAAAGCTGTTTGGAGTTGAGCAGCCATGCTATTGAACGTCCTTGCTAAAACTCCCAGCTCGTCTTTTCTGTTGGCAGCTAATGTTAATTCTAATTGACCATCTGCCAGAGCTGTAGCAGCATTTCCAATCTCAAGAATTGGTTGAGTAATCCAGCGAATTGTTAGGATACCAACAATTGTAGAGACTACTAAGGCTGACAGGCAGAGAATGATAGTAATGCGAGTATTAGCATATATTTTATCCATAAAACTTGATTGTGGAACTACGACAACAATCAGCCAATCTATACCTCGACTGTCAGAAAATGGAGTTACTTGCACAAATTGCCGATCGCCATTAATTTTAAAATCAAGTTGTTGGTTGCTTGAAATTCGATTAAACTCGTGAAAGCGTTCGCTCAAATGCTTGGCTGTCAAACTAATTATGGGTACTTTGCTGTCTCTTGCCTGAATTCGTTTAGAACTCTTGCCGTCAGCAGCGACGACAAAAGGTTGTTCAGTGGTGGAAGAAGCAATAATATATCCAGAGCGATCCACAATAAATGTTTGTCCCAATCGTCCAAATTTCACTTGTCTTAAAAACTCACTAATATCAGATAAAACTAAAGCAACTCCTAGAACTCCTACCAGTTTTCCTGACTTGTAAACTGGTAGACCGGCATCAATACTAATATTAGGAGTTGGAGCTACCCATACAGAAATTGGGCTCCAGATAGCTTTACCTTCCTTGGCCGCAACTTTGTACCAAGGTAGAGTCCGGGGATCGAAGTTAGGAGTAACTGACAGCAACTTGCCACGTTCGCCAGTATTATTGGTTTCATAATTATAAAATTTACCGCTAGCAGACTTTTCTACAATTCCCAGATTCAATGTGCGATCTGCCAATCTACCTGTCCCGATAAATTCTCCAAATTCATTACTATAATGAATGTAACTAACAGTATCAAATCTCTGCATTTGCTGCGAGAAGTAGCGTGGAAGTATTCCCCTGTCTTCTATATTTAAAATTCCGAGACTAATGGCATCTAAATTAATTTGATTGATTGTCTGAGGCTGTGCTAAAAAAGTGTTGAGATGCTGTTGAATGCGGGAAGTAACTTCGCTTCTTAGTTTGATTGCCACATCGTTAACGGCTTGTTGTCCGCTGTTAAAGGAGAGACAACCCACTATCGCTACTGTGCCGGCAATTTCTACAAGAAAAGGAACGAGCAGAGCGGTTCGGAGAGGAACTTGGCTGAAAATTCGGGAGAGAGGTAATACCATTTTAGATTTTAGATTTTAGATTTTAGATTTGGGAAAATGTTATCAATTTTTCATTCCCGCTCGATATTTTTCTAAATACTCATGTTAGCAATCTCCCGCCCGCTCAAACTCACTAGCCGATTTGATTTTTGTGGCAATATTTTTGTTCCAGTTTCAGAGGGTATTGTCGGAGACTTGCAGGATTTTACCAGCTTTTAGGCGGGGTGAAATAAGCTGTGGAGCATTTAAATCACTAACGGGGTAAGTAGGGTGCGTCAGCCATAATACTTACGCTTAAACGGGAAACTCTTTGGACTGACGCACCCTACAATCTGTTTTAAATGTTCAACAGCTTAGCGGGTCATTGTATTGATTTGGATGTTCTACGGCATTCTACTACTTTATTTAATGAATTTGATTGCTTTGAAGTTACAGTTCGCGATCGCAAAAGTAACGTATTTCTGTTATTGTTCGCGCTCGTCTCGAAATCTCAAAGCCTTGCCACACAGTCATCCTGCGTGCAGGACTGACTTATTATAATCTATGGCAACTGCCAATACATCCGTTAAATCTAAATTGCTCGTTGCCAAAGTTCATTTTTCCTTGTGCCATAAAAACGATCGCCCTTTTAGCAAATTCTATATTCACTGTCAACCAGCACGGTTGAGCTAGCCCGATCGGGTTAGCTCAAATGAGTGTCACTCAAAAAAGTGACTGGTAACTAACTTGTACCCCCGGTTATCAATAGATATAGCGAGGGAAAAGCAAAAAACAAAACTTTTGTGCTCGCACAACCTACTTAGATAGACACATGGAAATTTCAACTTTTGAACTCTTGGCAAAGCCCATTGCACCTCCAGTACCCACAGCACCAGAACTCACTCCAGTGCTTCGCCGAGTCGTTCAAGGATACTTTCTCACCATCTCTAATCTCGAAGCGATCGACTTGCGATATCGGATTGAGTTTGCCGTTAGTTTGCCCGTACCGCCAGATCCTAATAAAATCCCGATCGACGGCGTTAACGTTCGTTTAATTATTGACGTTGAAGGCGCTAACACCTCTTTATCTCTGACTCAGATCGGATCTAGTAACAGATATCGCGGGGTTTTCACAATACCTGCTGGCAAAACTGCATCTGTTGAATTGTTACCTCTTGTGCCAGCAGTGCTCACTCCGGGTAGCCTAGAAATACGGGGATATGTCTCGCTGTTTTTGCACGCCCGCCGCTTCTTTCCAGGCCCCGTACCTCCAACCAAACCAGCCAGAGTGTTGCTGAATCCAGAAATTCGGGGTACTTTTTTGCCGAATGATTTTCCAGGTGTGCTTGGGGATCTCGACTTCGATCAAATCAATTACACTCTGGCGATCGCTAGCGGAAAAGCATTGAATGTGCTTCCTCCGGCAATCTCTGGGCCAATTATTATCGATCCACCAATCATACTGCCGGTTTTGGAAGAGTTGCGCGATGGTAATTTGGATTTAGCTAGTTCAGACGCAGACAATTCAGAAAAAGCTCAAATGCTAGTACAACTTCTGGCTGAACTTGAACCAAATGAAGCCAATTTGAAGGCGCTAAATACCGTGATGAACAAGTTCGATATTCCCGTGAAAATGTCTCACTGTTAGAAAACAAGGGAAGTATCCACCAACTTTGTAGGGTGGGAAATACGGTTCAGTTAATGCTGATTTCCCCGGCTGCATCTGGTGCAAGGCAAATATATTTGTAGGGGCGAAGCATGACCGCAATCAATATCGGATTATAACTAATAACTTATATCCGGTCATGCTTCGCCCTCTTTAAAAACCAGATGCACCTGGTGCACGCTGTCCTCACTACAAACGCTGCGGACTGAAGTCCTCACTACAAACGCTGCGGACTGAAGTCCTCACTACAAACGCTGTTTTTCTGAGGACTGAAGTCCTCACTACAAACGTTAAAAATCTAAAATGGTATGAGGATTATTCGGATGCAACCAGTATTTAAGTTTCAGCCAATTTCTTTTAGTTGGGTAGCGCTTCACCCCCAGCCAAAAGGTGTCATTCAATTTATAGGAGGTACTTTTTTTGGCACTTTTCCTACTGTATTTTATCGAGATTTCTTAAAAAAGTTGTTTGCAGATGGGTATACAATTGTTGCTTTGCCGTTTAGGTTTAGTTTTCGCCACTGGCCGATCGCAATTAGTTTATTGCAAGAACAGGAGATACTTAGGAAAGAACTAACGGAAGTTGCGAAAAAATTGGGTTGGGAGTCGGATATTTATCAAGAGCGATCGAGCTATTTTTGGGTGGGTCACAGTTTGGGATGCAAGTACATCGCTCTTTTAGAGTTTTTAAGCGATGCCAATTGGCAAAATATTGCGAATCAATGTTATGGCCAAGATGAAAACCGACAGATTCAAAAGTTAATCTACAATAGCAGTATCGAGACACCTTCAATTAAAGGTCAACCCTCTTTATTAATTGCTCCCGATATCAGCAACACCGAGAGTGCAATTCCGATTCGAGCGCTCGCAGTGCTGTTAGACAAACTCGGTTTGGGAGTGCGGCCGACAAGAGCAGAAACTCAGTGTTTTATTGCTAGCAGTTCTTTGTTTAATTTAACTGCACTGATTTCGTTCGATCGAGATGACATAGCAGGCTCAGTTAGGGATATTGACAAAAGTTTGGAAGTACAAAAAAACAGCGATGTGCTGTGGTTGGTTGAACAGTTGAAAGCTAGAGATTTACCAGTTTTAACTCGGGAAATAGAAGGCACTCATTTATCCCCTATCGCTATCGAAACTGGCAATTATATTGTTGGTTTAAATCATTTTAATGCCTTCATCAAGCCGATTAAATACCGATTGCTTGAAGCTGAATGTGTTAAATTTTTAAGCGCTTTGAAGCTCAAGTCCGCACCCAAGGTCGATCGATAATATCACATCCGATCGCGCGATCGAGCGACTGGGCGCAATGTAATATTTTTTACACCGGAAGTTCGATCGCAAATTCTGTCCCTTCACCCACCGCAGAATGGCAGATTAACTTGCCGTTGTGGGTTTCTTCTACGATAGACTTAGCGATCGCCAATCCCAATCCCGTCCCCTTGCCAACCTCTTTCGTCGTAAACAGATGGTCGAATATCCGCGATTTTACTGAGTTTGGCATACCAGAGCCGTTATCTTTGATACTAATTTTTACGGTGGAAAGGTCGATCGAACTGGAAGTAGAAATCATAATTCGCCCAGGATCGGCTTCTAATTCCTCATAGGTTCGCCCAACGCACGCTGCATCCAAAGCATCGATCGCATTGGCGAGAATATTCATAAACACCTGATTTAATTGTCCGGGAAAACAATTAATCTCTGGCACATCGCCGTAGTTAGCAATCACTTCAATGGCTGGACGCAGATTATTTGCCTTGAGGCGATGGCGCAAGATCAGCACAGTGCTGTCAATACCTTCAGCCAGGTTGAATTTCTGCTTTTTATCGCTGTCGGCGCGGGAAAAAGTGCGGAGGCTTTGACTAATAGATACAATGCGATCGCCCCCATCCTTCATGGATTTAACCAGTTTGGGCAAATCTTCCCGCAGATATTCTAGATCGATCGTGTTTAGAGATGCCTCAATTGTCGGGCCGGGTTCGGGGAACCGTTGGCGATATAGATCGATCAAATCAAATAGATCGTTAATGCTATCTTCCACAGCACTAACATTACCTACGACACAAGCAATGGGATTGTTAATTTCATGAGCAACGCCCGCCACCAGTTGTCCCAGAGTGGAGAGTTTTTCTTGGTGCACCAATTGCAATTGGGCTTTCTCCAACTCATCAGTACGTTGTGCCACTCGTTGTTCTAAGGTGTCGGCGAGTTGCTTTAGACGCCAGTGAACTTTCACCCTTGCTAATACTTCCTGGGGTTCAAAAGGTTTGGTAATGTAGTCCACCGCCCCCAAGGATAAGCCTTGGATTTTATTCTCCGTATCTGCCAAAGCCGTCATGAAAATTATGGGGATACCTTGAGTAGCGGTGTCTGCTTGGAGGCGGCGGCAGGCTTCAAAACCGTCCATTTTGGGCATTTGCACGTCGAGTAAAATTAGGTCTGGGTGAGCATAGGCCACCATAGCTAGGGCTTCTTCGCCATCCACTGCCATGCGAATTTTGTAGTTGGCGGATTTCAAGGTTTTGGAGAGGATAGACAAGTTGGTTGGATTGTCATCCACAATCAAAACAAAGGAACTGCTTGAGTTAATCATAGTTTCTAATGCTACACATTAAGCGAGATACTGCTGAATAAATGCCCGTAGTTGTTTGATCTCGCACGCCTCGGCCATCTGGATAAGTTCTCGGACAAAAGCGGCATTATCCCCATCGGAAATTTGCTGGGCGACTTCCATCACTTCCTCTAAATCGCCCATTTTGGTTAGTTGAGCAAGTTGTGTCAAAATGGCGTCAGATGGTGGCTTAATTTCTTGAGCTACATCAGGATCCCAAAGTTGCTCGTCTTTGGGATCCTGATAAATCCACTCTAACTTTAAATACTTTTGCACTTGTTCTAGCAATATTTCAGCTTGAATGGGTTTGGGTAAAAAATCATTGCCGCCCGCTGTAATGCTATTGTGGCGATCGATCTCAAAGACACTAGCTGAAGAAACTAGCACGATGTGATGTTGTAGTTCTCTATGCGATCGCAATGAGTGCAAAAACTCAAACCCGTCCATGACTGGCATTGCCAAATCGGTAATAATCAAATCCGGTGCAGTCTGTAAAACTTGCTGGAGTCCTTCTTGTCCATCGCTAGCTTCAATAATTGTAAAACCAATTGGTTCCAAAAGATTCAGCAATACCGAACGATTTTCCCAGCGGTCATCGATCAATAAAATTTTGCGTCGTTCTCCAGCATAGCCTACGATCGCCCCTTGTGACACAACTCTCGAATCCGCAGCCCAATCCCTAACTTCCGGCAATTGTACTTCAAAGGAAAAGGTGCTGCCTTTCCCGGAAATGCTCTCGACTTTAATTTCACTATCCATTAAGAAGACTATTTTGTGACTAATTGCTAGTCCTAGTCCGGTACCTTCGGATTGTTTTTTGGTATCACCTACCTGTTCAAATGGCTGGAATATCTTCTCTACTTGTTTGGGGGTCATGCCTACTCCGGTATCTGCGATCGCAAATCGAATTCGTGTATTTTTTCCCTCATTTACTGTATCACTTTTCTCTACTCTGAATGTCACTTGACCGCGCTCGGTAAATTTAATGGCATTGCCCAACAAGTTAATCAATACCTGCCGCAAACGCTTTTCATCGGCAAGGACTCCGATAGGTAAGTTGGCATCGGGAAGGAAATCAAAGGTAATGTCTTTTTGTTGAGCGCGAATAAAGTTGATTTCGACAATTCCCTGGAGAAAAGAAGGAAAATGGAAGGAGCTGGGATTTATTTCTAGTTTCCCCGCTTCGATTTTAGAGAGGTCAAGGATATCGTTAATTAGGGTGAGCAGGTGGGAGCCGCACTGATAGATGATGTCAATGCCATTACGTCCTTTAGAGTTGATGGATTCGTTGCGTTGCAGAATCTGAGCGTAGCCGAGGATGCCGTTGAGCGGTGTGCGGAGTTCGTGGCTCATGTTGGCGAGAAATTCGCTTTTGGCGGCGTTGGCGTTGTCGGCTGATTCCTTTGCTTGTTGCAGTTCTACGGTACGTTCGGTAACGCGAGCTTCGAGGACTGTGAATGAGGTTTTGAGTTGCACTGCCATTTGGTTGAACGATCGCCCTAACCCTTCCAATTCCTTGATATCGTTAATTTCGACGGGGCGATCTAAGTCTCCTGCTGCGATCGCCTCGCTTGCTTTTTGGAGGCGGACAATCGGGCCAGTAATCCACCTAGATGTAAAAAATCCGATGATTGTTGCCACGACTAGGGCGCCACAGCATAGAAGAATGGTCGATCGGGTATTAGCATTAATTTGCCCCATAAAGTCTGACTCTGGTATCGTCACCACAATCAGCCAATTCAGTCCATACCGATCTTTCCAAGGAGTGACTTGGGTAAAATAGCGCTGGTTGTTGTATTTGAATCTCAATTCGCGATTTGTCTGAATGGATTGCAAGCTGCCCGACTCTTGTTGAATTTGAGTGGCGATTGTTTGAATCAACGGCTCGGGAATGGTGAAGACTGTAAACCTTTCTACGGGATCTTTTTGTTTGTTGAGAATCGGTTTTTTGCCAGAACTTGCCACCATTCTACCATCCGGTTCAACGATGAAAACCTTCCCAGAGTGGCTAATTTTGAGACTCTTTAAAAATCTATTGATGTCGTTAAGCTGCAAATCACAGATTAAAGAAGCTAAAAATTTTCCATTCCGATCGAGGATCGGATAAATTGCTGGAACACTTATATAATCTGAGTAGTCTCCTACATTTTCACTTGCACCTCCAGCCTGTGCTTCAGCACCTGTCTCAGACACTTGAATATTGTTAGTTGCAACTCCCGAGATATCTGCCCAGAAAGGTTTTTGGGCTCGGGTTGCCTTGATATACTTGTTGTTGTCATTGAGAATGTCCAATTCGTAGGTCTGAATCAGCTTGCCCCGGTTTCCTGAAACATCACTGGTGTAGTCTGATGCCTTGCCTCCGGGAAGGTTTTGATACAGGGTGATATCTTTGGGATTTAAATAGCGCCCCGCCCCAACCTCTCTGCCATCTGGCAGGGTATAACCGAAATAGCTAATCGCGGGGAAGGCTTTTGATTGTCGCCAAAAATAGAGTTCGCTGGCTTTGGGGTTATTTAGGTCAAGTTGCCCGGTAGCGATCGCATCGGCTGTCACTTGCGTTAGTTGTTGCGGCAGGGCTAGATAGCTGTCTAACTGGTTATCTACTCGCTGAGTTGCGCTATCTATCAACTGATTTGCTAGGTCATTGACTGCTTGTTCACCGTTTCTAAAGGAAAAATAACCTACTAACCCAACCGCTGCAAAGATTTGGACGACGAATGGGACAACCAGAACTGCTTGTAGCGGTAAACGACGGATGAAATGGCGATCGCCTGATTTGTTTTCCGAGGAATACATATGAAAAGTTTTGAAAAAGTCAAGTAATATGATTTTTTTTATATTAATATATTATACATTTTTTGACCGATGCAATGTAATCTCGATCACAAAATCACCAGTGCGATCGGATATTTCTCGACCGTCTACCAGAGTTTTTGCTCCTCGTCATTAAGCGAGATATTGCTGAATAAATGCCCGCAGTTGTTTGATCTCGCACGCCTCGGCTATCTGGATAAGTTCTCGGACAAAAGCGGCATTATCCCCATCAGAAATTTGCTGGGCGACTTCCATCACTCCCTCTAAATCGCCCATTTTGGCTAGTTGAGCAAGTTGGGTTAAAATGGCGTGAGATGGTGGCTTAATTTCTTGAGCTACATCCAACTCCCAAAGTTGCTCGTCTTTGGGATCCTGATAAATCCACTCTAACTTTAAATACTTTTGCACTTGTTCTAGCAATATTTCAGCTTGGATGGGTTTGGGTAAGAAATTATTGCCCCCCGCTTTAATGCTATTGAGGCGATCGATCTCAAAGACACTCGCTGAAGAAACCAGCACAATGTGATGTTGTAGTTCTCTATGCGATCGCAATGAGTGCAAAAACTCAAACCCGTCCATGACTGGCATTGCCAAATCGGTAATAATCAAATCCGGTGCAGTCTGTAAAACTTGCTGGAGTCCTTCTTGTCCATCGCTAGCTTCAATAATTGTAAAACCAATTGGTTCCAAAAGATTGAGCAATACCGAACGATTTTCCCAGCGGTCATCGATCAATAAAATTTTGCGTCGTTTCCCAGCATAGCCTAGGATAGTTCCCTGAGAAACAACTCTCGAATCCGCAGCCCAATCCTTCTCTTCGGGCAATTCTACTTCAAAGGAGAAGGTGCTACCTTCCCCGGAAATACTCTCGACTTTAATTTCACTACCCATCAAGGAGACAATTTTATGGCTAATTGCTAGTCCTAATCCAGTACCTTCGGATTGTTTTTTGATATCACCTACCTGTTCAAATGGCTGGAATATCTGCTCTAGTTGTTGCGGGGTAATTCCGACTCCGGTATCTTTTACTGAGAAACGGAGAGTGCAAAAATCCGGTCGATCCGTTTTTTCAACTCTCTCAACTAAGAAGGTCACGCTGCCTTGATTCGTGAATTTAATGGCATTACTCAACAGATTAATTAGTACCTGACGCAAACGCTTTTCATCCGCCAGGACTCCCATAGGTAAGTTATCATCTGGGAGAAAGTCGAAGGTAATTCCTTTTTGTTGCGCTCGAATACTGTTGATTTCTACAACGCTTTGGAGAAAGGAAGGAAAGTAGAAGGAGGCGGGATAGATTTCTAGTTTACCGGCTTCGATTTTAGAGAGGTCAAGGATATCGTTAATTAGGGTGAGAAGGTGCGAGCCGCACTGGTAGATGATGTTAACGCCGTTACTTCCTGTGGAGGTGAGGGGTTCGCTGCGTTGCAAGATTTGAGCGTAACCGAGGATGCCGTTAAGGGGTGTGCGGAGTTCGTGGCTCATATTGGCGAGAAATTCGCTTTTGGCGGCGTTGGCGTTGTCGGCTAATTCCTTTGCTTGTTGAAGCTCTACAGTACGTTCGGTAACGCGAGCTTCGAGGACTGTAAAGGATGTTTTGAGTTGCACTGCCATTTGGTTGAACGATCGCGCTAACCCTGCTAATTCTTTGATATCGTTAATTTCGACTGTGCGATCGAGTTCACCCGTGGCAATGGCTTCACTGGCTTGTTGCAATTTCATAATCGGATCGGCAATCCATTGGGAAGTATATATACCGAGAACGGTTGCCAAAACCAACGCACCCAAACAGAGGACAATTGTGGTGCGAGTGTTGGCATTGATTTGTGCCATGAAATCTGATTCTGGCACGACAATGACGCTGAGCCAATCGATACCTCGTTCGTCTTTAATGGTTGAAACTTGAACGAAATGACGGTGATTTTCCAGCATAAAATCAAGCTGTTGACCCTGTGCAATGGTGTTAAAAGTACCCAATCGATCGACTATTGCTTGGGCTGTCGCACGAATTACAGGACTTTCAGAGTTGAGGGCTGGAATTTGTTGCAAATCTTTTTTTTTGCGATCTATAATATAAGGCTCTTCGATCGTGGAACTTGCAATCAGGTTGCCCGATCGATCGATAATAAACGTTTGTCCTGTTTGACCAACCTTTAGCTGGCTGAGAAAGTTATGAATCTTGTCAATCCGAAAAATACTGTTTACAACTGCTAATAACGTACCATCGCTATTATAGATTGGCAGGGATATACCTATTGTGGCCGTCTTATTCAATGCACCGAGGAAAGGATGAGATGTCCAGGTTGGTTTTCCGGCTTTTTGTGCATTTTTATACCAAGGTCGCATTCGGGGGTCAAACTTTGCTTGAGTTTCTATCAGGGCAGTTCTTTGACCTTGATGATTAAGTTGATAGATTTTGCGCTGAGGTAAATCTGCTTTTTGGTTGACAGCAGCCAAGATGTCTCCATTCACTAACTCTTCTACTAAAATGCTCGTACCATCAGCCATAGCAAGCTGCATAAATTCGACCGTATCTTGGCTGACTAACTGCCAAAAAGTTCGTTCCAGTTTCGTGACATCTGTTAGATTTAGCTGATTTTCTTGAGCCGCAGCCACGATTGTTTGTCCGACAAGATAAGGTTTTTCTAAGTAGTTAAGAACTTGTAAATTGAGGCGATCGCTAATCTCTTGACGCAACTGACTGGAAACATCATTTACTGCTTGCTGTCCGTTACGCAGCGACAGATAACCAGTCAGTCCGACTGCGGCAAAGATTTGCAAGACAAACGGAACTACGAGTACAAGTCGTAAAGGTAGAGTTTTAGCGGGATGAGCCTTTGACTCGATCATGGTTAGTAGGTTTTAAATTTCAGATTGGAGATTTTGAGATTTTCCCAAAATTATGCAACAGTATTTGTCGGGCGCCCAGCTACGAACAATCTTTCAGATTTAATCTAGAATCTCATAGATTCGCACCTTACACGTTGGGCAGAATAAACTAAAACAACAATTATATTGTACCAAGCTTTTTTGTCAACTGTATTACTTGCAGCATGGAACCTGGATCTTGAACTTTAGTCTTCAAATGCTGCCTTCAGCAGAAAGAATTGGTTGAAAGCCCCAACCCCGAGCGGGATAAATTAAAATCAGACTATTCATTACTCCAACCCTCTTCCTTCTAAGTAGAGGTAGCTTTCAAACTGTCAACTGTCAACTGTCAACTGTCAACTGTTGAACGACATCGTACCCTGAGCTTTGCCACCAATGCTTCGATCGCTATCCCCTATTTTAAGTTTCGATCGCAAGCCATTTTATTAACTTTTATATATTGCCTTTAATTGGGATCGAGATTATAAACTCAGTACCTTCCCCTAGGGTGGAATTAACCTTGATACTACCTTGATGAGTTTCTTATACGATCTGTCGGGCGATCGCCAATCCCAATCTCGTCCCCTTGCCAACCTCTTTGGTAGTAAACAAGTGGTCTAATATCCGCAATTTCACTGACTCAGGTATACCAGGGTCGTTATCTTTGACCCGAATTACTACTGTTTGTAGGTCGATCGACCTGGAAGTACAAATCATAATTCGCGCAATTACTTTTTTTATTATTTTTGATCTAACTATTATAATCTAGTAATTATCCAATAATGCCAGTAAAAATACTTAAAAAAATCACAAAAATGATACCCAGTAAGCCGTTAATAGTTAACCAAATTTGGTTAACTATTAACACTAAGTGTAATGGGGTTAGTCGAATCAGTTCATTCTGGCTGTCAAGGCATCTCGTGCTTGTTCTCGATCGTCAAAATGGACTTTTTCGGTGCCTAAAATCTGATAATCTTCGTGTCCTTTGCCTGCAATCAGCACGCCATCTCCGGGTTTAGCGTCCATAATAGCAGTGCGAATTGCTGCGGCGCGATCGCACATCACGACCGGTTTTACCTCAGCGGGAATGCCTGCGAGCACATCTTCCAAAATGCGATCGGGATTTTCGGTACGCGGATTGTCGGAGGTAACAACCGCTAAGTCGGCTAACTCTGCCACGATTTTACCCATGATCGGGCGTTTCGTGCGATCGCGATCGCCACCGCAACCAAACACACAAATCATTTGACCGGGAATAAACGGCCGCGAAGCCTTCAACAAGTTCTCCAAACTATCTGGAGTGTGCGCGTAATCGACAATTACACTAATATCTTGATCGGAACTAATTTGCACCCGTTCCATCCGTCCCGGCACTCCCGAAAACAGAGCTAATTTCTCCACAATTGCGGACAAATCTAAACCCAATTCTAAAACCGCACCGACAGCAGCCAGCATATTCGATAAATTGAACTGACCGACTAAAGGCAAAACAAAAGCAGTTTCACCCTTGGGAGTGTGCAACATTCCCTTAACTCCATTGGGCTGATATTGCAAATCAAAAGCATACAAATCAGCAGTTTTGTCCGTAGTGCTGTAACTCCATACTTGCTCGGATTTGAGGCTTTCAACAATCCGCCGTCCGTAGGAGTCGTCAATATTAATTACAGCGCGATTTGTGAGATAATTTTGACTAAACAAAAGCGACTTTGCCTCAAAATAATCCTCCATATCGCGGTGATAATCGAGATGATCTTGAGTCAAGTTGGTAAACACAGCAACTTCAAAAGTACAGCCCAAGACTCGCTGCTGTGCTAAAGCATGGGAACTGACTTCCATCACCCCGTGTTTGCATCCAGCGGTTACAGCTTCTGCTAGCTGTTTTTGCAAGTCGATCGCAAAAGGTGTAGTGTAAAGTGCAGTTTGTTGAAAACCCGGCCAGCGAGTGTAAAGCGTGCCGAAAATTGCTGCCGGCAACTGCATTTGATTGAGCAAAAATTCGATTAAATGAGTTGTTGTAGTTTTGCCGTTAGTCCCAGTAACGCCGACAAGTTTTAATTTGCTAGCAGGATTGCCGTAAAATGCGGTGGCTATTTGACCGCAAATTTGAGCCATGTCCGTTGCCACAATCACGCAGGTATCCCCGTCTTGGGGGGGTGTTTTCTCGGCGGCTGAAGTGGAAATTATGGCCGCAATTGCACCGCTGGCGATCGCACTTTGCCAAAAATCTCCGCCGTCTACCCGCGTCCCCGGCATTCCCAAAAACAAATCCCCCGCCTGACAAGCATGGGAATTAGTAGATAAACCCTTGACTTCGGCATCGAGAGCCCGATGTTGGGTGTCAAAGGAAATGCCAGGAAGTGTTGCTAATAATTCTCTCAATTTCATCTGAAAAACTCCTCATAAAAATCAATACGGGATGCGGGAAACTCAGAGACTTCAGTCCTGAGAGGAAAGCGACGCGAGGGACTTTCAGTCCCCGTCAGTCTTAAAATGCGTAACTGTAGCCATCTTTTCTGTGAACTATTTTGCAGTATTTATGGCTAATCCCTTGCACCAATCCTGATGCTGAGATATTGAACGAACCCGTCGTTCTAACCGCAACCCGACCAACATATTCACCTATTTTCTTGCCACTGGTAACGACTGATTTTACAATGTCACCAGTTTGAAAACCTTTAACAAACTTGTTTTGAGGAACGTACCGAGATGGAAAGCCAAACCTGTCTGTGCGACACATTTGACGAGTTCCGTGTCCAGTTGCTTTGATTAGCAGTGGTTTGTTTGTTAACACCTCTAGCGATTCAATTTGACCGACGCAAGCAGCATCAAGCCAATGAGTTTTAGGTAATTGTAGTCTAGTACGATTGAACTTAGTCAGTCCCCCCGAACCAGTCACAACAGGCAACCCCGTTTCTCTCAGTCGAGAGAACAGCACCCATCGGGTCGAATTCACGGCAGCAGCGTCTTTAAGTGGACGTTTGGCTTGTGCAATAATCTGTTTCAAAATGTCAGGTTTCTTGGCTAAGAATTGCTCAATATTTTGAGTGCCTTTCTTGAGATTGCATTTCTCGCAAGCAAGGCAAAGATTAGAGATTCGATTGCTTCCACCTTTGGCTTTGGGATGAATGTGCTCAACCTGCAAAGGTACATTTTCAGTGCCACAGTAAGCGCATTTCCTGTTCCATTTGTCAAGCAAATATTGCCGAACTTCGTAGCCTTGTAGCTCGCCTTGCTGGTATTCAATGCCTGAAATTTCAGGATTTTCTAATTGTTGCAGGTCAAATCTGACCAGCTCTTGAACAATTAAGTCGATAGGTACCAGTCTGCGTAATTTGTTGACCCAAGTCAAGGTTGTTTCTACGCGATGCTGCAAAGATGGTGCTAACCAACCTTTTTTGCGGGTGCGGTTTAAAAACCTTGCTTGGCGGTAGCGAGTATGACGGTTTCGCCTTCCTCGACGCAGTGAACGACGAGAATCAAGACTTGCTTTGATAGCTTGACCGCGATGGGTTAGTTCAGCTCCAAAAATAACTTTTTCGCCTTGCAGTAAAGCGATGCCAGTAGTCTTAGAACCTGGATCTAACTTGAGACTAATTGATTCAACAGTTCCTGTTACCGCTTTTTTGAGAATAATGGTACACGGGAATCTTCTGAAAACAGCCGCTTTACCAGCGATTAATAACTTACGAGCCATTGATGGCTTGCAAGGTGTGAGTGGTTTCTTGTTTGCATCAAGTACGAAAATAAAATTGGACATTTTTGTGTCCTTCCACTTGCGTGTAATGTTAGCTTCGCCAATGTTATAAGAGCTTGTTAGACCTGCAATACTGCCTCAGTGACTTTAAGACTGTTTAATTGCAGATGACAGAGCAAGGAACTAGCTTCGCATTCGCTTGGTGTCGTGACTCAAATAACGTAGCCTGTTAAGACCTAGGCTGGTCAGCACAGCTTGCAATTTCTTACAAGCTCAGTCTATGAGAGAGCTGAGTTACTGACATTATTCTGATCGATCGATTTGCAAATATTTCTGTAACATTTGCTCCAATTGTGGAACTGTACAGCGGGGAGAAGGACGAGGTAATTGTTCTGCGGGGGAAAATGCAGCATCGCCACCAGAACTTTTTTCTTGGGACTCCACTTTAAACAAAACTGGCACTTCGTACTGGTAAGCTTGAAACCAGTCATCACGTTCGGTAATGTCTCGTACTTCCAATTGAAACTTGAGGCTTTCAATCTGTTCGAGTTTTTCTTGCAACCCTTCGCACAAGTGGCATCCGGGTTTGCTGTACAAAATCAATCGCATCATCAGAGTACAATTAAACTTGATGTTAAATTCTCGAAAGTGCAAAAAGTGCGATCGGAAGTTGGCGAACCAGACTTCGCAAAAAGCCAGCCCCGGCATGATTGACCTCAACGCACGATCGAGGCTATCTTAGCATTGGTGGCGAACCGATTACTACAATTTGCCATCTCAATACAAATGCCAGCCGATCGAACCCTACACTTTTTCTGTAAAAAATGCAAATTACGCCGGAAATATCTTGCCGAATTAAATTATTGCGTCTGCCTCTAATCGTTGGGATTGTTACTATTCACTCGTCCATCAATTCTGTGGGATATGCTGACAAATTTTTCCAGACGTTGGTTGCCGGGACTTGGGGCGGTTCTTGCGTGGCTTTTTTGTTCATGCTTTCAGGCTTCCTGTTTTTCAGGAATTTTAATTTATCGCTGAATTCTTACAAGGAAAAGCTCCAATCTCGGTTTTGGACTCTCCTGGTTCCCTATTTGTTTTGGAACTTGGCTTTATTGACACTCGTGTTAATTGTGATCAACGTACCGGCAACGAGTGGAATTATCCAAGGGCATTACAAAAAATATATTGGAGACTACAGTTTTGCCAACTTTATAGATTGTTTGACCGGATATAAAAGCCTTTATCCGATCGCATTTCATTTCTGGTACGTCCGGGATTTGATGGCGATGGTGATTCTATCTCCGGTATTTTTGCTGATTGCTAGAAAGATACCTTATCTAGGTATAGCTTTGTTTGCCACGCCTTGGTTGCTGGATTTTCAAATTGGTTTTAGCATCCAGTGGTTGGGGCCGTTGTTCTTTTATTTGGGATGTCTGATTGCTGTTCAAAAATTGGATCTAACTTGGCTCGACCGACGAAAAAGTGCGATTATCGGTATATACTTAGGGATGGCTCTTGTGCTGGCAATGACGCAAACAGCCGATATTAAAACTTTCCAGCACCAGTTAGAATGCAGCACGAGAGTAATGGGTACGGCGGCGATTTGGTGCGCTTCAGATTTGGTGTCGGGAAAGCTAGAAAAAGCCTGTTTTAAATTTTCGGGTTTGGCATTTTTTGTTTATGCTATTCACGAACCGACCGTAACAGTTTTTAAGGAAGTTTTTAACAAGTTGTCAAAGCCTTCCAATTCGATAACTGTGATTGTATACTATTTATTGACAATCATTCTGGCAACTTTGATAACGCTGGCGGTGGGGAGTTTTTTACAAAAGTATACGCCTAAGTTCTTTCAAACGATCACAGGTGCAAGGGGTTAATCAATTGATAGTTGACGGTTGACAGTTGATAGTTGACAGCGAACTCTCCTTTGTAGGGAGAAATGATATCAAATCCGGAACATCCTCCTGTATTCAGATCTCTCTTCTCTCTCTGTGTCCTCTGTGTTCTCTGTGGTTAAATCATTCCCTTGACTAATGAATCAAGCTTCAGTATAGTGTACAAATAGCCCTACGAAAAGACCGAGGCATTATGGACTTTACCGAATACGCAGAAGCTAAGAGAAAATCAGCCAAAAAAATTAGCGCCGATATTCGAGAACGCTGGAACAATCGCATTGTCACGCGGGGATTGCACTTAATGGGTGAAGCGGGGGCAGTCCAGTATTTAGCTGATTACGGGCGCGGAATTGGTACGGCAAAAGTTATTAGTTTTGCACTGTGTGCGGAGTCGGAAGGATATCCGGAAATTGCGATCGGCTTTTGGAAAAGAGCGTTTGAATTGGAAACCGGAGAAAAGCCGACTAAAAACACTCCAAACAACTCTACCACCAATCCTGCTCCTGCGGCAAAATCAAAGGCCGCGGCCAAAGTTGAGAAAGTTGAGACTGTCAACAATCCGATTGTCCCGGAATTACCTCCGCACTTGCAGCCGGGAAGGATTGTGACGATGCAGCCGGTTGACGCGCCCAGCGAACGTTCTTATTACATCGAAAATGCCGATTATTGGGGACAGCCAAAACGGGATGGCAATCGAGTGGTGGTGGTGGCGACGCCAGATAAAGTATACTACCAATCGCGATCGACAAACCTGCGGCAACAAGCGTCAATTGCGATCGATCGCACTTTAGCCGACACAGCAGCTAAAATTGGCATCTTTGTTTTAGACGGCGAACTGTATTACAAAAGCTGTACGGGCAGCGAACACCGCACGGGCGCCCAAGCTGCTACAGTTAATATTGAAAGGGGTTTTCCGACAACTCAGCCAACGGCAGTTTATGCCATTTTTAAAGCTTTGTTTTTCAAGGGAAATGACCTGACCAAAACCGCCGAATCTGAAAGAATTGCCGCCGGAGTTGAAGTTGGCGAAATGCTAGTGAGTTTATCTACGGAATTTGAAATTGTACCGACATCTCGCACCGCAGGCGAAAAACTTTTACTGGCGCAGCAGCAGGAAGCTGAAAACAGAGAAGGCGAAGTTTGGGTTTTGCACAACAGCCTCTATGTCGGCGGCAAAGATGTTAAGAAATTTCCGATGGTGAGGACTAAATACTGTCAGGAATATGATTTATTTATTGTCGGGTTGACTCCGACAAAAGTGGCGGGGCGGCCGTTTAGTGCGATCGAAGTTGCACAAGAAATCAATGGCAAGTTAGTACCGATCGGAACAGTGGGAACGGGCTTTAGCAGCGGGGAAATGCTAGAAATTGCCCGACTGTACGAGGCGAACCCTCGCGGAATCAAAATCAAAGTGCGATCGCAAGGATTGACAGAAAGTGGCAAACTGTGGCACGCCCGATTTTTGGAAATTTGTTAAATTTGTAGGGAAACTGCACTGCCATTTCCCATCCGGGTATGCGATTATAAACCAATAGTATCAAATAGAATCTAGGAAAAAAAATCAATGTTTGTCAGCAAAAATAATTTCCACATCTCCCCAGAAGAGTATCTAGAAGGCGAACGAGTCAGCCCCATCAAACACGAATATAGACGCGGACACGTTTATGCAATGACTGGTGCAAAAAAGCCCCATATCGTTATTTCTAGCAACTTAGTAAGGCGGCTAGGAAATCATCTTGATGGTACTGACTGCATCGTTCTCACGTCAGATATAAAAGTCCGATTGGAAGAGGCAAATTGTTATTATTACCCCGATATAGCAGTTACTTGCGACGAAAGAGAGATAAATTCCACTGAGGATTTTATCCTGTATCCGTCTTTGATTGTGGAAGTCTTGTCGCCGTCAACAGCAAACTTTGATAGGGGCGATAAATTTGCAGATTACCAAACTGCATCGAGTTTGCAAGAATACGTACTCATCACTCAATCGGAAATCCAAATTGAATGTTTTCGACTCAATCCTGAGGGGAATTGGGTTTCTCAGATTTACCGACAAGGAGATGAGTTAGAATTAACGAGTATAAATTTTCGCTGCCCGATTGCCCAAATTTATCAAAAAGTTCCAGGTATTATATGATGAAATATGAAAGCAGATCCTCTGTACTTTACAAAAATCTTAAACCTGGTTCGATCGTTCGGACTTTAGTCCTTCTTCAGAATCCAAAGAAGGACTGAAGTCCGAACGATCGAACCTAAATTAAGTCCTCACCTTGAAAAGTATAAATTTTCGCTGCCCGATTGCCCAAATTTATCAAAAAGTTCCAGGTATTATATGATGAAATATGAAAGCAGATCCTCTGTACTTTACAAAAATCTTAAACCTGGTTCGATCGTTCGGACTTTAGTCCTTCTTCAGAATCCAAAGAAGGACTGAAGTCCGAACGATCGAACCTAAATTAAGTCCTCACCTTGAAAAGTATAAATTTTCGCTGCCCGATTGCCCAAATTTATCAAAAAGTTCCAGGTATTATATGATGAAATATGAAAGCAGATCCTCTGTACTTTACAAAAATCTTAAACCTGGTTCGATCGTTCGGACTTTAGTCCTTCTTCAGAATCCAAAGAAGGACTGAAGTCCTCACTACGAACCTAAATTAAGCCCTCACGTTTCCCCAAATTTATCAAAAAGTTCCAGGTATTATATGATGAAATATGAAAGATTTTTTTCAACCCCGAAATCCTTTGGTTCGTACCTTCGGACAAACCTTAAAACGCTGCTGTCCAGAGGCACTTAACTTGCTAAATTCCGGTGCCATCGAAACAGAAATCGACTTATTTAAAAAACGTTATCAACAATCGCTGCCCGAAACATTTTATGATTTTTATCGCTGGTATAACGGTTCGGCTTACGAGAGTTCAGAAAATCAGTGGCTGTTGCCTTTTGAACACGGCAGGAGTATTTTATCTTTGGCATCAATTACCAAGGAGAAAAAATTTTGGGACGCCCAGAGTCAAGTTAATTTTCAAGAATGGCAGCCCGGAGAATATTGGAACAAAGCATGGATTCCGTTTATGAAAGTAGATAATTTGTGGCTGCGGGTTGTGGATACACAGGGCTGTTTCGGCGGGATTCCGGGACAAATTATCAGTTTCGAGTGTAAAGGCGAGCCTTTCAGAAGTATTGAATGCGATTCTTTTGATAAGTGGCTGGAAACTGCGATCGCCAAAATTGAGTTAGAATATTTGTTTGCAGAGTTTCACGAAATCGGCTTTGAGGAAGAAAAGGCAGTATTTGCGATCGAAAAACGCATCAATCCGCACCGGCGCAGCGTCAAATTAGTACCTAGAAACACATAAAATATCTGGCAAAGAGAGGACTGAAGTCCTTACGGCAAACCAGGTTCGTAGTGAGGACTTTAGTCCTTCCTCGGAAGTGAAAGAAGGACTGAAGTCCTCACTACAAACCTAAATGACAACTCACACACTAAAAAATAATGATTAAAACTTTATACCTTTCAGACATAAAATACCTGGTAAATAGAGGACTGAAGTCCTCACTACAAACCAGGTTCGTAGTGAGGACTTTAGTCCTTCCTCGGAAGTGAAAGAAGGACTGAAGTCCTCACTACAAACCTAAATGACAACTCACAAAGAAAACAATGATTAAAATTTTACACCTTTCAGACATTCACATGGGCAGCGGCTTTTCCCACGGCCGCGTCAATCCAGAAACCGGGTTAAATACGCGGCTGGAAGACTTCGCGGCGACGCTAAGCAAATGTATGGATAGAGCAATTTCTGAACCCGTAGATTTAGTCATATTCGGCGGGGATGCTTTCCCGGATTCGACGCCGCCACCGTTTGTTAAGGAGGCTTTTGCGAGCCAATTCAGCCGCTTGGTAGAAGCGCAAATTCCGACGGTTTTGCTAGTAGGAAATCACGACCAACATTCCCAGGGACAGGGCGGCGCGAGTTTGGGAATTTATCGGACTTTGGGAATACCTAAGTTTATTGTAGGCGATCGCCTCGACACGCACCTCATACAAACCCGCAGCGGGCCCGTACAGGTGGTTACGCTGCCTTGGTTGACGCGATCGACCTTAATGACGCGATCGGAGACTGAAAGCCTTTCTGTGGGCGACGTTAACCAATTATTAACCGAAAAACTGACGATCGCCATGGAAGGCGAAATCCGCCGTCTCGATCCAAATATCCCCACCGTACTATTAGCGCACTTAATGGCAGATAAAGCAAGCCTGGGTGCAGAGCGTTTTTTAGCAGTCGGTAAAGGATTCAACATACCCGTTGCCATGCTAACACGCCCTTGTTTCGACTACGTTGCCCTCGGTCACGTCCACAAACACCAAAATCTCAACGCCAACAACAATCCGCCCGTAATTTATCCCGGAAGTATAGAACGAGTTGACTTTAGCGAAGAGAAAGAAGACAAAGGTTTTGTGTTAATTAATTTGGAAAGGGGGAAAGCTGAGTGGGAATTTTGCACTTTGCCGGTGCGGGTGTTTCAGACGATTAAGGTGAACGTATCTGAATCGGAAAACCCGCAAACCGAGTTGGTGAAAGCCATTGGGAAGAAGGAAATCCAAGATGCAGTCGTCAGATTGATCTACCAATTGCGATCGGAACAATTAGACTTAATTGATAACGCCGAATTGCACGCACTTCTCGGCGCCGCCCACAGCTACACAATTCAGCCGGAATTAGTCAGTCAGCTAGCAAGGCCGCGGTTGCCAGAATTAAATGCTAATAATAGTATAGAACCTTTAGATGCTTTGAAAACTTATTTGGCAAGTCGCGAAGATTTGAAAGATATTACTGACAGTATGCTAGAAGCCGCACGGGATTTGTTGGGAGTGGAAGAAGAAGCTTTAGTCGAATTCTAGTAAATTATATCAATTCTCACGATGAGGTACGTTGTTGGGCTTGGGCCCTATACGTCTAAGCGGTTATAATAAGCCGTCAGTCATACCTCATCTTTTTGAGAAAGGCTATATATGCGGATCTCTACATAAAAATATTACGTGGCAGTTGGTAGGTGCTAATAGAGGATCGTCTTCCACATAGTCTAGGTGAAAATGTTCACCTTTTTGACTATTTTCATGGAAATAGCTTAGTAATGACATACCCAGCTTATGAAAAACAGATTTAGAACCTTCAAAGACCAAATTTTTATTGTTTAGGTAAATTTTGATTAAATCTAATCTTTCTGGATTTTTTATCGGAGACAACTTCATTGAAATAGCTTCCAGGTTTTCAGCATAAAACTCTGACTTTATTTTTTCCGCAGGAAGCTTCAAATCTTCACTGATGCTTTCCCAAAGTTCTCCCTGTTCGATAATACCTCGTGGTGAATCAGATATTTCTATTTCTGGTCTGTCCCAGTTGCCATCACATAAAATATACACAGTTTGCCTCCAGATCAAGTAATCTGTTGTTGTAATTCACGAATCAACTTTCCCAAAAACCTCACCCGCAACCAACCGAGTTCCATTAGCAAAATCCACGCCAGACTGAACTTTTTTACCAGCCAACTGCACCTCCCGCAATAATAGCAAACCATCGCCAGTTTGGACGATCGCCCCCAAGCCCTTCACAACCCTGACAACCTCGCCATTTGCACCCGACAACCGATCCAAAACAGGCCATTCCCGTTCCAAAACCCTCAACTCCGCTGGTAATTGCAGCCAATATTCCGGCCCCACCGGCACAGTTGCGATTACTTTCAGGGAATTACCGCGAAAAGTCGTAGTGCAATCCGGGAAAAAACCCCTAACTTGATTGTGAAGGGCGATCGCACTTTTCGACCAATCCAGCACAAAATCAGTACCCTTAATCATCGGCGCATAAGTCGCCTCATCCTCATGCTGAACAACCGGTTTAATTTCCCCATCCCTCAATTTTATCAAAGTTTCCACCAACAAATCCGCTCCCAGTTCCGCCAACCTGTCGCCCAAAGAATCAGCATTATCCAACAGCGTAATTCCCGCAAAAGCCTTCAAAAGCATCGCCCCAGTATCCATGCCAGCATCCATCAGCATAGTAGTAATTCCAGTAGCCTTTTCCCCATCAAAAAGACACCGCTGAATTGGCGCCGCCCCGCGATACTTCGGCAAAATTGAACCGTGAACATTAACGCAAGCCAAACTAGGAATATCCAGAATTTCCTGAGAAAGAATCTGGCCGTAAGCCACCACCACAAACACATCAGCCTCCGCTTCCCGCAACTTAGCAAGCGTTTGGGCATCCTTCTTAATTCGGCGCGGCTGCCAAACCGGAAGACTGTGATTTAAAGCCACATCTTTTACAGGTGAAGGCATCAATTTATTCCCCCTTCCCCGGCGCTTATCCGGCTGAGTTACCACACCCACAACCTCAAATTCTGGATGACTCAGCAAACTGGATAAAGTAGCAACAGCAAATTCAGGAGTGCCAAAAAAAACAATTTTCATAGATTTTTAGTTAGTTTTTATAATCATAACAGCAAAACTACGCCATTAACTCATCAACAGCCACGCTAAAACCGGGCAACACAAGCTGAGTCTTCGCCACATCACCAGGCTTAAATAAAACTGCCTCACTTTGAGTAATTACTAACACCCAACTACTCTTCGGAAATAGCAGCCAAACTTCCAAACAACCAGACTCTAAATACTCCTGGGCTTTTGCAAAAACATCATCAGCAAAATCGTTAGGCGAAACAATCTCAGCTAGCAGCGGAAAACTCTGCGGCAAAACTGAAAACTCTCCAACTTGCGCCAACAGTTCAGGAGTAATGTAAGATACATCAGGTATCCGGCCCTTTTTCAGAGTTTGACAAGTGACTTCCACATAAACCTCGCCCCCTTGAGCGCTTGAGATCATGTAACTTCTCCAGTAATAATCGAGCTTTGATTGAATGCGGCGAGTCTTTGCAGTCATTCCCGGTTTCCCTACTACTTCTCCATTGACAAATTCTACAGGATGTTTGACTATCACTTTACCGTCTGCCCACTCCGTCCCGTCAGGAGGATTTTGCATCCATTCTTCCCAAGTTAAATCTAACTGTTCTACACTAAAAGTTGTCATCTGACTCACCAATTTTACTGGCCATGTCGATTTTATCATATAGCGCTTCTCAGAAAGACGAGGTACGTTGTTGGGCTTTAGCCCTCTTAGTTGAACTGGTTATGTAAGGTATCAGTCATACCTCATCTTTTTGAGAAAGGCTATATCTGCCAAAACATGAAAAAATCCTTGAATATGCGGCAGCTAGTCAGTCGCAGCTTGTTGGCAGATATCGCACAACCACAGTTGACAGTTGACAGTTGACAGTTGACAGTTGACAGTTAACCTAGAACGAAGAGGATTGGAGTAATGAATAGTCCGATCTTAATTTATCCCTCAAAGGCGGGCGGGCTTTCAACCAATTCTTTCTGGTAATATATTCATCACGAACAAGTCAGCCAATGGCTATTAACCGAATTCCCGGATTCGAGCGCGTCGAAAAGCCTGACTTAGCAAAATATCGATCGCACCTGACAGCAATTCCTTGCGATCGGATCTGCCCGCAAGATACACTATAGCCTTTCTCAAAAAGATGAGGTACTCATGGGCATAGGGCATAGGGCATAGGGCATAGGGCATAGGGCATAGGGCATAGGGCATAGGGCATAGGGCATAGGGCATAGGGCATAGGGCATAGGGCATACATCACTTTTTTGACAACCACTATAGGAGGCGGATCTTTCACAATTTTGTTTCAAAATACCTCCAAAGGAGAGACAAATCAACTCCCCCAGACTTCTTCGATTTAACCAGTTTCACCCACCTCTCACGCCCGAAGATTGAGTCTGAAGCCTCCCCCTAAACTGGGGAAATCAAACAAAATGATTCATGGCTTCAATCCTCTTCTATCGACGGAAAAAGATAAGGTACGTTGTTGGGCTTCAGCCCTATACGTTTAAGTGGTTATATTAGCTGTTAGTTATACCTCATCTTTTTGAGAAAAGCTATAGCTGTCAACTATCAACTATCAACTATCAACTATCAACTATCAACTATCAACTATCAACCGTCAACTATCAACTGTCAACTATCAACTGTCAACTATCAACTATCAACTGTCAACTGTCAACTGATGAACGCGTCCATCTGCGCTTGCCCAAAAAAATTCTTCCCTCTAAGTACAACTAAAAAATGATTTTATCAAAACTTCTCAAAGCACTTAAAATGCAAGTCAAACGAGTTGCCTGCATTTTACTTGCCTTAAATCTACTGCTGTTAAGCGGCTGTCAAAATATTCCGAAAAATAGCGATAAAATTAAGCTCACACTGTGGCACGGCATCAATCCCCCGCCCAATCGCGACTTATTTAAAACCCTCACCGACAAATTCAACCAAACGCATCCACACATCCAAGTAGAACAAATTTACATCGGCCAGCCCGACCAACAACTGCCAAAAATCCTCACCTCAATAGTAGGAAATGCACCGCCAGATTTGCTGTGGAATGCTGCCACAATGGCAGGCAAACTAGCAGAACTGCAAGCAATTAAACCGCTAGAAAACTGGCTCGAAAAATCCCCCATCAAAGGCGAAATCGACCCCTCACTGTTCGAGTCAATGGAACTCGGCGGACACACTTGGTCAATTCCCCTCGCCACCAACAATACCGGAATATTTTACCGTCCCAGCTTGTTTGCAGCAGCAGGAATTAAACAAGTGCCGCAGAATTGGCAAGAATTAAAGCAAACAGCCCGATCGCTCACAAGAGACACCAACGGAGACGGACGCACAGATAGACACGGCATAGTGCTCCCCCTAGGCAAAGGAGAATGGACAGTATTCACCTGGCTGCCATTCATGTTCAGCGCAGGCGGCGAACTCGTGAGAGAGACATCTCAAACTCCCGTACCCCAAATAGACAATCCGGGTTCTCTCGCGGCCTTGGAATTGTGGAATGACTTGCTAACAGAAGGTTCAGGAATACTGTCAGCACCCGAGCGCGGTTATGAACTAGAGAACTTCATCGCCGGTAAAGTCGCAATGCAAATCACCGGGCCGTGGACTCTAGCACAATTGCAGCAAAGTGCGATCGACTACGCAGTGATGCCTATACCCGCCCTCAAACGCTCCGCCACTGTTGTTGGGGGTGAAAACCTATTTTTAATGAAAACCTCGCCAGAACGCGAAAAAGCAGCCCTTGAATTCCTAGAATACGTTCTTGGCGAAGAATTCCAAACAGCCTGGGCCTTGGGTACAGGTTACTTACCAATTAACTTAAAATCGAGAGAGAGCCGAACTTATCAAAGTTTTGTGAAAAAAAATCCTGTTTTGGGAGTATTTTTAGAACAAATGAACTCAGCCCGATCGCGCCCAATTATCTCTGGTTACTCTCGCCTGTCAGAAAATCTTGGCCGTGCCATAGAAGCAACTCTTCTCGGCCGCAACCCCCAAGACGCTCTTAAAGAAGCTCAAGACCGTTTGACATTAACTTTAGATATTGCCAGGTAGAGATTGGGCATGGGCCATGGGGCATGGGGCATTGGTCATTGGTCATGGGTGATTAGTCATTAGTCATTAGTCATTAGTCATTGGTGATTGGTCATTAGTCATTAGTAATCGGTAATCTGTAATCGGTAATTGACTTTCAACTGTCAACTGTCAACTGTCAAGCGAATTATCATTAGTCATTGGTCATTGGTCATGAATAAGACAAATGGCAATTAATTCACGACATTCGACGATCGCTCTCTGGCAACAATCCCTGAAAAAGAGAAAATGTTTTTTGATGTAAATTATCCGCTTTCACTGTATGCAATGACAGCCTTGAAGGCTCGATCAACTAGATTAATTGGTTGAAAATTTTGTGAAAATCATTCCAACCTGCACTTACAATCAGAAACCGAGTTGCTTGCCCCGCACTTACCTGAAAGCTCAGATGTTGCGCGGGAGTTATCGGTTCGTTAGATATTATTGATGGCGGTGCAAGATGTTAGAGTTAATAGAGTTGCGATCGCCCGACACGAACAGACACCCGCAGTCGCTCGGTATAAATATATTTACCAAAAACCAAAAAATAACAAACCGAATGCTTAGCCATCACAGATATATTGGCAAACAAGGGATGCTCCCGAAATTTATGCCCAGATCCTATCCGTCGCACAGCCCAAAAAACCGCAACCTCAAAGGCGCCACAAAAGTTATCTCAACAAGTTCTTCGCTTAGCTACCACCCATGACCTACGATCGCCTAACAGACAGATTTTTCCTACCCCGTGCCTGTCCCGTGCTACCTACTGATACCAAAACCAGCATCCACCTTTTCCCTAAACGACAATGCAGAAAAAGTTCTTTAACGCAATCAAAGGACATTCCTGGCGGTACTTCTTCGCAGTAGGGGCGATCGCCCTGATCTACTATTTGGCATCGCAATTCGCCATTGCCACCCTCACCCTGAGTTCAGAAATTTACCCCATGTGGCCAGCAGCAGGAATTGCTCAAGTCGCTCTGCTGCTGTTTGGGCGGCAACTGTGGCCGGGAATTGCGATCGGCGCCTTCCTGTTCATCATGAGCGCACCGGCGGCCAGCATCGGCACTGCTTTGATCTCAGCGGGCGCCAGAGCCCTGCAAGCGTGGACGGGAACTTATCTGTTACAGCGCATTAACTTTAGCGCCGGACTCGATCGACTCAAAGACGTTTTAGGAATAGTCGGACTAGCAGCCTTAGCATCTACCCTAATCAACTCCACCATCGGCAGTATCATCGTGTGCGTGAGCGGTTTCTCTAGCTGGAACAATTTTGGGACGATTTGGGGGACTTGGTGGGTAGGAGACGCGATGGGAATTTTGCTCGTCGCCCCGCTGCTGCTGACATGGCACAAATTACCGAAAATCCCAACCCATCGCAAACAGATAGTTGAACGAATTATTTGGCTGCTGCTGCTGCTAGCAATCGGCTGGCTCGTCTTCTGTTCCCGCACCCGCGCGGCCTACGCTCGCTATCCCCTAGAATACTTACCATTTCCCCTAGTAGTTTGGGCTGCCTTTCGATTCGGCCAGCGCTACACAGCCCTCGCCAACTTCATCCTCTGCGGCTTTGCCATCTGGGGCATAGCCAGGGGCAGTGGCCCCTTTCTCAAACACGCCAGCAGCATCCCCCAAGCACTGTTATCCCTGCAAGCCTTCATCGCCGTCATCGCCGTTACCGGCCTAGTCTTAGCCGCCACCGTCGCCGAACGCCACCAAGCAG
The DNA here is from genome assembly GCF_013299185.1 of Microcoleus sp. bin48.metabat.b7b8b9.023. Taxonomy (GTDB): domain Bacteria; phylum Cyanobacteriota; class Cyanobacteriia; order Cyanobacteriales; family Microcoleaceae; genus Microcoleus. The sequence goes on along the minus strand of NZ_JAAFKG010000036.1, from coordinate 12,781 downwards.
AAGTCTCCCTGCGCGCCAGCGAAGCCAGCCTCGCCAACGCCCAGCGCATCGCCCAGCTAGGTAACTGGGACTTAGATCGCAACACGGAGCAATTGCGTTGGTCAGAAGAAATTTATCGCATCCTGGGAGAACGCCCGGGAACTTTCGATCCCAGCCTCGAAGCCTTCTTGAAATACGTGCATCCCGAAGATAGAGAATTGGTCAAAAGGTCGATCGAAGCTGCTATATTTCAGCAACAGCCTTACAGCATCGACTACAGGCTGCTACTACCCGACGGGAGGAGCCGCACAGTCTGCGAACAAGCCGCCATCAACTCCCTCTACATCACCAGCACCGTCCAAGACATCACAGATAGAAAGCGGGCCGAAGCCGCCCTGCATTCTTCAGAAGAAAGATTTTCCAAGGCTTTTCACGCTTCTCCTGTTGGGATCGGCATCTGCACCCTCACAGACGCCCGCTTCCTCGATGCCAACGACAGCTTTTTGCGATCCTTAGGCTGGTTGCGGGAGGAATGTATCGGCCGCACCCCCACCGATTTAGGAATGTGGGTCAATTCAGAAGACGAGCGACGGCTAGCCAACGTGTTGCGGGAAGAAAATTCGATCGGCAACCAAGAAATCAAAATTCGCACCAAAGCCGGCGAAGTGCGCGACTGGCTGCTGTCAGGGGAACTCATCGACCTCGGCAGCACTCAGTGCGTTTTAATCATGACCAGCGACATCACCGAACGGTTGCGTTCCGAAGAATTCCGTCGCGCCGCATTAGCAGCCGAAACTGCCAATCGATCTAAAACCATCTTTCTCGCCAACATGAGTCACGAACTCAGAACCCCCCTCAATGCGATCATCGGCTACAGCGAACTCCTGCAAGAAGATGCCCGAGACCTCGATGCCGAAGAGTTCATCGACGACCTCCAAAAAATTAACACTGCCGGCCAGCACTTGCTAGGGCTGATTAAAGATATTCTCGACTTCACTAAAATTGAAGCAGGTCACATCGACTTGCACATCGAAACCTTCACCATTTTAAATCTGGTGCAGCAAGTTGTCGGCACGATCGCGCCGATGGCAAACAAAAATAGCAATATCTTAGAAATACAATGCCCTGAGGATATTGGCTCGATGCAGAGCGACTTAACTAAACTCCGCCAGTCCTTGCTCAACCTCCTCAGCAATGCCTCGAAGTTTACTTTCTCCGGCGCGATTAGTCTCACCGTTACCCGCTGCCCCGAAACCCCCGCCGAGGCTGCCCAGAGACGCAAAAAACAAGGAGCCTATAGAGGACTTAACCCCTTAGAAAATAGCTCGTATTCCTGGTCTGCCTCTCAAGATTGGATTGTTTTTACAGTCAAAGATACTGGTATTGGCATGAGTTCCGAACAGTTAGTCAAAATCTTCGAGCCTTTCACCCAAGCCGATTCCTCAACTACTAAGAAGTTCGGCGGCACTGGTTTGGGGCTGACGATTACTAAGAAGTTCTGCGAAATGATGGGCGGAGATATTACCGCTTCCAGCGAGTTGGAAAAAGGTTCTACTTTTACAATTCGGCTGCCAGCTATCATCAACTAAATTTTATTTTTCCCGGAAAAGTATGATCGATAAGAAATTTTGTGAGTTGTTGTTGGCTGCTGCCAATTTTATTAATGACACGCTCTCGCTCCCGAAACCCGGTTGCTTCACCTGAGTCGAGCAGTCAGTCGATTTGAGACTTGAAATTTGAGATTTACTGTACAGATGAATCTGGGAGCAGGAACAGGAGTATAAAATTTTGATCTCTCCACGACAGGAGTACCTCGGACTTTATCAGTTTTTGGTGGCTCAAAAAACCTAGTTCTGGCAGAAACCGAGGTTGTCAGCGTCAGTTCACTGTGATAATATGATACAATTTTTAAGTAGGTGGCAGACATTTAGAGCATGGGTTTGTTGACGATGTAATTTTTTTAGACTAAATATAACTTAGGGCGATTTAAAAGATTTTGGATAACGCAGATGACAGCTATGGTTCTCGATAGAACCTGTGATAGAGTTAGATTGCGTATTCTTCCAGTCACTAGATAGCTGCACATATATACTATTAATTAAAAATATATACTGTAAAAAGTTGCCTACAAAGCGCCAGAAATTATGCATCCCTACCTCCAGCGCCAACTCGAACAGCTCGGTTTAGCCGGCGAGTCTCCCCCTCCCACTGCCGAGCAGTGGCAGCTATTCTTAGAGCAGGTAAGTTGTAGCTACGACGGCGCTCCCAGTCAGGAGCAACCCTCGGTACTAAAGGATTTTGCCTCTTCGTCACCATCCCCTCAAGACTCTCCAACCGCTTCAGAATTCGATCGACTGCGATCGACCGTCAACAGTTTGGGGGTGGGATTGTGTATCCTTGACGGCAAGGGGTCGATCATCTCGGTGAATCCAGCAGCCGAACGGTTGTTGGGGTGGCGAGAGTCGGAACTTGCAGGCATTTCGCTGCTAAAGCGCATTGACCCCCAGCAAAAGCAAGGCGAAAAATCCCCAGTTTTGCAGGATCGGAAACAAAAAAACCACAAAAATGAAGATGGGGCGATCGCACATACACTATCTTTACAAGAGGCGATCGCCAACCGTCAACCTTGTAGCAATTGGGACGAGGAGTTTCTATGTAGCGACGGGAAAATTTTACCAGTTTCCTATTTTTTCAATCCTGTAATTGAGGGTGGCGAAATATCAGTCTTGGTATTTTTTGAGCAGGGAGAACACCAGCAGATCTCGATGCTGCAAGCCGTTCTAGACTCAACAGATGCGGGAATTATCGCGGTTGACACCAAAGGCAATGTATGCAATTACAATCAGAAATTTGTCGAGATGTGGGGTTTGTCTCAAGTAGCAGGAAAGTTGAGCCGATCGCCCGCAGGCAATAGTGAAAAAAACATCGCCACAGAATTCCCCTTCGCTAGGGAACAATTAAAAGACCCCCAAAGATTTCTCGATCGCGCGATGCAAGTGTCGGCCCAACCAGATGCGAAAATCAGCGACTTATTAGAATTTAAAGACGGAAGAGTTATCGAATTAAATTCACTGCCATCAAAAGTTGGAGCAAACACAGTTGGCAGAATATGGAGCTTTCGAGACGTTACCGATCGCCAAAAAATAGCAGAATCTTTCGGCGAGCGAGTAGAATTTGAGGCGTTGATTGCTACTTTGTCAACCTATGCGATCGCTGTGCCCGGAGCGGACATAGATGAAGGGTTCGATCGCACTCTCCAAGCAATCGCCCAGTTCAGCCGCTGCGACCGCAGTTACATATACTTGTTATCGGCAGACAAAACTCGCGCTCACAAAACCTACGAATGGTGCGCCGAGGGTGTTCCGACCCAAATTAAAGACCGCGCCCCCCAACAAATAGACATCGCCCAAATCCCTTGGATTGCCGAAAAGCTCGATCGCGCCGAATGCCTGCACATCAGAGAAATCCGCGAACTCCCGCCCCCAAATCAAGCCGAAATAGCTTGGTTGACAGGCCAAAATTCAGCAACATTCCTGACAAACTCCTCGGAAACAGCAACCGCTTCCGCAGGTGCGATCGCACATTCGGACGAAACCAAATTAAACAAACCTCAAAAAAATCTGCGATCGCTAATCGTGATTCCCCTAATTTGCAGTGAAAACCTACTAGGATTTCTCGGATGCGACAGTTACAAACCTGCTGCGAGTCGATCGACCGAAATATCAACTCCTCTAAAAATCGTAGGAGAAATGCTCGCCCATGCCCTAGAAAGGCAGCGGGCCCAAACAGCTTTGAGAGCAGCCGAAACCAAATACCGCAGCATCTTTGAAAACGCAGTCGAAGGCATCTTCCAGACCACCCCAGACGGACGTTACCTCACCGCCAACCCAGCACTAGCGGGGATTTACGGCTACGAAACAGTCACCCAAATGGTCGGCGAACTAGCAAACATCAGCAGCCAACTTTACGTTGACTCCAACCGGCGCGCTGAGTTTATAGCCCAATTGGCCGCGCGCCACCAAGTATCAAAATTTGAATCCCAAATATACCGCCGGGACGGCAGCACGATCTGGATTTCCGAAAACGCCCGCAGCGTCTGCGACGAAAGCGGCAGCATTTTGTACTTTGAAGGCACTGTCACCGACATCACCCATCGCAAACTTGCAGAATCCGCCATGCAGTCGGCCCTAGAAGCAGCAGAATCCGCCAACAGGGCAAAAAGTACATTTCTCGCCAACATGAGCCACGAACTGCGGACGCCCCTGAATGCCATCATCGGCTACAGCGAAATGCTCCAAGAAGAAGCCGAAGACTCCGGCGATGAAACCTTCGTCCCAGATCTCGAAAAAATTCGCGGCGCAGGCAAACACCTGTTATCGATGATCGATGACATCCTAGATATCTCTAAAATTGAAGCAGGTCGAATGGATCTCTACTTAGAAAACTTCGACATTCATGCCTTGATTGAAAGTGCTGTGGAGACAGCGAAGCCGCTGGTGGAAAAAAACGGCAACACGGTAGAAGTCTACTGTCCAGAAAATCTAGATACGATGCACGCCGATATGACCAAAGTCCGGCAAGTGCTGCTGAACCTACTCAGCAACGCTGCGAAGTTCACCAAAAACGGGAAAATTGCGATCGGAGTTGAAAGAATTACCAATGAACAATTAAGAATGAAAAATCAAGAGGAATCTGCCCAAATTTTAATTTCTAACTCAGAATTTTTAAGTTTTCGCGTCACCGACACCGGCATCGGCATGACAAAAGATCAATTGCAGCGAGTTTTCCAACCTTTTACCCAAGCTGACGCCTCGACTACCAAGCAGTATGGCGGCACCGGTTTGGGACTAGCTATCAGCCAGCGCTTCTGCCAGATGATGGGCGGCAGCATTGAGGCAAGCAGCACGTTGGGCACAGGGACTACTTTCACCGTACTCTTGCCCAGCGCCATCAAAGAACCGGAAATCCCCAACAAAGTCGGCGACAGCACTAGGACTGGGGACGCACCTGCTGTCGGCACGGTGCTGGTAGTTGACGATGACCCCATCTCCCAGGATTTGATCGAGCGCGCCCTCGCTCGCCAAGGACTGCACATAGAAGTCGCAGGTAACGGCGAGGAAGCCCTCAGGCTGGCGAAGCAACTGCGGCCAGACGCCATTACCCTCGACGTGATCATGCCCGGAATGGACGGCTGGGCGGTGCTTTCCGCCCTGAAGGCAGATCCTGACCTTGCCGAAATTCCCGTAATCCTGCTATCCTTTGTTGGCAACAAAAGCCTCGGCTTTGCATTGGGCGCTTCGGACTACCTCACCAAACCAGTGGACGGCAAACGGCTGGTTGCTTTGTTGAACAAGTACCGACGCGACCAAGAAGGCGTTGCGGCTCACAGTTTGCCCTGTCAGATATTAGTTGTGGAAGATGACGATGCCACCCGCAAAATACTGCGGCGGATATTAGAAAAACAAGGCTGGGCTGTGGCGGAAGCTGACAGCGGACGCACTGCTCTCGAACAGCTAGAAGTCGATCGCCCGCAATTGATTTTGCTGGATTTGATGCTGCCAGAAATGGATGGTTTTGAGTTAATCGCCGAACTTCGCAAGTCGCATTCTGAAGATCCTATACCGATCGTCGTAATTACCGCCAAAGACCTGACGACCGCAGAAAGTCAGCAACTCAACGGCTATGTCGATCGGGTTCTGCAAAAGGGAGTCTACAGTTGCGATACTTTGCTGCGCGATGTTCGTTCTATAGTGAATGACAGGCTCGATCGCAGGTATGACTCGAAAGGCAAGGAGAACACCAATGGCTAAAATCCTGTTGGTCGAAGATAACGAAATGAACAGGGATATGCTGTCGAGGCGTCTGGCCCGCAAGGGACACGAGGTCTTTATTGCTGTGGACGGTGCTGAGGGAGTGTCGATGGCCCTCGACAAAGTGCCGGATTTAATTCTGATGGATATGAGTCTACCAGTGCTCGACGGCTGGCAAGCAACCCAGCAAATTAAGGCAGCTCCTCAAACTAAAACGATCCCGGTGATTGCGCTAACGGCTCACGCAATGGCGGGCGATCGTGAAAAGTGTATCGCAGCAGGCTGCGACGACTACGACACCAAACCGGTCGAATTTCCCCGACTGTTGGGTAAGATTGAATTGCTTCTGAAAGAGGCTATGACTTGAGAGTCCCCGCCGTAAAACCGATCGGGATTCTTCAGACATTAAAGCCTTGGTAGACTTTGAGTTATAAAGGCTGTGCTTTCGCAGCCTCGCTTAGAGTCCAGTAAAACCATTTTGCTTACCAAAAAGAATAGGTTTAAAACCGCAACCCTTGTAGGGAAAAATTAAAATCAGACGATTCATTACTCCAATCGTCTTCCTTTAAGCTAGAGGTCACTCTGAAGCGGTCAACTGTCAACCAGTAATATCACGTCCGGTCGATTACCATCACAAAAACCGTTCGTAGTGTGGACTTTAGTCCGCAACATACTGCGGACTAAAGTCCACACTACGAACCTTAGTTATTGCAGTCAATCGATCGGACACGATATAAAAGGGTGGGCACTCAAGGCAGGGCCCCTACCAACCGTCAACCGTCAACCATCAACCGTCAACCGTCAACTGAATTTCGCGTCCGATATTCGCCGCGCCTTGTGCGTCAGCATTAATCAAATGTCCCTCTTTACTCCGATACCATCCATGCTTAAGTCGCCTACCATAAAACTGGTAAGTAGCTGGCTTATTGGCATTGCAGACAGGCAACTCATCGCCATCCCAAAAACTGGATTTAGACCTACAAGATTCTTCCTGCTCCTTTTTGCAGAAGTTCACCAAGGAACAGACAAAATCCGAGTATTTTCTGGGAAAGGAGGCAAGCAATGGCTAAAATCCTGTTGGTAGAAGATAACGAAATGAACAGGGATATGCTTTCGAGGCGCCTCGCCCGCAAAGGGTATGAGGTATCGATTGCTGTTGATGGCGCTGAGGGGGTATCGATGGCGAAGACAAAAGTACCGGATTTGATTTTGATGGATATGAGCCTGCCGGTGCTCGACGGATGGCGAGCAACGCAGCAAATTAAAGCGGATCCCGAAACTAAAATGATTCCGGTGATTGCGCTGACGGCTAACGCTATGGCGGGCGATCGTGAAAAGTGTTTGGCGGCGGGCTGCGACGATTACGACACCAAACCTGTGGAATTTCCGCGACTTTTGAGTAAAATCGAAATGCTTCTGAAAGAGGCCATGCAATGAAAACTGACGACGGCAGCGTCCTGGTTGTTGACGATAATGAGGTAAACCGCGATTTGCTGGCCCGCCGACTTCAGCGTCAAGGCCACGCGGTGACTGTTGCTGAAGATGGTCTCCAAGCTATGGCACTGATGCGTAGTGAGCCTTTTGATTTGGTACTCCTGGACATTATGATGCCACAAATGAACGGCTATCAAGTTCTGGAACATCTGAAAGCAGACGAGCAGTTGCGCCACATCCCAGTGATTATGATTTCGGCGGTGGACGATATCGACAGTATTGTCCGCTGTATTGAATTGGGGGCGGAGGATTATCTTTCTAAACCTTTCAATCCCGTATTGCTCAAGGCTCGGATTAGTGCCTGTCTGGAAAAGAAGCGGCTGCGGGATAAGGAACAAACTTATCTGCGGGAGTTGGCCGAGGAAAAGGAAAAGTCCGAGCGTTTGCTACTGAATATTTTGCCAGGCCCGATCGCGCAGCGCCTCAAAGAAGGAGAAAATACGATCGCCGACAGTTTCGCGGAAGTTACTGTCATGTTTGCCGATTTGGTTGGTTTTACCAAGCTTTCGGCTCATTTGTCGCCAGCGGAGTTGGTGGAATTGCTCAACGAGATTTTTTCAGCTTTTGACGAGTTAGCCGAGCGCTACGGACTTGAGAAAATTAAGACGATCGGCGATGCTTATATGGTGGTTGGCGGTTTGCCAAAAGTAAGCGACAACCACGCCGAAAGCATTGCAGAAATGGCGATCGACATCCTAGGAGCAATGGCGACAATCCGCACCAAGGGAGGACAGCCGCTCAGCATCCGCATCGGCATCCACACAGGCCCCGTAGAAGCCGGAGTCATCGGCACTAAAAAATTTACTTACGATTTGTGGGGAGACACAGTAAATACAGCTTCCCGGATGGAATCTCAAGGCATTCCCGGCGGCATTCAGGTGACAGTTGCCACCTACGAGCGCCTGCGGAATAAATATGTTTTTGAGGAGCGCGGCGTGATTTCTGTGAAAGGAAAAGGTGATATGATGACCTATCTGCTTTTGAGCAGAAAGAGTTAGTTGTTATTTGTCATTGGGCATTGGGCATTGGGCATTGGGCATTAGCATTGGGCATTGGGCATTGGCATTGGTTATTTGTTATTTGTTTGTTGTTATTTGTCCCATTTTAGTTGTTAGGAATGAAAATTTAATAAATTAAGCAACGTCGATCTCTCAATTATTGCCCGGAAAGTCGGCGGCTCTGAAGATGCCGAACTTATTTAAATTTCATTCCTTAGTTGTTAGTTGCTACGAATAACCAATGCTAACAGTCAACAGTCAACAGTCAACAGTCAACAGTCAACAGTCAACAGTCAACAGTCAACAGTCAACAGTCAACAGTCAACAATTACTAAATTGACAAATGAACGTAAATTCTAACCTTTTAATGTACGCTCAATGGGCGGGAATTCTAACAGCAGCTTTGTTTGTTTTAACAATCGTAGCATTTATTTTCAAATGGGGTTTTCGCTTCCGATTAGTAGGAGTGAGCAGCTTTATGGCCGTCATTGCTCTAAGTATATTCGGTCTCGGTTTAGGACTGTTTTCGCGCACAGAAATTCCCGGTGCAGTACGCTATTCTTTAGTTTACGATACTGGCGGCGCCCAAACTGTAGTTACCGTGCCACCTTCAATTACCGACTCCGAGTTAGAAGCCACAATGCGACAAGTGGCTGCGGATTTGTACTCTCCAGGGCGATCGGGAAGCGGAAGAGATTACATGACAATCCGGGTTCGGACGGTGGTACATCCCGAGCCTGGTCTGTCTCAGCCGCTGTTTTTGGGCGAGGTGAGGCGATCGCTGGCTACTAAATTTGATGACAAAATGGCGATCGACATCTTCCCCGAAAAAGTCGCCATTCTGAAAAAATACCAAGCCTAAAAGTAGGGTAAAATATCATTCCCCACATCTCGTAGGGGCGGGTTCACCAACAATAATTGCCACTCAACTAGCAATCTCAAAAACCCGCCCCCACCCAACGATAAACTGAACTAGCGACTCTGCGGACTAAGATCAGTTCAGAAACCGGGTTTTTACGAAAAGACTTCATTGTAGTCGGTAGATTCGGTAAAAACCCGGTTTCTTTGATCGAAGTGGGTAATTCTAGATCGCATACTAGATCGTTATCAAAAAAGGATATAACTATGAGTCAAGAATCCGAAAAACTACTAACAAAACTCTACAATGCCTTTGATCCCTTCTATCCTTTACCCGCCGGAGATCCGCAGTATGTTGACTGTCAGGAAGCGCGAGGAGATGGGAATATCATAGAAGATTTGGGCATAAAAATTCAGCGGCGATCGGAACGGATGACTTGTCAGTTATATACTGGACATCGCGGTGCGGGAAAGTCAACGGAATTGCTGCGACTTCAACAATATTTACAAACAAAAGGCTGTTTTGTAGTGTATTTTGCCGCCGAAGAAGAAGATATCGATCCAGAAGATACTGAATATACTGATATTCTCCTCGCTTGTACCAAGCATTTATTAAAAAAACTTAGCTCAAACTCTAAATCTCAAGCTCTATTAAATTGGGTAAAAAGTCGAGGGAATGAATTAAAAGATTTGGCACAAATGGAGGTAAACCTTGACTCTATCAGTCTAGAATCTCAAATCACTTTGTTTACCAAACTCACGGCAAATATTAAAGCTGTACCAAGTTTGCGCCAAGAAATTCGCCGTAAAATTAACCCTCACACAACAACTTTAATTAGTGCACTAAATGAATATATTGCTGGCGCTAAAGAAAACTTGCCTCAAGGCTATACTCAACTAGCAGTTATTGTGGATAATTTAGACAGAATCGTGCTATTGACCGGATCTGGAGAAAGCAACAATCATGACGATATTTTTATCAACCGCTGCGGACAGCTTAAAGGATTAGATTGTCATGTTATCTATACTTTACCAATTTCCATGATGTATTCCGATAGTGCCAATGAGTTAGCCTCCAATTACGATAACACTGAAATTTTGCCGATGATTATGGTGCGAACTCGTGATGGCAATATCTACGAACCAGGATTGAATAAAATGAAAGAGTTGATTTGGAAACGAGTCAGCCCTTTTTCTCCCAACTTGTCTCTGGAAACTGGACTGTTTGAAAACCGAGAAATACTCAATCAAATTTGCTTGATGAGTGGCGGTCATGTCCGAAATATGTTACAGTTAATGGAAGAAGCAATTCAGCGTACTGAAGAATTGCCGATTTCTCCAAAAGCCGTGCAAAGAGCTATTACAAAAGCACGAGATCCTTTTCGCAGAAATGTCAACGATAAAGAATGGAAAATTTTAGCTGAGGTTTCACGCTCAAAAGAAATCAAAAATGAGGATGAATGCCGCAAGTTATTGTTTAACCGCTGTATTTTGGAATACCGTTACTTTGATGAAGCAGGAGAAATCCAGTATTGGCACGATGTTCACCCGCTGATTAAAGGAATTAAGCAATTTCAAGATAGTCTTGCACAACTTCCAGAAATTGAGCCATGACTCCAGAAATAATTGATTGGGATGCCGATTTACCGCCAGCAACAGCAGAGGAAGAATATGAATCTCTGCTACGCACTCTCAAACGGACGAATGGCTTCCGGTTGTTGTTTGTGGAGTGTGTGCCGGCGGAAGGCGAACGGTTGATTGCAAAAGTTCGAGAAGATTTATCCCAGAAAAAGATTGAGGTTTTAAAGCTGGATGAGTCAGCTTATAATTTTTACAATATAATTGAAAATTTGCCAGGACGAGATGACATTAATATCTTGTTTGTGACAGGCTTAGAATATTCATTTTATGAATACGAACAAGAAAAAAGAGAACTTGGATGGAATAGTGAGGAAATTTATTCCTATAGTTGGCGGGGTGTGCCGCCTGTTTTGATCAATCTCAACCAGCAGCGGGAAAGGTTTAGAGATAATTTTGATATTTGTTTTGTGTTTATCTTACCTCGTTTTGCAGTCAACTATTTGATTGAACGAGCACCGGATTTCTTTGATTGGCGATCGAGCTTAATTAAGTTTTCGATGGATAAAGACTTGCTGCAACTGGAATCAATGCAAGCTTGTTCAGAAAGATGGAAGTTAGAAGATTATTTAGCTTTGACTCCAGAAGCACGGAAACGGGAATTAGTGAGGATTCAAACTTTAATTGATGAGGATGGGCAAACACCAGAACAAAAAGCTGAATTGTTTTTTGAACAAGCTTTATTGTATCAGTATGCTGAAGATTACGCAAGGGCGATCGCCTCCTACGACAAAGCCTTAGAAATCAAACCAGATAAACACGAAGCCTGGTACAATCGGGGCACTGCACTGGTTAATTTAGGCAGGCTAGAAGAAGCGATCTCCTCCTACGACAAAGCCTTAGAATTCAAACCAGATGACCACGAAGCCTGGAACAATCGGGGCTATGCACTGGGTAATTTAGGATTGCTTGAAGAAGCGGTAGCCTCCTACGATAAAGCCTTAGAATTTAAACCAAATTTACACGAAACCTGGAACAATCGGGGCGTTGCACTGCGTAATTTAGGATTGCTTGAAGAAGCGGTAGCCTCCTACGACAAAGCCTTAGAATGCAAACCAGATAAACACGATGCCTGGAACAATCGGGGCGTTGCACTGCGTAATTTAGGATTGCTTGAAGAAGCGGTAGCCTCCTACGACAAAGCCTTAGAATGCAAACCAGATAAACACGATGCCTGGAACAATCGGGGCGTTGCACTGCGTAATTTAGGATTGCTTGAAGAAGCGGTAGCCTCCTACGACAAAGCCTTAGAATTTAGACCTAATGATGACGATGCCTGGAACAATCGGGGCGTTGCACTGCGTAAATTAGGCAGGCTTGAAGAAGCGATATTGTCCTACGACAAAGCCTTAGAATTTAGACCTAATGATGACGATGCCTGGTACAATCGGGGCTATGCACTGCGTAAATTAGGCAGGCTTGAAGAAGCGATATTGTCCTACGACAAAGCCTTAGAAATCAAACCAGATGACCACGATTCCTGGAACAATCGGGGCAATGCACTAGGTAATTTAGGATTGCTTGAAGAAGCGATCGCCTCCTACGACAAAGCCTTAGAATTCAAACCAGATGATCACGAAGTCTGGTACAATCGGGGCAATGCACTGGGTAATTTAGGATTGCTTGAAGAAGCGATCGCCTCCTACGACAAAGCCTTAGAAATCAAACCAGATGACCCAAACTCATTCTATAATAAAGCTTGCTGCTATGCGTTACACAGTCAGATTGACGAAGCGATTCAGAATTTGCAGCAAGCCATTAATCTGAATCCTGATAAATACCGAGAAATGGCAAAAACTGACTCGGATTTTGATAGTATGCGATCGCACCAAAAATTTCAATCCTTGATTCAAGGATAGATAGTTTGATAAAATAATTACTGTAGTTTAGACTAACCAAAGATGAGAACGGTGGCAAAAGAAGAACTAAAGCCACCGTCCCAGGAGAGAATGAGGGTGAAAAAGAAAACCTATCCACTCCCTAAATGAACAGTGAACGATTAAA
>NZ_JAAFKG010000035.1 GCF_013299185.1 Microcoleus sp. bin48.metabat.b7b8b9.023 | reverse complement strand
GGACTCGTAAAATCTGGGCTTCTCGCTCTAAAATCGTCATGGCAAATTACGGGAAATGGCGGTACCTTCTCGTTTTAGCGGCTTTTCATCGCTCCTGTCATCTCCGCGAATAATTCATGACACTAGCGAATTTTAACTTCTCAAGATCTTGAGAAGCTCAATTTAATGAAGCTACTAGACCAATAGAGATCCGTGAACTCACTATAGTTCTGCCAAGAGTGCGATCTTTGTCAAGGGCGATCGAAGCGAATAAGTTGTCATTAGTCTTTACCCTTAATTATTCTTCCTTCTATATTTGCTAGAATAAAAGGGAATACTAACCGAAATACAATTCATGCTAAAAACCATCGAAGGCATTTATCAGAACGGACAGATTCAGTTAGCCTCGCTACCGCAAGATGTTAGCGATCGCTCTCAAGTTCTCGTCACCTTTCTCGATCCTAGCAAAATCGATCCAATTAAACTGCGCGAATTAATCGATCGGTTAGAAACAATTGCAGGTATTCAGCAAGGCTTCGAGGAACTCAACGCCGGACTTACTCGCCCTATCGAAAATTTTGTCCAAGAAATGCAGCATAAATATGATATTTCAGGTTGAAATTACCCCGATCGCCTCTTTGGATGAGAGTTTCTAGTCTTATTGTTATACGAGGAGATTGACTTTTGAATAGGCTACAAAGATTAACCCTCAATGGATTTAAGTCTATTAAGGCAATAGATATTGAGCTGCATCCCCTAAATATCCTGATTGGAGCAAATGGAGCAGGCAAGAGCAACATGATCTCGTTTTTCAAGATGCTCAACGAGATGATGGCTGGACGCTTTCAACAGTTTATTGCTGTATCGGGTCGTTCTCAATCCCTCCTATATTTTGGACCTAAGACAACGCCCCAAATAGAAGCAAAACTAGAATTTGAAGTCGAAAATGGGGTCGATTCCTATCATATTCGGCTGTTTCATGCGGCTGGTGATACCCTGATTTTTGCCGAAGAGACTTTGAGTTTTCTGCAAACAGGCAGGACATCCCCAAGGACTGATGAATTAGGTGCAGGACATCAGGAAACCAGAATTAAAGAAGCAGCAAAGGAAGGTAAGCAAACGGCTCGAATGCTGGAATATTTGCTGAATCGTTGCCGTGTATACCATTTTCATGACACATCTTCTACGGCAGGAGTCCGGCAATCCTGTTATGTTGGTGACAGCCGATGGCTAATGCCCGATGCTGGAAATTTAGCTGCATTACTTCTCAGGTTTCGTGAAGAGAATGGGGGTGCCGCTTATCAGCGTATTATCGGAACAATCCGTCTTATTGCACCTTTTTTCGATGATTTTGTTCTTGAACCAGATGTATCTAATCGCGTCATTCTCAACTGGCGAGAAAAGGAGTCCGATCGGGTATTTGGGCCCCATCAATTTTCAGATGGTACTTTGCGTGCCATATGTCTTGCGACGCTGCTCTTACAGCCAGAAGATGAACTGCCAGAACTCATTGTCGTTGATGAGCCGGAATTAGGGCTTCACCCCTACGCTCTAAATGTTGTGGCTGATTTGTTTAGTAAGGCTGCACTCCATACGCAAATTCTCGTTAGCACTCAATCTAGTTCTTTCTTGGATAATTTCGATCCTGACGATGTAATTGCGGTGAACCGAGAGGGCAAGGAATCGCAATTTAAGAGGCTAAATCCCACAGAATTACACGCTTGGCTTGAGGAGTATAGTCTGGGAGAAATTTGGGAGAAAAATATCATTGGTGGAGGCCCGCATTAATGGCGCGTCTTTACCTGTTTGCCGAAGGACAAACCGAGCAGACATTCGCTGACATTTTGATACAACCGCAGTTAGCTCTATATGACGTGTTTATGCACAATCCCATACTTATTGCTCATGCAAAAAAGAAGGGTCAGGTACATAGAGGTGGCGGTCGTAATTATCTGCCAATGAAGAATGACATCATGCGTTTTCTTAAACAAGAAAAAGCCCCGGATGTGTTTTTCACAACTATGATTGATTTATACGCTATTCATGCCGATTTTCCGGGATTAGCTGAGTCTGAGAGTCTACGTCAAGATCCGATACAGCGGGTTGAATTTTTAGAGAAACGCTTTGCAGAAGATATTGGTGATGCTCGATTAATTCCTTACCTTCAGTTACATGAATATGAGGCATACCTCTTTTCTGACCCAACGTGTTTTAAGTACCTTGATGCTGGACGGACAAAAGAGATTGAAGCTCTCCGAGTTATCGCTAGTCAATATCAGACACCGGAGTTAATCAACGACGGGCAGCAAACAGCACCTAGCAAACGTATCATCGCGCAGTTTCCTGATTACGGAAAAGCGAAGTCTATTTTTGGACCGCTGTTAGCTGAGCAAATTGGATTGCACGTAATTCGGAACAAATGCTCTCACTTTAATAAATGGCTGTCACGACTTGAATCTTTGAATGAGAAAGGCGTTAGTAGTTGAGTGGAGCGCAAAAAATTACTACGGGGTCGATCGCTCTTCAATTAGGTACGATCGCCCTTTGAGTCTTTAAGCTTAATTTTTTTGTTCCTATACTTGCTAGAATAAAAGGGAATACTAACCGAAATACAATTCATGCTAAAAACCATCGAAGGCATTTATCAGAACGGACAGATTCAGTTAGCCTCGCTACCGCAAGATGTTAGCGATCGCTCTCAAGTTCTCGTCACCTTTCTCGATCCTAGCAAAATCGATCCAATTAAACTGCGCGAATTAATCGATCGGTTAGAAACAATTGCAGGTATTCAGCAAGGCTTCGAGGAACTCAACGCCGGACTTACTCGCCCTATCGAAAATTTTGTCCAAGAAATGCAGCAGAAATATGACATTTTAGGTTGAAATTACCCCGATCGCCTCTAATGAAATTGAGCAAGCCTATCGCTGGTATCGAGAGCGGAATCCCGATTTTGCCGATCGCTGGTTTCGAGGCTTGATGAATGAAATCGCAACACTCCAAGAAAAACCTCGACGCTGTGCTTTAGCAGTTGAAAGTGATATTTTTCCTGAAGAAGTTCGGCAGTTACTTTATGGGAAATCCAAAAACATTTACCGGGTATTGTTTGCGATTCGAGATACTACGGTTTATGTGTTGTACGTGCGCCATAGCGCTCGATCGCCATTAACCGCAGATGATTTGGATGAACTAGAAGGTGGAGTTTAGAATAGAATTTTCAGAAACTAATCTTAGCCCTTATACTTCGATCGCCTCAATGAT
The DNA here is from genome assembly GCF_013299185.1 of Microcoleus sp. bin48.metabat.b7b8b9.023. Classification (GTDB taxonomy): domain Bacteria; phylum Cyanobacteriota; class Cyanobacteriia; order Cyanobacteriales; family Microcoleaceae; genus Microcoleus. Next base: position 79,888 of record NZ_JAAFKG010000035.1, on the reverse strand, counting down.
TTTGGCAGAACTTCAAGACAATCTAAAATGCGATCGAGCATTTGCTAGTTCTCCCGATGTTCTTGGCGTTACTTGCAGATAGGTTATACTTAAAACAATTGCCTTTTGCGGAAAAATCAAGCTGTTTGAATTTAAATTTTATGAGAACGTTCACTGCGGTTGTTGAAAAAGACCATGAAACTGCTTTGTATGTAGGCTATGTTCCCGGTTTCCCTGGAGCGCATTCTCAAGGAGAAACTTTAGACGAGCTACAAGCGAACCTGTGTGAAGTAATCGAGATGCTGTTGGAAGATGATAATCCAGCTTTCAATCCAGAGTTTGTTGGTACTCAGCAAATTGTAGTTGCGTAGAAGATATTTGCATCACTTGCCAAACAGTCGTATGATGACTCATCATTATATTGATGATTGTTTCATTCTTGTCACTCACCTAATATGCGATCGCTCTTCTTGACTCTAGCTCTCATGTGTTTGGCCACCCCCGCTGTTGCCGCAACCTGCGAGGAAAGCTTTCAAAAAAAGGGAGACTTTCTCAATGGTGCCGCCTTTTCGGCGCGCGTTCAGGTTGAGGGGTTATCGGTAGAGAAAGCATTTTCCCAATTGCGACCCATTTTGGCGCGCGAGAGCATCAGAACTATCAGCACCGATGTGAGCACAGGTGTCATGAAAGCCGAAAATCCCGCAACAGCATTTCAGCGTGCTTTGCCGATCGATATTTTTGCATCAGCCGACGGAAATCTATTAACTGTCGAGATGATTTTTACTCTTCCCAGTGGCGTGACTGCAAGTAGGGACACCGTTAAGGGATACTTGTGCGGTGCGCTAAATCAATTGTTACCAAAAAATAAGTAATTTCTAGTCCGATCGTGATTTTTGTGCAGCCCCAAGAAATTGTTCGCATCTTAGAAAATCTTGGGGTTTTAGAGGTTCGTCTTTGATACTCAAATCCCACAATCTCAAACCCACGGATCGAGCTTAAATTCTGCCTCTAAAAAATCAATAAAACAAGTTATTTTTCCCGGATAAAAACGGCTGCGACGATATACCCCATTAATTGGCAACGGAGTCGGCTGATAATCCTCCAACACCACCTTGAGATCGCCCCGGTAAATCTCATCACCAAACATCCAGACTGGCGCGACAGCAATCCCCAAACCCGATAGCACTGCCGCTCGAATCGCCACAGAACTATTAGTTTGAAAACAACCCCCAACTTGCACCTTGATAGTGCCATCTGTTCCTTGAAAATGCCATTCATTGCCTGTTGACAGATGCGTATAGACAATACAATCACGATCCACTAAATCATCCGGTGTTTGAGGTTCTCCTGCTTGCTCAAAATAGCCTCTTGTTGCTACTGTGACGCGGCGAGTCGTGCCGATGTGATGGCTAATCAGGGAACTATCGGGACGATTACCAATGCGGATCAACAGGTCTAATCCATTCTCTACAATATCCACAAAACTATCGGCCATCATCAGATCGATCTTGACATCGGGATAGCGTTTCATAAAGGCTTTTAAACGGGGGACAATCTGCATTTCCCCAAACAGCACGGGACAGCCCAATCGCAAAATACCTGTTGCTCGTTCTTTTCCTGTTAAACTGGCCTCCGCTTCGGCGACGGTTTCCAAAATTTGCTGACAGTATTGATAGTATCTTTTCCCCTCCTCGGTCAAACTCAAATTGGTAGTTGAACGAGTGATTAATTGTACCCCTAGATATTTTTCCAGAGCGGCGATTTGCTTGCTAATTGTCGGTTGCGTCGTCTGTTGTTCCCGCGCTACGGCAGAAAAACTCTTCATTTCGATCGCCCGAACGAAAGTCTGCATACAGGCAATTCGATCCATGCAGTACCTATTCCAAAATGGCATATAACATATTCTATTATGCCTCCTTCTCAAAAAAATTGAAATAGATCATGATATTCGCATCAACCATTCTCACCAAAAAACGAAAATGTTAAAACTCAAATCCCTCAGTCCTCTGTTGGCAACCCTCGCTATTGCTAGCGCTATCAGTGCCGGAGATGTAGCTGTACATAGCTTTTTGCCAAAATTCCAAAATACGGCAATCGCTGCCCCGGAAATGACGGTTCAGCAAAAGATCGATATTATTACTAAAAGTAAAGGACAAGTTGGTAGTGGCGACCAATTGCGACGATTTTTCTATGGTGATTTATTACCATTAGGAGTACAACCCGGTGGGGCAGGTATGGTGGTCAATCTCTACAACAAAGCCAACAATGTTACCTTTTCCTACTGTGCAACCTATGATGTCGTTGTCGCTGTGAAACAAGGGAGAGTAGCGAGTTTTCCCGCCGCTGAAGTGAAGTAATTTGCCTGTTCCCTTGCTGAGTGTAGTAAGGGAAAATTCCCGATATATATCATTGAATGGATATTTAACATGGAACTTCAAGACTTTTTTGCTTTATTACATCCGGCGATCGCCATTATTGTGGTTTTTCCCTTAATCGGAGTTGTAGTGAATCGCGCCCTACTCACCCGCCAACGTCGCCTGCAAGTTGTCGGTGGCGAAAAAAGTAAAATTCCGCCAGTAGTAGGTTCCGAGCACGTAGCGATCGGTAGTTGGTTGAGCGGCTCAGTTGTAGGCGTTGCCCTACTGGGAATGGCCTATCCCATTTTTTCAAAAATGCTCAGTAACGACACCCTGAACAAAGAACCCTTTCGAGTCTTTTTTGTCATCGCCATTTTCCTGTTAAGCATTGCTTCTTTCACGCTACTATTTAAGGCAAAAGTTAAACTATGGCGAGGTATTTTTGCCACTTTAACAGGCATGGGATTGATTGTTTTAGGATTTCAACCAGAAATCTTTCGTCGGGATAATGAATGGTTTGTTTCCCATTATTACTACGGTATTACAGCCGCTTTATTGATGATTTTTTCAGTGGCGATCGTCCAAGATATTTATCAGGACAAACAAAATCGCTGGCGCACCGCTCATATCATTCTCAATTGTTTTGCTCTACTGCTTTTTATCGGTCAGGGAATGACTGGTGCAAGGGATTTACTAGAGATTCCCCTCCATTGGCAAGAACACTATATTTATCAATGTGATTTTACCAATAAAACCTGTCCTCAACCCAAATAAAACGGTGATTTGAAAATGATGAAATCAAGAGTTTTCCCCCTGGAAGCTGATGTGCGTTTCTCCGATGAATCTGCTATGGTGACTGAAATTATTAAGACTAAAAATGCTAGTATCGCTATTTGGGGAGTCAAGCCTGGGCAAATTGTAGAAGCTCATTGTCACCCGGATGGACAAGATACCTGGGTGATGCTACGGGGCACTTTGACGTATTATTTAGGCAATGGTCAAAGCCAAAGCTTGAATGCTGGTGAAGTTGCCATCGCAGAAAAAAATCAGATTCATGGGGCAGTGAATGACAATAGTGAAGATGCTGTGTTTATCTCCATTTATTCTGCTCCCCAAATTGGCTATGAAAAGGCATCACCTTAAACTAATTTAATGTAAAGTTGTATACTGTTTAAATGAGTCGTGAAACTCTCTTGTCTTTCGGTTCTTCGCGTTCTACCCTACGGGAACGGCTTCGCCGAACGCGTCTTCGCGGTTCGTTTAAAACTTTTGAATTATTGCCTGAATTCATGTTATAAAATCAACATCAATAAAGAGCATGAAAGTTGCCAACAAAGTGCATCTAATTTTAATGAGAGTTCCTGCCCCGATGTATCTTGGCATAGCTGTTTTGATTTTTGCAACTTCTAATTCTGTTACTAAAAAAATAGTTGAGATTGGTCAAAATCATGCGATCGATGGCAGAAATCCCATCTCACTGTGCAATGTTTTATTTGTGGGTAATATCTGTGCTTTGGGGTTAATGACTCTAATTTTTCATCAAGATTGGCAACCGCAGACTCTAAAAGCTCTGACTCGTAAAGATTGGATTAGTTTAACCATTACAGGTATTTTATCGGGGGCGATCGCTCCAGCGTTAATTTTTCAAGCCCTGGGACAGACAAATATTACTAATATCGTGTTAATTGGGCGTATCGAACCAATTTTAACCCTGGTGTTGGGTGTTTGGTTGTTGGGTTCGCGGGTCAATTCGTGGTCAATTGCAGGGTCTCTGATTTCCTTGGCTGGGGTGATAGTGACTGCTTTTTTAGGTACTTCAGGGCCGATGATGACGATGGCTGGATTTCAAATTGGCACCGGAGAATTTTTTGTGGCGATCGCCGCGATCATTGGTTCCATTGCTACCGTCGTTGGTAAACTGCAATTACAATCGATTCCCTTGGGAATTTTTACGATTTATCGCAATATTCTGGGGACGGTGATTTTTTTCCTATTGGCTAATCTTCTTTACGGGCCAAACCACTTTGCCGAAGTGTTATCTCCTTTTCTGTGGCAATGGATGATAGTTTATGCGGCGGTTATTGTCGTCATGGGTCAATTATGTTGGTTGGCGGGTTTAAAAAATGCGACTTCCACGGAACTGAATTTAGCCAGTTTATTGAACCCAATTGCAGCTATAATAATGGGATATTTAGTTTTAGGGGAAGCTCCTACTTTAGCTCAATATGTAGGGGGAAGTTTGTTGTTTGTGGGGATTATCTTGGGTTTTGTTGGCAACCTATATGAGGCTCAAATAAATCGAGAATTAGTTAACCTCAATCCTCGCGATGCTATGGAAACTGCGATCGGTTTCCGGGGAGTTTAATGTTTTAAGGAGGAAGCTTTTTATGAAACGCCGCTATTTCAACTTTGCTAGTATTACCTTTGTGTCAACAATTGCGATCGGCTGCATCAAAACCGCTGGCGATCGAACTGCTATTGCGTCATCCGGTACTTCTGAAACAATGCCAACGCCTGTGGCAGCTTCCCCTCCAACTGGGCCAGCGACATCACCCACAACGGCTAAAGCGACAAAAGTTCTAACTTCTGGCACTTTTGTCGATGGCGAACACCCCACCAAAGGCACTGCCCGCATTGTCCAGAAAGGGGATGAGCGCATTCTGGAACTCGATCGAGCATTTCAAACATCAACGTCTGGTCCTGATTTGGTCGTGATTTTACACAAATCGCCCGATGTCATTGGCTCGACAGTTCCCCCAGCCTATCCCATCAAGAAAGGGGACTATGTGTTCATCGCGCCACTCAAGTCATACAGCGGTGCTCAAAGCTATGTGATTCCTGCCAGCATCAACTCAGAAGATTTTGCTTCGGCGGCAATTTGGTGCCGTAAGTTCAATGCCACCTTTGGTGCTGCAAGACTTCAGCGATCGAGTTCCGCAAGGCTCTGACGGCTGTCGGGAAATAAGCCTAGGTATTGTAGTTTCCAAAACTCGATCGCAATACCCAATATTTCAAAATTACCATCCCACGGAGTTTGCTATGATTCGTCCGATCGCGCGCGCCCGATGACACAACTGCATTAATCGCCTTAGCTGAGGCCACTGGACTGTTCGGGCCGCAGGAAACCGAAGAACTCGCCCTCATGCTGGCAGACTACTTCGACGGCGAAACCAACAGCCAAGACATCTGGATTACCGACGATGACGGCGGGCTGGTGGGGGTCGCGTATGTTGCGCCGGAACGAATGACCGATGGGACGCTGTAGTTGCGTCCCCTGTTCAGAAACCTGGCATCCCCGTTCAATCTCCTGAAAGCATTCGACTAAGACTCGTCCTGCGATCGCCCTTCTCCCTACAAAAAAGGCGATCGCACTCCTGTAAATTAACAGCGATCGCACTTTCAAATCCCCAAAGCGATCGCTCTCCCGATAAATATATCAAACAAAAAGCGATGTCTACGACGGGCTACGCCTACGCATTACACGATCCGCGATCGCCATAAAACCTAGGGTGGGTTAGCAACAGCATAACCCACCCAATTTAATGATAATGATACGGATGGTGCGTTAACGAAGTGTAACGCACCCTACAAGATCAGGCGATCGCACAGGAAGTCTCTTAGCTCGTTTACCAAAGACATTTAGTTGCTGTTTCTATGCCCGACATCTTAGTTGTACTGAGTAGCTCGAACACATCTCTTTTGGTCGCTGGTGTTGCTGGTTTCTCCCAGCGGTTTTTCAAGTCTGTATACCGTGTGTCATAGTAAATATTTTGACGACATTGAAACGCAACATCATCAAAAGCATTTCCAGGGTCCCAAGCTCGGTTTTGCGGACCTACTACTAAATTTCCTTGCACCCATCCAAATAATCCATTCATCGTCTCTACCGCTGGTGGCTTTTTCTCTAAATATGCTTTTATTAATTCTTGAATACTTTTATACTCTCCCAAATTTACATTTTTTATGTTCTCATAGCTCAACAAAAAGTCTGTTAGTAATGGCTGAGTGGTATAAGTCTGAGTTCCATACTTTACTAGCTCATCCAAAGGAATAATGTGGTGTCGGGTTTGATAAGATAAAATGGGATAGGGTTGGTCAGAGTTCCATGGATAGGAGGGACGAGCAGCACTAGAATTTTCCGGAAATTGGAATATTGCTATTAGGATAACTAAAGTGAGGATGAGTAGTTTTTTCATTTTTCGTTGGAAACACTCCTAATACGATTGATTTCTTTGTTTTCAGTAATTTTTTCTTCCCACATCCTTGAGACGTTTCCCAGCCCCAATTTGGGAATTTTTCGAGTTACAGGCAAATTTTCTCCCCCAAAATCCACCCTCAACCCACCAAACCCTTTCTCTCCTTACCTTTGAGCTGCCGCACAATCTTTTCGACTTCCCCATGAGTCGCATACAACAACTGCTGGCTCAAAGCACTTTCATAAGCCTCGATCGCTCCCAACGTCAAATGGTCAACTAAGGGATGAAAATTGATGAGCGATCGCTCTCTGGCTCATGGCATTGTGGACATCGCATCGACAATTGAGAAGGTGCGTTACGCTTTGGCTAACGCACCCTACAAGATCAAGCGATCGCACTATTGAGTTAATTGGAACGCCCCAATATCAGCACTACCATCGACAGCACGACGAGGTTTACCTCGTTGGTCAGTTTCGGGGTCTGTGGGCAGTTTCTTTGGGTCACCAGCACGAATAGCTGGGCTATTAGGGAGAAGACGCATTGTTTGGGTGGGGCCACCGTTGTCACTCAATGAACTCAGAAGGGGGTCAATCGGGTTGTCAATTGTACCAACGATGTCTCCTTTAGTGCCAAATCCGGTACTATCCCCGCTGTTGCCAATCAGGTTGTAGCCGTTACTGGCAAATGAACCTGATACATCGGTACTCGGACCAAATTGAGTTTGACCACCACTGATAATAGTATTCCGCACCGTGAATGAGCTAGGTCCATTATGAATCACGCTGGAGCTAAATTTACTCGAATTATTGCTAATGGTACTGTAGATTACTGTGCTGGTGCCCAAGTTTGTGATGCCGCCGCTAAACCCACCCGAATTATCGCTGATCGTACTGTTAATTACTGTATTGGTGCCCAAGTTATTGATGCCGCCACCAAAAGTGCCAGCCGAATTACGGCTAATGGTACTGTTAATTACTGTAATGGTGCTATTGCTGTTATTAAAGATGCCGCCACCATCAGCGCCAGCTAAATTACGGCTAATGGTACTGTTATTTACTATGATGTTGCCTCCGTCATTATAGATGCCGCCGCCGCCACCAGAAGAGTTAGCCGAATTACTACTGATCGTACTTTTGTCTACCCTCATGGTGCCTCTGTCATTATAGATGCCGCCGCCAAAGCCAATTCCCGAATTATCGCTAATGGTACTGTTGTTTACCGTAAGGGTGCCAGTTGTATGATAAATACCGCCACCAAACCAAGTTCCTGAATTATCGCTGATGGTACTGTTGTTTACCATTAAGTTGCCATGGCTATAAATACCAGAGCCAGAGTGTGCTGAATTACCTGTAATGCTACTGTTATTTACCGTTAAGTCACCAGTGCTATCAATACCACCTCCCTCAGTATTATGAAGCGATCCAGAACTATTCAATGCAGAATTATTGCGAACAATACTGCTATCTAAGGTAAGTTTACCCAAGTTCTCGATTCCCCCTCCGTTTTTGCTTGTGACACGACCGGACTCTACAATCAATCCAGCAAGCGTCACCGCTGCTCCCGACTGAATCTTAAAAACCCGCGACGCATTATTTCCACTCACCGTTACCAAAGGCCTACCCGTCAGTGTATCTTGTGGAGCAATGATATCTAAACTATGAATAATATCCAGCTCTCCTAACTGCAAGGTAATAATCTGTGGTGTGGAGAATAAAGAACGGTCAAACTCAATCAAGTCTTTTTCAGAGTCAGCGTTGGCTTTATTGATCGCATCTCGCAAGGTGGTAACGCTAGGGTCATTCACTGCATCTTTAATGCTATTCACCACAATTGTGGCTCTGGTAGGTGCTGGTTGTGCTAATAGTTGAACTACGCTAGGATTAATAGCAGCAGGTTGTCCAGTGTTGGCATGGGCGGTATTAACAAACCCAAAAAGGCTGGTAGTAAAAGCTAATACTGTTGCCAGTACAATTAGAGCAATTCGTTTCATGGTTTTTTCCTTGGTGTTCCAAGACTTAGGTAATTACACTTTAAAGACGTTTCCCAACCCCAATTTCGGAATTTTTCGAGTTATATCATGTCCGCTTGAACACTTACGATAAAAATGACGCTGAGATTTTGGAATATAAAAACTCTGCAAATTTTATATCCTAACTAATTACCCGGACATGATATTACAGGCAATTTTTCTCCCCAAAAAACCCTAACACCCAATTGATACGCGATCAGCCGCAGGCTGGTGTCCTTAGGATGATCGCTCCCTTTAGGCTTCCACACAGCGATCACTCACCTACGTGTAAGGTGGTGCTACAAAACCCAACCAACAAGATGGCGATCGCACTTTCACTAACGCATAGAGCAATTCGTTTCATAGGAAATTGAAACAGCCCTGCTTAATAAGGGGGATTTAGGGGAATCTTCTAGGATTGAATAGGATAACGATAAGTTTGAAAACACGCCCTAGGTATCCTATCCGCATGATAATGATCATTATCATGCGGAATATTTTGTTTTATTTTCTGGAAGTCCCTTAATATGAAGGCTTCTTCATACTTTTGGCTAGTCTGTTATTTAGTTGGGGTTGGGGGAGGAGACTTATAGTTATTCATTTTTACCTTTGCTGATGCCGCTAGATTTAAGGTGTCGAATTGCACCGTTATGCTCGCCGGTTGTCCACTGGTCCTACTGCAATCGACGTTGATTGGAGTTCCGTATTCTATAGTCGCAGTCCCTTGTTTACAAGCGAAATGTGCTGGGGACTGTATATCTAACTTGGCGGTTCGGTATAAGTCTTGGTTGGTGAAAGTAAATGTGACTTTGGTCACACTTTCCGACGGACTGAAAACGCACACATCTCCTGCATTTGCTATTAGAGTGTGTTCGGTGTTTGCAGTACAAAAATAGAACTTGATCGGTGGTTCCGCGTTGGCTGTTTGCGCGTTTCCTGCTACTAGACTGATGCAAACTGCACAGATCAGTAAGATTTTTGAAAGAATTCTTTTCATGATTATCCTTCCTAAGTGTATCGGTAAGTGAGTTGTAATTGAATTCCAAAGGGGGAACTCGTTGGGTTTACCTATTAACTAGACGTTTCCCCACCCCAATTTGTGAATTTTTCGAGTTACGGGCAATTTTTCTATCCCAAAATTCCCCATCAACCCACAGAAGCCTTTCGCACCTTAGCTTTCAGTCGTTGCAAAATCTTCTCAACTTCCCCACGAGCCGGATATAACAACTGCTGACTCAAAGCACTTTCATAAGCCTGTATCGCTCCCAACTTATCCCCTAACCCTGCCAAGGCTCTCCCTAACCAGTAATCAGCCGCAGCCGGGTTGAATGCCCTCAATTCCTGACATCCCTTACAAGCGGCTTCCCACGATCGCAAACTCGCCCCAACATCCCCCAGCACTCGGTAACTCTCCCCCAGCCAAACCGCAGCAGGTAATGATTGCAGATAACTTCCTGCTGGTAAAAACTCCCATCCTTTCTCCAACGCCTCCACCGCTTCCCGATGTTTAAGAGCCAAAGCCAACACCCTTCCATGACAAAACCAAGCATCAGCTAACTGAGGCTGTAGTTGCGTCCCTTTTTCCGAAACCAGACACCCCCTTTCAACCTCTTTAAAGCATTCCACCAACACCCGCCCCGCGATCGCCCAAACACTCCAGCGTTGAGGGAAACGCTCAAGCATTTCTTCCACTATGGAAGCAAGGGTTATGTTATCCCCCTCTCCTGTTTTGAGAGTTCCGCCGCCCCCCTTTTTTAAAAGGAAAGTTGGGGGGAGAGAGGTCATTTTCGCAACAGGCAAAATCTCACACAAAGCCCGATAAATTTCACACTCATCGGGATACAGATGATAAGCTTTTAGCATCATTTCCGCCGCCCTCTGATATTCCCCCGTCTCAAACAAGCAGCGCCCATAGTAATACCAACCATGAGGATGATTCGGGTGTTGTGCGGTAAACTCTGCTAACACCTCCACACCTTCCTTCCAATCACCTCGGAAAATGTGATAATATGCCAGAGATTTGTGAGCCTCAGCCCCATGAGGATACTGTCGCAGAGCAGAGGTAATCATCTTTTTAGTCTCCTTCCCCTCCTTCCCAGATACCAATCTCATCGCGCAACGCTCATTCAACTGTCGTTGAAGTACCCGGAAATCATCGGTAGCTAAGACGATTAATTTATGCAACCGTCGCTGTGCTTCCTGAAGATTCCCCACCGCCCTTAGCGCATCATAGCTATGAATTAAGGCGACAATATCATCTGGGTTGAGTGACAAAATCATGTCAAAGGCTGATAAAGCCCCAACAGGATTCTCTCTCCCCATCTGCAATTGTCCCAAAACCAGCCAGTTAGCTGCGTTATCTGGTTGTAGGTTAGCCGCAGTTTCCAACGCAGTGATGGCTTTTTTACTGTCACCTCGACAAATTGCGATCGCGCCGTTGATATATTGTTCTATCCCTTCATTGTCGCATAATGGTAAGGCACTCTGATAAACTGCGATTGCCTCAGCTTCCCTCCCCATTAGCTGCAAGAGTTTCCCCAATTTCAACCACACATCTATTAATTGAGGTTGCCGCTCAATGACTTGGCGATACTCCTCAACCGCCCGCTCCCAGTTACCCATTACTGACAAGAGATTAGCTAATTCCAAGCGTTTCTTCCAGCCATAGGGATACTGCTCCACATACTGACTTAATGCGTTCAGCTTCTGCTCTTGTCTCGTTACCTTTTCTTCTAAGATTAGGTGAACATTCAACTCCACCCCAGAGGAGTGGGTGACTGGTACCAAGCAGGAAAAATTGTTTCCAGACATATTGCGCTTACTTGATAATTAAGAGAACAATCAAAGCGCCCCTTTTGTTGGGGGAATGGAGCTATTTTTTGGTAAATCGCGATTATTTCATCGGAGTGAAAACTTTCCACCCCGGGAGAGCCCTTTTTGTCCGGTGACTCGGAGGAATTTAACAGAGAATTGTCCAACCCTGACAAATATCTTGTCAAACGCTTTTGCAGAATTTTTCGCGCTTGTGAAATACGTTTGCAAAGGTTTTCGTAGGATAAACCTAGCTTTTGTACTATTTCAAGATAGGATTTTTCCGCAATGAAGTGTAGGATAAAAGGTTCGCTCAGTTTGGGGGGCAAATCCTCAATAGCGCGTTGGATTATCATTGCTAATTCGCGGCGTAAAGCGACAGTTTCAGGACTATGGGAGAGAGAAACCAGTCCCTCCTCCCCTTTTTCAATTATTACTTCCAAACTCTCAACCCTATCGCCCAACCTCTTATTTTCTCGATGTATATCCATACAGAGGTTATAAGTCAGTCGGGTCAACCAAGCTTTAAAGTTAGTGATGACACAAGTAGAATCTTGACTTTTCTCGAAGGCTTTGAGCATCGCTCGACTGAGTACCTCTTCGGCATTAGTCGCGTTTCCGTCCATCCACTTCAAACAGCAACGGTAAAGATAATCTCGGTGCTGGTTCCATTGTTGCCAAAAATTTGTGCTTGTATCTGACGAGCGATCCGACTGCTTTGAAATGCTAGATAATTGAGAACCTAATTTCATTTCTAATACCTAAACTCTGGCTGTAAGTTTCAAGTAATCTTGGAATTGTTCCGTCGAAGCTGCTTAGCACCTGGATCTAGCGAAATACCTTCAATATTCGTAAAACTCGCACAACTCTTTTACTCAAACCGACTTGCAACCAGTCTCGGATAAACTGTTGCGTGAAACCCAATGTAAAATCACCCAAAACCTTGGGGTTGTTTCTTTTTCTGCACTTTCCCAAAGCCATAACTATAGAACCAATTTAATATTTTGCGGGCGTTCGCTCGGCGCATTAGCATGGAATTTAATCCTAGCGGAAGTTTAACTTTAGTCGAAAAATTTTCCCCGTGTCAATCTGGCCGCAAAAACCAAAAGTTCGGTAGTTGGGTCAGTGCGACTCGATTTAGCCGCTTTTACGGTATTGAAATACTTGTATAATAGTATAAATAAATTTTACATTTGTCAAGTTAAAATTTGAATACGAACATCATATGTAAGCTGTCAAACATCTAAACTGCATTAACAATACTCCGGACAGTTTTTTGAGCAGCGACCCAAAGCCTCATTCTACCGTTAATATTTCACAGAGCCTGGAACCCAGAACCCCCATTCTACCGTTGGTCATTGAAAACTGTCCGGACTATTGCATTAACTAACCTTCCGACAGCATTGCTCCCATGTGCGGACAGGCGTTGGGCAAGGCATGGATGCTTTCGGCAGCAAGCATCTTTCCACATCACATAGTCCTTGCCATACAAGGAAATTTTGCGAGGTTTGTTTGCTGTCAGCATTGACTTATAGCCTTTCTCAAAAAGATGAGGTATGACAGACAGCTTACATAACCTCCCAGACAAAGAGGGCTCGCATCCGAACAACGTCCGCGAATATGAGAGCTAGATCCGCTATATGTGCCAACAACCAAGGCGCACCGGGAGGCATAATTACCTGTGGCGCGACTAATTATGGCAGATAATTATAGAGTGTTTAATTTGATACTTGATGCTGCGGAAGTCGATCGGCTAAACACTGTTTTTGAGAAATACAGGGATTTAGATCAGTCGATCGGGCAATGCGACGATGAATACCACCAGTGAGTGGGTTGCGAAAATTAATTGATATGACGAGGCAGAAACACATAAAAGGTATATCATAACCTTAAACCGGATCATTTCTTCCCCAAGGATATGTTCTACTGCTCGAATCCAAGGTGCTCTAATCCTTTCAATCCCGACAAATCTAAATTTTGTCAAAGTTGCGGCCAGGCCGACCTCACGCCTCTATTCAGGAACCGCTACCGCGTGATTCGACTGTTGGGGGAGGGGGGATTTGGCAGAACTTATGAAGCGGTAGATATCGATCGCATGGACGATCCCTGCGTCATCAAGCAGTTTATGCCCCAAGTTCAGGGAACATCAGCACTTGAAAAGGCTACAGAACTGTTTAAGCAAGAAGCGAAACGACTTTACGAACTCGGCGAACATCCCCAAATTCCTCGATTAATTGCTTATTTTGAACAAGACAAGCGACTTTATTTAGTACAAGAATTGATTGAGGGGCAAAACTTACTGGCTGAATTAACTCAGCAGGGAGTTTTTAGTGAAGAAAAAATCTGGCAGTTGCTGGCAGATATTTTGCCGATTCTGAAATTTGTGCACGATCGCAATGTCATTCACCGAGACATCAAACTTGAGAATATCATCCGCCGCCGCACCTCCCCCAATCCATCTCTAAATGCGGCAAATTTTAGCAATTCCGCTTTTCGCAGGGGAGCACGGCGAGAGTTAGTTTTAATTGATTTCGGCGTTTCAAAACAAGTGACTGGCTCGCTGATGAGCCAAGTAGGTACGACGGTAGGAACCCCCGGATATTCGCCGGTGGAACAAATGCGAGGTCAAGTTTTCCCCGGAAGCGATTTGTACAGTTTGGGGATAACTTGCCTGAGGCTGCTAACTCAATGTTTGCCAAAAGCTGACGGTTCCGATGACCTTTACGATCCGATAAATGGCGGCTGGATTTGGAGAGAAAGGTTGCCCGCAGGTACAAAAATCAGCAGCGAGTTGACAACAATTTTAGATAAATTAATTCAAGATTATCTCAAAAATAGATATCAATCTGCTGATGAAGTTATTAAAGCTTTAAATCTCTATTCTTTACCTCCGCAACCCCATTTTGTCAAGGCGGGACAACTTGCTTTAAATTCTTCTCAGACCAAGGCAGCCCTACCTCCCCTCAATGCTTATCTAACCGAGGGAGGAAAACTTGCTATCAATACCCCGCTCAATCACAGCCCGCAAGTCAATAGCAATATCTCTGTGAATTCAAGGGTAAAATCTCACACAAATCCGCCTCACAACCAGGGAACACCAAAGATTTCTGCTGTCAAAAGCAGTTTTGAATTTCAGGTGGTGACAGTAGACAATCGCGGGCAGAAAACTGATGTTAAAAGTGGCAAAACACATTTTTTTGAAGAACATCTCGGTCGCAATACAATCATGGAAATGGTATCTGTTCCTGGCGGTACTTTTCTGATGGGTACCCCAAAAGATCGGGGTGACAGCGACGAAAAACCGCAGCACTCAGTAACGTTAGCACCTTTTTGTATTGGCAAATTTCCAGTCACTCAGGCACAGTGGGCAGCGGTTGCAGCGCTACCGGAAATAAAAATATATCTCAATCCCGATGCTGCCCGTTTTAAAGGTGTAAATCGACCGATAGAAAATATATCTTGGTATGAAGCGATGGAGTTTTGTGCTAGACTTTCTCGCAAAACTGGTAAGCATTATCGCTTGCCTAGCGAGGCCCAATGGGAATATGCTTGTCGGGGGGAAACTTCGGGGCCGTTTCACTTTGGGGAAACGATTACTAGCGAGTTAGCAAATTACAACGGAAATTCTAATTACGCTGACGCGCCGAAGGGAGTTTATCGCTTTCAAACTACAGATGTTGGTAGTTTTAAACCCAATGCTTTCGGATTGTATGATTTGCACGGAAATGTGTGGGAATGGTGCGCGGATGCTTGGCACAATAATTACAACGGTGCGCCTGTTGATGGCAGTGTTTGGGAGTCGGGCGGCGACTTTTCGCTGAGGTTGTTGCGGGGGGGTTCTTGGAACGATCATCCTCCGAATTGTCGCAGCGCGTGCCGCCTCAGATATCAGCCTGATTGTAAGGCTAGTATTGTGGGTTTTCGAGTGGTTGTTCCTGTGGTTTGATTTGTAGTCAGTTGTTAGTTGTTATATCAATTTTTTATCAGGCTGCTCCCGAATCTGATCCCCCTAACCCCCCCTTAATAAGCAGGGCGGTTTTATTGTCGTCAGACAAATTAGGTACGTAGTTGCGCTTCAGCGCTCTTTATAATATTAGGTTCTTCCTTACTTGGTATGTTAAACTAACAGTTAAAATGCCCCGTCAAGCAAACATCTATTCATCTATTGGGAGCATCCCGGTTTTGAAAAAGCCTCAAATAGCCAAGAGATCGTGTAGTCCAGCACAACGAAGTTTTAGCATCTTGTTATGACATTTTTTTTCAACCATTGAGCTCCGGAGATTTTCAACCTTCTATCTATTTGTTTGACAGCCGATTCCACCGCTCCCGAGCCAATGGAACAGATCTTGTCTGATGATAATTGCTCATAATTAACCATTGGAGAGCGATGCTTTTCTAGATACTTACAAAAGTTTTTGGCGGTTTTTATGCGACAATTTTTAAATAAATTTAGGGTAGGTTCTACCCTTCCGGCCCACAAAAATTCCTTGGCTTTGGCTAAAGATTTTAATGACCCTCCCACTTTATATAAATTTTCCATTAAATGATACCAGTCTAAAATTTCACGTCGGGTTTTACCAGGATTTAACTCAATACGGTTTACTTAAGGTCGAACAAGTAGTATACTAGGTATGAGGTACAAAAAAGTAAATCAAGTATAATGCCGTACAAAAAATTATTATTAGAATCTCCCAAACTCAAAAGTAGCGAGATATTCAAAGCAATAGAGATAGCGATTCCATCAACAGAAATAGAAAAGGCTATCCTAAAAACAAAATCAAGAGAAAAACGGCATCGTGCTCTACCATCACAACTGGTAGTATGTTTGATCGTAGCAATGAGCTTATGGTCAAAAGACTCAATGCGCGATGTACTAAAAAATCTGATCGATGGACTTAATGAACTCTGGTTGAAAACAGGTAAATATTGGAAAATTCCCTGTAAAGCAGCTATTACTAAAGCCAGAAAAAGATTAGGATGTGTTGTAATGAGCCAGCTATTTCATCAGTTGGTACGACCAATGGCGACAACTGAAACAGTGGGAGCTTTTCTAAATGGATTAAGAGTTGTAGCAATAGATGGAACCTGTCTAGACCTCCCAGACAGTGATGAAAATGCCAGAGTTTTTGGTCGGGAAAGGCAGCCGTCCAGGTACAAGAGCTGCCTTTCCTCAAGCTAGATTAGTTATTTTAGTAGAAGCAGGAACACATTTAATATTTGATGCTTTGATATGCCCATATAAGATGGGAGAAAGAGTCAGAGCGTTAAGATTATTGCGGTCAGTTACTAAAGAAATGTTGTTAATGTGGGATAGAGGTTTACATTCGTATGCAATGGTGTCAGCCACGCTCAGCAAGGGTTGTGGCTATTTAGGAAGAATTCCATCAAATGTTAAATTCCTCAATGAAACACAACTAGAAGATGGCTCTTACTTAAGTTTTATTAATCCCCCAGGCAAATTCAGAAAAAAAGGATTTAAACCAATCCAAATCAGAGTAATTGAGTACACAATTGAGAACTTAAATGACCCAACAGCAGAAATTAAATATCGTTTAATCACAAGTTTATTAGGCCTAAAAAATTTCCGGCAAAGTTATTGGCTGCCGAATATCATCAACGTTGGGAAGTCGAAAATACAATTGATGAATTCAAAGTACATCTTCTAGAACGAAAAACTCATATTCGCTCTCAAAGACCAAGAGAAGTAGTACAAGAAAATTATGGTCTATTATTAGGACCGAAAAGCTGTGCGATCATTCATTTGTCAAACAGCGCAGAGTGCAGAAATTTCGCCATTAAGTATTTCTTTCACCGGTACATTACGAGTTATTCGTCGTGTTCCAAATTTCAGCGTTTAGAAGCACAAGAAATCCCATTTTTTTAACTTGGTTGAACTTGGAGATTCTTGATGCGACTTTGCCACAAAGAGTTGAGAGAAACAACCCAAGAGTTGTCAAAAAACCAGTTTCAAAATTTAAATCCAAAAAAGTTAAACACAGAGGTACTGGAATAAAAATGAATCCTCGTGTTTTCAATATTTTAAAGCCTCCCAACCCTTAAGTAAACCGTATTGCCTTATCTGGTAAGCTTTCTACTTTTATTCAGCAAGCCCTAACTAATAACTAATAACTAATGACGAATGACTAATAACTAATAACTACTGATACCAATTTCCTAAAGTCCTGCTACAGATAGAGCATCTAAAATAAATTCCCACCCCGTCAAAGAAGTAATCACTTGGGAGGTCAACTTTGTTAATTCTTTTTGCACCGCTTCTCTCAACTCTTCTATGCAATCGAATCTCAACCATTTCAATTGTTCTTTGACATATCCCCACAGTCTTTCTATTGGGTTTACTTCCGGACTGTATGCGGGCTGAAACAGTAAAATAACATTTTCTGGTATGCTGAGATTTAAAGAGTTATGGAATCCTCCATTATCTAGTTGAACTATATGTAAATCCTCGGGGTACTCACTAGCAAATAGTTCTAAGAATTTCTGAAAACACACTGTATCTAAATGCGTAAACTCATAAAAAAAACTGCATCCAGTTAGCGGTTCTACGGCGCCATACAGCCACAAATAAGTAAAGTCCCACTGCACTTTTCCTTGGGGCTTTATTCCTTTACCTGTTAACTTTCTTCTCGCTCATCGTATGCAACCCCATCCGACTTTCATCTTGACTCCAATATCGCACTTTTTTCCATTGTTTTAAAAAGCTCTCACTCTGACTTAGACTGGCTTTTATTGAGGATGGCAGTTTTTTTTTTAAACTCTTCTACTGCACCTGGTTTCTGCTTTTCGCTAACCGGACGTGGAAATGCGTAACTTTCCTTTAAGACGATATCTTACCCATTGATGTACTGTTCGATATGCTACCTCTACATCACAGCATAGTGTCAACCATTGATGTGCTTCTTTGTAGCTACTGAATCCTTCATTTTGGCTCAATTCCTCCGATAATTTTTTTACTGTTTCTGGAGTCATTATTCTGGGTCGTCCCGAACGAGGTTTCTGGCATAATAGTTCTTCTATTCCTCCTGAACGGTAGCTAGACAACCATCTTTGTATGGTGGTACGATGTTTACCGACGCGCACAGCAGCAGACAACACACTGTCTGCTGTCTTGGTTTTAAGCCAATAAAGAACTTGCAGTTTTTGATGCCGTACAGCATCTTTCTCTTGGCACAGAAGAGTTTTGAGTTATGCTGCCGTCTCCGTAATATCGAGCTTGAAAACTCCTGACATTTTTCTGACCTCTATTTGGGTACTCAATTATAAAACTGACTTCTATTAACTGTAGTACTACTTTATGAAATTGGTATGACAACTGTCAACTGTCAACTGTCAACTGTCAACTGACAACTAACTTCTTAAATCAAGCAAAAGGCGAGCCGATTTCCCAGCGCGCCTGCACATCCTATTTTTTTTGTCAAACGTAATTGAACAGATCGTTCCGTTTCAAAAAATTATCAAACTGTCTTGCTAGCGCGGCGGCGGCGGGCTGCAACCAAGCCACCCAAACCAAGAGCCAAACCAGTCATTGTAATCGGTTCGGGAACTGCTTCTGCGCTGACGGTGAAGTCTTGGAAGTCTGTGTCGTTAGCGTTACCGCGATCGTCAAAGGAGATCAGGGTGCCTCCGTTAGACAGAGAAGCTGTTCCATTTGTATAGCTTCCGGCAGCTTGGAAAGTGTTGGTTGTTTCTCTGCTGAGCGCTGTCCACAAGGAGGATCCGCCAAACACGGCTTGTTGGGTGCCAGCGTTCAAGGTCGAGGTCGAGTAGACAGTGCCGCCATCGCCGCTGTTGAGTCCCAAAGTGTAAACTTGATTTGCTAGGAATGTGAATACTGCTGTTCCCGAACCCAAGACTGTATTGCCCAGAGATCCTTTCCATTCGTTCTCGCCGCCATTGTCAGAGGATTTAGTTTCCGAAAACAGCGTGCTAACTAGAGATGTCACCGAGTCCTTCACGCTGTAAATTCCCAAAGAGGAAGTGTAGCCACCGTGAGACTCTTTGAAGTTAAACATGACATCTGTATTGTTGGCGAAGGTGATACCGTTGGTACCAAAGGAGAAGGCTTGGGCTGGAGATCCTGCCCCTAATAAAGCGGTGGCGGCTGCGGTAGCTGTTACGGCAGATAAGAGTTTGGTATTCATGACCTGATTCCTTGTTGTTGCAAGATATTAATAATTTCATTATGTGATAGTTCGTGTTTTTTTTCTCACTTTCTGTGAATTTTGACCAACTCTTTATGAAGCCTTTACAAGATCTTTATAAATGCTGTCGAGCCGATCGGTAAACGGGCGATCGCTCTCTAAAAATACACACCAAAAATTATAAAAATTAGGGCTGTAAACCTTGCAATCGCGGTCATGCGAGCGCTAACCCGCAACATAGATTTCGGTGGGTTTATCCTAATTTTAAATTTTATTGCAATTCTAAATCCTTAACAGCAAACACTTAGGTACAAACACTGTCAGTCTATTTTAGATTTTAGATTTTAGATTTAGTTGCAGGATTGCATCTGGGAGCTTGAGCTAGGGTAGAAAATTTTGGCTTCTACCCTGACGCTCGTGCACGTGGGACGGTACCTGTTTTTGGGCAGGGTAACTGTGTGGGAATCTAACAGTTTTGACACTCCCGGGCCTTCAGGCGTGGGGATTCTTAATTCATCGACTGACCTTTAAGCGCTATGTCCTTACGGCAATTCTTAAACCTTTCAACCGTACAAAAGTACCAATTGACGAGCTTAACTCACAACCACCCCAGAGGGTCTATAGCCTTTCTCAAAAAGATGAGGTATAACTGACAGCTTACATAACCATTAAACTAAGAGGGCTCGCATCCCAACAACGTCCGCGAATCTTTCTAATAACCGCTATATCTCCAAAAGCGTACTAGGATATGAACCTAGAGTTTGGGTATGCCCTACCCTACTTAACAAATGAACTAAATTATTTGTTTTCTGGTAAAGAGAACGCATTGATTCTCTAGCTGTATAGCGAGTTTTCGCTGCTCTGTGTCCAACAATTTATGCCGAAAAGTGTCTCTTAACTGTTTCACTCTTAGCATTGCGAGTTTAAACCTGACTGTTCTACCATAGTACAAATACAAACAAGGTTGGGATTTTTAGGAATGGATTTAAGAAATTAAAGCCCTCCTAAAAGGACAGGGTTTTAAACCCAATTTCCCGATAAAAGTTTTCTATTAATCCAGAAACTAGGAATATTTGTTGTTTGGGACTTGCGTATGGGAATTAAAGTAGTCGATCGCTCGGGTAAATTACTGACAAAGTGCCATCGTTGGGCTTAGGTCTTGTGGTTGAACTACAGAGAACCCGCACCGTGACAGATCCCAAAGATGCGATCGAGAGGGGCTTTCTGCTTTGAAAATTGCCAAAAAGCAGATTTCCATCAGAAAATACCATATATAGATGCGCTTGGCAAGCCATATTCGCGATCGATCGTCAGATCGCATCAAAAAAGACCGCTGTAGCGTTCCTCAGCCCAAGGTTCGCCCCTCCGGTGGTAGCCGTTGCGTTCCCAAAAACCGAGTTGTTCGGTTTCTGTAAACTCCAAGCCGTTAATCCATTTCGCGCTTTTCCAGGCGTAGAGGTGCGGAACTACCAGCCGCATCGGGCCGCCGTGATCGGGGGATAGCGGTTCGCCGAAGACGGTGTGGGCGAAAAAGTTTTCTTCTCGGAGGAAGTCGGCGATCGCAATATTAGTAGTGTAGTCGCCGTAGCAGTGTTCCAGGACGTGGAGGGCTTTAGGATCGATTTCTATGCTGTTCATAAAATCCGTGACTTTGACTCCCGTCCACTGCACGTCTAGTTTTGACCAGCGGGTGACGCAGTGAAAATCCGCAGTAAAGTTACTTTGGGGCATGGCCTGGAAGTCTGACCAAGTGAAGGTTTTTGGTTTTGCCAATCCCCAGACTTTAAATTCCCAAGTCTCAATGCTGACGGAGGGTGTATCGCCGTAAGTCAAAACGGGAAAGCCGTTGGCGAGGTATTGACCCGGGGGGACGCGATCGCTGTTATCTGATTCTGGCTTGCGAAAAAATTTGCCCTGCATTTATTCAAGCTCTACAGTAAATGACTGCAATCCTCAGTTTGACACTCCTCGACTATCAAGGTACGAGGATTCTTGGGCTGAATCGTGCCTCTACCAACAATGTCAGTTTTGGTCTTACAGTTTCATGTCTAGTCCGACTACGCCTTTTACAGCAAGAACTCTTACGGACTACTCCCCAAGCGTAAATTCGCGTGTGTCCCACGCTATTTGATTTTTATTTGCTCTTACCGTGTGGATTTGGTTTTTACCATTGACGGTTAAAGATTTTGAGATCCCGGAGTAGGACGTTCAACCTGTTTCCTCACGTTCTCACGGTCAGCAACCTACGAATACTATAGCAGAAAGCCGTCGAGGGAAGGACGGGGTTTTAAACCCAAATTTCTGATAACTTAGATAGAACTACAAACAACAGCTTTACCGGTGGATGATTTACCGCCTTTGATCGAACTTGCAACGCTTGACTTTGGCGCGTTTTTGCGATCGAAATGATTCTGGGGAATCTTGGCGAATTATTAAAATATTGCTGAAGCAAGTCGAGTTTGCGAGATTGTTTGAGGATAGCAGGCTCAGCGACTGGAAAAAGTTTTTCACGTGTAGATTGCCCGAGGATGTGCAGAAAAAATATATTAGAACCGGGAGTGTCGATCGCCTATGCTGAAAAGAGAAAATTAACACCACACTAAAACTCAAAAGGCTAGTTCCAGCAGTTAATATTGATTGATGTAGCACAATGATATATCCTGCACCAACTACCACGATTCGGCTTTCGCCGGCGCTAAGCGATGTCTACCGAAACATTAGTTAACTGGATCGAAGAGAACACGGAATTAGGCATATTATCCCGCGATATTTTACAGGCGATCGCGCTGGAAATGGAAATCTCAACTTTTCCGCCGGGATTTCGAGTGGTAATCGAAGATACACCAGTCACCAATCTCTACATCCTAGAAAAAGGACAAGCCGATCGCTACCGCCGCAAACAACCGGGTTTAATGTGGGGGAGTAGTTTGTTACCGGGGGCGATCGTCAATTTATCGGCACTCCAGCGATCGCAACCGGCAGATAGTAGAATTATTACTCGTACAGAATGTCAATTTTGGGTCATTAGTGCCGATCGCTGGCGCAGTTTGCTACAAAGATATCCACGCATCACCGAAGCCTACGCTCAACGCTTGGCCGCGAAATTAGAGCAGCTAGAAGCAGAAATCGCCTATGAAAGAGAGCGTCAAAATGCCCTTCGCAGCTATCTAGTACCGCGGGCGAAACGGGGAGTAATTGGGAATAGCCGTTATGCGGTAAAATTGCGGCAACAAATTCGGGCTGCATCGAGTGACGAGCGATCGGTTTTAATCTCTGGCGAACCTGGCTTACAAAAGGATAATTTAGCTGCTTTAATTCATTTCGGTTCAAGTCGCCGCAGCGAGCCAATTATTCAGATCAAAAGTGCCTTGCTTCAGAGCAATGGAGCAGAATTATTCGGGCGTTTGGGCGGTAAACCTGGGCTGTTGGAATGGTTGGGAGAAGGGACGTTAATTTTAAATGACGTTCAAGAATTACCCGCTCAATTATGTCCGCAGATTCAGCAACTATTAACCCAAGGAACCTATACACCAGTTGTCAAAGAAGGACAAATACCACCGCAACCGCGTTCTAGCAATGCTCGAATAATTTTAATCTCAGAAATCGTCCAACCCCAGCTAGATAAGCTGACGCAACACAAGATTAAAGTACCGTCACTGCGGGTGCGTAAAGAAGATTTAGAAGCACAAGTCAACTATTATCTCAACATCTTTTGTCGCCAAAAGAAATTAGTCAAGCCCCAAATTACGCCGGAAGCAATTCGCCGCTTGCAAGCCTACGATTTTCCGGGAAACTTGCAGGAATTGCAGGGAATGGTCGATCGCGCTTTAGTTCAAGCACAGGGGAGTCAGGTATTAACAGAAGAAGTCTTTTGGGCGCAGGCGGCAAAGCAACAAAAATTTCGACTCAATTTATTCAAGATATATCCCAAATTCCGGCAATTTTTACGGAGCGATTGGTATCCCGATCGCGTAAATTATTGGTTTACCACTTGGGTATTTGCATTAGTGGTAACTATCCTGTTTGTTGCTCCCCAAGATCGACAGCATAATTTTGCCCTAAATATCTTTTGGGCTTGGTGGTGGCCGTTAATTTTATTATTATTCCCGATCATCGGGCGATTGTGGTGCGCTTTTTGTCCCTTTATGATTTATGGAGAAATCGTCCAAAAACTATCGCTGAAAATTTTCCCGCGCACTCTCAATAAATGGCCGCGCCAATTAGCCGAAAAATGGGGCGGATGGTTTCTCTTCGGAATGTTTACTTTGATATTTCTGTGGGAAGAGTTGTGGGATTTAGAAAATACCGCCTATTTATCCAGTTGTTTGTTATTGCTAATTACGGCGGGCGCGGTAATTTTTTCGCTGATATTCGAGAGGCGGTTTTGGTGTCGTTATTTATGCCCGATCGGCGGCATGAATGGATTATTTGCTAAACTCTCAATTATCGAACTGCGCGCCCAACAAGGAACCTGCGCGGCGGAATGCAGCACCTACCATTGCTACAAAGGAGGCAAAGGTTTTGGGGAAGGATTAACTACTAATGGATGTCCGGTTTATTCCCATCCCGCCCAATTAACCGATAATAAAGATTGCGTGTTGTGCATGACTTGCTTAAAAGCTTGTCCCCATCGATCGGTAGAATTAAATCTGCGCCCTCCCGGCATTGAATTGTGGACTACCCACGTTCCCCACGGTTATGAAGTTGCACTATTATTTCTCTTATTAGGCGGAATTTATATCCACCGCTTGCCGGAAATAAATAGTTTGTTGGGGCTGGGCATCAATTTAGAACAATTTTTGCCTCATTTAGGACTGTCGATTGCGGTGTTAATTATCCCGCCGATGATTCCGTTAGCTGCCTATGCAGTCATGCAAGCAATTTACCAATTGGGAAAAGCAGAAACTCTCCCATTTAAAATTACTAAACCGCTTTCATTTGTCTGTCTCGCCTACGGATATCTACCTCTAGTTTGGGGCGGTAGTTTGGCTCACTATTGGCGATTGGGTTTGCAGGAAGGCGGGCGAGTGATTCCCGTAGCTTTTGCGACTTTCGGACAAATTAGAGATGATTTGCCGAGTTTTGTGGGAGATCCGGCGGTGATTAGTTTCTTGCAAGGTTTCACTTTAATTGTGTCATTGTTTGTGACGATATTTGTGACTCAGAAAATTGCCAAGCGATCGATTAAATCTTTGATTCCTCAGCATTTAGCGAGTTTGTGCCTGATGGTGAGTTTGTGGTATGCGATCGTTGGTAACTAAAATAACCATTATCAAGTTCGTAGTGCGGACTAAAGTCCGCAAGTTCGTAGTGCGGACTTTAGTCCGCAGGTTTTTTTGGACTGAAGTTCACACTACAAACCGTCTCGGTTCTCCGTATTTTGCGGACATCATCAAGTTCGTAGTGCGGACTTTAGTTCGCAGGTTTTTTCAAGTTCGTAGTGCGGACTTTAGTCCGCAGGTTTTTTTGGACTGAAGTTCACACTACAAACCGTCTCGGTTCTCCGTATTTTGCGGACTAAAGTCCACACTACAAACCGGCAGGTTTTTGCGGACTAAAGTCCACACTACAAACCGGCAAGTTTTTGCTGACTAAAGTCCACACTACAAACCGGCAGGTTTTTGCGGACTAAAGTCCACACTACAAACCGGCAGGTTTTTGCGGACTAAAGTCCACACTACAAACCGGCAAGTTTTTGCGGACTAAAGTCCACACTACAAACCGGCAAGTTTTTGCGGACTAAAGTCCACACTACAAACCGTCTCGATCGCTGGTAATCGATCGGACATGATATGATATGCCCATGCCAAGCAGTACGACATTGAGCAGCAAGCAATGACCGGACAAACATTACCGCTTTTTCATATGACCGAAAAGAGTTAGAAATCACAGTTTAATATCATGATTAAGGTTGCTTGAAACTGAGATTTTGCGCCTGTCAGAGAAGCCGGGTTAGTAGCAAAAACTCTGTAACAAAACCTATATTTTTAGTTATAAATCCAATTTCTCAACTATTATTAAAAATGCTGAAATATTTCACTTGAAACAAATTATGTCAATACCGAAAAAAGGAACAAGAAAAATCATTGTTGATGGGGAACCTTTCATCTGGCTCATCCGCAGACAACCTACTTATACACAAGAATGCTTTCATGGCGGAAATCTTCATGTTGCAGTAGATGGTGTCGCAAAACTGGGTTCCGTTTTAGTTGTTATCACCGATCGACCCCATCCTCAATGTGTGGTAAGAAAACAAGAAGTGAAACCAGTAACACCCTCTGATGTAGCACAATGGATACGGCAAGCGATGCAACTCGGATGGCAGCCTAGACTATCTGGAATAACTTTTCGCGTGCAAATTGCAGCGCAGTGTATGGAAAAAATATAATACTTTATGCTGTTGCCCAACATAAAGCATTATATTAAAGCTCATTCAGTTGATTTGGTAAATGTAAACATCGTCTGAAAGTTAAAAGTGTATAATTAAGTTGACAACCACAGAGAACTGCGATGACTATTCTGAAACCCCGTTATAGCAAGCAAGAGTTTGCACGACTTGGCGATGAGATATACGATCGCATAGTGCGATCGCAAGTTGAGCCGAGCAACAAAGGTAAAATTGTGGCGATCGATATTGAGACATCTGCATGGGAGATCGATAGTAACGAGATAGTTGCCTGTAGCCGACTCCGAACAAAGTACCCGACTGCTCAGATATGGATCGTGCGCGTTGGTTCAAGCTATGTCCGTCGTTTTGGTGCCGTATTTTCGGACTAAAGTCCACACTACAAACTGTATTTTGCGGACTAAAGTCCACACTACAAACTGGTGAGAAGAATCAAAACCTTGCGGCTATAATTTGAAATGGAATCTCCCCGCGCCGCAGGTATTTAAACCTTTATTTTGTAGTTTAAATTCAATTCATCTCCAGGAACTCCCCTCACTCCCCAATTGTGTGGTGGCACTTCATATAGGATAATTTCAATATCGTTAGGTGCGATATTTAATGCAGCATTAAGCTTTTGGTAAATCAGGCGCATCAGGTTTTTCTTGGCTTCTACACTTCGCCCTTCAAATAAACTAATTTCAATTACCAAATATTGGTTAGTTCGATCGCCGGGATAAACAAAATCCTCTTGGGCTAGCGAGATAAACCGTTGAAATCGCTTGTCTGCTGGGTAAGATAAGGCTTCGATCGTACAAGCATGAATGCTGTCTGATATCGTTTGCCGGTGTTGTTGGATGAATTCTGTATGTCCGTAGATTTTAGTTTGAGGCATAATTCAAGAATTGAGCGATCGCAAAAAGTTGCGTATTGATAACTGTGGGGTTAGACGATGGCAATTTCCACGATTGGGCTGAGTGTGAGTTTGATCTCGGGCGGTACAACCTTTGTTGGAGCATTGCCCGTGCTATTTTTGCGGGAAATTAGCGATCGCCCGATCGCAATTATATTAGGTTTTGGCGGCGGTTGTCATGCTGGCGACAACAGCTTTTTCGCTACTCATTCCGGGGATTGAAGCTGCAAGTCAGCGTAGATGTCACTCTCAAACTGTCAACTGTCAACTGTCAACTGTCAACTGTTTCTCCCGACCCAGCGCGCTTGACAAATAATATAAATTGTGATAGCGTTGTAGGCTGAATTTAAAATAAAAATCTTTTTTTGAACAGCAATTTATCAAACTTGAAAACGCTAGCGCGATCGTATGAGCGACTCCTCCACCAGACCAGCCCGAATTACTAAAGTTATCCCCGACAGTATCGCTGCCGAAATGGGATTTGATGCCGGAGACTCCATCGTCGCCATCAACGGCCAAAAACCCCGCGACTTGATTGACTATCAATTCCTGTGCGCCGATGAATTTCTGGAACTAGAAGTTTTAGATGCTAAGGGCAAAACTCACAAGTTGGAAATAGAAAAAGACTATGACGAAGACTTGGGTGTGGAATTTGAAACTGCCTTATTCGACGGACTAATTCAGTGCAACAACCGCTGCCCTTTTTGCTTTATCGACCAGCAGCCTCCGGGAAAGCGCGAAACTCTCTATCTCAAGGATGATGATTACCGCCTCAGCTTTCTTTATGGCAGCTATCTCACTCTCACTAATCTGACGGAAAAAGAATGGAACCGCATCGAACAAATGCGGCTTTCTCCTCTTTATGTTTCCGTGCACGCTACGGAACCGGATGTGCGAATTCGCTTGTTGAAAAATTTTCGGGCTGGGAAGATTTTAGAACAAATTAAATGGTTTCAAGAGCGCCGCTTGCAAATTCACGCTCAAGTTGTGGTTTGTCCGGGAATTAATGATGGCGAACATTTGGAACGCACTTTGTTGGATTTGGCAAAGTTTCATACTGGAAATATCCCGGCTGTAGCGTCGGTGGCTGTGGTGCCGGTGGGTTTGACTCGCTTTCGTCCTGCGGAAGATGAATTGATTGCTGTAACTGCCGAAAAAGCGCGGGAAGTTATCGCGCAAGTGCAGAAAATTCAAGCTGTTTTGAGTCAAGGGAAAGGCGGCGGCAAGGCTAAGAAAAAGAATTCAAAATTCACCCCCCCCAGCCCCCCCTTGCTAAGGGGGGGAGAAGAGTTAGAAGATGTAAAGGCGAATAAAAAGAATTCAAAATTCACCCCCCCCAGCCCCCCCTTGCTAAGGGGGGGAGAAGAGTTAGAAGAGTTAGAAGATTTCAAATCTTCTGGGAAAAAGGGAAATTCAAAATCGCGCTGTATTTGGCTGGCTGATGAGTGGTTTTTAATCGCGGGTTTGGATTTGCCGTCGGCGGCGGATTATGAAGATTATCCCCAAATTGGTAATGGTGTGGGTTCGATCCGGCAGTTTGTTGGGCAGTTTGAAACGGCTTTTGCTAAGCTGCAACCGTTGCCGCTGATTGAGCCCCGCCGGTTGGTTTGGGTGGTGGGAAATGCTGTTGAACAGGCTTTTCGCCCGATCGCACAACAACTAAACCAAATTCCCGGCTTGTCCGTCAACATGGTGGCACTGTCCAGCCGCTACTGGGGACAAACTATCACTGTTACGGGTTTGCTCACCGGGCAAGATTTACTCGAAGCTTTGCAGGGAAAAGACTTGGGAGATGGCATCCTCCTGCCCTCGGTCATGCTAAAACAGGACTCACCTCGTTTTCTTGACGACATGACTGTAGAACAGCTCGAAAAGTCCCTGAAAACCCGGATTTTGCCGGTAAGTGGAGTAGAGGAACTAATCTCGGGGGCGATCGGTCTGGCAACTGCTGAAGTTCAATTGTAAATTTTGAATCAAGCCTTCACCAGCAACAGGAGTACGGTAATTGTGACTTGCTAACTGTCGGGTTCAGGAACCAAACTAGAAACTTGAGACCTCAATCTTGCTCTAAAATTGTCTCTAGAATTGCAAAGTAATTAAAAAATTATGCGTGTTTTTCGTCAAATCGTGGTGGTCGGAGTGGGCGCTGCAATTACTTTCAGCAACGCCGGACAAAGTGCTTCAGCACAGTCTCCGGCTCAATCTCAGGATGGTTCCCCCCTTAGCAATCCGATCGAATTAGCGCAGAATATTCGATCGACCTCCAACACAGCCTCAGAACCAACATCAGAAGATCCACAACAGTCGATCGCCCAAAACCCACCAACATCCGAATCTCAAAAAGCTGGGGAACAGTCGATCGCAGCAACTCCCCCCATTGAGTCAAACCAACAAGCATCAAAGCCCCAACAGGTTGCTCCGGCTGCCCCATCAACCCAGCAGCAGGAGTATTTGGCGCAGTCTCCAAAACCAGCACCGGCAAACAATCGGCAGAAACCGGTTCCGAGCAACCCCAACAATGTTCCGGTGCCGAATTTGCCAGCACCTGTTCCCCGCGGCACTCCGAATGAAACTTTCCCGCCTCTCACCCCCAAGGGCATTTTAGACACCAAGCCCCCGACGAACCTAGAACCCAACCCGAATCCGCTACAGTTTCCGACAAAGCCCGAGGATGTCAGAATCGAGCAAACTCAGTCAATTACTTTGCAGCAGGCGATCGATCTGGCCCGCCGCAACAGCCAAATTTTGCAAATCGCTCAGAAACAAGTCGAACAAACTCGATCGGTTGTACGCGAACAACAAGCTGCTTTATTTCCCGATCTGACTTTTCAAATGAACGCCAGCCGTCAAGTCAGCGCCAGCGGACAGATTGGCGTGCAGACTCGACTTCGCCAAAATGACAATTTACCCGCCAGCCGCCAACTCCCCACAAATTCTCCCGAATTTCAAAATTTCGGCAGCATCGGTCTCAACAACACTTTGCAGTTGAGCTACGATCTGGACATTTTCGGTCGCCGTACCGCTAATATTCGCGCAGCTAGGGAACAGTTGCGCTTTCGGGAACTCGATTTGGAACGTCAAGCCGAGGAACTCCGCTTCGACACTTCTGAGGCTTACTACAACCTGCAAAACTCCGACGGACAAGTTGCTATCCGCCAAGCTTCGGTGAGAAATGCCCAGCAAAGTTTGCGGGATGCGGAAGCTTTGGAACGAGCAGGGGTGGGAACCCGCTTTGCTGTGTTGCAGGCTCAGTCAAATGTGGCCAACGAAGTGCAGCAACTGTCCGTAGCCCGTCGCGATCAGCGGGTGGCCCAGCGGCGGCTGGCTGAGATTTTGAATATCAGTCAGTCGGCAAACTTGACGGCGGCTGACCCCGTGGAGCAAGCTGGCTCCTGGAGGCTGTCTTTGGAAGAGAGTATCGTGCAGGCTTTTAAGAATCGCCCTGAGTTGGAACAGCAGTTAGTACAGAGGAATATCAGCCAGCAACAAAGGCGATCGATTCGGGCGGGCGGGCTACCTCAGGTTAATGTCACTGGTTCCTACAACTTTCAAGGGCTAACTACAGACGATACCAGACCGTTTGCAACTCGCGGCTGGGCGAGCGGGTATGCGGTGCAAGCCAATCTGACTTGGAATTTCTTCGACGGGGGCGCGGTGAAGGCGAGGATAAAACAGCGGGATGCCGATATCTCGATCGCCGAAAGTCGATTTGACCAAATCCGCAACCAGGTGCGCCGAGAAGTTGAACAAGCTTATTTTGGTTTGGAGTCGAGTTTTGAGAATATCGAAACTTCTGAAGCCGGAGTTTTGCAGTCGAGGGAAGCTTTGCGTCTGGCCAGACTCCGCTTTCAAGCTGGCGTAGGCACTCAGACTGATGTAATTCAGGCGGAAACAGATTTGACGAGGGCTGAGAGAAACCGATTGTCGGCAATTGTCAACTACAACCTGGGGCTTTCGTCTCTCCAGCGCGCTGTGACCAATCTTCCTACTAATAACCTCTCGGATGCTCCTTAATACCAGTTGACAGTTGACAGTTGACAGTTGACAGCGTTAATCAGTTGACAGTTGATAGTTGACAGTTGACAGCGTTAATCAGTTGACAACGACCTCGAAGTCGGAGGATTTGGGGAATGAATAGTGTGATTTTAATTTCTCCCGACAAGGCGGGCGGGCTTTCAACCAATTCTTTCTGGTAACAAAAGCCCACTGTACCTCAACTCCCAGCCACGATCTGCATCAGTCACTCCCACTCATCACTCATTCCCCAATTCCAAAATCTAAAATCTAAAATGGGTTGGGTTCAGTTGGATTGGGGCGATTCCTTGTCGGGATAGCTACAAAAGACAATTAGACATTTGTTAAATATCCGACACTCCACTTAATATTTTGTAATAGAGTTCTATGTCAACTGCGTTAAAGGATCGGCAATGGCCAATATCAAGTTTGTGAAGGAAAATCAGGAAGTCATCGCAGCAGACGGAGCCAATTTGAGATTCAAAGCTCTGGAAAACCGCATCGACTTATACACGTTTTCGGGAAAGATGATGAATTGCGGGGGCATCGGTCAATGCGGTACCTGCATTGTGGAAATTGTCGAGGGTAGTGAAAATCTGTCGCCCCGCACAGACTTTGAGAACCGCAAGCTCAAGAAAAAGCCAGAAAACTATCGCTTGGCTTGTCAAACCATGGTTAACGGCCCGGTGAGCGTCAAGACTAAGCCTTAACTGCCGGTGGGCGAAGTGAAGCGGAGGGATGGGGGATGGGGCATGGGGCATGGGGCATGGGGCATCGGCCAAACAGGGCATGGGGCATTAGGAAATAAAAATTCTTGGATTTTGAATGTGGATTTTTTACCTATTCAACTGTCTGGTGCTACCTTCTGCTCCATTCCAGTTTCCCTTTTGCCTTTGAGTGGTATCCTAGTTGTGTGTATTTTCATATTTTCCGATACAGGCGGGGGTCTTCATGGAAGTTAACGATTTAGGGTTTGTGGCAACCATTCTGTTTGTATTGGTTCCCAGTGTTTTTCTAATCATTCTGTACATTCAAACCGCTAGCCGTGAAGGCGGAAAACAATAGCGACTGCTGCTATTTATTTCTGGCGAAAGCTAATTGCAAAAAAAGCGCCAACAGTTTTTTACTGGGGCGCTTTTTTTTGTTAACAGTTAGTGTTGAGAGTTTAGCTGACGATCGTCCGAGCGAGCAAGACGGGACAGTTGGCGTAGACTCGCACGTAGTCTGATAGGGAATTTCCTAGGAGTCGATCGAGATCCAGGAAATTTTTAGCAACGTTTGGCCGCCGATCCGGGGAACCGATTACCAACAAATCTGCATTCACTTCCTCTGCAATCTGACAAATTGCTTCACCGGGCTTACCTGTAGCACTCACGCAGCGGTAGCTAACTCCCATTTGTTTCGCGAGTGCTACTCCCGGAGCCAATACGGAGTCTTTTTCAGCATTTGCTGTCACATCTTCGGCGTATTTTCCAGTCAAATCTTTGGTGACGTGTACTAGAATTATCTGCCCGCCACTCACTTCTTTAACCAAAGATAGCGCAAGCTGCAATGACTGTTTGGCAGATTCTGAGTTGTCGAGCGCTACCATGACGCGCTTGATTTTTTTGACGTAGATGTCGTCTTTTACTAACAACATCGGTCTCGATGTTAGCTGGAAAACATACTGGCTGACTGAGTTTTCCAAAATCGATTGCAGCCGTCCGAATCCCCGCGAACCCATAATTACTAAGTCGGATTGTTCTTCTTCTGCGACTTGGCAAACTGTGGTTTTCGGGTCTCCCTGTTTCAGCCGCGGATTGACTTTGCTGGGATCTATTTTCAAAGACTGCACTGCTTGTGCTAAAATTTTACCTCCTTCTTCCAACTTCTCGGCCATGCCATCGGAAGTTACTTGCTGCGGCACGACGTGCAAAACGGTGACAGAGCTTTGTTGCAAGGAAGGGATGTCCATCAACATATTAAACATCTCTTCGCACAAGCCGCGACCGGCGACGGCTACTAAAATTTTTTCTATCATGGTTTTTGGTGTGAAAACAGTTGAGTTTTGTTGTAGGGCGCTCTCACTAGGGCGTTGTTATACCAATTTAATGTGAAGTTGCACATATCTTGATCCCCCTAAATCCCCCTTAGGTCGGGGGACTTTGAGCGGAATCTTGTCCCCCCCTTATTAAGGGGGAGTAGGGGGCAAGCTAAGGGGGGATCGGATTCTATGCAGCTTCATAAAAAATTGGTATTACTCTAGTGGGTTAATGTTTAGCATAGGCCTCAAGTTTGCTTTATGATTTGTAGAAATGTAGCGTTTTGGAACAATTTGTAACGTGTTAGAGAACGATCGAACTCAACCAGAACTTGCAGCAGGTGGTGCTATTCAAAAGCGACCTGGAATGATGGACTCGGAGGGCTGGTTTGAATATTTGGTGCGAGTCTACCCCCACCATACTGACTACAGCGGCGCGGTTTGGCACGGGACTTATCTGACTTGGATGGAGGAAGCTAGGGTGGAAAGTTTGCGCTCTCTCGGCATCGAGTATGCAGAGTGGGTGGCGCAGGGTGTCGAATTGCCGGTGGTTGAGCTTTCACTGCGCTACCACCGCTCTGTACAAATGGGTCAATCTGTGGCAGTCAGAACCCGGATGGCTGCTACCGAGGGCGTGCGGCTGCTTTGGGATTACGAAATTCGATCGCCCGACGCTCAAGAATTATACGTGACAGCACAGGTAACTTTGGTTGGTGTCGATCGGGACAAGGGCAAGATTATCCGCCAATTGCCGCCAGCGCTGAAGGAAGCTTTGACAAGGCTTTCTGTTAAACCTTTACCCTAAGCTTTGGTTAATTATCCAAAATAGTTTGCGGACACATCATAAGTAGAGTGGTTGAATTTCAGTCATTAAACAAGATTGCACTAATTCGCTCGCTCTACTTAAAATTATCTCTATTTTATTTTTGTTAGATAAACTTTTAATCTATAATTGACCTGTCAATCAAATATTTATGCCAAACTTCTACTTATACCAATTGAAAAAATCCTTGCTACAACACTCTTAGTTGAGTTTGTTTAGTCAACTATTGTCGCGCTTTGCGTCGCTATAGCAATCCTAAATCATTTGTGCATTTCTTACTCCCTCCCCTTAATAAGGGGAGGGTTGGGGTGGGGTAAAAAACTTTACGACTCCTGCAAGGACTGCTATAGTTTGATGTTCTGTTGTTTTTGGAATAGATGGCGAGACACCTTACCAATATTGTTGCATTAATTTTCCAAAATTGTATTAATTCGCTGCCCAAATATCCCAATTAATGCGCTCTACACAACTGCATCGCGCATTAATATTAACATTTAACAATGTCAAAAAATGTAAATAAATATAAATTCTTTTGCCAGTTAAACGCAGACACTAAATTTGTGATATCCTTGAACAAGATAGTGTTTTTTGATCGTCCCTTTTGGAAACAGCAAAATAACTCAAGTTATATCAATTAAATAAACAAATGGAAGCATTACTTTTATTGATAGGATTTGCAGGCGGGGCATTAGTCTGCTGGCTAATTTTGAATAAGCGAAATTCACGCAATTTGGTGCGGATGCAGGGTTCGCAGGAAGCCATATCGAAGTTGGCGTCGCAGTTGGATGCTAGAACTTCGGAATTGCGGCAAAAAATGCAGAATGAAACTCAGCTAAATTCTGAAATGTCTGAGCTGCAAAGTCGCTTGGAAATTGTGACTCGCGAGCAAGATGTTTTAAACAATCAAGTGTCGGAATTGGAAGAATTTTTGGCAGGAATTGCTGAGGAGCGATCGCAAGTTAATGCTCTGATTGCTGATTTGCAGTTTCAGCTAGAAAATGCTCAACAAGCTGAGTCCCAGTTAGCAGAAGTGGCAGAACTTCAATATCAGTTAGAATTGGCTCAGCACGAGCGATCGCAACTTAACGCTCAAATCCGGGAAATGCAAGCAGAGTTAGAGGCGGTTAATGCAGAACGTTCTCAATTTAACGCTCTGCTTTCGGAAGTTGAAAGTCAGTTGGAAACTGCTAGTCAAAGCAGATTGCAGGTACAATACCAGTTGTCAGAAATTCAAATTAAGTTCGATCGCTCAATTCAAGAGCGGGAGCAACTTCAGTCTCAACTTTCGGGATTGCAAGCTCAACTAGAGAGTGCAGAGCAAGAACGAGAAATGCTCAACTCTCAATTGGAAACAGCCCGCCAACAACTAAATCAACCGCAACCTGAAACATTAGAGCTGGAAACACAGTTAGAAGCAGCGAATCAGGATAAAATGCAGTTAAACTCTCAATTATCTGAGCTGCAAAGTCAATCAGAAACGGTTGTTAGAGAGCGAGAACAATTGCTGGCTCAGTTGTCAGAATTGCAGGTTCAATTAGAAACGGCTAACAAAGAGCGATCGCACATTTACTCTCAACTATCGGAATTGCAAAATCTCTTGGAAATAGCAAATCAGAGCCAAACTCAACTGCAATCTCCAGTATCCGAATTAGAACAGCAGCTAGAAAGTCTACATCAAGAGCGATCGCAACTGCAATCAGATTTAGAAACTGCAAACACCGAACGCTCGCACCTCAATTCTCAACTGTCGGAATTGCAAAATCAAATCGAGATATCCAATCAAAATCAAACGCAACTGCACTCTCAAATATCCGACTTAGAAAATCAGTTAGAAAATGGGCGTCAGAGTCGATCGCAATTGGAAGAGCAACTCAACTCTCAACTGTCGGAATTGCAAAATCAACTCCAGACAGCCAACCAGAATCAAGCTCAACTGCAATCTCAAATATCCGACTTAGAAAATCAGTTAGAAAATGGGCGTCAGAGTCGATCGCAATTGGAAGAGCAACTCAACTCTCAACTGTCGGAATTGCAAAATCAACTCCAGACAGCCAATCAGAATCAAGCTCAACTGCAATCTCACATATCCGACTTAGAAAACCAGTTGGAAAATGGGCGTCAAAGTCGATCGCAATTGGAAGAGCAACTCAATTCTCAACTGTCGGAATTGCAAAGTCAACTTGACACAGCCAACCAGAATCAAAATCAACTGCAATCTCAAATATCCGACTTAGAAAATCAGTTAGAAAATGGGCTTCAAAGTCGATCGCAATTAGAGTCTCAACTGTCGGAATCGCAAAACCAACTCCAGACAGCCAACCAGAATCAAGCTCAACTGCAATCTCACATATCCGACTTAGAAAACCAGTTGGAAAATGGCAGTCAAAGTCGATCGCAATTAGAGTCTCAACTGTCGGAATCGCAAAACCAACTCCAGACAGCCAACCAGAATCAAGCTCAACTGCAATCTCACATATCCGACTTAGAAAACCAGTTGGAAAATGGCAGTCAAAGTCGATCGCAATTAGAGTCTCAACTGTCGGAATCGCAAAACCAACTCCAGACAGCCAACCAGAATCAAGCTCAACTGCAATCTCACATATCCGACTTAGAAAACCAGTTGGAAAATGGCAGTCAAAGTCGATCGCAATTGGAAGAGCAACTCAATTCTCAACTCTCGGAAATGCAAACTCAAATCGAGACAGCCAATCAGAATCAAGCTCAACTGCACTCTCAAATATCCGACTTAGAAAATCAGTTAGAAAATGGGCGTCAAACTCGATCGCAATTGGCATCTCAGCTAGAAACTGCAAACAGAGAGCGATCGCACATTTACGCCCAACTCTCGGAAATGCAAAGTCAAATCGAGACAGCCAGCCAGACTCAAAATCAACTGCAATCTCAAATATCTGAGTTAGAACATCACTTAGAAACAGTATATCAAGAACGGTTGCAGCCAACATCCGAAATTGCCGCCACAGGGGAAGAATCACCAAAAGCTGAATTAGTCGATCAAAACGCCGAGTCAACCCGAAACTCAGGAATTGGGAAAAATCAAGAAATTGTAGTTTCTCAGCAAGGCGAAGGTGACTGTACCACTATTAGCGAAGCCCTAAAAAATGCTGTTTCTGGTACGAAAATTCACGTGCATCCGGGTGTGTATAAAGAAAGTATAATAATCGACAAGTCTGTGGAAATTCTCGGCAACACAGAAGCGGGTAGCGTCACTCTTGAAAGCAGCGAGTCAAACTGCATTCAAATGGCAACAGACAGCGCTTTAGTGCGAGGATTGACAATGAAAACAACAGGGAAATATTACGCTGTAGATATTCGCCAAGGCGAGTTAACCGTAGAAGACAGCGATATAACTTCTGCCAACTATTCTGTAGTGGGAATTTGCGGCTCTAATGCCGATTCGGTAATCCGTCGCTGTCAAATTCATGATGGAATATGGAACGGAATCTTTATCTCGGATAATGGCAAAGCAACGGTGGAAGATTGCACTATCTCTAATAACGGTACTCTGGGAATAGGTGTCGGATTGGGAGGAAAATTGATTGCGCGTCGGTGTAGAATTAATGGTAATGAAGGTGAGGCGATCGCAGTTTACAGAGATAGTATTGCTACGGTGGATGATTGCGATTTAACCGGCAATACTGGGGGTGCTTGGCGGATTGCAGATAACGGATATATTCGCGGGAAAGGCAATCAAGAATAGAAGAAGTCATTAGTCATTAGTCATTAGCGCGAGCGTCCCCGCTCGCGAACGTCCAACGTCATTAGCGCGAGCGTCCCCGCTCGCGAACGTCCAACGTCATTAGTCATTCAGTCGGTCAACTGTCAACTGTCAACTGTCAACTGTCAACTGTCAACTGTCAACTGTCAACTGTCAACTGTCAACTGTCAACTGTCAAAAGACTTAACCGCATTTGCCAAATCCGCCGCATACTCTTCGTGTAAGCCCAAAGAGCCCGGAATAACTCGCGATTCCACTCCCGGTAATTGGGCTAATACTTCCATTTCCGCCTTAGATTTGGGCGGTGCTTTCTCAGCAATTACAACCATCACCGGTACTGCTAATTCTTGGAAGTTGGCGACAAATTCTTCTCGGGTTTTTGCCGGATCTAAACCACCAGTTACAAAAGCCGCCGAACCAAATCTCGCACCCGCTTTCTGAGTAACTTTCCACTTGTTTTGGATAAAATCGGGGGTGACTTTTGCTGCATCCGCGTAGACGTGGCGGCGGTACATCAAACCCAGGAATGACGGCGCAGTGTTCAGTTTGTAGAGGAATTGACCGAGTAAGGGCGATCGTACTAATTCTCTCACAACTCCGTGCCAGTCGCTTTGCTGTTTGCTCATCGTCGGTAAAGGCCCGCGCCAAGTCGGTGCAGCTAACACAATTTTTGACCAAACATTCGGCTTTGACTGCGCTAATTGCATAGCATAACCCGCAGCGTGACCGGCCGCAACTACAGCCACAGGACTGCTAAAAGTAGACTCAACAAAATCCTGAATAAATTGATGATATAATTGCGGTTCGTAGTCGGTGCGCGGGCGATCTGAGTCGCCAAAACCAGGCCAATCTACACTGACAACTTGAAAGTTTGCAGCTAACAATTCCGCTAAAGGACGCATTTCTGCTCGTGTTGAAACCGTACTGAAAGCTGGCAGCAATAATACGGTGTTTCCCTGTCCTCTAGTTTCGTAAATAACTTTGATTTGCGTTCCTTTCCAGTTCCAGAGATATTCTTGAACTGTCGCGGGATAGTTGCTAGAATTAGATTTGGTTAAATCAGCAGTCTGAGTCACAGCTTTTTCTCCTGTTAATTTGCTTCTGCTTGCGCGCTAACTTCGCAAGCCAGTGCCTTATTTCTCATCATTTGAAAAATGTTGTAAAATCCGTTAGCGCGGGAAGGTGTCAGGCTGACATTCAATCCCGTATCTTGAATAAAATCTGGGGTAACGCTGACTATTTCCGCAGGCGTCAATCCGCTCAAACCTTCGACGAGCAAGCCAACTAATCCTTTGACTAGCTGTGCGTCTGAATCGCCTTCAAAGGAAACTTTTCCGTCGGCTAAAGTTGCAGTAATATAAACTTGTGACACGCAGCCAGAAACTTTGTTTTCCGGCAGTTTATTGCTTTCGGGAAATGGTGGGAGTCGCTTCGCATACCACAGCAGTTGTTCGTAGCGCTGTTTCGGATCGGAGTGTCGCTGGAAGCGCTGGACGATTTTAGCTAGGGTTGGCGGTAGCGCGGTATTTGCGGACATGATTTCGAGTAGCGGTTTACATCGCTAATATTATACATTTCATTTTAGCAGTCGGTGCGGGCGATCGCCAATCAGAATAGGTTATTGTAGAGACAAATTGCGTGAAGCGTTCGCTCTCCCCTTCCCGAAGGCTAGCTATCCCGTTATTAATCGCCCTACAAATCTCAACGGAGGAAATATGGTATTTGGTGCAGTTGACGAACATTGGTGCCGAGTTGTGATGAACCGCGAAACTCGCAACATCGTTAAAAGCTTGCAGCCCGATCGATTAAATACCTTAGAAATCTCTGGCGACAGTTGGGGCAAATTAGAATCTTTTCAAAGCTATAAATCCCTCAACTATCCAGAGTTTGACATTTGCGAGTGTTGCCTCGATCAAACATTTGATTTAATCATTGCCGAACAGATATTTGAACATTTACTTTGGCCTTACCGCGCTGGCAAAAATATCTATCAAATGCTCGACAAAAACGGTTATTTTTTAATAACTATACCGTTTTTGATTCGGATTCACGATTACCCTAACGACTGCTCTCGCTGGACAGAAACAGGAATCAAATACCTGCTGGCTGAATGCGGTTTCAATTTAGAGCGCATCCAAACAGGCTCTTGGGGAAACCGCGCTTGTATTGTGGCAAACTTCTCAAAATGGGAATATTACAATGCTTCCATTCATTCGTTAGCAAATGAGCCGGATTTTCCCTTAGTAGTATGGGCTTTGGCGCAGAAATAATACCCCGATCGCCGGCTTGTCGATCGCCAATCGGTATAAATTATTGTAGAGCCCAAGTGCGATCGCCCACAAATATCAAATGTCGCAACGATCGCGATATTACCAAAAAAACATTCGCTTTCTGGGCGCTCAAGTCAGATCCAGAGGCGGCAAGCCGCGCAACTGCCGCAGCGAGTTGATACACAACTGACAGTCGCAGCCAAACAGCGCCGCC
Organism: Microcoleus sp. bin48.metabat.b7b8b9.023; assembly: GCF_013299185.1. GTDB lineage: Bacteria > Cyanobacteriota > Cyanobacteriia > Cyanobacteriales > Microcoleaceae > Microcoleus. The sequence goes on along the minus strand of NZ_JAAFKG010000035.1, from coordinate 40,003 downwards.
GCCGCATCGCTTTCTTCTTCGGTAAAATCCAGCATCGCCACAGGCTGGCCATCCCGCGGCTGCCAACCAATTGTTTGTTTAGCATTAGCAGCAGCGGTTTTCGCGGGAAGGCGCACGCAACTCAGACGTTGGGTGTGGGGCGATCGCACGCAGGTTGGTGCATCAGCCGATTTACCCGGTGTTTCGCCTATGTTTTGAGCATTTTGGGCGATCGCGCTCAAAGACATCAGAGATCCAAACAGCGTCGGACTTACAAGCAAAGTGAGGAGCAATTTATTCATGTGTCGTCCTTAAGAACTTCAACGTACACAGTAGCGGATTATCTGTGGCAATTCAACAAGGTTTTTGGCTTGCATCAGTACAGTTTGCCGTTATTAAGGTTTAAAATCCGAATATTTTTTTTATCAAACTTGCAATAATTCCCCGTATTGGCAAGCAGATTTTTGCGATCGCGATCGCCTGTGCTTCCCAGTTTAAGATTTGTTGCAAGTTTAGATAATTCCCCTAGCTAGTGATAACAAAATCATTCAATGTGGGTAAAATAATGTCAGTCAGGGCAACTCGAAGCAGCGCGCAAGTTTACATCAGAAACCAGGTGGGGAGTGATGAGTACAGTTTTAGTTGTGGAAGATTCCCGCAGCCAGCGGGAGTGCATTTCACATCAGTTGAGATGCAGTGGATTAAATGTAATTCAAGCATCTGACGGTGTAGAAGCACTAGATAAAGTTGAGAGAAATTACCCGGATTTAGTATTATTAGATATCGTAATGCCCCGCATGGACGGTTACGGTGTTTGCCGTTTAATTAAAGCTAATCCCGAAACTCGGAATATACCAGTAATATTTTTAACCGGGAAGGGACAGCAGCTAGCTTTGTTCTCCAGGGCGATCGATCGCGCCGAGGCGTATGTTAGCAAACCTTGGCAGCCCAGGGAACTTTTGGCAACCATCAAAAAAGTATTGATTAATGCCAATATTAAGTTCGATCGGGCTTCGGCTGACGCTTGGACGGAATACGGCATTTTAAACTTAAGTACGATCGAATTGTATCAAAGTCGCGCCGATGCTTGGACAAAATACAGCGCCCAAATTATTAAATTGTACGATACCAGCATAGCAGCTTTCCAGCAAGCTTTGGCAATTGAACCGACTCACTCGACGGCCAACAAGTATCGCAACCGAGTTCAGACTGTCCGGGCAATTTTGATGAAAAAAATTGAGCAAAATCAACCTTGCAAAGTTTGCGATTATTATTACGGCAAAGATGGTATAAATTGTGCAGTACATCCCGCTGGTCGCCCTCAGCCTTTTTGTCGCGATTGGGAGTTTAATTAATTAAAATACAATGAAAACAAATAACCGCACTAACTTGGAACAACTGCTGCAAGAAAGAAACGAAAATCCCCAAAGAACGGCAGAAATTGATGCCAAAATTAATGCGACTTTCCGCCAAGAACACACGATATTGGTAATGGATATGTCGGGATTTTCGCGAACGACTGTTCGCTACGGAATCATTCATTTTCTGGCAATGATTCACCGGATGCACGGAATTGTCAAACCGATAATTGCAGAATATGGCGGTACTGTTGTCAAGGAGGAAGCAGACAATATTTTTGCAGTATTTCCCGATGTAAAATCTGCTGTGGAATCTGCAATTGAATCTCTGAAACAAACGGTAGCTGTCAACACGACTCTGCCGCCGGATATGGATATTTACCTCTGCATTGGTATTGGCTGCGGCGATGTTTTGATGCTGGAAGGAGAGGATATGTACGGTTCGGAATTTAATCTAGCAGCCAAGCTGGGAGAGGATTTGGCGGAACGGGGAGAGATTTTGCTTACCTCAGCAGCGTTTGAAAAGTTTGAAGGTGATAAGCAAGATTGGGAAAGAATAGATTTTTCGATTTCGGGTTTAGATTTGGTGGCGTACAAGCAGGTATCATCTACTTAATTTATCTCAGGTTTTTTTCACAATACCCGAAAATAAAATTAATAATCTCCCGTGTTAAATCAAAGAAACCGGGTTTTTTCTGAATCTCTCGACTACGACATAGGATTTTAGTAAAAACCCGGTTTCTCACTACGCGTCCAGGAATATTAAATTTAAAATTAATGATTAACGAACCCAAAAATTGGAAAACTATTAATTTATCTGCGATTAAGCAGCGGCTGGCTTGGGTACAACAACAGCCGGATGGAGTTGTATTTTGCAAAGAGTCGGGAGTTCATTATGTTGCAGTTAGAAAAGATAAAGGTCAAATTAAGCTATGTTTAGTAGAAAAAGTGAATTTGTATACAGATTTATTGCAATCTGTGTTCAACCTCAACAATCCTCTGCATTTAGTTTCAGAATATACCCAAGCGATGATGTTGGGTTTATTGTGGCAAAATCAACCTAAAAAAGTTTATATAGCTGGGTTTGGCGGCGGCAGAATTCCGTTAGTTATGCACCATTATTTGCCGGAAACTGTTGTAGAATGTGCTGATGTAGATGCGATCGCCCTGGAAGCAGCCGTCGAGTGTTTTGGAGTGCAGTTCGACAGCAGACTCAGCGTCGCAATCCAAGATGGGAGAGAGTATCTAGAGCAGCAAAGCCCAGATGTGCAGTACGATATAATCGTGACTGACGTGTTTTTTGGCAACGGCTACTTTCCACACCGCCTAGCAACTAAAGAATTTTATGAACTTTGCCAAAAACATTTGTCAACCGCCGGAGTTGTTTTAGTAAATCTGCTGCAAAGAGATGAGTTTTATGCCCAAAAGGTGAAGACTTTTCAAAGTGTGTTTTCCCAGGTATACGTCTGCCCTTGGAAGGATATTAATAGTGTTTTAATTGGGACTAACGGCCCTATTTTAGAGAAAGACGAGATTGTTTCCAGGGCAAAATACGTGCAAGATGGACATGAATTTTCGTTTTCCTTGACAGACAGAGCTCTTGATGTGAAAATAGGTTCAGAATTGGGTGAAATTATACCTGATTTAGACCAAGCTCAAATTTTGACCGACGATTTGCCACCTGCGGGTTATTTTGATTGCTGGTTATTTTGATTGATATCAAACACCACAAAACTGGTTCGTAGTGAGGACTTTAGTCCTCTCAAAATGCTGCGGACTAAAGTCCTCACTACGAACCTAATTAACATTTTTTCTACCGGATTAGATATAATTTATCCTTTGTTATTTTGATTGCTGGTTATTTTGATTGATATCAAACACCACAAAACTGGTTCGTAGTGAGGACTTCAGTCCTCATTTTCGGAGGACTAAAGTCCTCACTACGAACCTAATTAACATTTTCTACCGGATTAGATATAATTTATCCTTTGTTATTTTGATTGCTGGTTATTTTGATTGATATCAAACACCACAAAACTGGTTCGTAGTGAGGACTTTAGTCCTCCGAAAATGAGGACTAAAGTCCTCACTACGAACCTAATTAACATTTTTTACCGGATTAGATATAATTTATCCTTTGTTATTTTGATTGCTGGTTATTTTGATTGATATCAAACACCACAAAACTGGTTCGTAGTGAGGACTTTAGTCCTCTCAAAATGCTGCGGACTAAAGTCCTCACTACGAACCTAATTAACATTTTTTACCGGATTAGATATAATTTATCCTTTGTTATTTTGATTGCTGGTTATTTTGATTGATATCAAACACCACAAAACTGGTTCGTAGTGAGGACTTCAGTCCTCATTTTCGGAGGACTAAAGTCCTCACTACGAACCTAATTAGCATTTTTTACCGGATTGGATATAATTTATCCTTTAATATATTCAGCCATTTGTTTTTCTAGGCGATCGATCAATGTATCGACATCCGCTGCTGCGAGTTCAAAACAATCAGGGGGTGCGGGGTCAATTTCAAACAAAATTAGCTTGATTTCACCTTCGCCGATCGCCAAAATCGCCACCTCTTTCTCGGGTTTGTGAGCGTTTAGCACTCCTAAAATTTCCTGAATATGACTTTTAACTTGACGGTTTAACTCTTCTACTGCTTCTTTCTTACAGTACACGAAACGTGGCGTTCCGGCAATATCAATGCCCAAAATATCGTCGCTTTCTTCTCCTCTTTCCTGAAACAGCCCCCAAGCTAAAGCCGCCAATTCTTGTTTGTTGGCTGCTACAAATTTATCTAATTTGCGCCGCCAGTTATTTTGTTTTTTTTCTTCTGAATCAGGGCTACCAAATAAAAACATTTTCTCTCTTTGCTTGTAGAAACTAATATTTTGGAGTTCGTAGTGAGGACTTTAGTCCTCTCCTGCGGGATTTAAGGACTAAAGTCCTTACTACAAACCATGCTTTAAGGACTAAAGTCCTTACTACAAACCATACTTATTTTATACCAGATTGCACGCGCCAGAGCGACGCATAAACTCCATTATGTTCGATAAGTTGTTCGTGATGACCTGATTCTACCACTCGCCCCTGCTCCATGACAAAAATGCAATCGGCATTACGGACTGTAGAAAGACGGTGGGCGATCGCAATTGTAGTCCGATTTTTGGTAATTCGTTCGAGCGATCGCTGAATTGCGGCCTCCGTCTCGTTATCCACCGCTGAAGTAGCTTCATCGAGAATCAAAATCGGTGGATTCTTCAACACAGCCCTCGCAATCGCAATCCGCTGTCGCTGTCCCCCCGACAATTTTTGACCGCGTTCCCCTACAATAGTATTGTAGCCATCCGGCAATTGCGCGATAAACTCGTCAGCTTCCGCAATTTGAGCAGCATTTACTATCTCTCGATCGGTGGCATCAAAAGTGCCGTAAGCAATATTTTCAGCCACCGTACCGTGAAACAAGAATACATCTTGACTCACCAATCCGATCGCTCTCCGCAAATCTTTTAAATTCAGGGTAGTTAATTCTATGCCATCGAGATAAATCTGACCGTATTGTACCTCGTACAGCCTCATAATTAATTTTACCAGCGTACTTTTTCCCGAACCAGTCGCGCCCACAATTGCCGTAGTCTTCCCCGCCGGCAGAGTCAGCGAAAAATACTGCAAAATCGGTTTTCTTTGATTGTAATAAAAGGTAACATTTTTAAATTCCAGCGTGCCTTTAATCGAACTAACCGGCAGCCGAATATCACCCGTGCGAATTGCGATCGGCGTATCCAACAAATTCATCACCCGATTAGTAGAAGCCATGGCGCGCTGGTATCGATCCATAGTATCACCCAGCCGAGTCAGCGGCCACAGCAACCGCTGGGTCAAAAACACCAAAACGCTGTAAGTCCCTACAGACAATCTGCCCGCCACTACCTCCAAACCGCCCAGAAATAGCGTTGCAATAAAGCCCAGGAAAATCACCACGCGAATTAGCGGAATAAAAGCTGCCGAAATTGCGATCGCCCGTCGGTTACTTTGGCGGTAAGCTTGGCTTTGGGTTTCGATGCGCTCAGTTTCATAATCTTCGGAAGTAAAACTTTTAATAGTAGTAATTCCAGTCAAATTATTCGACAATTGCCCGTTCAAAAAACTTACCTTTTCCCGCACATCAGCATACAGTGGAGCAAGGCGATTTTGAAATGCAAACGAGCCCCAAATAATAAAAGGAATCGGCAGCATTGACAGGATAGCAACAGCAGGAGATGCTGCAAAAAAAGCAGCGCTAATCACAATTACCGTCGTACTTACCTGAATCACTTCATTGGCACCACCATCCAAAAACCTCTCAAGTTGATTGATGTCATCATTGAGAATTGAAATCAAACCGCCGGTGCTGCGTTCTTCAAAATAAGCTAATTCTAATTCTTGTAAATGGCTGTAAGCTTCCAGACGCAAATCGTGTTCGATATCCTGAGCCAAATTGCGCCACAAATAATCATAAGCATATTCAAAAATAGATTCCAAACTCCAAACAATCAAACTCAAAAAGGTAATGATTGCCAGTTGCCAAACAACATCTTTTATTCCCCACTTAGCAAGGATAGAATCTTGTTGTTTCACCACGACATCAACGGCAATACCAATTAATGCTGGTGGCGCTAAATCGAAGAATTTATTCAGCAGCGAACAAATACTTGCCAGCCAAGTTTTCAGGCGGTAGCGGCGCCCGTACTTCAGCAGCCGCTTGAGGGGATGGACAGGTTTAGAGGGATTTGGTGACAATTGAGGATGGGGATAATTGGACAAGTTTTAGATTTTACACTTACTTTCACGGCTTTGGGAACGGGCTAGAAGCCCATTCCACACCTATGAAATTGTTTTTGGGAAAGGGCTAGAAGCCCATTCCACAAGCTGTAAAATTGTTTTTGGGAAAGGGCTTCTAGCCCGTTCCACACCTGTGAAATTGTCTTTGGGAACGGGCTAGAAGCCCTTTCTACAACCTGGAAATTGTCTTTGGGAACGGGCTAGAAGCCCATTCCACAACCTGGAAATTGTCTTTGGGAACAGGCTAGAAGCCCATTCCACAACCTGGAAATTGTTTTGTGAAACGGGCTTCGACGCGGTTCGTGAAAACAGTTTTTGATAACCGACAAATCAGCCTAGGCTTTAAACGTTAACACAGGCTTCATTTTAGCGACTATCCGCACCATTTGTGCCTCCACCTGAACGTCAATTACTGGTTGAATTGGTTTGTAAGCTGCCGGGGCTTCTTCGATTCTACGTTCTTCCCGCAAGGTAATGCAATCTATGCCGGTTAATCCCAAAGCGCCGTCTGTTTTGTCAGCACCTTGGCGACTCAAATCGAAGCGCGATCGCGCCCTACCCGCACCGTGAGAAGCCGATCGCAAAAATCGATCGTTTCCCAAACCAATTAGCAAATAAGACGGCGCACCCATCGAACCCGGTACAATTACAGGCTGGCCGGAATGTGCGGGACAAGCGCCTTTGCGCGTTACCCAGCCGTCACCTTCAGGTAAGGTAATATTGTGAGGCAAATCGTAAACTAAAGGAGCTTCGATATCCCCGAAAACTTGCCGCAAACGCAGTCGCAGCAGTTCTGCTAGCAGCAAGCGGTTGATAAAACCGTAATTGGCGGCCGTTGCTTCCGCTTGTAGGTAGCTGCTCACAAGTTCGGGATTGGCTTCGACAGACAGGGGAAACAGCCCGGATTCAGGGTATTTTAGGGTTTTCGGCCAGGCTTCGCAAGCTCGATCGCGCCACATACCGCCGATGTATTTGCCGACATTTCGCGAACCGGAGTGAATCATAAAAGCGATTTGTCCCGATCGAACTCCCCAAGTATAGGCCGTAGCTCGATCGACAACTTCTTCAACCACTTGAATTTCTACAAAATGATTGCCGCCGCCGATGGTAGCCAACCCGCCATCCCTTACTGTGCCGTCGTTTGGGACTAATTCTTCGGGAGCCCATTTGACATCGCCATTCATCGAACCGCCTCCGAAAGTGTGATCGCACTCAGCCGCCAACTGCTCAAAATCCGAATTTGCGGCGCTACCCATTGCCCGATCCAGCATACCATCCAGCCATCCTGGTATCCCGTGTTGGAACATCGCACGGGCAGTTTTTGCAGTCATGCTGACATCGCGAGTACCGAAGAAATAATCGCCTTTCATCAACTCTACAAATCGATCGCGCTGGCTGAGGAATTGTTCGATCGACAAATCAGCAACGTGTAAGCGCATCCCGCAGTTAATATCGGAGCCGACAGCCGCCGGAATCACCATTTTATCAGTTTGGACGATCGAGCCAATAGCCACTCCCGCATCCCCCGGATGGAAGTCTGGAGTGGCGCAGGCGCGACAAACACAACCACCTTGAGGGTGACGGACATTCGCCAAATTTGCTAACTGTTTCAGCGCTTTTGCTTCCACCGGAAAACCTTCTGGAAGCAAAACTTCTGCTGTTATAGGACAGCCATTTTCACTGTTTTCTGTTGTAGAATTGGCATCTTGCCAGTCTTCTCCTGTACAATTGGCATCTTGCCAGTTTTCTTTTAGAGAACTATTGAGACAAATCGAGTAGACTTTGTTGTTGTAACTCACATCAAGACCTTGTCGAGACAAAGCTCGCAAAAGCCTGTTCAAGTTTTTTGGCTGCTGCATAAGTAGTCTGTTGCGGGTTGCAGTGCAACCCCCACAAATTGAAGAGATGTTGTAGTTCGTAAAAGACTTTGGTTCAGCAGCCGCAATCTTTTTAGAGACAAGTTGAAGGCAACTTTTCTACTTATTACAATTCTCACATATCATTTTTGATATGTCAACTTCCAGCGAGTATCAGAAACCGGGTTTCTGCCTAGATACTTCGCAAACACACAAAATTTTTGTCAGAAACCCGGTTTCTTTTCCCAGCGAGTATTAGAAACAGGGTTTCTGCTTAGATACTTCGCAAACACACAAAAATTATTAGAACTCTTGCAAAAATCCAAAGCACCCCATCCCAACCCTCCCCTTATTAAGGGGAGGGAGCAAGATTATTCTTGTTTCCCCCCGCGGGAGGGGGGACTTGCGCGGGGTAAATTTGACTTTTGCAAGAGGTCTCTTGTCAGAAACCCGGTTTCTTTTCCCACAGTCTCCTCAATAATTCCTGTTTTCATAGTTTACAGATAATATCTAACCGTTGTCACAACCCGACTTTTTTTAGCCAGCAAAGCCGCCTTCAAAAAGAAAGCAGTTTGATTGTGCAGCAGTCCCTCCCACCAATTTTTCGTCACAAAAGCCGGAATAATTAGCGTTAAGAAAACTCCCGGGCGTTGCTCTTCAAACAAAGTCAAAAAGTGAGTTAAAGCCTCACCAACAGAACGGTAAGGCGATTCCAGAATTTCTAGGGGAATGTCAGATTGCAAATCTTGCCAAGCCGCTTGCAGTTTTGCTCTATCTGTCAAACCTATATCTACGTGAACCGCCACAACCTCATCAGCAATTAAACGAGCGTAATCCAAGGCATCAAAAGTTCCCCGGTGCAACTGGCCAACTAACACCACCGCCGGATGTTTCACCAGCTTAACTTTAGGTCTGGGAGGATAAGATATAGGTTCTATTCCCTGAATGCTCAAGCGAGCCGCTACATAACGATAGTGGCGGTGAATTGCTAAAAACAGACTGACTACAATCGGAATAGTGACTACCACAACCCAAGCTCCCAAAAGGAATTTTGTCGCAATAATTACAGCCAAAACCCCCGTTGTTGCCACTGCACCAATACCGTTCATCGCAGCACTAGCTTGCCAACCTTTACCTCGCTCTTTAAACCAATGAATCACCATTCCCGATTGAGAGAGAGTAAAAGAAGTGAAAACTCCAACCGCATACAGCGGAATTACTGCGGTGGTATCGCCTCGGAAGATGATAATTAACAGAGCCGCGCAGAGGCTGAGCAAATTAATGCCATTAGAATAAACTAGCCGATCGCCCAACAGCGACAACTGCCTCGGCAAATACCCGTCCCGCGCCAAAAAATAACAAAGTCGCGGAAAATCCGCATAACTCGTATTCGCAGCCAACAGCAAAATCAGCAGAGTTGCTGCCTGCAAATAGTAATAAAATATACCGACTCCAAAAATATCTTTTCCTAAGACAGAAAGGAGTGTTTCATTTTCAGTAGGAATCACATGATAGACATTAGCTAAGTAACTAATTCCCAAAAACATCACTCCTAGAATTACCCCCAAATAAGTTAAAGTCAGGCGCGCATTCTTCCATTCAGGAGGCTTAAAAGCCAACACTCCATCCGATATAGCTTCAACTCCAGTCAGGGCTGTACAGCCCGCGGCAAAGGCGCGCGCGATCAGAAACAATCCCAAAGGTTCCTTAGCTGGAATGTTTTCTAATGCTGGCAAAACATGACCTGTTGCCTGTTGGAATAAACCGCAGCCAATCAAGATAAAAATGCCCACGATAAACGCATAGGTGGGAACCATAAATATCTTGCCAGATTCCCGCAGTCCTCTGAGATTGGCAAACATGATCAGGACAATACAAACTAAGCACAGTTCAACGGTATAGGGCAGCAACGAGGGAACTGCGGAAGTCAAGGCGGCAATACCAGCGGAAATACTGACTGTTACGGTGAGGATGTAGTCAATCATCAGCGAAGCCGCTGCGATCAAACCGGGATAAATACCTAAGTTTTCTCGCGCCACAATGTAAGCGCCGCCACCGTTGGGGTACGCTTTTATTGTCTGTCGGTAAGACAGCGCCACGATCGCCAACAGTAAAACAATAATTCCCGAAATCGGCAGCGATAAACTCAAGCTGCTGCTCCCTGCTAGTAACAGCACCAGGAGAGTTTCTTGAGTAGCGTAGGCCACAGAAGAAAGTGCATCGGAAGCAAGAACAGCTAGTCCTGTAGCGTTGTTCAGCCGTTCGTGAACAGATGCGCTGGTGGGGAGAGATTCACCCAGTAAAACCCGCTTCAGCCGAGAATAAGTGTACATTGAAACTCAATATATAGGCGTCCACAAATCATAATGGAGGCGGGGACAGTTTTCAGCAATTTTGGGCTCACAAGTTGTAATTATCTCTGGCTTGCTGAGTCAGCTTCAGCTTCTGTTCTAGAGCTTGCCAATCTTCGGCTTCGATATCGCTGATGAATTCGTCGAGACTGTCGCGGTAAATAGAGAGCGATCGCAATAATTGCTCTCGATTGTACTTGGCCACCATCACTCCTAGCTCGGGGTTGCCGCCCCCTACGCGGCTGGTGTCCCGAAAACCGGAACTCGCCAAATTTTGGGCTAAATTCACAATATCTCGATCGCCCTCTCGATCGCACGCAGCCACCAGCGTCGCGCTAGCCATTATCGGCAAATGAGAAATCCAAGCCACAGCTCGATCGTGTTCTTGAGGGCCGCACCGATAAACTTTAGCACCCAACAACCGTGCAATTTCCTCAACCTTCTCCACTGACTGCGCCGGAGTCTGTGCAGTCGGAGTCACCACATAGGGCCGCCCCACAAACAAATCCCTCACCGCCGCCTCAATCCCGCTTTCAGCAGTCCCCGCCATCGGGTGTCCCCCCACAAAATTCGGCCACACAGCGGACACAGCCTCGACAATGGGAGTTTTTACCGAACCGACATCGGTTACAATCGCATCAGGGGAAAGATGGGGAATTAATTTTTGGACGATCGGCTCGATCGCTCCTAAGGGCGTGCAAATAAAAACCAAATCCGCTGTTGCCATCAAAGACAGGTGTATGCTGGCTTCAGAGACAACACCTCTGGCTTGCGCCCGATCGCAAGTCTGTTGGCGACTCGAAACCCCAACAATATTAAACCCGCGCGATCGTAAATCCAGAGCGATCGAGCCACCAATTAAACCAAGTCCTACAATACCGATATTCATCATAAAAAATGGGTTTGAAACCCCGTCCTTCGCTTGACGGCTTGACAAGAAAATTTTCGGATTAAAACCAACTTTCGCCAACAATCAAAACTTTGTCCAAATTCCTTTTCACGGATTGAGAAGCAAGCTGAAAGCGTTGTGCGAGCGCTATGGTTTGGTCGAGAACAGGAAGAATCGCATACCAGTAAGGCTAGCGCATTGGATGAGGACGATTTGCCTGTTTTCAATGCTAACAATCCCGTAACTTACCAGTTTTCTGGCAAGCTAGTTAAACGGGGTTTGTATCGGACTAAGGACGGACATTTGGTTAACCCGGATTGTAATGAGGCTGTAATTACTGGTCGCAAAAGTAAGCAGAATGGTTTTACCGGACTGTCTAGAGGGTGCCAGAACCCAGCCATTAAGAGTCAAAATCTCTTAAGAATCCCCATCCGTTTTACGGCGGGGAGTGTCAATAGCAATAAAATGGGGATATTTCGATACGGTACCGCCCCATGACAGTCGAGGAACTCCTGAAAAAATATGCCGCCGGAGAAAGAAACTTTGTCGGAATCAACCTGACTGAGGCCAACCTCAGCGGCGTCAACTTGAGCGGAGCCAACCTCACAGGTGCGAATCTGAGTGTAGCAAACCTAAGCGGAGCTAACCTCAGCAAAACCAACCTCACCGGTGCCAAACTCAACATCGCCAGACTCAGCGGCGCCCATCTCGGCGGCGCCAACCTCACCGACGCCGACCTCAACGTCGCCTACCTAGTGCGAGTTGACCTCAAAAAAGCCATACTCACAGGAGCTAAACTGATCAGAGCCGAGCTAATTCGGGCCGAACTCAGCGGAGCCAACCTCAGTGAGGCCAATCTCAGCGGCGCCACACTCACCGAAGCAACGCTCCGAGGAGCCAACCTCACTCAAGCCAACCTTCGAGGCGCTCACCTCAGTGGTGCGTGCTTGACAGAAGCCAACCTCGAACAAGCCAACCTGCAAGGCGCCGACCTCAGCCGAGCCGACCTCAGCGGTGCGGACTTGCGAGGTACCGAACTCCGACAAGCCAACCTCACTCAAGCCATACTCAGCGGAGCCGACCTCAGCGGCGTTAATTTGCGCTGGGCCATCCTCAGCGGCTGCAACCTGCGCTGGGCCGACCTCAGCGAAGCCAAATTGAGCGGCGCCGACCTCAGCCGAGCCGACCTCTGCCACGCCAACTTGCTCAATGCCAGTTTAGTTCACGCCGACCTGTCAAACGCCTATCTGATCCGCGCCGACTGGGTGGGAGCCGACTTAACCGGAGCCACCCTAACCGGAGCCAAACTCCACGCAGTTTCGCGGCTCGGCATCAAAACCGAAGGCATGACCTGCAAGTGGGTTGACCTGAGCCCCAACGGCGACCACAGTCAAATTTACTGGTTGAACTCTGGAGGAACCCACGAATTTTTTCACGAAACCTTACCCACAGTTCGGATTGTAATTGACTCGCCCTTAGACCAAGGCGCTCATTTTGCCCTAGCTGCAACTTATTACCAAATTGCCCAACAATACCCGAGTTTAAGTCAGCCACCCACGATAGAAGTCAGCTCCAGGCGCACCGTACTCGCCTTTAAAATGGACAGCGATGATAAATTATTTGCCACGGCCTACGTTGCCATTATTCCTTTTAACGACGGTGCTATAACTCAGAAAAACTTGATAGCTTTGATGAAAATGATTCAATCCCACGATGCAGGCAAACTTAGCGTCAAAGAATCCAAACACGTCCAGTTATGCAGCAAAGCTCTCAACCAAGCTATCAGCAAAGTAGACCAAATCAAAATTTCCAGTTCTTTTCCCAAAATCGGTGAAAGCATCAATTTTTTTCAAATTCCTACACAGATGCTCCTAATCAACTCCCGCGACCAAAGACTCAGCGTATATCACCACCCAGCCTTCGGCAAGCGCCTGATTAAAAAATACGATCCCAGCAACTCCAGCGCAGGCAAGTTAGCTGAGGGCACAAAATTGGGTCAAGCTAATATCGCCAGCATTTTGGATTTTATAAAAGGCTTCCACAATATAGATGTCTAGGCATATTGCATGAAGTTACAAAAAATGCTTATTCTATTTTAAAGGTTGGCATAACAAAGCTTTGTTCTACCTAACACATCAGGGAAAGTCAAAAGCATGGACGCCGAAGAACTCATCGCCAAATATGCAGCAGGAGAAAGAGACTTTACTGCCATCCTGCTTTGCGAAGCCAATCTCAGCAGGATCGATCTGAGTGGGGCTAATTTCAGCGAGGCAATCTTGAGCCTCACCAACCTGAGCGGCACCAATCTGTCAGGGGCCAACATGAGAAAAGCCAAACTCAATGTTGCCAGACTCAGCGCTGCCAACCTCAACAAAACCAACCTCAGCGGCGCTATCCTCAACGTGGCTAACTTGATTCGGGCCGACCTCAGCGAAGCCCAACTCGTCGAAGCTACATTGATCAGAGCCGAGCTGATCCGAGCTGACCTCAGCGGTGCCAACTTGAGCGGTGCCAACTTGAGCGAAGCAGATTTGAGAGAGGCCACCCTGAGAGAAGCCAATCTAGAGCAAGCCGACCTCAGCGGGGCTCACCTGAGAGGCGCTTGTCTGACAGCGGCGAACTTGGAACGGGTTAACTTGCACAGAGCCGACCTCAGCAGGGCAGACTTGCGAGGAGTGAACCTATGCAATGCCGAACTCAGACAAGCTAATCTGTCTCAAGCCAACCTCAGCGGCGCTGACTTGCGAGGCGCTAATCTCCGGTGGGCCGACCTCAGCGGTGCCAACTTGACTGGTGCTGACCTCGATGAAGCGAGATTGAGCGGGGCTAACTTGTACGGGGCAAATTTGAGCAACGTCAACCTGTTGAACGCTACTCTGGTACACGCGGATTTGACTCAAGCCAATTTGACTCACGCTGATTGGGTGGGCGCAGATTTGACGGGGGCGGCCCTGACTGGGGCAAAAATTTACGCGGTGTCGAGGTTTAATCTGAAAGCCGATGATATAACCTGCGATTGGGTGGATATGAGCCCAAACGGCGATCGCAGTCACATTCAGCGCTTTACCCCAGAAGAATCTCAACGGTTTTTTAATGCTACACCGCCGACAGTACAAATTATTGTCGATCGACCCCTCGACCCCGACGCTAACTTTGTCCTCGCCGCTACCTACCGCCAAATTGCCAGTCAATACTCGGGTTTGAGCAATCCTCCCAGCATAGAAGTTAATTCGCGGCGCACAATCATATCATTTAGAATAGAGCAGGACGAGCAACTCTTTCCCACAGCTTTCGTTGCCATTATTCCCTTTAGCGACGCGGCATTTACTCAAAAAAATCTCATTACTCTGATCAAGATGATTCAACCCCAAAACGGCAATAATCTAGGCGTCAGAGTCTCAAATTTGGTAGTGCAATTGAACGTCGCCATGACCAAAACAATTAGAAAAATAGGGGAAATGAAAATGCAGCCGATTCGCCTCGATCGCGAACCGATGTCGAGTTTTTTTCAATCGCCTACCCAAACCATACTGGCCAACTCCAGCGCCGAAACTTTGATGGTTCACTATCACCCAGACTTTGGCAGAAACTTGACCAATTTGCCGGGAGTCAACAAAACCTCGATCGGGCCGGCAATTAAAGCCCAAAGATTTACAACCCCGCCCCTAAATACGGTGATTGAATTTGTCAAAAGCTTTTATCAGCTTGGTGAGTAAATAATATAAATTTATTTATATTTTTTATATTAATGCCACATAAAAGTTAGTCCATCGCCCTTTCAGCTAGGTAAAAACAATGGAAGCAGAAGAACTTCTCAAACGATTTGAACTCGTCAAAAGATACACAGAAGGTGACAGAGATTTCACAGGAATCAACCTGAATGAAGCTAATCTCAGCCGCATCAACCTCAGCCAATCAATTTTAAGGCAGGCTAGCTTATTTGTCACCAACATCAGCGGCGCTAACTTGAGCGAAGCTGACTTGAGCGAAGCTAACCTGAATGTGGCTAGACTCAGCAGCACCAATCTCTCGCGGGCAATCTTAAACGGAGCTAGTCTCAACGTAGCAAACTTAGTCAGAGCGGATTTAACGGGAGCTCAATTAATTGGAGCATCTCTGATTAGAGGAGAATTAGTCCGCTGCGAACTTAGCAAGACTAACTTCAGTAACGCTAACATGACTGAAGCAGACTTAAGAGAGGTAAAACTGACACAAGCTAATCTGTCTGGTGCGAATCTTTCCGGTGCAAATCTTAGAGGTTCTTCAGCAAAAGAAGCTAGCTTTAAAGACGCTAATTTGCACGGCGCCGATTTGATGAAGGCAGAACTTAACGGCGTCAATTTGAGCAATGCCGATCTGAGACAAGCTTCTTTGCAGGAGGTGAATCTCAGCGGTGCTGATTTGAGCGGAGCTAATCTCAAATGGGCGGATTTAAGCGGAGCTAACCTCACTGGCGCCGATCTGAGCGATACTAAATTGAGTGGAGCTAACCTCAGCGGAGCAGATTTAAGAAATGCTAATTTAGCCAATGCTAGTTTGGTTCATGCCGATTTGACAGAAACCAATTTGATTAATGCAGATTGGGTGGGCGCAGATTTGACCGGGGCAACTTTAACTGGAGCAAAAATGTATTTGGTACCCAGATTTGGTATCATTGCAGATGATATTAATTGCCAGTGGGTTGACATCAGCCCCGCAGGCGATCGCAGTTTGGTGCAACAATTTAATTCGTCGTCTGAAGCGAGAAAGTTTTTAAATCATACGCCGGGGTTGGTGCGAATTGTGGTTGACGCACTTTTAGACCACTCAGCCAACAGAACTTTAGCAACAACCTATAGCGAAATAGCTAAGCATTACGGAGCCATGAGCCGTCCTCCCAATATAGAAGTGGGCTATCGCCGGACAACTCTGACTTTTAGATTTGATAGCGACGAGCATTTATTGCCAGCAGCTTTTTTAGCGATTGTTCCTTTTAAGGATGCCTTAGAAACTCAGAAAAATGTGGTGGCGGTTGGCAAAACTATCGCAAATCAAAATTTAGAAAAAAAACGGATAATACAGTTATCTAAAGCATTGAATGCAGCAATGGCTAATTTAACTGATGTGAAAAGAATGCTGGAAACAACAATAAATGTCTCTCAGGAAACAAACTTTTTTCAGTCACCTACCCAAACTATTTTAATTAGTTCGGGGCAGGAGAGTTTTACAGTGCAGTCTCATCAGGATTTTGGTCGGCGAAGTGGAAATAATCAGGAGAGTAAATTTAGTTTGGCTGTGGGTCAAAAAGTAGTTGATTTTCTGGCAAGTTTTGATTATCTTGATTGATAAATATCAACAGTGAAATCGATTGATTGAGGTAGAAGTCCATAATTCGCTGCTCCGCTTTTTGCGATCGCACTCCGAGCCGCACTGGCCCCACCATTTAACGATGGCGCGACTGGTGGCGCGGGCTTTGCGCTTGGGGCGGAGCGCTCTGATCCAAACTGGGCTGCCGGCATCGGCTTACCGACAGCGATATCGAGTCAGCTATTTGATGCCAATTTTGATGTGGCCGGATCCGGTGATTTTAGTGGCGCCGACACCGCTGCTGGAACATTTGCAGGAGGTGGAAATTCCGCGATTGCAAGAGTGGCTGCAAACTGAAAGGCCGTTAGCGAAGCCCTCGAAGAGGATCGAGATTTATTCCCATAATGCCGCTGGACGGGGGTTGATGCTAGCAGATCCGCAGTCTTGGCTGGCGGCGCGCTTGACGGGAAATTCGGAACTTCACAGCAATATTCCGACAATTATCGACGGTGTGGATGATTTGGAAGTTTGGACGCGGCAGCAATTGACGGTGGGTTTGGCACCGGCCCATTGGAATGATTTAATGGAATCTGAGCCAATGCTGGCGGATGAGATCCGACAAGCGCGAGTGTTGCTAACGCGGGCTGTGTTTCAGCATCCAGCTAAACCAGACGAGTGCTATTTGCTAGAAACCGCAGAGCAAAATATTTTGCAAGGGCTGTTTGAAACGATCGAGCAAAACCCTGGGATTCCGCCTGCTTGGAGCAATTTTTGGCAGCGGTGGAACACCAACGGCAGACTGCGGTGGGCGCAAATTCATCGCTCTGCTGGGTCATTTTCGCTATTCTGCGCGCCGGTGCAGGTGGCTGATGTTTTAAGCAAAATTTGGTCTGCTGTGCCTGTGGTGTTGATTGGTGGGGCGGTGGATGTGGAACAGAAGGCTCCGATCTTCCGGCAAATGATGGGATTGCCTGAGTTGACGAGTGTGAAGTTTTCGCCCGATCGACAAAACGAGTTAATTCAACTGTACATTCCGAACTGGCTGCCGCTGCCGAATACGCCGGAATTTCAGGGTGTTTTAATGGAAGAAATTCGGACTTTGTTGTTGATGAGTGCGTCGGTGGCGGGTTTAACGGTGCTGATTGTGGGGGATGTACCGCTGAAGGCTCGGATGGCGGCGATTTTGGCTTCTGAGTTCGGTTCTCGGGTGCAGGTGGAAAAAACCGAGGTGGGCGAGAATGCGATTTTGGTGACTGGGTGGGAGTTTTGGCGGCAACATCAGGGGGAGTTGAGTGCACCTCACTTGCTGGCGATCGCGACTTTGCCGCTACCTTCTTTAGAAAATCCTTTGGTGACGGCGCGTGTGGCTTTTTATAAGGAGCAGCGGAGGGATTGGTTTCGGTTGTATTTGTTGCCGGCGGCGTTGAATGAGTTGCAGCGGGCGATCGCACCTGTGCGCGAGCGTCAGGGGGTGGTAGCGATTTTTGACAGCAGGGTGATTCACCGCAGTTACGGGCAGCAAATTTTAGCGGCGTTGAGTCCGTTTGCGAGGATTGATTATTTGGATACGACTTGGTTGACGCAGGCTTGAGATGACCTGTTGGCCTATAATTTGGTGGTTATCGAATTGAAATCTAAATTTAGCAGACAAAAATTATGGGCGAATCTAAACGACGCAAAGAGGCGATCGGGGACAAGTTCGGACAAGAAGAGCGTATCTATCCCTGGCTGCCGATCACCAAAACCCAAAGCGACGATTTTTTGAAGTGGACATCTCGCGGAAGCTGGATCGGGATTAGTCTGTTGGTAGCTTGGTGGGTGACGGTGCGGTTTGTTGGCCCTGCGGCGGGTTGGTGGGTGGTTGATTGATGGTGAGGTGCGATCGACAATTGGGCGATCGCACATTGTGTCGAATTTTCACTCCGAAACTAGCGGCTGAATTTTTTGGGAAATTTTAGTTGCTAATGGGGAGTCAGTATGTTATGATGTCTATCTGCGGGCAATTAGCACAGTGGTAGCGCACTTCCTTCACACGGAAGGGGTCACAGGTTCAAATCCTGTATTGCCCATAAAAAACTTTATCCTATCGGTCTTATTTCTGAGTTCATGCAGGCGGACTTAGTTTGACTCTTGCGCGGTTTCAACCACCGTCAGATTCTTAAGCTTCAACATATTCGCAAATAGAAACAGGTTCGGGAATCGGAAAAGCATCCTCTTGCAGTCCTTCAATATGAAATGCGATCGCCTCTTTAATTAAATTTCTCACCTCTTCTAAACTTTCAGCCACAGCTACACATCCGGGTAAATCAGGAACATACGCACCGTAGCTAGTTTCACCTTTTTCAATTACAACAGCATAACGCATTAATCTTCCTCCCCTAGTTGAGATTGCCGCAAAACACTTTTAAGCGTACCAATTGGCATATCAACGCCTAAATTACCTGACACAGTTACAGTTCCAGCCTTTTCTGGGTGTTTGAATTGACGGTGACTGCCCCTTGTTCTAGCTAGATACCAACCATCATCTTCTAACATTTTAATAACTTCTCTAACTTTCATTTTTCATCGATCGATAAAACTAATCAACTCCCGCACTTTTATTCCGATAATATACTCTAACTTCACCAACCTCTCAATTGTAACCTGGGGCGGCTGATAAAAAACCTGATTCTGCATAAATTCGGGAACTTGGGAGTTATACTAAACATGATATAACTTCAATACTTCGGACATTTTTAGATCTAATCGAGTATCTCAAACCCTTGATGGCTATAGGGATGAGTATTTTTTCAATGTTTGAGTCTAGCCCTGACTTTCAAAAAAACATTAAAAATGCCAGGGCTTACGCTGTAACGCTTACAGAGTCGTTGAAAAACTGTCCGAAGTATTGATAACTTAGGACACTGATAAATAGAGATCGAACCGCACCCTAACTTACCAACGTTCATTGAAAGTATATGTTCACAAATTCTGCAAGGCTCGCTATATGACAAGTCTGACCGTAGAAATTCGGCGTTGCTGATTTACGGTATGAAAGGCTAAATAGGTCTGTCATAGAAACCAGTATCCACAAAGGTTTTGGATTTTAAACTTATTTTTTTCATACCATGATTAAGCAACGCCGAAATTCTTTGTTCTGAGGCCGCAATATTCTCAGCCGCCGAGTCTCAACACCCGGAACCTTTGCTTTATGGCATCACAGACGGAAAGGCTGTTGGAACATATTTGGAGCAAAAGTTCAGACTCTATCTCAAGCAGCAATATGAATTTATAGATGGCAATTCAGCAAGTGGCATCGATTTCCCAGGGATATTGGTTGACGTGAAAGTAACAAGCGTTAGGCAACCGCAGTCGTCATGTCCTTTCAAATCTGCAAGGCAAAAGATTTTTGGGCTGGGATATTCACTGATTATATTTGTTTATGAAAAGACAGACAACAGTACGCTCCGAACTGCAACGCTGAATATTTTGCATACAATTTACGTGAGTGCCGAAAGAACAGCAGATTTTCAAATGACTCGTGGAATTCGCAATATTTTAGATAACGAAGGCAATAAAGATGATTTGCTAGCTTTCATGTTTGACAAAAATCTACCTGTTGACGAAATTGAAGCAGGTAACATTGCAGATGAAATACTGAGAAATCCACCATTGCAAGGGTTTTTGACTATTTCTAATGCGTTGCAATGGAGACTTCAGTATGGCAGAGTCATTGAGCGCGCTGGACAACAGGAAGGCGTTATCGCAGTTTATAAATCTAACCGATGAGTTCCAAAGATCGCAAAACAAAACTAGAATACGGCGATTTTCAGACACCGCCGGCATTAGCCGAGATGGTGTGTCGAAAATTAGTAGAACTTAATGTCAATCCAAACACCATAATTGAACCCACCTGCGGTGTCGGTAATTTTATTCAAGCTGCTGCACGTTCATTTCCATCCGCAGCCAAGATTATCGGAGTTGACATAAATCAAAATTACTTAACACAAATTAGACTTAATAACCAATTATTTCAGGATGAGAGATGTGATATTTTCCACGGAGATTTCTTTCAATTCGATTGGGAATCCTTAGTTAGCCACTGCACCGATAGACTGCTCATACTTGGCAACTTTCCTTGGGTGACAAACTCGAAACAAGGAACTATTCACAGCGAAAATTTACCTAAAAAAAACAACTTTCAAAATCACAAAGGCTTAGATGCTCTCACAGGTAAGAGTAACTTCGATATCTCAGAATGGATGCTGATTCAGGCGGTGCAATGGCTGCAAAAACGCGATGCCGATTTGGCGATGCTTTGCAAGACTTCGACAGCCAGAAAGTTATTGAATTACCTTCATTCTCAAAAACTGCATCTCGCTCACTGTGCAACTTACACAATAGATGCTAAAAAATATTTTGATGCAAATGTTGATGCTTGTTTGTTATTCTGCAAATTTGATGCTCATTCACGAAACTACTTCTGTGATGTATTTAGCAGTTTGGAAAGTTCAAACTGTCACCGAATTGGATATCACAACAATCTGCTGGTTAAGGATATAGATGCTTTCAGTAAATTGAGAGATCTATATGCGGTGGATTCAGGGACAAAATGGCGATCGGGTGTAAAGCACGACTGTTCTAGTGTAATGGAATTTCGGAAAATTGATAATTATTTTGTAAATACGTTGGGAGAAGTTGCCGATATTGAGGAAACTTATCTGTTTCCAATGATCAAAGGATCTGGTGTTGCTCAAAATCGAATTAATGCTACCGATCGCTATATGCTGATTACTCAAAAAACAATCGGGGAATCAACGAAAAATATCAAAGATATAGCTCCTAAAACCTGGAGATATCTGGAGCAAAGCGGGCAATATCTAGATAATAGAAAAAGCAAAATTTATCAAAACAACCCTAGATTTTCGATTTTCGGAGTAGGTGATTATACTTTCAAGCCTTGGAAAATTGCGATCGGCGGGCTTTATAAAAAATTGGAGTTCAGATTAATTAATGAAATAGCTAATAAACCTGTAGTTTTTGATGATACTGTTTACTTTCTCAGCTTTGACAACGAGGAAGTTGCACGTCAAACTTTTCAGCTTTTAAATTCATCGGCTGCAATTAATTTTTATTCTGCGATCGTATTTTGGGATGAAAAGCGTCCGATCAAATCTAGTGTCTTGAATTGTCTGAATCTAGATCTGCTGAATCGCAAATCTAATGTAGTATCTGGAGGTGACAAAAGTGGTAAAGAATACAATTAAACTACTCAATGTTGTTGCTTTGACAGTTGATATTCCTGAATACAATCTCTGGGGCACACAAGTTGGAACAGTGGTTGAACTGTTGGCTGATGGTGCAGCGTTATTGAAGAGTTATTGAGCGTGCTGGACAACAGGAAGGCGCGATCGCCCAAAACCCCCTTTCCTTTATACTACATCTATGCTACACTAAAATTGTAACTCGTGCCCCCGCCGGAGGTTCCCTGATGGCCAATGCCAATATTCCCCAAAATTTCAACCTAATCGTCCCCGCCGGAACCCAAATTGTCACCAAAATTGAGGTCAAAAAACCCGGCGGCGACCAATCTTGGAAACAAGGAGCAGTAGGTGTGATTGTCAAATCGCCTACGGACAATTCCCACGCATATTTAGTCAAACTCCCAGACGGAACAGAAGTTAGTCTGCGGCGGCACGAATTCAGCATTCGCAAACAGTTTCAAAGCGAAGGATTGGATTCTGGAGGAGATTTTCTCGCAGAATATAACCTCTATGATTCTGTAATTTACCGCTGCATTGTTGGTTCTAGAGCTTACGGTTTGGATAACGAGCAATCTGATACAGACAGGCGCGGGATTTACCAGCCGCCGGCAATTCTTCATTGGTCGCTTTATGGCATTCCAGAACA
Organism: Microcoleus sp. bin48.metabat.b7b8b9.023; assembly: GCF_013299185.1. Classification (GTDB taxonomy): domain Bacteria; phylum Cyanobacteriota; class Cyanobacteriia; order Cyanobacteriales; family Microcoleaceae; genus Microcoleus. Next base: position 17,566 of record NZ_JAAFKG010000035.1, on the reverse strand, counting down.
ATTGGAAAACAAGGAAAATCAGGAATGCTATTGGGAACTGCAAAAGTTTCTGATTTTGGCGCTAAAAGCTAATCCAAATGTACTCGAATGTTTGTACACGCCTTTGGTAGAAACGGTTTCTCCGGTAGCGGCAGAATTGCTGGAAATTCGCGAAATCTTTCTATCGCAATTGGTTTATCAAACTTACAATAGTTACGTTTTGTCGCAATTTAAAAAAATGGAGCAAGACCTCCGCAATACTGGGGAAATTCGCTGGAAGCACGCGATGCACTTGATTCGCTTGCTACTATCAGGAATTACGGTACTTAAGGAGGGGTTTGTGCCGGTGCGGGTGCAGGATTATCGATCGCAATTGCTATCAATCCGCAACCAAGAAATTCCCTGGGATGAGGTGAATCGCTGGCGGTTGAGCTTGCACGCAGAGTTCGATCGCGCTTTTGGATCAACTTCCTTACCAGAACGCCCTAATTACGAGAAAGCCAATCAATTTTTAATTGTAGCACGCCGAAGTGCGATCGGTTCGTAGTGCGGACTTCAGTCCGCAACAATTGAGCGGACTGAAGTCCGCACTACGAACCATTTTTAGAGAAGGTAAAATTTATGAAATATATCTCGGAATTAGTTAAGATTATCTCCGATCGACCTTATCCGCTGCTGTTTGCGACTGTCAGCGGATCGCACTTATACGGCTTTCCTTCCGCAGATTCTGACTTCGATTTGCGGGGAGTTCATATTTTGCCGTTACCCGAAGTAGTCGGATTGATTACAGGACAAGAAACCATCGAAGTTTCTGAGGTGCGGGAAAATTTGGAACTGGATTTAGTCACTCACGATATTAAGAAGTTTTTCGATTTATTGTTGCGGCGCAACGGCTATGTACTGGAACAACTTTACTCGCCACTAATCGTTTACACTACTCCCGAACATGAGGAATTAAAAGCCATTGCTTCTAACTGCATTACGAAGCATCACAGCCACCACTATCTCGGTTTTGCTCAAAATCAATGGAAATTGTTCGAGAAAGAACGGCCGCGCCGGGTGAAACCGCTGCTGTATGTTTTTCGGGTGTTGCTGACTGGGATTCATTTGATGCAAACGGGGAGAATTGAGGCGAATTTGGTGAAGCTAAATGAAAAGTTTCAGTTGTCGTACATTCCCGATTTGATTGCGAGAAAGCTGGGCGGGGCGGAAAAATCGGTGCTGGAAGATGCTGATATCGAGTTTTATCGACAAGAGTGCGATCGGCTGATTAAACTATTGGAAGATGCAAGCAGTACAAGTCATTTGCCGTCAAATTCTGATGCAAAGGTTGCACTGAATGAACTATTGATTAAGGTGAGGATGGCATCTATAGCAGTTGACAGTTGACAGTTGACAGTTGACAATTACATAGTAATAGACATCTTGCAAATTATTATGCTGGTTTCAGAAGGTACGTAGTTGCGATGAAAGCGCTCTTTTTGGGATATCGGAAAAAGCGCTAAAGCGCAACTACATACCTAAATCAGGCTGCGGATAAACCAAAATCTCTAATTTCTCTTGAAGATTTGATAAAGTGCCAAAGCCGGCGATATAACCGTTGACTCTTGCTGCGACGGTAGAGTTGATAAATTGAGTTCGATCGCACGTTCGATCGAATTCTTTCATCAATTCCACTTGGGTGCATATCAATGAATGCAAATATATTCGTAGGGGTATCGCATTTCGGCAGTAAATCTCTGGTTCTGGTTCATAAATTATATGCCGAAATGCTTCACCCTTGCCTTGCGCCAGATACACCCGATCGCTTTTTTGATAAAATGAGATAAAGTAAAAGTATTGTCCAAGCCTTGCACCATCAGAGGTAACAATGCAAATCACCTTGAGTTCAGATCAAACCCAAGTCCTTGAAGCTTTAGTAAAGCACGGTCAATATTCCTCCCTTGAAGAAGCAATTAACACAGCCTTGCTGTTATTAATCGACGACCTTAATTTATCCGATAGCAGCAACAACCCAAACTATTTAGCTTGGGTTGAAGAAACTCGGAAGAAAATCGATATAGCACGAGAACAGGCCGGGCGTGGTGAGTTGCTCAATGCAGATGATGTATTAGCTCAACTTAGAGATAAGGTGAAAAAAGCTAGAGAAGTAATAGTATGAATCGCTTGCTAATTACGATCTAGGATAGTCGAGATTTATCTGAAATTTCTGATTATTTTTTGGCGCAAAGTGTAGATGCGGGCGATCGATTTGTAGAAACGTTTGGTAAAAAATGTCAGTATCTAGCGGAGTATCCATATTTGGGGCGTTCCTACGCACAATTTGCTCCCAATTTACGCGGTATACCGTTGATGGGATATATAATTTTTTACCAAATAGTTGGTGATGGTATTGAGATTTTGCGAGTTATTAGCGGTTATCGTAACTTGCAGGATGTTTTCAATACAGATTGAGTAAAAATAATGCGATCGCTTTCAACTGCTCGTTGAAGTAGGTAGACAGCGTAGGGTGCGTCGCCACCGACAATTCTCGCTACTACCAACTATTACCCTGCGACGCACCCTACAACTGGTAATTTAGGGTTCATTGGTGGCGGGTTTTATGGAGAAGATTTTTTTACCGCAGAGGGCGCAGAGGGCGCAGAGAAGGAGAAGAGAGAGAAATCATTTAAACTCAATTTTTGTATCTGCGCGGTGTGTAAACCCAAATATCTCCAAACTTCCGAGGAATAATCCGAGTTTGGCTGGAACCGATAATTACTAAAGTTCTCATATCCGCATCTTCCGGCTGGAATTCGCCAAGAGTACAAACGCGCACGGATTCTCCGGGCCTCCCGAGGTTTCGCCCCAATACAACTGGGGTTTTAGCATCGCGAGTTTCTAACAAAATCTCGATCGCCCTTCCCAATTGCCAAATCCGCTGTTTTGAGATTGGATTGTAGAATGCCATAACTAAATCAGCCTTTGCAGCCGCCGAAATCCGCTGTTCTATGACCTCCCAAGGCTTGAGAATGTCGGAAAGCGAAATCGCACAAAAATCGTGTCCGAGGGGTGCTCCGATCGCAGCAGCGGCCGCCTGCATGGCAGAAATGCCCGGTGCTACCCGAATGTCGATGCCTTCCCATTCGGGTTTAGCGTCAATGTCGATCGCCTCAAACACCGCCGCCGCCATCGCAAAAATCCCCGGATCTCCCGACGAAACGACGGCGACGGATTGGCCGGATGCTGCTAAATCTAATGCAAAACGCGCGCGATCGATCTCTTCGCGGTTGTCGGAATCGTGTCTGTTTTGTCCTTCCCGCAGAGTTCCGGCTAAGTCGAGATAGAACTTGTAACCCACCCAATCCGTGGCTTCCCGCAGAATTTCCTTGACTTCCGGGGACATCCAAGCTGCGCCTCCGGGGCCCGTACCGACGATCGCCAGTTTGCCGCGGCTGATGCCGATCGCACTTGGATCGATCGGTTCGGTAGCAAGTGCGATCGCACAACTAAAGGCGTTTGTGCGATCGTATGCGATTAATTGACTGTTTGCACCTGCTGCTGTCAGGCTAATTTGGGCGGCGGTGACATCAAAACTGGAATTATATTGTATTAATTTAACTGTGTCGAATTCTACAAGTTCGGGAAGATTCAACAAACGGACTGGCACTTTAAAATATTGACCGATCGCTTCTAATATCGGATTTCCCATATCATGTTTCAAAGCAAAAAAAGCAGCAACTGATGCTGCTGCTAAATCTGCATTTTCTAAGATTTGCTGCACGTAGGAAATTGCTATTTCCGGCTCAACATAGGATAGATTTGTAAGTGCAAATGCTGCAATTTGCGGGTGATAAACTAAACAGTCGGCTGTCGGTACAATCGCTTTTTCGGTGACGCGGATGGTTAATTGGGCTGCGGGGGCCATCGGCAAATTACTCTCGGAAAGCCAGTTAGCAGCTCCTTCTAGCTGTACTTTCGCCCCGGCGAGCAAATTTGAAATAAAAGTCTTCGCATCCTCTGGATTCGCCAAATAATAGCCTTGGGGAGGACTCAGCAGGGCGGTGCGAAAGCGGATATCTCCCGTCGTGGTGATGGCGGGTTGTACGCCGAGGGCTGCTGCAATTTCTCTGGCTAAGTCGTTGACTCCGTGCAAACCTCCTAGCAGCGGTACTACGGCGCTTCCGTCTTCGGCGACTGCTAAGACTGGGGGTTCGGCGCGTTTGTCTGATAGCAGCGGGGCGAGGGTGCGGATGATGATTCCGGCGGCGCAGATGGCGATGATTGGGGTTTCTGTGGCGAATAGTTCTCGCAGGGTTTCGCCGAAGTTGCTAAAGTTGATATCTGTGTCGGATGTGCGATCGACTAAACCGTAAATCTGGGAACCTGGGAAGACTGTGGAGATTGTTTTGGCGATGGCTAGGCTGTTTTGACCTAGGATAATTATTGCGGGCGGAAGTCGATTCACGGTTTTATATATGGCTGTGTTTGGATTGGTTTGATTATTTTAATCTGTTGTTACTGAAATAAAACATATTTGACGAACCGCGAAGGCGCGTTAGGCGAAGCCGCGCGTAAGCGCTAGGGCGCGAAGGATGAGTAAGAAAAGAAGGAAGATATAGAATAACTCGATCTTTTTTCTTATCTATCAGTGGCACAGGCATCTTGCCTGTGAATTTCTGAGATTAGTTGATTTTACCAACTTTGCCTTTAATATCTCGTTTATTCTTCTGTAAAATATTGAATTTGCGATCGTAAGTTGCGGCAGTTATGGAAGTTGTATGAGTTAACTGATGAGAAAATTGAAAGGGTAGTTGTGTAGTTTCTTGATTGATGTTTCTCAGGTGCGATCGCCAATTGGCACTACAAACCTGATAAACTGGGGCCTGCATAGTAAATAGGACTTATATCATGTCCGGTCAATTAACCAAAATAAGTAAGGTTCGTAGTGCGGACTTCAGTCCGCTTTTTCGCTGCGGACTAAAGTCCGCACTACGAACCTTTTTTGCGATCGTCATCGACTAGACATGATATTATACTTAACCCTCATCAACCGGGTTTCTCAGCCTAAGTTCGAGTATAAATAACCCACAGACTCTCAATTAGTTGCGATTTAGAATGAGAAAATTTTTAGCGTTAGTTGTGTTTGGGATGATACTTGCCCTCTCTTCTGTAGCTGTGGCCGCTCAACCTTTGTTCGTCGCTTATCCTCCAGCTAACCACAAAACGATCGCCGATCGCATTTTTCTGATCGGTACAGCCCCGCCCACCGGACAAGTATCGGTAAATGGCCAACAAATTGCGCGTAGCGCAGCCGGCCATTTCGCCCCGACTTTTCCCCTGCAAATCGGCGAAAATGTCTTTAGCTTGCGTTACGAAAATCAGCAAGTTCAAATCAAGGTGACGCGCGAGTCGAATCAGCCACAAGTCCCCGCAGGCTTGGCTTTTGCGAAAGATTCCCTGACGCCGAAAGTCGATGCAGCCAGTTTGCCAGGGGAATATATCTGCTTTGGCGCGATCGCTCCGGCGAATGCTCGAGTTGCGGTAAAATTGGCTGGCGTTGATATTCCTCTCAAAGCGCGATCGCAAGTCGAACTCCCCGACAACAAATCTGTCTTGTTAGGCGAAAACTCCCCCATCAAAAAAGGCAGTAGCGAACAGTATCAAGGTTGCGCTATTACCCCCCCCACCCCCCCCTTAGTAAGGGGGGGCAATGAATCTAATTCCCCCTCTGCTAAGGTAGAAAAAAATGATTTAGGAGTACCAATATTTTATCTAACAATGAACGAGCAAATTATCACTCAACCAGGTACTGGCAAGATTTCTATCCTATCTCCAGCCGATTTAGAAGTAGCAGAAGTCACAGCAGATCCGGGTGTTGCTAGAACCGGGGCGAGTACGGATTTCTCTCGGATGACACCGCTACCCAAGGGAACGCGGGCAACAGTTATCGGGCGCGAGGGAGAATGGATTCGGCTCGATTACGGCGCTTGGATTAAAGCATCCGAGGTGCGAATTGTCAAGGATGCAGTGCCTGCGCGATCGATTGTTCGCAGCGCCAGATCCCGTCAAGTTTCCGGCTGGACAGAGGTCTTATTTCCTTTAGAAATACCAGTCCCAGTCACGGTACAAGAAGGTGAACGCACGTTCACTTTAACCCTGTACAATACCACCGCTCAAACTGACATTATTCGCCTCGACGATGACCCGGTAATTTCGCGTTTGGCATGGCAACAAATCTCGCCGCTGCAAGTACAATACACTTTCAATCTCAAATCTGCCCAGCAGTGGGGATATAAATTGAGATACGAAGGCACTACTTTAGTGCTGTCTTTAAAACACCCGCCAGTGAATACAAGCGCGGTGCCAATTTCTGAGGCAAAACCGCTGTCAGGAATTAAGATTCTGATCGATCCGGGACACGGTGGCCCGCAGGATTCAGGGGGTGTCGGCCCCACCGGCTACCGCGAGAAAACAGTGGCTTTAATTGTGTCGAAACTGGTGCGGGAGGAATTGGTAAATCGGGGCGCAAATGTGGTAATGACGCGGGTGGAAGATGTCGATTTGGATTTGCCACCGAGAGTGGAAATGATTCAAAAAGAAGAACCTGCGATTGCAATTTCAATTCATTACAATGCTTTGCCGGATAACGGCGACGCGATTAATACTAAAGGTGTCGGCGCTTTCTGGTTTCAGCCACAAGCGCACAGTTTGGGAATGTTTTTGCACAATTATTTAGTTGCAAAACTGAACCGTCCGAGCTATGGTGTATTCTGGAACAATCTAGCGATGACTCGTCCTGCCGTTGCTCCATCTGTTTTAATGGAATTGGGATTTATGATCAATCCCGAAGAGTTTGAATGGATTGTGAATCCGACAGAACAGAAGAAGTTAGCTTCTGCCATTGCCCAAGGTATTACCGAATGGTTTGCTTCGGTAAAATAACAGTTCGTAGTAAGGACTTCAGTCCTTCCCACCCAAGGAGATTAAATAAATGTTGAGTTTTAGTCAATCAAAAGCCTTTTTCATTGCAGCCGCCTTTGCAAGTTTTAGTTTTTCGCTTTACAGCTTTCCAGTTTTCGGTAAAGAGCAAAGTCTTTCGCCGGAAAAAGTAGAAGCTTTAAAAAAGCAAACTCAATGCTCGTTTATTACAGGTGAAGGCGGCCCGGTTAATATTCGCAAAGGCCCCGGCAATAAGTACCCGGTTGTAGCTAAACTCAAAAGAGGAGACGGAGTTCGGGCTGTTAGCAGACAAGGTAATTGGGTGAAAATTGCCGCCCGAACTTCTGGGAATGCTCCTAATGAAACTTTTACAATCCTTGACGGTTGGGTGAACAATCAATTTATTAATGGCTGTTCCGAAGACCAATTTGATAGATGGCGGAAATAGAGTCAATACTCTAAGGAATGAAAATTCAATAATTTCAGCATCTTTACGCCCGCTAGCTTTGCAGGCAAGGATTGAAAGTTCGAGATTGCTTAAGTTATTAAATTGCCATTCCTAAGGTACGTAGTTGCGCTTGGGCGCTCTAGATCAAAGAGCGCTGAAGCGCAACTACGTACCTTTATTCAATAAACCTGGTGCAAAATAATTTTATTATATAATAAAAAGGTTTGCTAAGAGTTGATTGAATGCTAACTCCTGACTTATTTTCACTCTTGTCTTTCTATAAAGTGTCATACTCTAAACACTCAATTGGTAATTAATAATGCACAAGATTCCTGTTACAGTAATCACTGGTTTTCTCGGTAGCGGCAAAACCACCCTAATTCGCCATTTATTGCAAAACAATCAAGGCCGCCGCATTGCTGTTTTAGTTAACGAATTTGGCGAAATCGGAATTGATGGAGAACTGCTGCGCGATTGCCAAGTTTGCGATGAAGAAGAAACTGTAACCAGCAATATTGTCGAATTAACTAATGGTTGTCTTTGCTGTACCGTGCAAGAGGAATTCTTGCCGACTATGCAGGAATTGTTGAAGCGCAAAGACCAAATTGATTGTATCTTAATCGAGACTTCCGGCTTGGCACTTCCTAAGCCTTTGATTCAAGCTTTTCGCTGGCCGGAAATTCGCACGGGCGCTACAGTTGACGGTGTGGTTGCGGTTGTTGATTGCGAGGCTGTTGCTAGCGGTACTTTTGTCGGCGATATCGATGCTTTGATGGCGCAGCGAGAGGCTGATTCTAGTTTGGATCACGAAACGCCGATCGAGGAATTGTTTGAAGATCAGTTGGCCTGTGCCGATATGGTACTGTTGACGAAGGTCGATCGCGTAAATGCGGAAACTCACCAGAAAGTTCAAACCTGGTTGCAGCAAGAGTTACGCCCGAGTGTGAAAATTGTGCCTTGCAAGGCTGGCGAAATAAACCCCGATGTGCTGTTGGGATTTAATGCAGCAGTTGAGGATGATTTGGAGTCTCGCCCGAGTCACCACGACACGGAAGAGGAACACGAGCACGATGATGATATTAACTCGACTTTCTTTATTGCCGATCGCGAATTTGAACCAGAAGCCTTGGTGAAAAAGCTGCAAGCCTTGATGCAGCAAGAAGAAATCTATCGGATTAAGGGGTTTGTAGCGGTTCCCAAGAAACCGATGCGGATGGTGTTGCAAGGTGTGGGCGATCGCATAGAATATTTTTACGATCGCCCTTGGCAACCTTCCGAACTCCGTCAAACCAAACTGGTGCTGATTGGCAAAGAGTTGGAGCGCGATCGAATTGCAGCTATAATTGGCAGTTAATTCTCTTGAGTCATCGGTCATACCTATAAAGGTTCGTAGTCAGGACTTTAGTCCTTCTTCTATGGATGCGGACTTGCATTCCTCACTACGAACCTACAATCTGTCAAGGTTCGTAGTCAGGACTTTAGTCCTTCTTCTATGGATGCGGACTTGCATTCCTCACTACGAACCTACAATCTGTCAAGGTTCGTAGTCAGGACTTTAGTCCTTCTTCTATGGATGCGGACTTGCATTCCTCACTACGAACCTACAATCTGTCAAGGTTCGTAGTCAGGACTTTAGTCCTTCTTCTATGGATGCGGACTTGCATTCCTCACTACGAACCTACAATCTGTCAAGGTTCGTAGTCAGGACTTTAGTCCTTCTTCTATGGATGCGGACTTGCATTCCTCACTACGAACCTACAATCTGTCAAGGTTCGTAGTCAGGACTTTAGTCCTTCTTCTATGGATGCGGACTTGCATTCCTCACTACGAACCTACAATCTGTCAAGGTTCGTAGTCAGGACTTTAGTCCTTCTTCTATGGATGCGGACTTGCATTCCTCACTACGAACCTACAATCTGTCAAGGTTCGTAGTCAGGACTTTAGTCCTTCTTCTATGGATGCGGACTTGCATTCCTCACTACGAACCTACAATCTGTCAAGGTTCGTAGTCAGGACTTTAGTCCTTCTTCTATGGATGCGGACTTGCATTCCTCACTACGAACCTACAATCTGTCAAGGTTCGTAGTCAGGACTTTAGTCCTTCTTCTATGGATGCGGACTAAAGTCCTCACTACGAACCTACAATCTGTCAAGGTTCGTAGTCAGGACTTTAGTCCTTCTTCTATGGATGCGGACTAAAGTCCTCACTACGAACCTACAATTTGTCAAGGTTCGTAGTCAGGACTTTAGTCCTTCTTCTATGGATGCGGACTAAAGTCCAGGCTCTCGCGAACAATTTATTAATATTATTTAATATTGTGGCTGCTACCAGCCAGTCTGGTGTAAAATAGTGACAATGGTTATCATTCTACAAAACTAGAGGTAAAATATGGTTGCTGCTGGAGCGATCGAATCAGTTCCCGTGACCGTTCTCACAGGCTATCTCGGTGCAGGCAAAACTACGCTACTTAACCACATTTTAACACAGGAGCACGGCAAAAAAGTTGCAGTCATCGTCAACGAATTCGGTGAAGTAGGCATCGACAACCAACTAATAATTGATGCCGACGAAGAAATTTTTGAGATGAACAACGGCTGCATTTGCTGTACAGTCCGAGGCGACTTAATTCGGATTATCGGCAACTTAATGAAGCGGCGCCAAAAATTTGACCACATAGTCATCGAAACGACAGGTTTAGCCGACCCCGCACCCGTAATTCAGACATTCTTTGTAGACGAAGATATGCGGGATCAATTGCTGCTAGATGCAGTAGTTACTGTCGTTGACGCCAAGCACGTATGGCAACATTGGGATGCCGAAGAAGTTCAAGAACAAATTGCCTTTGCTGACGTAGTTTTGCTCAACAAAACAGATTTGGTCACAGCCGAAGAGTTGGCAGAATTAGAAAAGCGAATTCGCGCCATGAATGCAATGGCAAAAATCCACCGCACCCGCAACGCTGAAGTAGACATGGATGCTTTGTTGGGCGTTAAAGCATTTGATTTGAACCGCGCCTTAGAAATCGAACCCGACTTTTTGGGCGAACACGAACACGAACACGACGCAACAGTAACTTCCGTAGCAATAGTCGAACCCGGTGCGATTGATGGTAATAAATTCAGCGATTGGATTGAGGAATTGCTGCGAACTCAAGGCCCGAATATCTTTCGCACAAAAGGCATTTTAAATATAGCGGGAAAAAACGAGCGATTTGTTTTTCAAGGAGTGCACATGATATTTGATGGCCAGCCCGATAGACTTTGGAAAGCCACGGAAACTCCGAAAAACGAGCTCGTATTCATTGGTCGCAACTTAAACGAAACTCAATTGCGAGAGGATTTCCGCCGGTGTCTAGTTTAAAAAGTAGCGAACCAGCCCTGGAATTTCACGCGAAAGCAATGCTATCTGACTATGTAACTGCTGTTACTTGGTCGCGAGACGGCAAAACTTTAGCGGTTTGTTCCGCTGCGGGCGAAGTGATGCTGGCGACAGCAGGCGAAATTAATCAATTATCCTTACAACCGCTGCAAACTGCTACAGGGAAATCAGTCGATTGTTTGTCTTTTTCTGCCGACAGTCAATTCCTAGCTGCGGGTGGACAAGATGGACGGGTGCGAATTTGGCGCGTTAATTCTGGGGAATTAATTGCTGATTTGGACAATCGGCGCGTCTGGGTTGATAAGTTAGCTTGGAGTCCGCACTGCAATCAGTTAGCTTTTAGCATGGGCCGCTGCGTTCAAATCTGGAATGCTGATGATAATGTTGTGGAAGTCACGCTGAATTTCGACTCGTCATCTATCCTCGATTTAGCATGGCATCCTCTTGTTCAATATCTGGCAGTTAGCGGCTATCAAGGTGTTAAAGTTTGGAGTGGCGAAGATTGGGACGAAGACCCGGAAATTTTATCAGTACCGTCTGTAACAGGTGCAATTGCTTGGTCGCCACAAGGGCAGTATTTAGCTTGTGGCAATATGGACAATACCCTAATTGTTAATGAGTGGGGCAGTTTTCAACCGTGGGTAATGCAGGGTTTTCCGGGGAAAGTTCGCGAGTTGGCTTGGTCGGATAAAACTAATTCTTTGGGTGCACCTTTGTTGGCTGCTTCGAGTTCAAGAGGCATTTCCGTCTGGGAAAGAGATGCTGATGAAAGTGTCGGTTGGGAAGGTTGGGCCCTAGAGGTTCATGAAAAAGTTGTAAATGCGATCGCCTTTCAACCTACCACATTTTTATTAGCTTCCGCTGCCGCAGACGGTCAAGTTTGTTTGTGGGATGAAGCAGAACAATTGCTGCAAGTTCTCGAAGGTGCAGAGGGCGGTTTTTCCTGTCTTGCATGGCATCCCGAGGGTCAATTTCTCGCAGCCGGCGGTAGTGGCGGGGAATTGCTGGTTTGGTCAAAGTCTATGCGCGGCAAAGGGTTCGGGCGGCGCTAAGCTGGCATAACGGGCGATCGCCCCAGTGTAGCAAAAACATAAACAATTGAAAACTTGGTATTGACAAAATCCCAGATTGCAATAACATTTTAGTGGCTGCACAATCCCTAAGGGCGATCGACAATTATGACTCAACAGCAATTTCTCGAACAACTCAACAGCATTCTCGACAAAAACCACCTGCTGAAACATCCGTTCTACCAAATGTGGAACGAAGGCAAACTCGACATCGCAATGTTGCAAGAGTACGCACAAGAATACTACCTGCAAGTTCATAACTTCCCCACCTACGTCAGCGCTACCCACGCCGCCTGTGACGACATCAAAATTCGTCAAATGCTCCTCGAAAACCTCATTGAAGAAGAAAGAGGCGCCGCAAATCACCCCGAACTGTGGCTGCGCTTCGCCGAAGGTTTGGGTTTAGAAAGAAATGCAGTTCTCGATCGCGAATATTTAGAAAAAACCACCGAATCTGTCCGCATTCTCAAAGACTTAGCGCGCAGCGAATCTCCCGCCAAAGGTTTAGCCGCCCTCTACGCTTACGAAGCACAAATCCCCGAAGTTTCTACAACCAAAATCGCTGGTTTAAAGGAATTTTACGGCATCGATTCACAAGCTGCTTTGTCTTTCTTCCAAGTTCACGAAAAAGCCGATGAGTTCCACTCGGAAGCCACCCGCGAAGCTTTGTTACAGCTTTGTGAAACTGAAGAAGCACAACAAGAAGCGCTATTAGCTGCTGAGAAAGCAACTTTTGCTCTTAATTTACTGCTTGATGGTGTTTACGAAACCTATTGTCAAGCTAAGTAAGCATCAAAAAACCGTTATTTGTACGACGGGTTAAAAAGGATTGGTGTCAATAAGTACATCAAACATAGAAATAGGTAGGTAGTTGCGCTTCAGCGCTCTTTACACATATATATTAAAGAGGGCTAAAGCCCAACAACGTACCTTATCTCGTCTCTTTCAAAAATAGGTACGTAGTTGCGCTTCAGCGCTTTTTAGGCATATATCCAAAGAGGGCTAAAGCCCAACTACGTACCTTTCATCGGACTATTCTCCTCTCTTTCTCGTCAAAATTCCTTGACTGGGACTGAACAGCAAAGCTACTAAAAATAATCCAAAAACAACTAATACAATTGCCGCACCAGATGGCATATTAAAATAATAGCTAAGATACATTCCAGTCAGACTAGCTGTAATTCCAATAATTGCGCCGACTCCCATCATTAAATGTAACTCTTTTACTAACAAATACGCCGTAATTCCCGGCCCGATTAACAGCGAAATTACTAATAGTGCGCCCACCGTTTGCAAACTCGCCACCACCGTCAGCGTAATCGCCGAAATCATCCCCAAGTAAATCCAGTTTACAGGCAAACCGGACGCCTGTGCTCCTAGCGGGTCGAAGGTATAGAATAGTAGTTCTTTGTAAAAGATTTTAACTGCGACTAAAATAATTACAGTTATCGTAAAAGTCTGCTGTACGTCAGACGGCGCAACTGACAATATATTCCCAAACAAAAACCCGTCTAAGTCTAGTTTTGTTGTCCGCAACACGCTAATTAAGGTGACGCTAATTGCTAAAAATGTCGATAAAATTAATGCCATAACTGCATCTATTTTAATCCGGGATTGCGATTGAATCCACGCCATAATTATCGCGCTAATGATTCCTGAGATAAATGCGCCGATGGAAATATTGAAACCTAAAGAAAATGCCACCGGCAGTCCTGCTAATACTGAATGGGCAATCATGTCTACCATCATTCCCATTTGCTGTACAATTAAGTATGAGCCAACTACTGCACAGACAATTCCTAGCAATATGCCGACGGCGATCGCATTTCGCATGAACTCGAATTTAAGCGGATCGATTAGTATGTTTAACATTAAATTTCCTTGATAACAGATAACAGTCGGCGGTTGAAACCGCGCCTACACAAACAAAGTCCGCCTCCGCGGACTGAAGATGAAATTTAAAAATTCTGCACACCTGAAAATTAAAATAATCTCATTTTGCTTAGGCGGAAACTAAGCTTAAATCGTATCCATAGGCTTTTTGAATATTGGCAGCAGTCAGCACTTCCCGGCAGGAACCAGTGGCGATTAACTGCTTGTTGAGCAATAATAAATTATCGTATTGTTTTAAGGTTTCGCCTAAATCGTGGCTGATTACTAGCAATGTTTTGTTTTCGGCTTTGAGTTCGGCGAAAATATCGAAGATAATCTCTTCTGTGGCTTTGTCGATCGCACTAAAGGGCTCGTCGAAGAAGAATAAGTCGGCTTGTTGGGCGATCGATCTTGCTAAAAATATGCGCTGCTGCTGTCCCCCGGAGAGTTCGCCAATTTGCCGATCGCGCAAATCCCACATTCCCACCCGCAACAAAGCCGCTTTCACCAATTCCTGCGATTGCTTCGAGGGAGTGCGAAACCAACCAGTCTGGACAGTCCGCGCCATCATCACCGCATTGTGCACTGTAATTGGATAGTCCCAGTCAATTTGCGATCGCTGCGGCACGTAAGCCACCCGTCGCAATTGTTCCTTCAACAACCGCCCCTGATATTTTACCAAACCCCGACACGCCGGAATCAATCCCAGCATCGCCTTCACCATGGTGCTTTTCCCCGCGCCGTTGGGGCCGAACACACCAGTTAACTGTCCCGGATCTAACTGAAAATTCACGCCGTTGAGGGCCGAAATTCCTCGATAATTTACAGCCAAGTCTTGCACTTCTAACATAATTCCAGATTTTGAGAACGATTCTTGTTCGTGCCTACTAGAATAGGATAACTCTAAAAGTAATAACGATTATCGTTCCAAAGGTGAAATGTTAAAAAACTTGACGGAAAAAAGCAGCAGATTGTGCAGTGTGGCGGTTTTGGCGATCGCCTGCGGACTGGTTGGGTGTTCTTCGGGTTCCGAAACCAGCAAGTCGGCGCCCCAGAGTCCAGCCACCACTCAAACTCAAGCCACTCCCGCCACCAATTTGCCAAAAGTGGTAGCTACGACTGGTGTCATCTGCGACATAACTAGAAAAATTGCCGAAAGTTCGATCGACACCACCTGTCTCATCAAGCCCGGAGAAGATCCCCACGCCTACCAAACCAAACCAGAAGACAGCAAAGCCATTGAAACAGCAAATCTGATTTTATACGCCGGCTACGACCACGAACCCAGCATCATTAAACTAATTAAATCCAGTGCCAATGCCGCACCCAAAATAGCCGTACACGAACTCGCCGTTCCCAAACCGCTGATGGGCGAACACGAACACGAACACGAAGAAAAAGCGGAAAACAAACCCCACGCAGAAGGCGAAAAAGTTCCCGATCCTCACGTTTGGCACAATGCTCAAAATGGCATCCGCATGGTAGAAACTATTCGCGATGAATTGAAAAAGATTGCTCCCAACAATGCCGAACTTTATACCAGCAATGCCGCTAAATTAACAGGTGATTTCCAAAAACTAGATGTTTGGATTAAGGCTCAAATCGCGACAATTCCGGCGGATAAACGCAAGTTAGTAACCACTCACGATGCTCTGAGTTACTATGCCGATGCTTACGGTTTGGAGGTAGCTGGAGCTTTGCAGGGAGTAACCACAGAAGAACAGCCGACAGCCGCCAGAATTGCCGAATTATCATCACAAATTAAGACAGCAGGAGTGCCAACAATTTTTGTAGAAACCACAACCAATCCGAAGTTAATGCAGACTGTAGCGAGGGAAGCAAATGTCAACATTTCCGACAAAGAACTTTACAGCGACGAGTTAGGTGGTTCAGGCACCGGTGCTGATACCTATGAAGGAATGCTAAAAACCAATACTTGTGCAATTACCTCCGGCCTCGGCGGCAATTGTACACCCTTTCCGTAGTGCGCGCAATTTGGTTTGTAGTGAGGACTTTAGTCCGCATCAATCAGAGGACTAAAGTCCTCACTACAAACCTTATTAGACTCTATCAATAAGGCGAATTGCCGTCATCGGTACTGGGGGGGTTTTGCCCAATTCCCAATTGCTTCTTAGAGGATTTTAAATCTTTCCAAAGCGCCTTAATATCTTTATAGGCTTTCTCGGCGCTAATTTTACCCCCAGTTTCCAGAGAGCAAATATAAGTTATTTTCTGAGCAAATTCCTGCAAGTTGGCATTAAATGCCAAGTTTTCAGGTGTGAAATCACCGTAGTAGCGACTGCGAGGATGTAAAAAATCTTCCCGGTCTTTCATTGCCCCCTCCTAATTCAACTTTTGGTTTGATCTCTGCTATTAATAGCAGTCTTTGCACTTAGTATTGCGACCCTAACTTGCTTTTATTGTATTCCCAACGTAACAATTGTGCTTTTTCCCTGTGTACTTAGTCGATTAAACCACTTTTAATCTTTGATTACCCTTATTTTAACCTTAATTTAACCTAAAAACACAAAAATTGGGAAATGCGCTGTTCGCATCTCCCCTTATATATATTTTTACAGAGGTTCCTTAACCTTTTCGGAAGCGGAATATTTATTTGCTGCACTCGCAGCCGGTGTGGCCGCAGCCGCTACCGTTGGGGTGCCCGTCAGCGCAAGCAGTCGAACAGTAGGATTTTCCGTCTTTTGCGATCGCTTCACTGAGGCTGACAACGCACAAACAAGAAGGACAGGCGCATTTCATTTGGGTGACTGTGGTCATTTTACATTCTCCTGGTGTGTTTCGCTCTACTTTATATATGAACATATATTCAGGTATATGTCAAGGAGATTTCAACAGTTGACAGTTGACAGTTGACAGTTGACAGTTGACCGAAGGAGGGCGACCTCTACCTTTAAGTCCGAGGATTGGAATAATGAAAAGTCTGATTTTCATTTCTCCCGCTCCGGTTTGGGGCTTTCAACTAATTGTTTCTGGTAAAAGTTTTGTAACAAAAGGTTGACCGATCGCGCTAATATGAAAATGAGAATTAAAATCAGCCGGGAAAAGATGTCACCGAAGTCTGCTGTTAACGGAGCGATAAGTCAGCCTGACCAAGAAAACGATACACCAACCTGCGGGCGATCGCACGCAGTTGAAAGTTCACGGGTTGGACACATCCAAACACAAGTGCTGAAGACAGCAAAAGCCCAACGGATGGCAGAGTTTTTCAGTCTTTTGGGAGATGCGAACCGGCTGCGGCTGCTGTCTGTGTTAGCAAATCAAGAATTGTGCGTGTGCGACTTGGCGGCGGCTTTGAGCATGAGCGAATCGGCTGTATCGCACCAATTGCGGGCGTTGCGAGCGATGCGGTTGGTAAGGTACCACAAAGTTGGGAGACAAGTTTTTTATAGTTTACTCGATCGACACGTTTTAGAACTTTACCAAGCAGTCGCCGAACACTTGGACGAAGAATCTTAATTAATCAGTTGTTGGTTGTCCGTTGTCGGTTGTCATTGTGAATTTATGTATGCGCCGATGCTGTAGGGGCGAGTTCACGCATATATATAATTCACGCCGACAATATTTGTAAACTCGCCCTCCCCAACCCAAGATTCAGGAAAACAATTATCTGTAAATTAGCGTTGATATTTGACGGTATGTAGGGGCGGTGACCCCGTGCGGGCCATGTCAGTTGTCATTGCGGGTTTATGTATGCGCGGATGCTGTAGGGGCGAGTTCACCGATATATATAATGCACATCGACAATATTTGGGCGTTGCTGAATCAAGGTATGAATGCTCCAGGAATGGGAATATCGTCAAACTTCAAGTAATGTATTAATAATTTAATAGAATGCTTGAGCATTTCCTCACATTTAGAATAACAAAGAGTCTTGCG
>NZ_JAAFKG010000034.1 GCF_013299185.1 Microcoleus sp. bin48.metabat.b7b8b9.023 | reverse complement strand
GACTGCATTGGACACAAATGTGATTTTGTTTTCCTTTCTTCTTGCCGTTTTTACGGATATGGGTTGATTTACATTCAGGGCATTGCATAAATTATTCCTCCTATTCATACTCTAACTCAGCAACGCCCAATTTTTATTGTTATTGTGGGATGGGCGGGAGAACCCGTTCTTTCTAGACGGGCGGGACGCCCATCCCACAAATATGTATAAATTATTTAATTTGCGATCCTTAATTGACAGTTGACAGTTTAAACAATACCGATGCAACCGGAAACGATATTATTAGCAAGCACATCCTAATTTACATTTAAATATTACCGAAAACAAATATCTGGGATTTTACGCGCCGCGACAATTTATCATTGTAGTAAGGTCTGATTACCAATTACTAATTACGATGTCTTTACAATTTATTAGCATTCCGCCAACCACCGATCGCAAACCAGTCGCTTTAATTGTCGCTTTGCACGGATGGGGTGCTAATGCTCGGGATTTGACTGCGTTAGCACCGGCGTTCAATTTGCCGGATTATCAGTTTGTGTTTCCCGACGCCCCGTTTCCCCATCCTCAGGTAATGGGTGGCAAAATGTGGTATGACCTAGCAAACAAAGATGCTGAGGGATTGGTAGAAAGCAGGGAATTGCTGAAGGAATTATTGCTGTCTTTGGAAAGCAGCACGGGCGTGCCTTTGTCTCGCACGATTTTAGGTGGCTTTTCTCAAGGCGGGGCGATGACTCTGGATGTGGGCTTGACTTTGCCCCTAGCGGGTTTAATTTGTTTGAGCGGTTATTTGCATTCGTCGATTTCACCAGTTGCTGGGATTGCTTTGCCACCTGTTTCGATCGTGCACGGTACTCAAGATACTATTGTGCCCGTTAGTGCGGCGGTGCGATCGCGCGAGAGTTTGACTGCTTGGGGAGCACCGGTGCAGTATCGAGAATTTAACATGGGACACGAGATTATCCCGGAAGTTGTAGATGTAATGCGAAGTTTTGTTGTAGAAACTGTGTCTAAATCTGATTAAAGGCTTAGGATATAGTATGGCGGAAGTCTCGGGCAGGGGAAAAAAATGAAAACTTTAACCAAAGCATCGCGCGATATTGCTGTACTTACTTCTGAGGACGTGGCAGAATTGGCTGTCCGTTTGGAAGTTGACGATTATACAGATCCTTTTGAGGGATTGAATGATTGGCATTTGTTGCGATCGCTTGCCTTTCAGCGGCCGGAGATGGTTGAACCCTATCTCCACCTTCTGGATATGGAAGCCTACGACGAAGCATAGGCTTAAAAATCTAGCTCAAAGTTTCGACGGAATTGAGGAAGAAGTTAGCAGCATATTTTGTTGCGGATTGAACAGATGAGTTATGGATTTTTGTCTTTTTTCATCTCAACTTCTTTCTTGATTCTTTTTTATGAGAATATGAAACAAGGTTTGTAGTGAGGACTTTAGTCCTTCATGGATGCGGACTAAAGTCCTCACTACTAACCAATCTTATCAGGTTTGTAGTGAGGACTTTAGTCCTTTCATGGATGCGGACTAAAGTCCTCACTACTAACCAATCTTATCAGGTTTGTAGTGAGGACTTTAGTCCTTCATGGATGCGGACTAAAGTCCTCACTACTAACCAATCTTATCAGGTTTGTAGTGAGGACTTTAGTCCTTCATGGATGCGGACTAAAGTCCTCACTACTAACCAATCTTATCAGGTTTGTAGTGAGGACTTTAGTCCTTCATGGATGCGGACTAAAGTCCTCACTACTAACCAATCTTAAATCCAAATAATATTATAAGTAAGTCGTATTTTATCTAAAATATAAAATCCTATGGTGAAAGGTAGACGAATTTTAATCGGCGTTAGTGGCGGGATTGCGGCTTACAAAGTTTGTGAAGTAGTTTCAACTTTAGCAAAAGCTGGATCTGAAGTTAAAGTGATTCTGACTGATGCAGCCGGGGAGTTTGTCACGCCTTTGACTTTTGCTACTCTTTCCCGCCATCCTGCTTTTACTGACAAGGATTTTTGGCAAGCAAATCACGGCCGCCCGCTGCACATTCAACTGGGAGAATGGGCGGAAGTTTTTGCGATCGCTCCCCTGACTGCTAATACTTTGGCTAAGCTGGCGGGGGGTTTTGCTGATAATTTGCTGACTAATACTGTTTTAGCTTCTACTTGCCCAATTTTGCTGGCGCCGGCGATGAATACTGATATGTGGGAACAGCCTGCGGTGCAGCGGAATTGGCGGGAAGTGTTGAGTTATCGGCGCTATCATGCGGCGAATCCGGGGGCGGGAATGCTGGCGTGCGATCGCGCGGGTGTCGGTAGAATGGCTGAACCTCATGAGATTTTGCCTCATATTGAGTCGCTGTTGTATGCTAAGGGCGATCGAGATTTAGCCGGTAAGCGGGTGTTAATCAGCGCGGGAGGAACCCGAGAACACCTCGATCCGGTGCGGTTTATCGGCAATCCTTCCACCGGCAAAATGGGGATTGCTTTGGCGCAAGCTGCACTGCATCGTGGCGCGGCTGTGACGCTGGTACACAGCATAACTGGGGAATTGCCGCTGTCTGGTGTACGGGCGATCGCAGTTACCAGCGCCGAAGAAATGCGGCAGGCGATGCTAGAATGCTTTCACGATGCCGATTTGACGGTGATGGCGGCGGCGGTTGCGGATGTCAAACCAGTCGATCGCAGTAATGAGAAATTGCCAAAGCGATCGCTCCCCAATTCTTTACCGTTAGCACCCGTAGCCGATATTGTGGCAGAGTTGGGGAACTTGAAGCAGCCGCACCAAAAACTCATCGGCTTTGCAGCACAAACTGGAGATATTGTCAAGCCTGCGGTGGAGAAATTGCGGGCTAAGAAGCTGGATGTAATTGCCGCAAACCCGATCGATCAAATAGGTGCAGGTTTCGGCAGCAATACCAATCAAGCAATATTAATTAATGCCGCCGGCAAACAAGTAGAAATCGCACTTTGCAGCAAGCTAGAAATGGCTCACCGACTGTTAGATTTTGTAATGGATACGTAGGGGCGGGTTCACCAATAATATTTAATACCCGCAAACAATTTATATAAACCCGCCCCACACAACAGATAACCTACATTAACCTTTACTTCGATGGAAATGAAGCTGCAATCTGCTATAAATTTGCTGGTTCCGGGCATAATTCTGATTCTACAAAAGTCGTTGATTCCGACTCGGCCGGCAACTCAATATTTGCGATCGTAATTTCTAGTTTAAATCCCAACGCTTCGAGCAATTCTACCAAACTGTAAATTTCCGAACCGCCACTTTCAGTCAGCATCCGATCGAGTTTTTCGTGAAGTTCTTTTGCTGACTCCGAAAGAGCATTCATCCTGATTCTAGCCTCAATCACATTTCTGATGGCATTTCTCAGGAGTGCGGGTTCAGGGTCTTTTTCTTCCAAAATAGCCCAGATATAGGCAGCAGCTTCTTCCGGCTCTTTGAGAGATTCAATTAGGTACTCGCGGTAGCTATGACTTGTCGGTGCTTTCACGTTTTTCATAATCTTCCCAGTATACTATAGCTTGTCGAATGTCTTGTTCTTGAGTGCTTTTATCTCCGGCTACTAGGATGACTACAATTGTCAACCCAACTTGTCCGAAGTAGACGCGGTAGCCCGGCCCATAATTAATTCTGAGTTCAAAAACTCCTTCTCCTACTGACTTGACATCTCCGAGATTGCCTTGTTGAACTCGGTCAAGCCTAGACTTGATTCTAGCTTTGATATTCCGATCGCGCACGGAATCAAGCCACTCGTCGAAAGGAAATTTGCCATCTGATGTACCGTAACTTGTAATTTCCCTGGGTTGTACTTCCATAATTTTATCTTAATTCTTGGCCAATTTCTATCATAAACGCGATCGCCACCGCCTTCCCCAAGCAAATCATACTTAAGACAGAGGCATTCGATCGCCTTTTAGGTAAACCTTGTGCAGGAAAGAAACTTTGATTAAAACAGGGAATTGTGAATGAACTTAAGAGCGATCGCACAAACCAATCTACTATTCGGCAGCTTGATAATTAGTCTCGGATTGCAAACACTTCCAGCCGCAGCCGCAGTCACCGACGCCCAAGTTTCCGCCCTCGTAGAAGCCCTGCGACAAGCCGCGCCGCCGCAAACCGCAAATGACGGAATGTACAGTCAGTGGCAAGTTTTACCGAATAATATTTCCCGTTGGGCAAAATTCTGTACCAAACAAGATTTAACACCGCAACAATTTGAAGCCGACACCACAAAAGCCAAAACAATTGTTACCTGTATCGTCGGCGATTTGCTGCGCGACGAATACAAAGCTAGCAGCAACAATGAATTAACCGCTATCCGCCGCGCCGCTTGCTGGTGGATGACAGGAGAATCCGCAGCTTGCAAAAGCGGCGCAACTGCTACTTATGCGGATAAAGTCGTCAGCGTTTACCAGCAGCAGCGGGCTAAAAAGTAACGTTTGTACTGCGGGATTTAGATTTTTTTGACCGCAGATGGACGCAGATGGTTTTGTGCTGATGGACAGATTAGAGCAATTTGATATCAAATTCAATTATCCTATAAGCGCCAAAGATTCTTGAGAACATTAATCTGCTCTTTCTGCCGTCGAGCGATTACTTCTGGCGTCCATTCCTGTTCCCGCAGCACTTGAGTAGTAAGTGCAAAGGGTGAAACACCTGTTTTAGTGGTGAAATACTTCTGTTTTTTCACATCAAAATCATAATTTTGTGCCAGAGTGTTTTTCGCACAAGATAGTAAAACTAAGTTGCCAAGACGATGTACATATTGAGCGTGCTCTTGCTGATTAGCAAACCACTTCATCCACTCACTATTAGCACCTGGATTTTGGGGAAGTACGTGCTCGACAGTAATGTTCGAGAAGTTGTAAGATGCTTCGCCTTCTGACAGAGCAGCATCTAAGCGCACCAAAACATAACGACGAATTTTTGGCATTAGGTAAAGGTCACTATCGAGGACTCTAAGGATATTGTTTGACTCTTCAGGAGTAAACTGAAGCGGTGAATAGGAATTGAATAAATCTTCCTCTTGCTCAATAGCAGTAAGCAATCTACTGTAACGTTCTATGCGCTCATTAATATTGGCGCGGACAATCATTAAACCTGTGGCAAGGCGGTCTAAATCTATAAAGAAACGCACCAAATTATCGGGGTTATGACGGTTACGGTTGCGAGATAGGTAGAGAATGGCAGGTGGTACCCAGTCAAAATTATCAATTTTGTTTAACCATTTAAATAGTTGATTAATTTCCTCTGCACGCGCCTCGCTTTCATAGGTTGAGTTGTAAATGTCCGAAAAAGCCTTAGCATAAGGAACTAAAATTTCATCAATGAATTGCTGAGGCCCAGCCGCAGGATTGATGTTTTCTTGAAACTCTTTAAGGATACTCTTGCTAAGTTTTTTCTTTTCCTTAATCATGCGAATATGAGAAAACAAATCTTTGAATAACTCGCGTCCCAGATTCTCCTCGGTATCTTCCCACTTTTTAGTATATTTTTCTTGTTGGCTTTCCGGTATTTTTCCGATAATGTCGGCTTTCAAGATATCAGTTATGGAGAGATCCAATCCCCTGTTATTCAACACAGAAAATATCCGATACGCCGAGTCAAAGTCAGGCGTAGAAACCACTACTAAGTAGCACTGGGTAATGATAAACTGGGCAAGACGTATATGGTGAGATTCGGCGATAGTCTGCAAACGTTGCAAGAATAAATGTGCATTTTCTTTAATAAGCTTCTGACTATCCATCAGCTCAGCAGTGTTTAATTCTTGGAGCTTGTTAATACCACCTTCATTTTGAATATATGTCTTGAAAAAATCTGCATCTCGCTCGCGCAAAGTCAGACGGTAACGATTAGAGATATTCGCGATTAAGCTGCCTTTTTGGTATAGATAAGTGGTCAAGTCATTGGCGTGTTCTGTTGGCAATGATGCCCTGAGAGCAGCTAGTAGTATGGTGAGAGTCGTTAGACGTTGCTGACCATCTACAATTTCAGCGGCTGGCTGCTCCGATTTGATCAAAACAATGCTGCCTAGAAAGTAGGGGTTGAGTTCATCAATCGTCTCGTTACCATCTCCCAAGAATGTTAGCAGGTCTTCCAGCAGTTCCCCAGCTTCCTCCTTTGTCCAAGCATAGGGACGCTGGTAGAGGGGAATGGTGAACATAAAGTCATCGCTAAAGATTTTTTTAATCGGATGTTGTTCACCCTTGATGCTGACACGGTTCATGCTTGGTTCCTCTGTTAGGTGTGCTTGGTAATTGCTTCCCGAAAGTCAATTTTCCCTGTTGCTAGAATACCATGCTCAAGCTTGGAAAGGAGAACTCTCAACTTAGCCTGTGCAGGCTGGTTCCATTCGTCGCGCCGCAGATGTCAATCTGCGGCTGAATCACCCATTTTCTGCCTGACTTCTCATCAACTTTTGCACGCTACCCAACGCCCGATTTAATTCGTAACTCTTTCTTTCCGAATTTTGCAAAAAAGCCTGCTGTTCTTCCTCAATCATCAATACATCCTGCCGCACCAAACCATCTAATAACTTTTGAGCAGCACCAAAACAACTATCTTTGATAAACTTGCGAAACCACACAGGCAATTTGTGCAGCCGCCAAAACGCATTTAATGAGGTAAAATGAATTAAATAAGCGCGAGTTGCTGTCTCGCTTACCGGGCAAACCAAGCAGTAAATCTTAAAGTCGCTTCCCAATGTTGAAACCCAGTGCGGGTAAACATAACTCACATCAAGCGGTTCCGGGTGCAGTCGGCGCAGAGACTTAAAAAATAACTGGGAAATTGACCAAATTTTATCTATTTTGTAATAACTTTGTGCTTGATAGCGAGCTGTTACTTGATGCTCGTCTTCTGCCAAAGTATCTAATACTGGATTTGCCCAAGCTTGCCAATCATCGTGCAAGTGTCCGTGGTACATATCCATCAAGTTTTCAATTAAAAATGAATAGTGCGCCTGACAGTCGATGACTGATACTGTGGCAATATAATTGAGATCTTCCCACTCGGGCAAATCCAATAAATCTATTTTTTCGGATTGGGTTTCGTCGCCGGGAAACAGCCAGATAAAACCGTTTTGCTCCTTGACTGGATAGGAGCGAATTTTGCAGTTAGGTAGCTTTTGGTTTTCTGCTAAATAATCGACTTCCGCGCATTCTCCGCTTGCATTTAAACGCCATCCGTGGTAGGCGCATTCGATTAAATCGCCTTTAACTTTGCCGTGGCTGAGTTTAACTTGTCGGTGCGGGCACCTATCTTCTAAAGCGTTGATTTTGCCTGCACTGTCGCGGAAAAGCACGATCGCCCGATGCCACAATATCGCAGCTAGGGGCTGACTCTGTACCTCTGTGCTGCGGGCGACTGCATACCATTGCTCCAAATTAATGCCCAACTCGCGGATGTGAGTTTTTTGTACCCTTGCAGATACCGATTCGATCGCATTATTTTGCATTACAAATTTTCCCAAATTACGCCCATAGAACAACCCAATCTTACAAAATAACAGCCGGGAAAGCAACGACCGTAAATTCTTTTAAATCTCCCTTCTGACAAATACCTGTCGCTCGCTAAATGCTTCAACCAGCTTGGCGACAATCTAAATTTCAACAATCTTGAAGCATCGCGAAATCCGTATTTAGAACAATCGGGAATAAAATTTCTGATTGCACCTATGATGTAGCCGAGGGTGGCTGGTGTTTCGACTTCCGAGACATTATCTAAAAAGACAATTTTACCCTGGCGGTTTAACAAGTTCTTAATGCCTGAGAGGGCGACGGGTAGGTTGGGTAGGTGGTGAAAAGTGGCGGCACTAACTATTAAATCAAATTGGCGATCGAACGCTAATTGACTGGCATCCATTTGGATGTATTCGATATTGGGGGCTGAGCGTTTTTGACTAGCAATAGCCAGCATTTTTGCTGATAAATCTACCGCCACTACACGCTCGTAATACTTAGCTAATTCCCAAGCCAGAATGCCAGAACCGCAGCCAATATCTAATGCTGTACCTTTGTTGGAAGACAGATTTTTAGTAAAAAAATCGTTCTGGCTTTCCAAGGTAGCAGCGAAATCGTATTCTGTTGCAAAATCATCAAACGTTACAGATTTATTGGGAATTTTCCAGTTACTCTTCAGCATCTATTCTTGCTTTATACTCATTCAACATTTTACCCGCAGATGCACCCAAAGCCACGCGGATGTTTTTTTTCCCAAGCTCTGACTTTTCTCCTCAGCGAAACCACACCCACAAACCGTAACTCATCTGAATTGCTAGTAATATTACCAACAAACTCAGGAGAGCGATCGCTCCTAATCCTCCGAAAAGACCTACAATTAGTGTCACAACCGCCGCAGCTAACTTTAAGGCAGGACTCCATATCGGGTGAGCGGGTTCGTCCTCATCTCGGCGCAAAGTGGTTTCCAGGAGAGCAATCACAGCCAAAGAAATCGCTAAAGAACCGCAAATTAAGCACTGCACGTTCAAAGGGAGCACTGTTGCTTTCGAGGCAATCATATTGTTGATTCCCGCCGCCGTTGCTGTCACCGACATTACCAACGGCATATGCAAATATCCCCAAGTAAATACCCAACCAGTTGCAGGTTTTGGAGGCCTGCGAGCGACAAAATCAAAGTATATCCACCAGATACCGAAAGTTAGCGTCATTCCCAGAATTCCAGTGATGGCATCGGCAAAATCAAAGTGTTCTTTGGCGGCCAATCCTTGAACTACGCTGACTACGGCTTCCCCCAAAACGATAATCATAAATAGTCCGTATCTTTCGGGAAGTCTGGAACTGCTAAATTGGGGCAGTTTTGCTTGGTGTTTGACGGTAAATATCGGGGTATTGATATCGATAAATAACCCAATTACCCACAAGATAAAACGTGTTGGGGGAGGTACGAAAACGGATAAGATAAAAAAGGCGATCGAAATACTAGAACCCATGACAAACCGTTTCGCAGTCGGGCGGAAACTCGGTTCGTGGTAGCCTGCCCGCCACCAGAGAACAGTTACAATCGATCGCGCAAATACGTAAGATAAGGCAAAACCCACAGAGGTTTCTCCTAAACCGTGGTGGGAAAATACCGCCAATCCCGCTACAGACAAAATTAGGAGAAATGTAAACAAGCGATTTTCAATTCCTTCTGTCTCAAACCGCTCGTTATAGTAAGTTGCACCGATCCAAACCCACCATGCGGGCAAGAATAGCAATGTGTATTTGCCCGCGCCTGCCCAAGAAACATCGATCGCCAAATTGTGCGACAATTCGGCAATAACTACTACGAATACCAGGTCAAAAAACAGTTCCAGCCAGCTAACTTTCCGGTGCAAGTGCTGTTCTTCGTCGGTGCGGATTTGCGGTTTTTGCCACCAGATTCTTTTAGCCATAAACCAATGTTTTGTGTGCTAATTTCACTCGAAATAAAATAAAAAGGTTCGTAGTGAGGACTTTAGTCCTTCTATGGATGCGGACTAAAGTCCTCACTACGAACAGTTTTTGTTAAGGTTCGTAGTGAGGACTTTAGTCCTTCTTCTCCTGAGGACTAAAGTCCTAACTACGAACCAGTTTTTGTTAAGGTTCGTAGTGAGGACTTTAGTCCTTCTTCTCCTGAGGACTAAAGTCCTAACTACGAACCAGTTTTTGTTAAGGTTCGTAGTGAGGACTTTAGTCCTTCTTTTCCTGAGGACTAAAGTCCTCACTACGAACAGTTTTTGTTAAGGTTCGTAGTGAGGACTTTAGTCCTTCTTTTCCTGAGGACTAAAGTCCTAACTACGAACCAGTTTTTGTTAAGGTTCGTAGTGAGGACTTCAGTCCTTCTATGGATGCGGACTAAAGTCCTCACTACGAACAGTTTTTGTTAAGGTTCGTAGTGAGGACTTTAGTCCTTCTTCTCCTGAGGACTAAAGTCCTAACTACGAACCAGTTTTTGTTAAGGTTCGTAGTGAGGACTTTAGTCCTTCTTTTCCTGAGGACTAAAGTCCTAACTACGAACCAGTTTTTGTTAAGGTTCGTAGTGAGGACTTCAGTCCTTCTATGGATGCGGACTAAAGTCCTCACTACGAACAGTTTTTGTTAAGGTTCGTAGTGAGGACTTTAGTCCTTCTTTTCCTGAGGACTAAAGTCCTCACTACGAACCAGTTTTTGTTCGTGCGGACACGATTGAAAATCCGCCCCGCTGCAAATCCTAGATTTTCAGCACGCCTTCGGGATTCACCGTCAAGAGCGATCGCCTCTGCAAACCCTCCTGGTATAAAATAGCATTAGCTGCCAACAAACCGCTGCTCACCGCCCTTTCCATTAAACCGCAAGGAAAAGGCATTTTTACCCAATCTCCCGCAAACAACAGATTGGGAACAGCGCAGCAAGTCTCCGGCCTTTCCGCATAACTACCGGGCGGATAGCCCGAGAAATTATTTTGATTTACTAACTCCCGGTGCAGCAG
Source organism: Microcoleus sp. bin48.metabat.b7b8b9.023 (assembly GCF_013299185.1). GTDB lineage: Bacteria > Cyanobacteriota > Cyanobacteriia > Cyanobacteriales > Microcoleaceae > Microcoleus. The sequence goes on along the minus strand of NZ_JAAFKG010000034.1, from coordinate 72,900 downwards.
AGTTGCTGCTTTTAATTCCGGTACAATTTCATACAATTCTTGCTCAAAAGTAGCCAGCAAAACTTTCTGGTTGGGAAATTCCTTCTCCTTGTAACAATAAGCGTGCAATTCCACTACACTGCCGCCAGTTTTCTGATGCCACTCGATGAACTGATCCTGAATTTTATGGTAAAGTGTGATGCTATCAGTCAGTTTGTAGCCCGAGAGCGAACTGAAATTGCTGTGCTCCCAGGGAAAATCGCGATCGAACCAAAAACGGCCAACCGCAAACGGATCTGCTATTTTCAATTCCTCAATTCGGCTGTGCACCTGCGGATTCACCTCACCGCTGGCCAAACTAAACAAATGCTGCATCCCCGGAACATCCGCCGCAAATACATAATAATCAGCCTTCAATGTTTCCGCCACATTCTGCGGTTGCGACTTATTCGGAGCTGCGGCTAACTGTATCTCATCGGATTTTTTATCCACTACTTTAAATCGAGGCAAATCCCGTTGAGCAGGCCCGCTCACAACTCGCCCATCAGCATCAAAAACTGCCCCGTGACAAGGACAGTGAAATTGACCGTCATTTTGTTTCTGAACCGTGCAGCCTTGGTGAGTACAGCTCAGAGAAATTGCCTCTTTTCCTCCAGGTGCGGCGGCAAACACGCTGTCGCCAGCGCCGAAATATTCCGTAGAGTTGCTGTCAGTTAATAGCGTATTTCGCTTCACCCAAAAAGGTACTTTACTTTGCACTTCTCCCGACTGATAAGTCAAAGAATCAATCTGACCGTTTTGCCAGTGAATTCCACTAACTGCGACATCTGTCAATACTTTGCCACCTTTACTTTCAATGGATCTGGCAATCGGCTGCACTAAAGAAGTGCCCATATCTTGCCGCGTGCCGTTGAAGGCCAAACCTTCGGGATTTCCGAAAAAGTAAAAGTGGAAGAATTGCATTAATTCCCCCACGCTCAATTCGTCGGGAGCGTTGAGGCTGGACTTGGCAAAAGGCAGAAAATACAAGTCGTAAAGTCCGCGCGGGAATTCACCTTTTACCCAGTCGGCAACTGATATGTTGTCGAGGCGAGCAAAACTTTGTTGAGTTTGAAAACCGCCGATTTCCCGAAAAACTTGCCAGTGAGCGGGTTTTGTTAGATTGATTCCCCACTTGAGCCGGTTGGGAGAAGATATCCCCAAATCAACTATATTCCAGGGGAAAGCTGAATGGTTTGGACGGAAAACTTCTGGTTTGTATTTGCCGTCTCGAAACACAACGGCGTAGGATTCTAAAGATACAAAGTTATCGGTAATTTCTAGTTCTTTGACCACACTTTTGAGGTTGTAGTATTGGGGGAAAAAACCGTGAAAACCGTGTTCCATCATAAAGGTTTCGTTCCCGACTTTTATCGGCCAACTAGCAATTTTACCGCCGAGTTGGGGCGATTTGTCCAACAGCGTCACGGCGAAACCCCGCTGACTCAGTTCGTAAGCACAGGCGAGCCCTGCTAAGCCTGCACCGACAACTGCAACGGTTTTGGGTTTATTCAGCATTCGTGGCAAGTCAAGAGTATCTTGCACGAAAACGGCGGGTTCGGGCTTGGACAATCGAGAGTAGCCCAGCAGCCCGCCTGCGGCACCGACTCCGAGGAATTTGAGGGCGGTTCGTCGAGAAACTGGTGGAGATAGCGGTGGATTGGTTGATTCACTCATAAAGCTGGTGCAAACAAATATGTCGTCGGATTTTAGATTTCAGGTTTTAGATTTTAGAGGCGATTGCCAAATGTTTCCGGGGACTTGTACCCAAAAACATCTCAAATCGGCGGTTGTCTCTAAAATTCTTCCGCGATGAGGTATATGCTATCAGCCATACATCATAAGACCTAAGACACGATCCTGGCAGAAATACTCAGACACATTACTGAGATGTAGTGAGTCGATCGCGCGATCGGAAATTAATCTATCTCAGGTATGATGTTTCCAGGGCTATTGTAAAGTAATGTTACGCCCGCTACACCCAAACCCAACCGTACAATCTATCACCTAAAATTCATAGACTTAAACCAGTGACAGTTAAACTATTGTTGAAATTGCGCCGCCGAGAGTTTCTGAAAGCTTTCTCACTTGGCTTAGCCGCCCCTTTTTTGTATAACAGCGCAGCACATTCTCAAGATTATTCAAATATCGCAAAAAGTGCTATCGGCACCAATCTCACAGCCCGAGAAAACCAAAAATCCGGAACCCCAGACTGGGAGTTAGAAAATCCTGCTACGAAGCGAGAAATCGAAGGTTACGCCTCTCTGACCAGCGTCAATCTCGGCGGCGAAATTAAGTTATTTGTTAACACTAAAGAACCGAATTATAGCATAGAAATATTCCGCACCGGATGGTATAATGGACTCGGCGGTCGCCGGATGAATGACCCAATTGTGCGGAAGGGAATCAAACAGCCTCCGCCGAGAGAAGATGAAGCATCGGGACTGATAGAATGCGATTGGAAAGACCCCTATATTTTGCAAATTCCCGATCGCCCTTCGGACTGGACGAGCGGCATTTATTTAGCGAAACTCACCGCCAGTATCAGCGGGAAACAAAGTTATATTATCTTTGTAGTGCGGGATGACGATCGCAAATCCGACATTTTATTTCAATCCAGCGTTACCACTTTCCAAGCGTACAACAATTGGGGTCACAAATCCCTTTACCGCTGGAACAGCATGGCCAAACAAGCTTACAAGGTTTCGTTTAATCGGCCTTACGCCATGAGTCCCAACCGCAAAGCAGCTTACGGCGTAGGTGCGGGGGAATTTCTGACAAATTTTCAGCCAAAAAGGAGAACTTCAAACGCTGGTTGGGAATACAATATGGTCAGGTGGCTGGAAAAAGAAGGCTACGATGTTACCTATGCCACCAACATTGACACGCATTTTAACTCCCGGTTGCTGTTGTCTCACAAAGCATTTTTGTCCGTAGGTCACGACGAATACTGGTCGCGAGATATGCGGGAAAATATAGAAGCAGCTAGAGATGAAGGCGTCAGCATCGGATTTTTTGGTTCCAATATTTGCTATTGGCAGATCCGCCTAGAACCCAGCCGAATTACTGGGGAAGTAAACCGAACTGTGGTTGCTTATAAAGAAATGGCAGATTTAGACCCTATGGGCGCATTACCAAAAGAATTAGGCGCCGTTAATTCGATAGTAAAAATAGCTAATAGTGGGGACTTTAACTATGGAACAGAGCAACTAGAAAGCACTCAAATAGCAACAACTTACAATAAATCGCCCGCACTTAATTCTTTAGTAACAACTCGCTGGCGAGATCGCTCTATCGGAAGTCCAGAAGATGCTTTGATAGGTGTTATGTACGAGACATTTCAAGTTAACTCTGATATTGCGATCGATAAAAATGCCCCGGATTGGCTGCTGGAAAAAACTCAGTTAAAACAGGGCGACAAGTTACCGGGACTGTTGGGTTATGAAGTCGATCGAATGTTTGGCAATGCCCCGAAAAATATAGTTCGGCTCGGTCATTCTCCATACCCTCACGGGGGAGGGACTCGCTATGCTGACATGACGGTTTATACAGCAGATTCGGGGGCGAAAGTATTCGCGACTGGTTCGATGCAGTGGGCGTGGGGATTAGACGATTACAATGCGCCGCAGTTGCGATCGCCAGTTTTAAATGCCGGAGCTCAGCAAATAACGCGAAACGTTTTAGCAAAGCTGTTAAATTCAGCCAAAAAGTAAATTATGTAATAACTATCCTCTATCTCCATAAGCCACAAGGTAAAGGGAAGCAGAGCCTCCGAATCTGCATTACTAGGCAGAGCCTGGTAACGAGCAACGAGCAAACATTGCTTAAGTTATTAAATTGTTATTCCTAATCAAGGTACGTAGTTGGGATGAGAGCCCTCTTTCGAGATATACATGAAGAGGGCTCGCATCCCAACTACGTACCTAATTTTTAGGATGACAATAAAACCATCCTGCTTCTTAACGGGGATGCGAGGCGGAGATCCGAGTATAAGAGTGTTAATTGATACTCCCCAGGGCTAAAGCCACGGGGATTATTGAATGAATCGGAAAACTCTCAAAGGCGTTATCAAATCACCTCTATTCGCTCAAAACAACTACCCGTACAAAAGGTATTGCAATTGCGCTTACTTGAAATTGTGTTTGCTTGTCAGTATCCATCACATTTGCCAGATAGGTACGCTTCACATTCTGCCATTACTTGTCAGTTATACAGGCTTACTACATGAATGGTAGTGGGGGCTGCGCTGCGCCGGGATTTCTCCGATACAAGACAAGTTTTAACACGTAGATAGGTTTTTTACTTACAATCTAATTATAACAAATCTTTAGATCCATTATGTAAATAAATATTAAAGGCGGTTGAAACCGCCGCCGACTTCCGAATCATGTCTAAAGCCAGGGGCACGGGAGGCTGGTTCTTCGGTCAAAAAAAGCTGTAGGGTGCGGACTACGTACCCTACAACCTATATGTAACAGGTTAAACAATAAATAGATGTAGAGGAGGTTTTACTGATTGTTAGATTTGCCGTCAAACACCTCTCTGAGTAACGTCAATCCTGCTAAAACGCTCTCCATCTGCTCCTGAGACAAATCCTCGAACATTGGCGAAATATTGCTACAGGTGAGCGCTTGAATTTCTTCGAGCCTCCCACGACCAGTTTCTGTCAGTTTCAGCACCACCGCTCGCCGTTCCTGAGGATGTTCTTTGCGGTCTACAAATTTTTCCTGAACCAAGCGCTCGCAAATTGCAGAAGCAGTCGGTCGAGTTACCCCCAAATAATCTGCTAACTTGGATAAAGAAGAACCTGGATAGCGGTAAAGAAACATAAGACTGCGAAACTGAGATATCGATAAAAAGGGTTCTCCTTGATTTCGCATTTGGGCTCGAAGCGACCCCACAATCAGCGGAATGATTTCCACTACTGCCGCAGCGCAGCTATCGGGGGTTATTCCTGTAGAGGATTTTTCCAAATTCATCTTTCTTCCCCCTGAAAAATCTCCACCATTGCTGTACTCGGCAAGGTGGCGTGAGCAAAAGGGATGCTCGGTTGGTGCAGCATACAAATCAAATTTCATGTTTGAGTAAAAAAACCTTTGCGTCAACAGAGGCTTTCTGTGAAGCTCCTGCACTTGCTCGGAGGGTGCTTCAGTGACTTATTTAGGTTTTTAGTTCACTTTTCCCAGGGGGGTGCAAGTAAGTATAGGCGACTCGGGCATTTAATTATGGACGCTCGATCGCTAATTTGCTTTATAGACAGTACAGGTATTCGCTCTGCACCGCAATTGCAGTAATACTAACTGTTAGCTATTCTAACGGTTTAGAATTAATTTGTTTGGCTAAATTTGTCAATTTATATGAAAATCGTGTGTAAATTTGGAAATTCAATCTATTTATCAATCCCTGACTTGAATTTACTGCAATTAACTGCCGCGCGCTGCTATTTTCATTGAGGGAGCTGGAAATGTTGTTTTTAATTTGGCATCGATTCTGTTTGGGTTGTCGATAGCTAACATTGGCGATCGACCGCATAGTGTAAGATTATTTATCTAATTAAGTATTATTACATATAAATTAGATAAGCTGAGTTATATATATCACAGTTAGTTGCTCGATTGGAAAAAGTACCATAAATTTTGGAATTTTTAACCGCCGATGGCTAGCGGGCGACAGGCCATTGCCACAATTAACAAAGATGAGTATAAAAAGTGAGAAAGTTGGTTTGATTAGTAGCCTTAACACTATTTTCGTAATCCGTACAAGTACCTATCAGATCGAAAATTGTTGGTGCGATCGCAAATCAAGTCAACAGCAAAGGAATGAGAATTAAATAACTTATTGATAGTTCTTGTGGGATGGGCGTCCCGCCCGTCCAGAAAGGATGGGCGTCCCGTCCATCCAACTTTCAAGAGTGTAAATTATTTACTTTGGGATCCAAAACTGAAATATACCGCCGCCAACTTGTCGCCACCCAAAATATCGACTTAGCCGAACTCTACCACGAGGCTTGCCATACTTTGCTCCCAGTGATAGCGCTAGTTAAATTTGATGCAACTTAATTTACAACCTAAAGACATAGGACATAAAAAGCAATTATTGAAAAATTTACCCACACTGAAATCGCCGCATAGGGGTTGAGCATTTTAGGGTATGTATCGGATCTGACTGATGCTTTGAACAATTCACCAATGTTGAATGGCAGTTTAGCCACCCCCAAAACTTGCAGTTCGATGCCGAAAACAGCAGTCTGGCACTACGTTTGACGTGCTTGTTGACACCAATCCACGCCGGGGATTGCGCCGTAAAGCAGAAGCTGTGGTTCAGTTGACTGTTGACTGCTTGAGGGTGACCTCTACCCTTAAGTCCGAGGATTGGACTAATGAATAGTCTGATTTTAATTTCTCCCGGGCGGGCGGGCTTTCAACCAATTCTTTCTGGTAAGTCCTGGCCCAGTACCTCGATCGCCCCTGCACGCCGATATTCCTGCGATCTCTGCGTGAAGCCTTCTCAAATCGTAGCTATCCGGTAGGGAATCCCCCATTTACTGTCAACTTTTGTAAAGTTTCGGCAACTTTTGCATAAAACTTGGCCAGGGTGCCTGAGATCAAGACAGGGGAAGCGCGCAGGGTGAGAGTTCGATCTCAAGCCCGAATTTCCGCTGCTTCAGGTTCAAATGTATTGATTGTTACATTTATTTTTGGGTTGGAATCTTTAAGAATATGCCACAGGATTCGATCGAGGGTGTTGAAATCAAGGCGGGATTTGCGATTGCAGGGGAATCAATTCCCGCTATTTCTCAAAATAAGCTGCCGTTGTAATTGCTCAACTAGAGTGTCGGTACAAATGTTGGGCTTGAATCCTTTGGACGGTGGAGTGCTGGAATTTTTGCTAGTTTTTTTGGGAGATGGCTCTGGCTCGGGTTTTGGTTCGTAGGTGTCTAATATTGCGCTGAGTTTTTGGATTTTCTCCCATAGCTCTACTATCAAGGCTTCTTTTTCCTCGCTCGATAGTTGTTTTAAGTCGGGGGAGTTTTTCCATTCCTTTATCTAATGTCTATCTTGTCTTCTTGTTAAAGGGGTTGAGCAATTACCTTATTGGTTCTTTTGCATGATTTAGAAGGGTCGAGTCCACCAGGTTTGGTATGAGAATCGGGAGGTGTGTTAGGTGTTTTTGATACTTTCGATCCGGCCCCTGGTTTCGTGTTTTTGTCTGGTGGTGTGATTGGTGTTTTTATATCCGGCTTTCTCTGGGGTTTGGCGTTTTGTGCGATCGCAATTCGATGATTTTTGACCAAATTATTCTCTACTACAGTAGCTGGATGTGCCGGATTTGCCAGCGCTGACGCAGAATCGATCGCCAAAATTAAACCCAAAACTAACTGCAATGGCATTTTACACATAAAAGCCCTCTTCTCTCCCAGTTTCTCTGAGTTCGGAATTTGCTTGTATAGAAGCGGTTTCAACCGCCGAGGCTTCGTTTGTGCGATCGTCAAATCCGAGATTTCAACCGCCGAGGCTAATTAAGATCGATCGTACACAAACAAGATACCACCCGTCGCAACTAAAGCCAAAACCGCCGGAACCAAAGGCATCCAGCCACCGAAAGTTAAAATTACCAAAGAACCTTGGTACAGCACAAAAATCATACCACCGCTAGCGATCGCCAACACCAAGAGCGATCGATCCCGCCAAGCCAACAACCCGCCCATCACAGCCACCAACCACACAAAAACAGCATCTCCCCACTGTATCCCTTGCAATTGCGGCAAAACCCACAATAGCGGCCTTTTATCAATCGCAGCGCTGAGGATTTGACTAACCATGTGAGCATGAATCCAAACTCCCGGCATTTTACCGTAAGGAGTATCAGATTCCTCCCTCGAAACTTGCGAAGTGTGGCCGATTAAGACAATTTTACCCTTAACTAAATCAGAGTTTATTTTCCCTTCTAATACTTCTTGAAGTGTCACTTTAAAAGCTGGTTTCGGGTTGGCGCGGTAGTTGAGCAATATTTGACTCACTAGCGCCTTTAAATCTTGATAACCTCCTGTACGAATAGCCAATCTTTTAAATGTAATATCAGCGATTCGCCACTCGTGATTGTCACTTATCTGTGATTTTATTCCTTGATTTTCCAAAAAACGCAAAGCTAACAGAAAGTTGAAGCTATTAGAAATTTTACAATTATTAGTAAAAGTAGAAAGATTTGGTTCATAGGAAAGAGATTGACGGCGAATACTGCTACCTTTTTCATGGCGCAATTCATCCGGAGTTAAATCGCTAAAACCCAGTTGATTGGTTAATTTAGCCTTCGACAATTCTGGCGGCGGATCGTAATTTTTATCGGTGGAACCATAGCTGCATACAGTAATAATATTAGGATTGCTATCAAACAGAGAAATTAAGTTTTTTCGTCCTGGCTCCCTTGGCGAATTGCGGTGCATATTCAAACCAATTGCTACAGGTTGAAACTGCTGCAAATTGTCGATCGCCTTTGCTAAAGTAGCATCATTTTGAGGATAGCCGTAATTCTCGGCATCATTGTCTGTCACTTCCACAACCAACAACCGATTGTCGATTAATTCAGGTTGGCGCTGGCTCATTAGTCGATCGAGCATTGACAGTTCCAGCGCCTCGATAACCCCCATAGAGCGGGTTCCCATCACAGCCAGGGTACAGCCCGCACTCGCCAAAATCACCGACTTCAAGCGCGAAAAACCCTCAACCGGTCGTCTTTTCCCAGACGTGGGAAGCAAAGTCAAATCCGGGGCCACAGCAGGCAAATCCGGCGCCAGCAAAAAATCGTTCCAAACCGCAGGCTTCGCTGCCGGATGCTGCCAAATTACAGGCAACCAACTAGCACAAGGAAATTCCTTTTCCCAAGTCTCCAACCGCCGCCGCGCTTCCCCCGCTGCTGCATACAAAGACTTGCCATTCACAAACTCTTTAAGAAAACATTTTAAAAATTCTTGAGCCACAATATCCGGCACAAACTCCCGCATTAAAATCATTTGCGGAATCATCTGAAAATCATCTAAATTTCTAGCCAAACCCAACCCATCGCAACAGTTAAAAATAGCCAGTTGCAAACCATTTTTTACCGCTTTCCTCAAGCCGCACCATAACTCATTAATTGTTAAAAAATCTGTTTGATTGATATATATTTTTCCAATATCCTCCTCAGTTTCCCCATGTCCTGCAAAAAATATAATATCCCAAGATTGCTCCCAAAGTTCGTCGCTGATTTCTTCCTGTTTCGGTTCCACTAGAAACCTCACATCAGCATTGGAAGACAAATTCTCCAAAATTTTCCTATCTTGCGTGATATCAATCCCAGCGCTGTTTCCCAGAATTGCTAAAATCCTTACCTTAGACTTGCGGATAGGTTGTCCGGGATTTTCCAGTGTTACATAGTTTAATTTACTCAGGGAAGGTTCGGCTTTCGGAAATCTTTCAAACAAATCCCACTGATTCCAAGGCAGTTTGTGCAAGTGTTTGTCATTTGTGCAAATCAGCACCCTTGCCTCTTCATCTGGATTTAAATTGTCCCCAATTATTCTATCTACCCTAGCAAACTCAGGAGACTTCAGCCAATCATTCAGCATCAACGCAAGTTTTTTCCCAGACTCTTTGCAATCATTCACAGGACTTCTTGCGTTAATCTTTTTCGGTTTTATCCGACGAAAAGACAATCCTTTAGCCACCGTCGATTTCACAGCGGTATTTTTTTTGGCATCTTTGTGCAAAAAAGGGTAAATTAAATGCACTAAATTTTCCTGGTGGTGCCGGGAATTTGTTCCCATAGCTCGATATTTTTCCAGCCAATGTTCTTCTTCAAAAGCGGCTATTTGCGGGTTGGCTGGCAATCTTTTACTTTCCGTAAAGTCCGTAGAGGGAAATTGATTGTTTTTCCCAATTTTTATGGTGCAGCGAAAACCTTCTTCGCAATCTCCGTCTAATTTCAAAACAATTAACTTATCCATAATTCACACCCCCTGTTGATAAGTGACAATTAGATCAAAAAATTTTCAGTCACGCTGAAATCGCCCAAAGCCAACTTGACGCTAAAATGCTCTCCCGGTTCTCCGCTTAACTCAAAGAGCAAATTTTCCGTTTTATTTGCTCTAGCTTGCATCAGAGGTTCACCTTCATCATCCAGCACCATCAACTGCAAATCGTTGGGCAAGTTAGTTTGACCGTTTGTGGGATAAACCTCTACCGAAATATCGATATCTGGTTCGTCGGTTGTCATCAATTCCACAAATAAAGCTACTTGCTCTTTCCCCCACTCTAAGTTGAGTAATTTGCCTCGCTTGACTGGTACGCGTACATCTGCTGAAGCGCTTTTTTCGACAACTTGAGGACTTCGGAAAGCAAACTGCAATTCTGGTTTTGAATCGAACAGCGTTTGGGCTGTATGCCAACCGCTACCGACAATATTGTGCAACCACTGACTGAGATTTACAGGCTTGATCTCGTCTAAGTATTCTAGCAGGTTGTCGATCGACTCCAACTCGCTAAGAAGAACTTTTTCTCGATCGCCATTTTTGACAAATCCCAGCAACTTCACCTCTTCGACAGATTGGCCGATCTCTACAGCAACATAACCGATTCTGTCCGATCGCACTTCTGCCGGAATCGATACACATTCTTCACCAGGGCTTACCCAACGGCATTCCAGCTTGCCAATACCTTTGACATCCAAATCCGCAATATCCATGAATTTCTGGATCGCAGGATTCCAAATATTGCTGGCGTCCAAATCAGTGTCTATTTCCATGCACTGAAAGTACAAATCGACTGCGTGCACCGCCAAAGCATTGAGATAAACCTGTTTGGCTTTCCCCCGGTCACTTTGCTGCTGTGCAAGGGTTTGAGCGCTGCGGTAGGCTGCTGGGGCGATCGGTATTGTCAAAACTAAATCAACTTCTGTGTTATTCATGATCCATCTCTGTTTTTGGGTTTTGAATGTCCTACAAGTATTCTCGGAATCTGGGCGTGAATTTCTCCAAAGACCTCTGGTAAAAACTGCTCAAACTTGAAATACTTACTCCTAACTCTTCGGAGATTTGCTGCAAACTTGCATCTTCTATCACTCTCTTGACCAGCAACAATTTAAAGTTGACGTGGGCGTGCTTTTTCATCACTTCGTTTTGAAAAATATCGCCCGGATCTTCTTCAATCATCTCGATTAGACCTGCTGCGATTGGACAAGATTCATGTTCTGCCTGCTGCTTTTCCATTTGATTGAAAACGGGTTCCATATCTCCGTAGTATACAGTTGGTAAATCTTTCCTACCTATAACTTTAGGGGTGGTTTCTTGAAAACATTTAACTATCAAGAAGTTTACCCACTGGCTGACCTCTTTTTCAGGTCGGTAGTTGTGAATTTCCCGGGAAATGCGAAACATCAGTTCCTGTTTGGCTTCCAGCAAAATTTCCTGATAAATTGCGTAGGAAAAATTCTTATTCTGCGGACAGTTAATGATTTTATATTTTTCAATTTCCATCACTAATCTGGTCACAGCTTTCTGTCGCCCTAAAGTTTTAGGCTGGTGATTTTTGGCAGCTATGGCTAGCTGTTTGAGCCGATTGTCAATGTCATCCTTAGTAGGCATCTCTTATTCCAAGGTTACTCAGAAAAATAGTCTCCAACCAGCTATGCAGGCCGCCGGGGTTGAGCGAATGCTCCGAGAGCGACTGGTGCGCCCGCTGTCGGAGCCGCCATATCCCCTGCAATGCCTTCTATTTGCCTATCTGTCGGGATCTGCGATTTTTATGCAAAACTTCTGCATAATTTACAAAACTTTACATAATTCGCGAATTTCCGGGCCCAGGGGCGGTCGTTGGTGCGCCAGGAATCAGGCGTTGCGGGCTGTTGGGGCGATCGCAAATGTTTGACGTTTGTGTGGAATGCTATAATCGCGATCGCCAACAGAGTTAATTATTTACAGGAAGCGCGATCGACAACCGAGCAGGGCGATCGTACTCCAAACCAACGGTTTTTACTATCCAGAGTGGTGCAGCAGTCAAATAAGCCGTTATTATTGTTTCAAAAAATTCGATTTTAACCATCATTCCCAATTCTTTAATCGCAAATCGAAAATGGTATAAACGCCCCAAAATCATGCACTACCAATCCCAGCAGCACCGTCAAAAACACGCAACTCAGAAAAAAATCAAAAGAGCTATTTTTTACTGTTTGACAGCCATACTTTTCTGCTGGAGCACCGCGAACCTCGCTACAATTGCCCAAAAGCCAGACCCCGGTGGGCTTCAAGGCTCAGAAATGAGAAATATTCTCGATCGCGGAAACCTCACCGAAGCCGTCACCAGAATCGAAAAAGACTGGGAAGAAGACTATCAAACATACTTTGAACAAAACTTTACCGCCCGCGAAAAAACCGCCGAATCAATATCAAAAACTCTTTCCCGCCTAGCAGTTCAAACCAAGAAAAAACCAGCTTTAATTTACGCCATCCCGCGCACAGACCAACTAGAACTAATCTTAATATTGCCCGATCGCCCGCCAATTAACCGGAGCATCCCCTCAGCCAAAAGAGACAAACTGGTGCCAGTAGTCCAAGAATTGACCAGCGAAATCACCAAAGTAGCACAAATTAATACTACCAGCTATCTAGAATCAGCTCAACAACTTTATCAATGGATAATTGCACCGCTAGAAACCGACTTAAAAATAGCAAAAATTGACACCCTGCTGTTCTGCGTCGGCGAAGGTTTGCGAACCGTACCCCTAGCAGCAATGCACGACGGCCAGCAATTTTTGGTCGAAAAATACAGTATGTCGCGAATTCCGGCATTCAAGCTGACAGACATCAATTATACGGATCTCAGAAACTCTCACGTCTTAGCAATGGGAGCAGAAAATTTCTCAGAAACCGCAAACAAAGAACCGCTACCGGCTGTTCCGTTAGAATTAAGTGCGATCGCCAGACAGTGGCCAGGTCAATCCTTTATCAACGAAGATTTTACCATCGTTAACTTGCAATCGCAGCGACTGCAACAAAGATACGGCATCATCCACCTGGCGACTCACGCGGAATTCCGCCCCGGAAGCCCAGATAACTCCTACATTCAATTTTGGGATAACCAACTCAGATTATCTCAAATGAGAGATTTGAAATGGAACAATCCGCCACTGGAACTGTTAGTATTGAGCGCCTGTAGAACTGCTTCCGGAGACAAAGAAGCAGAACTCGGATTTGGCGGCTTAGCGTTGCAATCGGGAGCAAAATCTGCCCTCGCCAGTTTGTGGTACGTGTCAGATGCGGGGACTCTGGCGCTGATGACAGAGTTTTACCAGCAGTTAAAAATCAGCAAGCCTCAAAATCCTCCAATCATTAAAGCTGAAGCTCTCAGGCAAGCACAAATTGCTGCGATTAAAGGTAAAGTTACGATAGAAAATGGGCAACTGCGAAGTTCTAGGGGGGAAACTCCGTTGCCGCCGTCTATCCCCAAACTTGAGAGCAAAAATTTATCGCATCCTTATTATTGGGCCGCTTTTAGTGCGATCGGCAGTCCTTGGTAATTGTGGGTAGAAACAGGCAAGATGTCTGTTTTACAATTGGAAATCTCTAGGGAAACTGTATTGCCGTGTCCGGCGCGGGACTCTACGGATCGCGATCGTCCCGGATCGCGCTTCACCCGAAAGACCGCCAGGGACTCAAGTCCCTGTCTAATAGCGAAAGTCCTCTGAAGAGGACTGATGAGTTCTTCAGTCCTCTTCAGAGGACTTTTGCTTTGAGGCAGGGGTTTAAACCCCTGCCGGACTGCGGGTTTAACGCGATTGTTGACACGACCAAAGACCAAGCCTAAGTCCGGCGCGGGACTCTACGGATCAACAGCTTAGGAATGAGAATTAAATAACTTACAATTTTTATGCTTGTGGGATGGGCGTCCCGCCCGTCCAGAAAGAGCCGCCGAGCGTCCCGCCCACCCCACAAACTTCTGTAAATTATTTAATTCGCGATCCTTATCACCTCGAAGGCCCGCCCATTTCTAGACTTTGGATCGACGAATCAGCACGCTAATAACTTGTCCCGGTTTTGGCCCCCGCTGCGGAGGACTCCAATCGCCGACTGCTGCAAAGCCCAGCCTGTATAAGGTGTGGATGGTTTCTAACACGGCTTTGTGGGAACCGACAACGGTTATCTGCAAGACTTCCTGTTCCGATTCAGAGTCGTCATTTGGACGCTCGGACGAGTTATCGTCAGGCAAAAATTCCTGTGACATAATTATGGTCTCCTAGTTTTTGGTTTTTCTGGTCAGGAAAACCCAAAAACCCAGCCGCCCCGCACGGTAACGCAAAGCAGGGCGGCTACAGAGAATGTTATTCTCGATTAGCCTCCAGACTGCTCGTATCAGTTTGGCGGTTAGCTGTCCTTAGCTGCTGGTAACAGCTTTGGGCGAAGCGAAGCGGAGGGAGTGCAACTAGATTTTCGGGCCACTCTGGCTGCTTCCTCTTCGAGCAAAGCAACCTTAATTTCACAGCGTAGCGGCTTGTGGGGCCGCCGTCAATGGATTTTAGATTTTAGATTTTGGATTGGGTTGGTAAGTCGATCGCTCTCCAAGAGCGATAATTGTACGCAACGATATTTCTAAGGAAACGGCAAGGCCCTTTCCGGTGAGGGATTCTGCCGATCGAGCCTCTGAATCGAAACAGATGATACGCTATAAAACATAAAGTAATTACATATCTTTAGCTGTCGCTCAACCAACCACCACCAACCTGTGACAAATCGAGCGGGAACCTTCAAGGGGAAACAAAACATGAAAAAATTAGAATTTTTACTACAGAAAGAGGGCGATCGCGCCTGGTTGCCCCTAGAAACCCCCGACGTGGAAATTCTAGAAGGCAAATATCGCGTCGTGGCGCGCATTCAGCACCCCAACACCGACATCGAAATTCGGATCGTCCATACATCCTTTGACGAAACTGCCCCCCAGCGGAAAGTCCAAAGCAGATCCGCCCGCACAAACCCCGAAGGATTAGTCGTGATCATTCCCTACACCCGTCTCAAACCGGGAATGTGGGAACTCTCCTGCTTGCCAGATCCCAAATCAGAACCAGCAAAATCTTGGCAGTACGGCGTGCAATTAGAAGTATTGCCCGCAGAATCGGAAACTTCCGAACCCCTACCCGCGATCGACTCCTCCGAAGCCGCCGCTTCCCCCTCAGCCTCACAAACAGCAGCAGCAGTCGATCGAACACCAACCCAAATCCCAGCCCCACCTCCACCTCCACCACAGCCGACCAAAATCTACCAATTTCCACTTCCCCAAACCGCTCAGCCGCCGCAACCCCCAGCCAAACTCGAACTTGAACTCGTTCTCGATCGAGAAACCTTCATCACCCAACTCGGCCGCCCCTTAATCATTTCCGGCAAAATCGACATTCCCCAACCACCTCAAAAAACCAAAAGAACACCACCTCCCATCCCAGAATCCCAACTTCTAGAACTCCAAAAACTCATCGGTTCAGCACAACTGCAAATTTACCTGCGAGATCCCCAAACCTCACAAATACTCGCCCAAATCGAGCAGCCGATGCCAGAACAAGCTCCCCCCTGTATCTTTGCCTGCGTCACCTACATCCCAGCCGACTGCAAAAGTCGCCTAATTTTAGGAGAAGCAATTCTCAGCAGCGGCGGTGTAACTTTAGCGACCAAACTATTCACAATTACAGCCCGTTTAGAACACCTGCTAGAAGTAATTAAAGACGATTTCATCGAAGAAAAACATCAAGCCGATCCCTCTCCAACAGCAGTCAGACCACCTCGAAAAGAAGTACATCCATCCTTTCTCCGGGTAGCACAAAAAGCGTTAGATCTGCCATCTCCCTCAGAAGTCGCCATCAATGAATCTTTAAGCAATGAATCCCTACCCCCTCAACTAAATTCCCGCCAGACTCCCAGTGCCGGCGGCCTAGAATTGCCAGCATTCGGTAACAAACTGCCCGACAGCAGCCGATCGCAATTGCTCTCAGAAATCACCAATACGTCTAGAACATCCGCCGGGGCGATCGACCAACCAAGCAAACCCTCAGACATCGCAACTACCCCAGAAAAAGTCGAAGTTCGGGCGATCGACCAAAAACCCCAAAACACCCCCGAACCAGAAACACCAGCCCCAGAACCTACGCCACCCCCCTCACAAAAGGCATTTCAAACCTTAAACGTCCAAAATAGATTTTGGTCGCGACTGAGTTCCCTAGCCAGCACCGGCGAATCCCCCGAATGGCTGAAAGCAACCAGCCTCTCGCCAACTCCAAAAGCAGCCCCCAATACCAGCGACGCAATTACCGTCGTGGAAGAAAGCAGCCCAACTAAAGTGCAACCAGCCATCAGGGAAACCATTTCCCAACCGCAACCTACTGGCCCGGAAGCGAAAGAATTTGTGGTGTTTGACGAGCCCCCGCAGCCGAAACCAGTTGCCCAAAAAACCACCAAAATAGAAGCAGAAGCAACTCCACCAACTCCCTACGTTTTGTCAGAAGACGAGTCAGTACCGATGCCCATCCTGGAATTGCCGCGCGCCCAAATCCTTGCAGGCCAGGCTGTAACAGTGAAAGTGCAACTACCGGAATTAATGCCGCGGATTTATGTAAAAGTTTGGGTATTCGATCGGCAAACCTACCTAATTCTGGACGGGCCGCGCTGGATTACCGAATTTACAGCTACCGGGTTAGGAAATATGCGAGCAAGTATCGAGTTAGAGATTCCCTACGGCTGCATGGAAATTGAATTTGAGGCGATCGCCGTCGAAATGCAAACTCAGCGGGAAAGTCACAAAGTCAGCGTGCACCGCCAAGTTTTACCGCCAGCCGCGCCCACTTTGCCCCTGGAAGGTTAAATTGTCGATCGCTCGCTCGATGAATAATATTCACATCAACAAGCATAATAAACTTGGTTCGTAGTGAGGACTTTAGTCCTTCTTTCCAATAAAATAGGTTCGTAGTGAGGACTTTAGTCCTTCTTTTCTTATGACACATCAACAAGCATAATAAAATAGGTTCGTAGTGAGGACTTTAGTCCTTCTTTCCAATAAAATAGGTTCGTAGTGAGGACTTTAGTCCTTCTTTTCTTATGACACATCAACAAGCATAATAAAATAGGTTCGTAGTGAGGACTTTAGTCCTTCTTTCCAATAAAATAGGTTCGTAGTGAGGACTTTAGTCCTTCTTTTCTTATGACACATCAACAAGCATAATAAAATAGGTTCGTAGTGAGGACTTTAGTCCTTCTTTCCAATAAAATAGGTTCGTAGTGAGGACTTTAGTCCTTCTTTTCTTATGACTGAAATCCTCACTACGAACTAATTGGACTATCGGTAATCTACCGACGATAATTATAAGGACTAAAGTCCTTACTACAAACTTAATTGCCGACGATAATTATAAGGACTAAAGTCCTTACTACAAACTTAATTGTGGTATCTTTTCAGGTCGATCGCACTAACTGCCGAAACTTCTTCTTAAACTTATTCTTATACACATAGATCGATCGCTGCAAATCCTCAACTTGCAGCGACATCTCCGCAGCCAAACCCGTGCGGTTCCAAGCATCCTCCTGACACTTGCGGCGGCAAAAATTCATCGGTTCCGAGTAAACTTTAGATGTCGATAAAGTCGGCTTCGGCCCGCACCAGTGAATCACAGTCGCCGACTCGCGATCGCCCGCAGGCCCGTTTTCTGCCACCGGAAACTGCTTTCTCAGCAAATCCTGGTCAAAATCCGGCACCAATAACTGCATATCCACATTCTGCACCCGCAGCCGATTTTCTTGGGCCGCTCGGAAAATCATAAAGTTCAAAAAACCCATTTCTCCGTACTTAAATATCCCCGGATTGACCTCCGTAAAATCTAAAATTTCTATGTATTCTTCCAAGCTAAAAATACCGCGTTTAGCAAAAAAAGTACCCGTGCAGAAATAGTTCGATCGCGATTCGGCCCACCGAAAGTTCGGGAAATGCTTTTCAACGCCCGGAATATCAAAGAAAAATTCCGAAACATCAGCATCCGAGTAATCGTAACAAGGCTTATCTATCGTAAAATCAAATTCTTTAAAATTAGCCAATTTCAGAACATCGCCCCAGACGATTGTATCGGCATCCAACACCATAAAATTCGACCAAGGGCTTTCCCAGAAAGCAATCATTTTAGTTTTGCCCCAGCCAAAACTCCTCTTTCTGAGAACCTCTTGGGAAACGTTTGTGCGATCGATAACTCGCACCCCGTAAGACTTTTCCAAAGCACTCACAGAAAACGTACCGTCAATCAACAAACAAATCGGTACATCTCCCAGGAAATATCGAATGCTAGCACAGCAACCCTTAGCAAACAGATAATCCTGGTCGCAGCAGGCAATAATAATACCAAAATCTTCCATAACTCTCACTCTTTTTCTAACTTGCCAACCCACAGCATTTGGATTGTTTGTTTTTTCGGCACATCTATTTTCGAGTTGTGCATTTTTGCCAGCTTAGCACTAAAATTCTGCGTTCGCCCGTAAACAAAAACATCGCTAAAACCGCTGGGAATTTTGGGTATCGCGGGTGCGTCTAGCAACTGAGCTTGACGGCGTCCTTCGGGGTCAAGCAACACCAATTGCCACATCACTTTCGGCTCTAACAAATGACTCACTGACAGTATATTTCCCAGAGTGACTTCCGAGATATCACTGACAACCAGCGGCTTTGGAGCACGATCGATCCTCCGAGCAATTACGGGATTTTCCCGGCCCAATTCCTTCGTCCACCAAGTCTCGGCTTGAGAACTAACAGCATTCGACAACACAGATCCCGTTAGCAGTACAACTGTCAGAACTTTCCACATCTGCCGTTTCCAGCTTGGCACGCCCAGCGCGCTAATTTTAGTCGCTAACAGGTAAGCCACAGATATTTGCATCGCCAAATAAGTCGGAAATAGGTAGCGAGGTTTAGTCGATCGGATTCCTCCCAATATAACATCTGGAAGCATCACTGCCACTGCTGTCACCGCCATCAACACCAGCAAAAACAGCCAAACCTGTTTCTTTGTCTCACAACACAGAAAATAAACCGCATACCCTACGATTGCCAATATAATCAAAGTCGCTGCCATCAAGGCAATCAAAGATATTGATGCAGCCTGAGAATTTAGCCCAAAATCCCAAAAAATACGACCGATATTTCCGCTCCAATTATTAACTAAAGATAGCAGGCTACTGTCTCCATTCGCCCAACGTGTTGCCTCCGTTGCCGCTTTTTCGTTCACTACTAAAATTGCTATCCAAGGCAGAAAAGCTAACAAAGACAAAGCACTTGCTATCAGGTAATTAACTACCTTATCAGTCAACCTACAACCTTCGATGACGCATACATAAATTCCGTGTCCTAAGGCAACTAACAGGCTAAACAAGTGAGTGTAAAATCCCAGAATAGTTGCTACTGCGTAAATGCTCCAACTCAGTCTAGTTTGAAGCCGCATTGCTCGCAACAGAGACGCACAAGAAACCAAAACCAGCGCCGGCCACAAACTGTAGGGACGAGCTTCTTGAGCGTAAAGCACGTGCAAGGGAGAAACTGCTAGCAATCCCACGGCTATCCAGGCTACTTCCGGTGCAGGAAACAATTCTCGGCACAGCCAGTACAGAGCGGGAAAGGCTAACAAACTCACCCAAACTGAGAAACTTCTGGTCGATAAAGGAGAATCACCGAATAGTTTTCCCCAATACTTGACTGCCAGAAAATATAGAGGTGGCAGTTGAGGTTCTTCAATGGCAATACCTTTAATTGTATCGCCAAAATTTTTTGCGGGATTGGAGCGCTGATATTTCATCAAATCTTGTGCGCCGACTAACTGAACGCTGCTTATTTCATGCAGCACTTCTGTTTGCGTGTATCCCGAAACCCGCAGGGAAGTAAATACTTCATCATACCAATAAAACTTTGTGTCGATGTTGGTGAATCGAAAAAACAATCCTAATATCAATAAGATAACTACTAAGAAGCCCAGTTTGCTTTTAATCAAAGTCATAGATGGAAGGTGTCAAAAAAGATAGATGCTGCGCCTCAATGTAGCATACCAGAGCGAGGTTGAGTGGATTGCCAAACCTACAGGTTGTAATACCAATTTAAAAAAAGAATGCAACAGTATTCTTGTCCCCCCCCTGATTCATGGGGTTAGGGGGGGGTCAAAGAGTGTTGCACAATTTTAGATAAATGGTATAAGATCTCCCTCTAATAATTTGTGAGCCTTATTTATTCTGTTAGCAGTCAATGGGGAAAGTCGAGGAGACAATTTTTACTCTGATACACCGTTTTTTTTACTGCGCGCGAATAGCTCGAAGCAAGTATTTTCGTCCATTTGACCGGGTTGATGCGTCCAGGAATGCTGAAGGATCAATAGCTCCTTGTTCAGTAGCATAAATCACATACAAAAGGTGATTTGAAAGACATCGGCTGTGCCAAAAAAATAACTGTCCGTAAAACTCCTTCGCAGCGAGGGAACAAAACTTTAATTTTAGGTCACAGATATTCAGTCGGCTGCCACTGTCAAACTACAAAAAATTGTGTTAAAGTAGTGGCAAATTAATAGTGGCAAATTAAACCCGCCGAACGGGCTATCTCAAAAATGCCGATCGCCCTGGCAAGTCTCGGCCCTTGGGCGCATCAGAACACCCAAATTGGTCAAGACTGGTATTTTGCTCCCACGGGTGCATCTAGCAGCGTTTAACCTTTCGTTCCCCACTGCTGGCGGAAAAATAACCCCGTCCGGGCCGCGAGGTTTAAAGTTAGGTTAAAAAGCTTGACATAATAGGATCGAAAGCTGTATAAGGAATGCGACAAGCAGCCCTAATCCTACCGATAACTGTCTGTTAACTCAGACATAAGCAAGGACTATCAGTATTTGTCAGTTTGAGGCTAATTGTGGTCTAACCCCTACCACCAGTTGTCGATCGCCCTGTCGGAGAAAGCAACTCAAGCAAGTCTGGCGATCGAGAGATGAAATTAGCAAGTGATGGTATAATCAACCGTAGTGTAAAGTGGGCTTGACCTAAATTGAGGTCTGGGCCGTAAAAAGGGCCAGCCTTCTACGTTCAAGCAGGAACTAGACACGCCTACTGTGCATCAACAGTTATGGATAGGTTCTATTCTGTCAGTTATTGTCAACAGGCAAGGAACCACAAAAAGTATCAGTTGGGAATTGCCGATCGAGTTGAATAGAGTGTGAAGGTGTGAGGAAAATGAACAGAACTTTTTGGAATTTACTTCTAGTATCCCCGGCAATTCTGGGGCTATCATCAGTCGTCAGTACCGCTGCGATCGCAGCCGAAACCGCGACCGCAACTGCTGAAGCCAACCAGGTAGCAACAGCACAGCCATCTGAGTCAAAAATTGTAGAACCAGTTGCAGCAACCCCTGCTGCCCCGGAAAAGCTGGCTTTAAACAGCATCGCTCCGGCGGCCGAAACTGCTGAAGCCAACTCCGCAGACGCCGAAAAACTGGCAGCAATCGCACCAGAAACCAGCGCCACAGAACTGCAAACAGCAGCGATCGACATCAATGCAGCAGCGCCCATCGCCCCCGCCACCACAGCGGCAGCGATCGCTCCCCTACCTGCTGTCACCACAGCCCAACCATTGCCCCAAGCCTCAGACTTGGCAGTGGAAAGCACCCCGACAGCAACCGCCAAAACTGAAGTGCCAGCAATTGCTAGCACCCCAGCCGCCAAGGTAGAAATTGCTCAGACAGCACCCGCAGGCATGGGCGGCCCGATCGTCCCAGCAGCACCCCAAGCCCTGCCCGCCGAACCATCTGGAGCCATGTCCCAAGTGACATCGGTCTCTCAACTATCCGACGTGCGGCCGACAGATTGGGCATTCCAAGCCCTGCAATCCCTAGTCGAACGCTACGGTTGTATCGTCGGCTATCCCGACGGAACCTACCGCGGCAACCGCGCCCTGACTCGCTACGAATTTGCAGCCGGCGTCAACGCTTGCTTAGACCAAGTAACCAAGCAAATTAGCTCGGCAACATCGACCTTCGTCACCAAAGACGACTTAGCCATCCTGCAACGCCTGCAAGAAGAATTTGCAGCCGAACTCGCTACCCTGCGCGGACGAGTAGACGGCCTGGAAGCTCGCACCGCAGAACTCGAAGCCAACCAGTTCTCCACCACAACCAAACTGGCAGGAGAAGCCATTTTTCTCGCCAGCGACAGCTTCGGAGATGGTGTCGGCAAGCACGACGACAAAACTACAACCACCCTCGGCTACCGGGTGCGGTTGAACTTCAACACCAGCTTCACCGGCAAAGACTTGCTCAGAACCCGCTTGCAAGCTAGAAACATCCCCAACTACGGTGCAGCCACTGCCACTAATACGAACATGGCTCGCCTCGCCATCACCGGCGAAGACGGCAGCCAATTCTCCCTGGATCAATTGTGGTATCGCTTCCCCGCAGGCAACGCTACAGTCTGGTTCGGCCCGAAAGGACTGAGGCTCGATGACGTTGCTGAGCTGAATGCTCCCTTGGAAAGTAGTGGCACCGGCGCTCTCTCCGCCTTTGGACGTTACAACCCAGCAGTGTTCCGCGGCCCCGAAGGAGCAGGTGCTGCTCTGAAATACAACTTCGGCGCCGTCAGAGCTACAGTAGCCTATCTCGCCTCCGACGGCGACGCTCCCAACCCAGCTAATGGTCGGGGCGTTTTCGACGGTTCTTTCAGCGCTTTGGGTCAGCTCAACTTCTCCCTAAGCAAATTTATTGACATTGGTGCAACTTACACCCGGAAATACAATCGGGGTGGCGATGTTGCGATCATGGGCAGTACCGGGAGTTCCTTGGCTAACCGTCCCTTCGGTCAAATATCGACTGCATCAGATAACTTTGGCGTACAACTTAACCTCAAACCCAGCCCGCGCTTCCAGTTGGGTGGTTGGTACGGTTACACCAAGGCTCACCAAGAACGTGGCGCAGATCGAGACGCTACTATTCAAAATGGTGCTCTTTTCTTGGCCCTGCCAGATTTTGGCAAGCCTGGAAACCTCCTCGGTTTTATTGCCGGCGTACCGCCAAAAGTTACTCAGAGCGATGTCAGAAGAGACCGCGACACCTCTTATCACTTAGAGGGTTTCTATCGCTTCCAAGTTAATGACTTTATTTCGGTGACACCGGGCGTTTACGTGATTCTGAATCCAGAACACAACAAACAGAATGATGATATCTGGGTAGGAGTCCTGCGGACAACCTT
Organism: Microcoleus sp. bin48.metabat.b7b8b9.023; assembly: GCF_013299185.1. GTDB lineage: Bacteria > Cyanobacteriota > Cyanobacteriia > Cyanobacteriales > Microcoleaceae > Microcoleus. The sequence continues at coordinate 49,632 of NZ_JAAFKG010000034.1, read as the reverse complement.
TAGTTTCTAAGGTTTCCCGATATCTAGTTAGAGCTAAAAGCGGCAGGTGACTGCCGCTTTTAGTTTTTGGTTATGGGTCAATACGCTTGAGATCAGAAGACCCGGGCGGTTGAAACCGCTTCTATACAAACAAAACCTGCCTCCGCAGGTTGAAGAGTGAACAGTTAACATCACATTTATGCAGATCAGAAGACCCGGGCGGTTGAAACCGCTTCTATACAAACAAAACCTGCCTCCGCAGGTTGAAGAGTCAGAAGACCCCGGCGGTTGAAACCGCGTCTATAAAAACAAAACCTGCCTCCGCAGGTTGAAGAGTCAGCGGTTAAGATCGCATTTATGGACACAAAATCCACTCCCAGAAGACCCCGGCGGTTGAAACCGCGTCTATAAAAACAAAACCTGCCTCCGCAGGTTGAAGAGTCAGCGGTTAAGATCGCATTTATGGACACAAAATCCACTCCCAGAAGACCCCGGCGGTTGAAACCGCGTCTATAAAAACAAAACCTGCCTCCGCAGGTTGAAGAGTCAGCGGTTAAGATCGCATTTATGGACACAAAATCCACTCCCAGAAGACCCCGGCGGTTGAAACCGCGTCTATAAAAACAAAACCTGCCTCCGCAGGTTGAAGAGTCAGCGGTTAAGATCGCATTTATGGACACAAAATCCACTCCCTGCGGGTTGGAATTCTTGATTTTCTTTAGTCCGCGGAGGCGGACTTCGTTTGTCTAGACGCGGTTTCAACCGCCGTCTGCCTCTACGAACCTATTCGATCGCCCTTGAGCCAGCAAGATTAGGAATTTTGGCGGCAAATCCCAAATACGGATGTGTAACCGTGCAGAAATGTGCTGCCGCCGACGGGGCCGATTTCGCCGTTGCAGAAAAAGCCGCTCAAGGGGATGTTTTTGAGGTATCGGCCGAACAGTCGCGAGTCAAAGTTCGATTGACCGTAAAGCCCTTCCCCGCGCCCCAGACAGGAGAACATCAAGGCGCCGGCGCTGGATTTACCTCTGTCCTCGGCTGCCCGCTGATGCCTAGAGAGCAGCATTTCTAGGTCTTCTGCGGAGGTGCGGGCGTCCCGCAGGTGAAATTGGATGCGCTGTCCGGGACGGACTCGATCGCCGATCGCAATTGCCCCCACTTTCGGATCTACACCCAACAAATTGCGGATTAAAAAATCCCCAGGCTCTAATGTCATCTTGAATTCATCGCTGACTAAGCCGACAAATAACGAGTGCTGCGCTAATTCTCGATCTGCTTCGCTCAAAGTTTGAACTAACTCTCGCAGGGCGTCTAAGGGCGATCGCTCGATGCCCCTGCTGCCCATATCGTCGGTTTGTTCTTCGAGTTTCAGCAAAATATTGCGCTCTCCTTCCGTCACCCGATAGGGATGCCCGATCGGTCTACAGCCTTGCGCGACGATCGTTTCCAGAACTATATTCCCGCTCAAAGCCACTCCCACCGTCCCTTCTCGGTACAACTGATAGTCGCAAAACAGCGCCGCACCTCTGCCCGCACCGTCCCCGCCGGCCAGTCCTCCTACCTTCGGCGCGCCCGGATAGGCATAATCGAGTCCTTGGAGCAAATCGTTAATTTGTGAGGAAAATGGGTCTGCCAAGATGATAAACTGCGGTTCTTCCTGGGCCGGCACACCCAAGACATTCACCCAAGTATCCGGGGGACTGTCCAAGTCCGGCAATTCTTCTGCACCGACGTGAAATGTTCTGACGTTTACTCCAGGTAAACGGGCCAAACTCAGGCTGACTGCCGGAGAACCCTCAACTTCTTCGGTGAGCCCGCCCCGGTTCGTGCCGATGACTCCTCCCCCACCGCAGCCCAAAATCGCGGGCACGGGCAGCAGTTCTCGCAGTAAAGGCATCAGCCGAGAATACTCGCTAGCAAAGGCAGATGAGATAAAGATCAGCGCTAAATCTGCCGGGTCTTGTAATTCGCGATCGGCTTGTTCTACAACTTCTTTCAGGGCTGATTCTAAAGACGGACGGGTTGATAAAGCACTGACCCATTGCATTTGGTTTTCGTACATAAGGCAAACTTCTCTATAAAAACTATTTCTATATTTAGGCTAACCGGAACAGGCCACTGGCGGGACGGTTTTCTGGGGCGATCGATTCCCCTCCCAGTCCGCGATCGTGTTAACATAAGTTAACATGAGTCGAGACTCAATCTGTTTTGTGTTAAAAGCCACGTTCAGCAAAATCTTAAAAGATAAAGCTCAATACAGTTTGACACACCAACTTCGTGTAATGTTTTCATCAAAAGTCAGGTCGGCTCAACCTGCATTCAGGCCTGTGGACTAGAACCCGCCGACGGGATCTCAGTAAAGCAGGAAGTAAAGACGGCTGCTGCGATCGCAGTGATGGATGATTTCTATCTGGGCTGCCACAGCAGCACATCTCAAGCTAGTATTAGTTGAGATCGCCAGACAGAAACGGCAAGTCAAACACAAGCTAACATCCAAAAAGAAAACCTTTCATACCAAGAACTTATGACAACAACACCCGCAGGCAACATCGAAGAAAAAATTGAAGAAGAACTAGAAAGCGCTCGTACCGTCTGTGACTTGAAGGGCGCTACTTCCGGGGAATGTGCAGCAGCCTGGGACGCAGTTGAAGAACTGCAAGCTGAAGCTTCCCACCAAAAGCAAGTCAAACCTAAGAATTCTTTTGAAAAGTATTGCGACGACAATCCTGACGCTGCTGAGTGCCGCATCTACGACGAATAAACGAGCAATTTAGCTCTCTCCCTTCGATCCCGCGCCAAAATTAACTTTTGGCGCGGGATTTTTTCATCAGTTTATCAATTACCTTGGCAAGAAGACCGGGCGGTTGAAACCGCGTCTACACAGACAAAACCCGCCTCCGCGGGTTGAATAACCGACGCTTAAAATTACGCGATCTTCTTCTTCAGTCCCTCTGAGCTCGGACTTCGTTTTTATAGACGCGGTTTCAACCGCCGTCTTATCTTATCTCTGATTTTTGAGCGTTTTTGTAGTAAAATCTGTCACAAATAAGTAAGTATATTTTCCCAAAGATGTTTAGTCTTTTATTGGCAGCCACCAGACCTTGGTTTCAACCACTTGTGTGGATGGATTACCGGTTATCTGTGTTATTAACCATTTCGATCCCGCTGGTAGTGCTGATTTGGGCTGTTTTTGCCAAAGCTGACGCGATCGCCCGTTTGTTGATGATTTATTGGCGGGTGGCGAGTTTGTTGGCAATTACACTTTACCTGATGATGGCTGCACTGCCTGTAAGCTTTGTGTCGTCGGTGATGGGGAGGGCATTGATTCCTGCTTGTCTGTGGTTTTGGGAAGATTTAAACGACGAAATTGCCGATCGACCGCAGTCGTCTTTAAAGCTGGCTTTTACAGCTTGGCGGTGGGCGATTACTGTTTACAGCGGTTTGGGCGCTCTAGCTCAAATTCCCTTCTTAACCTGTGCCTTTAAATCTCAAATACAAGTAATTGACGAACCTTTTTGCAGCATTTGGTTTGACCCGCCTTGGCTGTACAAACAGATGTTTCATGCTAAGGCAAGCCCTCAATTTTTGGGATTTCTGGGATTGACTGGTTTAGCAATTTATGTAGTTTACTTATCATACTTTGTCCTAATTAGATTGGGAAAACAAGGCAGATCCGCTACAGGGAATTAAGTTGATTTCAAGGAAGTATTTGCTTCCTAAATTCCTGTTAATCTATTCAAAAAAACTCAGAAATAAAAAACGGGGCAAATTTACGGAAAAATAAAAACAATAAGAGGATGGTAGAAGTGGGTGTAATGTTAGTGGAAAAGACTGTGATTGATAGCAAAGAAGCATACTTACAATGCTTAGAAAAGCTGATTTGGGCGATCGCTCGCCTCAACGCAGAAGTCGAACCAACCGAACTAGCTCGGATTGCCGAACTTATAGTTCAGCCAATGACAGGGCCCTGGCGGTTTTTCCATACTCCCGAACATATTTTTGAGGTGGGGGGAAATGAAGATGCGATCGAGGTTTTGGCAGCTTTATTTCACGATATCGTCTACGTACAAGTCGATCGCAGCATTAACTTTAACGTCAGCTACTACATCACTCCTGTTACCAAAGAGGTTAACAAACAGCTACGGATTCGGGAGCAATCTGAACTCCCTGCTGATGCTACCTTAGAAATGGTAATGCTCGTATTCGGTTTTGTACCCGGAGAAGTGCTCAATCCCTTCGCCGGACAAAACGAATTTCTCAGCGCTTTAGTTGCAGCAAAATCTCTCGAACCATTTCTCAAGCCCGAGCAATTGCTTCAAATTGTCGCCTGCATAGAAGAAACAATTCCGTTTCGCTCCGCCGAGTGGGGAGTAACCGCAACTGGGCGCCTTTATGACCGCTTGCAAGCAATAACTAGCCTGTTGCACCTCAGTTTAACTGATGAGCAAATACGGGAAACAGTGAAAAAAGCTGTGCGAATTGCCAACCGGGATGTAATTAGTTTTGCTCACGAAAGTTCAGCCCATTTTTTGGCAAATACCTGGAATTTATTACCGGAAACTAATCACAATATCACCAGCTACGGTTTTTATACCGTTCGCGACTACCGAGTTGCTTTGCTGAAGATGGAGGGTTTTCTGACTTATCTCCAGCCCGAGGTGATTTTTCGGCAGTTTGAGGGATTCCCAGACGATCGCACATATCAACGCTGGGAAACTACTGCTAGGTACAATCTCGAAATTGCCGAGCTTTATCTGGGGTGCAAACTGGTTGCTATCGCCCTCCTGGAAGCTCTTTCTTCCGGTTTGGGACTCGATGTTTCTCTGGCCATGATGATGGGAGAATTGCCAGATAGAGCCGATAAAGGCATCCGTCTGGAAAGCTTTTTTCCTGAAATAGAGAAACCTCGCCAACCTCAAACTCTTTTAGAAACAGAAGTATTCAATTTATTAGAAAATGGGCGGGCGAAAAGCACTTCTAATACCGATTTGGAAAACTCCCCCCTAGCAACGTTTATGGTCAAAATTGTCGGATTTGACGAAATGCGCTATCAGTGCGATCGGGCTAAGCAATTTTTTAGGGCAAATCTGGAAGCCGATGACTTTATTACCGACTTTAACCCCATCGTTACAGAAATTGTCGTTGACTCAATTCTTAAGTTGTTTGAAACCCGCAAATCTACTATCTACCGATACTACGATATCACTTCTGAGTTAAAGTCCAAACCCCAGACCAATTTTCCGGTACGCCTCTCTCAATCAAATGATTGACTCGCTCCAAATACAGTGCCGCCGTTTTATCGTCAGGATTAACGGCTAAAACTTGATAAAAACAGATTTTAGCAGCCTTAAATTCGTGAGAGCGATAATGTTCTAAACCCCGTTCAAAATCAGCCTGAGTTTGTAACTTCATTTCCCTAAGCAACTCTGTTTCTGCATCGAGGACTTCATAGATAGAAATTGGCTGCTGTTTGCCCTTAACAATTACTCTATCTAAAAAACGGATTTGATACTGTTCGCGATCCGTCAAATTATCCAAAACTTTCTCAGAAATTATCAAAGATACTCCATATAACTTAGTGAGACTTTCCAGACGAGAGGCTAAATTGACATTATCCGAAAAAGCATCTCCCTGCATTCTCTCCGCTTCCCCAACTATACCCACCATCATGTGACCAAAATGCACTCCTACGCCGACTTGAATCGGTGGATCTCCGCTGTGTGCGCGATCGGCATTATATTCGTACACTTGTTGCAGTTTAGCGATTCCACCTTTGACAGCATCGTCAGCACCGTTGGGAAAAACAGCCATCATCCCATCTCCTAAATACTTGACAATAAAGCCGTGATGTTCTCTAATTTTTGGACTTACTTCTCGCAGGTAATCATTAACAAAGTCAAAGTTTTGCTGCGGAGTCATCGTTTCGGAAAGGGCAGTAAACGAGCGAATATCGCTAAACATGACTGCCATTTGTTTGCTGACATGATTCCCTAATTGGATATCCACAATGCTTTCTTTTTTGAGAAAGTCTAAGAAAGCATCGGGGAAAAATCGCCCGTAGGCGCTATTAGTTTGCGATAAATTGATGTGAGACTTAATTCTGGTTAACAGTTCGTCTTTCGAGAAGGGTTTAGTTAGATAGTCATTCGCTCCGAATTGAAATCCTGATATTAAGTCTGATACTTGATTTTTGGCAGTTAGCATCACTACGGGCAACTCGTGAGATGGGTATTTCTCTCGCAGTTTGGCGCAGACTTCATAACCAGACATTCTGGGCATCATGATATCGAGAATGATTAAGTCAAAATGCGTCCCGCTTTCCAAGAGTGATAAGGCTTGTTCGCCATTGAGCGCCTGAATCACACTGTAATTTTGTAGAGAAAGGTGATTGTTTAAAACTTGCAGGTTAATTGGATCGTCGTCAACTATCAAAAGTTTAAATTTTTCGACTTCTAATAGCGCAGTGGTTTGCTCTAATGGATTCGGAGCGGGTTTAGGCAAATTCCAATCGCAGGATAAATAAGTTTTATTTCTGTTATTTGCGGATTCAGAATCCTGAATTGGCGCTGCTAGCTGCTGATTTATTCCGGATTCGCTAGGATGAATGGTTTCGGGAGAAAGAGGTAGGGTAAATGTGAAACGCGAACCGATGTCGATTTGGGATTCTGCGTATATTTTGCCGCCGTGGAGTTCGACAAATTGTTTGGAGAGTGTCAAACCTAAGCCTGTGCCCCCGTATTGCCTAACTGTGGAACCGTCGCCTTGTTCAAATGGTTCAAAAATGCGATCGAGATTCGCGACAGAAATTCCGATTCCTGTGTCGGAAACCGTGACAGCTATTTGAAAATCTGGGTTTGATTCTGGGAGATTTGACGGGGACACTCCCAGAGATGTTTCGCCGTCGGTATCTACAATTGCTGCTGATATTTTTATCGTGCCGGATTCCGTAAATTTAATCGCATTTCCAATTAAATTGTAGAGGATTTGTTGCAGCCGGTTTTCGTCTGCTAAAACTAATGGCAAATCTGAATCGATGGCATTAATTAATTGCAAATCTTTGCCAGCCGTTAAATGTTGGCAAACGGTAAGAATCACTTCGACAATCGACCTCAATCCTACACTCTGAAGCTGCAATTCTAGTTTCTGATTTTTGAGTTGGGCAAAGTCGAGAATATTGTCAACAAGTTCGTTGAGCCGCCTGCCGCTAGCGGCAATCATTGAGAGGTTTTGTTGTTGAATTTCGGATAACATTCCGGTGGCGCCGTCAATCATTGATTCGGCAATGCCGATCATTCCGTTAAGGGGAGTTCGGAATTCGTGGGAAGTGTTGGCTAAGAATTCGTCTTTGAGTTTGTCGAGTTGCTGCAATTCTTGATTCTGAGTTGCTAGGGTAGCGAAGGATATTTGCAGTTGAGATGCCATGCTGCTAAAGGATTTGGCTAGCTGGCCTATTTCGTCGGTGCGATCGAGATCCAGATCTAGTGTGTGTTCCCATTCGCCTTCGGCAAGGTTTTTGGCTGCTGCGTTTAATCGCAGAATTGGCTTTGTGAGCGATCGCGCTGTCAAAGTTCCAATAATTATTGATAGAAATAGGGCACCGATACAAAGTAAAATAGTGCTGCGGGTGTTGCTGTTGATTTCATCCATGAAATCGTTTTCTGGAATTACTACCACCACCAACCAATCCAGTCCTACCTGGTCTTTATAGGACATAATATGTATAAAATTAGATTGATTGTTAAGTTTAAATTGTAGCTTTTGTGGTGGTTCAACTAAGCTCAAGTTGAAACTACTAATTATGTGTTTTGCTGCCGATGCAGTTAAGGTATTTGTGCTATCAATTGCTGGCAAGCGTTGCAATTTGCCACTGGCGTCAGTAATGTACGGTTTTTCCTCCGTCGAACTGCCTACTAAAGCGCCCGATCGCTCCATAATAAATACCTGACCCGATCGACTAATTTTGATTTTTCTGAGAAAATCGCTAATTTGACCCAAAAGAATATCGACGGCCATGATGCCGCGAAAGTCCCCCTGAGTATCATAAAATGGCTGAGCCACCGTGATGCCCAAATCGCCTTGAAAAAATGTATAAATCGCAGTCCATATCGGTGATTCGGCTGCGGTTGCACCAATATACCAAGGGCGATTTCGCAAATCATAATTTGGGTCAAAACGCAACAGCTTCGTTCGATCGCCAAAAGCATCCAGCTCATAAAAAGAACGTCGAGGAAAGTTTTCTGTAATTCTGGCAACTAATTGACCAAATTCTTCTCGACTAACTCCAATAAACTGACCTTCTTTCGTCCCTAAATAGATTTGACGCACCGATGAAAATATTTTTACCTGCTGCCAAAACGAGCGTTCAGTTTCTCTAAAATCTTCAGGTTTCAGTTTCCCAAGTTGAGCTGCACCTGCGTTGAGTTGGACGATATTGTAAGGTTTTTCTAAGTAATGGGCGAGGTGTTCTTGAATGCGCCCACTGATTTCGCCCTGCAAGTTGTCTGCGAGTTTTTGAACTGCTTGTTGTCCATTTTTGAACGACAAATATCCAACTGTACCGACTACAGCGAAAGTTTGCACGACGAATGGTAATGTCAGCGCTAAACCGAGGGGCACAGTACCAGATATTTTTGCGATCGATCTGCTAATTATTTTCACTAACATAATAAATAGTCTAACTTCTCTGAGATCCAGCCCAAATCCGCAGATTGTTGCATTTGAGCGTAATTAGTAATTTAGTTTGAGCTAATTGGCGATCGCGAATTCGGCCCAAATTAGCAATACCGGCTGCGTGATGTAATAAAAAGCACCGAGTCAAACATACGCAAATTCCTCGATTTAACGCATTGTACCTCATGATATAAATCTCCGCTACACAATTATTCCCTGCTACTTTACATAATTAAGTGCGGCCTCATAGAATGTCTAATTAAGTCAACCCTCAACCCTCAACTCTCAACATCCATCTGTTACATCCATTAAAATATATTAGCCAACTTCCTTTCTTGTGTCACTCATCTAAGCTACCTCAAACAAGCGTCACTAGAAAAAGCGACTGTTAAACCGCTTTTCCCCACAGCTACAACTGGGGAATAGCAAGTTCAACAACTCGCAAACAACCAAGGTCAAATCAAAAAACCATGCAAAGCACAAACGCAATTCACATTAAATGACCTTCCCGCCGTTATTGTTACTTACTACCTGCAACCATGCCGTTATCAACAATTAAAATGTCCGCTAACTTCAGCGACGGTTGAATGCCAGCGGAGCTTGTTGGGCAATTACTGATAGAGCATTCAGCGGGCTTATTTCCCGCACCACTATTAGAAGTTTGTGACAACGGCAGATGAGCGTGGGAGCACTCGAATATTGATAGCAGCGCATCTAAACTTTATCGCATCAAATCGCCAAATTAGATTTATTTTGCAATATAAATATTAATTTTGGCAGTCAACTATCGTTCGCAATTGAATTAATCATGTATAAATCTGATAACTTTTGTTACCGCCTAATTGTTGGCAGTTTAGCAGGCTCGATTATGATTTCACTTACTTTTGGCATGACACTCTCTGTCATGGGCAAGGAAATCCCTCCGCTTTTTGTTGTGATTGGCAGTAATGCGATCGGCGCCATCTCCGGTCTGCTAGCTCCTTCACCTTCAGAAAAAGAAGCAGAAAAAAAATAGGTTGTTTGTGCAGCAAGTCTATTCAACTTTACTGACTAGGTACGTAGTTGCGCTTCAGCGCTCTTTAACAATATCAATAAAGAGCGCTGAAGCGCAACTACGTACCTTGGCCCAAGCGCGCCATATCTAGAAAATCCCCAACTATTAATAGTTGGGGATTTTCGTGTTTGAATATATCATTAAAAAAATAGTTGCTAGCAGCGATACTTAAGCTAATTTGAACCCAAAAATCCCGATATTATATTCTGCAATATAAAATATTTTATATGAAATAACCAAGCACTATCTCAATACGCTAAAGAATGGGTTGAAAGCCTCTCTCTTTGGCGTAGAAGTTAAAAAAAGACTATTCATTACTCCAATCCTCGGATTTCTAGGTAGAGGTCGCTATCCCAGATCAACTGTCAACTGTGAACTAAGAGGGCGGGCACGGGGGCACCGCCCCTACAACTGTCAACTGTCAACTGTCAACTGCCAACTGAACGAACCTCCTGTCTTCTGTCACTCATCTGAGCTACCTCAAACAAGCGTCACTAAAAAAAGTGACTGTTAAAGCACTTTCCACCACAGCTACAACTAGGGAATAGCAGGTTCAAACAACTTGCAAACCACTAATCCCCAATAAAACCATGCAAACCACAAACCAAGCTCAAGCTCAATTACCTCTTTGCTATTCCTTGCCCACACTGCAACGAGATGATAGCAGCCCTGCCGCCAATAAAGACGTGCGCTATCTCCAACAATCCTTAGTGAAAAAAGGATATCCCGTAGCAACTGATGGATTCTTCGGCGCGAAAACTGAACAAGCAGTCATCAACTTTCAAAAGAAAAATAAGATTACTGTAGATGGCATTGTTGGCCAGCAAACTTGGACGAAATTAGGCGCTTGCGTTAACGAACCTGCTTGTTAAATCACTGCCAACATTTTCTTTTGCTTCTCTACTTTCCAAACAACTTGCAAACCACTAATCCCAATAAAACCATGCAAACCACAAACGAAATTCAGGCTCAATTACCGATGTGCTCTTCCTTGCCCACACTGCGACGAAATGATAGCAGCCCTGCCGCCAATAAAGACGTGCGCTATCTCCAACAATCCTTAGTTAAAAAAGGATATCCCGTAGCAACTGATGGATTCTTCGGTGCCAAAACCGAACAAGCAGTCATCAACTTTCAAAAGAAAAATAAGATTACTGTAGATGGCATTGTTGGCCAGCAAACTTGGACGAAATTAGGCGCTTGCGTTAGCGAACCTCCTTGTTAAATCACTGCCAACATTTGCCCGCACTTTTTTGTCGATCGCAATTTGCAAACAATAAATGGAGAATCCAACCATGCAAACCACAAACGCAACTCGCCTTGAATTACCTTCCTGCCGTTATTTTCCCCTACTCCAACGCAACGATGCTGTCACCCAAAATGAGGATGTCCGCTACCTCCAACGACTTTTAAATGTCAGTGGAGCTTCCCTAAATACTGATGGATCGTTCGGCGCGAAAACCCAACAAGCAGTCATCAGTTTTCAACAGCAACAAAAAATCGCTGCTGATGGCATTGTCGGCCCGAAAACTTGGAATAAATTGGGCGTTTGTACAACTGTATTTTAAAGTTTGTACTACCATATTTTAAACAGAGTAGGGCGTGCCGTGCGCGCCCTATCTTTTATAGCAACCGCACCCGACGCTGAGAACGTTTTTAAATGCTGACACCAATGCGATGGGAGCATATCAGTTTTGCATTTACAGTGCTATCCGCGCTCGCGTATTGTACAATACGCGAGCGCGGACGCTCGCACTACAATAAAAAAATGCTTTTTACAAAACAGAGATGCTCCCAATGCGATCGCTTCCTTCTCTCCTCCATAACTAAAGTCTTCTTCCCGAATCCTCTTTTTACCACAAATAATTGGTTGAAAGCCTCTCCCTTTGAGGGAGAAATTAAAATCAGACTATTCATTACTTCAATCCTCTGACTTCTAGGTAGAGGTCGCTCTCCCATGGTCAACTGTCAACTGTCAACTGTCAACTGTTGAACTCTTCCTTAGAAAAGCCACCTACTTTTCCGCCCCGTCTTCCACCCCAGACCACCCCTCGGGTACTCCATACATTCGATACTTGCGAGAACGCTTGAAATATAGCGTGGCTACCAGATCCTCAGGATTGATTTCTAAAATATTCTCAAATACTTTTTGAGCAGCAACAAATTTTTTCTGGTAGTAAAAATTGAGAGCTTCTTGAAAAATCTCCGCAGTTTGCTGTTTGAGGAGAATGCTTTGTTCTGTTTCTGCATCATAAATTTCAAACACCGACACAGCAGTTGTCTTTCCTTTCACCGTTACTCGATCGACAAATCTGTAGTTGTATGTTTCTGAATCGTCCAGGCGATCGATAATTTCACCGCTAACGAGAATCCCCGAGCCGTAAACCTTAGTCAATCCTTCCAAACGAGACGCGAGATTCACCGCATCAGAAATCACGGTACTTTCCATCCGTTCTCGCTCGCCAATTGTACCCAACATCAAATTTCCCGCGTGCAAACCAATGCCGATCGCGATCGGCAACAAGCCGTTTTGTTCTCGCTGCTCGTTGTAGATACTCAATTCTTTTTGCATATCAATGGCTGCTCGCACACCATCTGATGGAGATGTCGGAAACAAAGCCATCACTGCATCGCCAATATATTTATCAATAAACCCGTTGTTTTCCCTGATTGCAGGGCTAACCCTTCCCAAGTAACTATTGATAAATGCAAAGTTTTCGGCTGGTGTCATCTGTTCTGAAAGTACCGTAAAAGAGCGAATATCAGCAAAAAGTACAGTCATATTCTTTTCCTGATTGTCGCCTAATTTGACTTCAATAATACTCGGTCTTTCAAGCAACTTTAAAAAATCGTGCGGCACAAACTTGCCGTAAGCTGCATTCAGTTTTGCGAGACTAATTTGCGTCTTGATTCGGGCTAACAATTCCTTTTTGATAAAAGGTTTAGTTATATAATCATTCGCTTCTGAGTTAAAAGCTTCTACCAAGTCACTCGTTTGATTTTTGGCCGTCAGCATCAGAATCGGCATTTCCAAAGGTGAGTATTGTTGGCGAACTGCTCGACAGACTTCATAACCAGTCATCTGCGGCATCATTACGTCGAGTAAAATCAAGTCGGGCTTAAATCCTGATTCAATCAGATTTAAAGCTTCTCTACCGTTGATCGCTTGAGTGATCGCATAGTTTTCCAGAGCGAGATTATTGATAATGACCTGAATGTTAATTGGTTCATCATCGACCACTAAAACTTTTACTTTTTCACCTTCTTCTATCAAGTCCATTTTGGTTAAGATAGTAGAATTTACTAGAGATAATTCGGGGTCTAATTCAGGAGCGATTAAAATCTCCTCGCCCTCGGTTAAACCAGGCTGTTTGCTGCTAATTTCCGGCTGACTCTCTGAGACGGGTAAAGTAAATATGAATTGGGAACCTACGCCTACACTTGAAGATACCGAGATTTTACCGCCGTGTAATTCCACTAATTTCTTGGCAACAGCCAACCCTAAACCCGTCCCACCATATTCTCTAGCAGTGGAACCGTCAGCTTGTTCAAAGGATTCAAAAATTTGCTCTAATTTATTTTCGGGGATGCCAATGCCTGTGTCGGATACAGTAATCGCCAATTGGGGATTAGGTGATGATTCTTCATGGCTCGCTATCAATGCTGCTGAAATCTCAACTGTGCCGCTTTCAGTGAATTTAATCGCGTTGCCGATTAAGTTATAAAGTATTTGCTCCAAACGATTCTCGTCGGCTGCTATTGGTGGCAATTCCGGAGCAACTGAGTTAATCAATTGCAATTTTTTTGTGCCTACCAATGGCTGACATAATTTGAGAATCACAAAGACGATTTCTCGGAGGTTGACTGACTTAGTTTGCAGTTCAAGACTTTTGTGTTTGAGCTGAGAAAAGTCGAGGATATCGTTTATTAAAGAAGCCAATCTTTTTCCTGACGATGCAATCAAAGCTAAGTTGAAATTGGTCGTTTCTGGCAGTTTCCCGGTAGCACCGTCTATCAAAGATTCTGCAATCCCAATAATGCCGTTGAGGGGAGTGCGGAGTTCGTGGGAAGTATTGGCTAAGAATTCGTCTTTCAGTTTGTCCAGTTGCTGCAATTGGGTATTTTTAGCTTCTAAGGCACTAAAAGATGTTTGCAGTTGTGCTGCCATGCTGTTAAAAGCAGTAGCAAGCACGCCCAACTCGTCGGAACGATCGAGCTTGACAGTTCTGTCAAATTGTCCTTGAGACAAATCTATTGCTGCATCTTTTAATTTTAGAATTGGTTTGGTAATCCAGCGAGAAGTGCAAATTCCGATCGCAGTAGCTATAGCCAAAGCTGCCAGACATAGCAAGATTGTAGTTCTATTGCCGGCATTTATTTGTTCCATAAAATCGGCTTCTGGAACGACGACGACAATGAGCCAATCTAAACCTTTGCCATCTTGGAATGGCATAACTTTTAAAAATTGCTGCTTGCCGTTGATTTCAAAATGGATTAGTTTCGATTTGGTAATTTGCTGCAAGTCTTGAAAGTGACTTTCTAAGTATTTAGCTGTACTCTGGGTTACGATATCGCTGCTTTCTTTGACTTGAAACTGTTGTTTTTTACCGTTTTTGTTGCGGAAAGGTTTTTCTGGGGTGGAAGTTGCCAGCAGCGTTCCCTTTCTTTCGATAATAAAAGTTTGACCGGATTTGCCTATTTTGAGGCTGTTTAAAAATTCACCGATACTGTCCAGACGCAAAGCCGTAATTAATACTCCGTCTAGCTGTTTCTGGTTGTTGTAAACTGGTTGCAGCGCGCTGACAAGCAGTGTGGGTTCTAGCAAGGAGACATCAACTGAACTCCAAGTGGTTTTGCCTGCTACAGAGGCATCTTTGTATAAAGGGTTCTGTCGGATGTCGAAGTTTTTGATGGTGGCTGCTATTTTTGTGCGATCGCCACTATCATTAGTATTGTAGGAATAAAAATTAAATTTGGTAGACGGGCCGGAGGCGTTAATCAATAAAGTCCCATTCGACATCTTTTCGCCAGTGCGGTATTCTCCATTGCGATTGGCGAAGGAGGTAAAATTGATATAAGGATATAATTGCACTTGCCGCCACAGATACTTTTCCCAAGCTGGCAAGTCTTTGATGTTCACAAAACCCAGCTTCAGTGCATCCAGCTTGCTTTGATTGATTTGGTGCGGAGTTTGCAAATAAGTTATCAAATTTTGCTCGATGCGATTGCTCACTTCCCCCATTAACTGATCTGCAAGATCGTTCACGGCTTTTTGAGAGTTCTTAAATGATAAATATCCCACAATTCCCACTGCTGCAAATACTTGCAAGACAAACGGAACTATGAGTACAGTTTGCAGCGGCATTTTTCCTGAAAGTTTGGCAGCTAAGCGATTAAGAGAAAAAGTTGACATAACATTAATTTAGATTAAAAGACACGGTTTATAGTCGGAGGGAAGCTACACCGCTGTTAAGTATTGTAAACCTTGTTGTAGTTGAACAAAAGTTACACAATAACAGCCTGATTCTAGGTTGTTTCCTGAATCGCTGTCAAACCTGAGATTTTTTATAGAAACCAGGTTTTTTTTCGCATAGCTTTACGCATTATATTCGATTATGAAGTCAAACCTAGCGAACTCTACAGCGGATTTTCGGGGAAATTCCCCATTTTGGGTCTTCAGGCTTCGGTATGAATATATTATGACTGAGACTAGCTCCAGAAAAATCGATAAAGACCTGAAAATTTCTGACTTCAGATTGATGCTACTTTTACTACTTTTCATCCAAACATTCTATCCCCGACCATCCTTCTGGAACTCCATACATTTGATGTTTCAGAGAGCGCTGGTAGTAGATTGCTGCCAACTTATCTTGAGGATTTGTTTCGCAAATATTCTTAAAGATTTTTTGCGCTTTAGGAAAATTTTGCTCGACATAAAGCTGTATACCTTGTTGAAATGCAGCAGCAGTTTCCTGTTTTAGCTGAATGCTTTGTTCTGTTTCTGCATCATAAATTTCAAACACCGACACGGCAGATGTTTTCCCTTTTACTGTGACTCGATCGACAAATCGGCACAGATATTGCGATCGATCGCCCAAACGCTCTAAAATTGATTCAGTAACGAGAATTCCAGAGCCGTAAACCTTAGTCAATCCTTCCAAACGAGACGCGAGATTCACCGCATCAGCAATCACGGTACTCTCCATCCGTTCTTCTTCGCCAATCGTACCCAGCATTAAAGTGCCCGCGTGCAAACCAATACCGATCGTAATTGGTGCGTAATCCCTTGTTTGTCGGCGATCGTTGAAAAGAATAACTTGTTTTTGCATTTCCACTGCCGCGCGAACAGCATCATCTGCCGACTCAGGAAATAGTGCCATAATCGCATCGCCAATATATTTATCAATGAAACCTTTGTGATCGCGAATTACCGGACTGACTCGACTTAGGTAGCTGTTGAGAAAATTAAAATTTTCTTGGGGAGTCATAGCTTCGGAGATAGTTGTAAAGGAGCGAATATCAGAAAATAAAACTGTCATTTCTTTCTGGATTTGATCGCCTAGTTGAACATCAACAATACTTTCGTGTCCCAAAAATCGCAGAAAGTCGTGAGGCACAAATCTACCATAAGCTGCATTGATTTTTGTGAGACGGATGTGAGTTTTGATTCTAGCTAGCAATTCATTTTTGAGAAAAGGTTTAGTTAAAAAATCATTGGCTCCTGCATTGAAACCTTGGACTAAGTCAGATACTTGATTTTTGGCGGTTAGCATGACGATTGGCAATTCGCTAGCCGTGAATTTCTCCCTGACTTTATCGCAAACTTCGTAACCAGTCATCCGTGGCATCATGATATCTAGCAATATTAGATCGGGTTTGTAGCCTCTGTCGAGAAGAGCTAAAGCTTCTCTACCGCTGCTAGCTTCGGCGATTGTATAATTTTCAAGAAGTAGATTGTTAGTTAATACCTGAATATTTACAGGTTCGTCATCTACAATCAAAATTTTTACTTTTTTATTATCTAAGGGGAGCTTAGTAGCACTAGAACTGTTATTGTTAAAACTTGGTGGAGCAGCTTCATTAATTATCAACTTGCGCTCTTCTGTTCTCGAAACTAAAGAATGTCGAGCAGTTGCTGGCAACTGCTTGTCATCGAGATATTGATTTTTAGAAATTGGCAAACTAAAGGTAAACTGGGAACCAACACCGAGTTCTGAAGATACTTGAATTTCGCCACCGTGCAGCTCGACTAACTGCTTTGTAACTGCCAAACCTAAACCAGTTCCTCCGTGTTCTCTAGCAGTGGAGCCGTCTGCTTGTTCAAAGGATTCAAAAATTCGTTCTAACTTATCTTCAGCAATGCCAATTCCCGTATCGGATACGGTAATTTGCAGTTTTGACCTCACAATTAAAGATAGAAGCTGGCTCGTTACTGAACTTTCTTTTTTTGCCAACTGCGGCGATTCCAAGCCGATCGCATTCGCCGAAATTTCTACAGTACCATTGTCGGTAAATTTAATCGCATTGCCGATCAAGTTGTAAAGAATTTGTTGCACCCGATTTTCGTCGGCATCCACCAGGGGAATGTCGGGAGTGACTGAATTAATCAACTGCAAGTTTTTTGTGCCAATTAGAGGTTGAGAAAGAGTTACTACGATATCGACAATTTCTCGAATGCCGACGGGCTTGATTTGTAGTTCAATATTTTTGTGTCTCAGCTTGGAGAAATCGAGAATGTCGTTGATGAGATTTGACAGTCTTCTGCCACTAGATGCAATAATTTCTAGATTGGAAATAGTCAGTGCTGGTAATTGTCCTGTAGCACCATCGATCAAAGATTCTGTTAAACCGATAATGCCGTTCAGTGGGGTGCGGAGTTCGTGAGAAGTATTGGCTAAAAATTCGTCTTTGAGTTTGTCAAGTCGCTGCAATTGAGCATTTTGATGCTCTAATTTTGTGAAAGATACTTCCAATTGACCGGCCATGCTGTTGAAGGCATTAGCTAATTTTCCTAGTTCGTTAGATGCGACAATATTTACCCGAGTTTCCAATATGCCGCTAGTCATTTCAGTAGCTGCGGATGTTAGAGATTTTAAAGGATTTGTGAGCGATCGCGCAAAAGCGACTCCCAAGCCCACGGCGGCGAGGGCGCTGACGGTGGTAACTGCACCCATGACGTAGATGAGCGATCGCACGGGAGCGTAAGCTTCGGCTGTAGGTAGCTCTACAACCACCATCCACTGTACCCTGCGGACGATCGCACCCGTGCCCATGACTTCCTCCCCGCGCCAGCCTCGATAAACCAGCGGAGATTGCATCCCCGAAGCTAAAGCTAATTTCGATAACTCTCCCACAAACGATCGCCCTTTCAAATCTCCGAGTAAATACGGATTAACCTTGTTTCCTGTTTCCGAAATCAGCACCGAGCGGTTGTCGATAACATAGCTGTATCCAGTTTTTCCAACTTGCGATCGGGCTGCAATTTGAATTAAAAAGTTTAGACTTACTCTCGCAAATAATACTCCAGCAATTTTATTTTTACTGTCGCGAATAGGCACGGACAAATTAACAACATTAACCGTTGTCTTCATATCGACATCTACTGAACTCACATAATTTTGAGCCTGTCGAAACGTCTCCCAAAATAGAGGCGAATCTCCCGAAATACCTGCTAAACTCAAGCTAGATGTAGAGTATGATTCGTAAGGCGACATTACTTGTACGACTTGACCGTTATTGTTTAAAATTCCCACCACTTCGTAGGCGCTATTGCTATTGATTAATCCTTCAAGAATGCTGCGCTGAGTTTCAGCATTGAATTCTGTTAAGCCACGCAATTCTGACAAATAATTGAGTTGGCGCTGCAAGTTATCCAGATAAGCGCTAATTTGGGCAGCCGCAGCTTGCGATCGCTCGTACTGAAACTGTTTTGTCTGTTCTATTTGTCCCCGAAAGCTGAGGTAAGCTAACGTACTCCCTGCCATCAATACGCTTGCCACAACAATCGAGACAAAACCATAACGCAGTTGATTGGCAATTGAGGACATTTGATTCTGCTACTTAACAGTTTTAACTCTCTCTCTAGAATACACCTAATTTCATTTTTCGTAGCGTCGCTACAATCGCCACCTTTAATTTATCGTTACCTTTGGCTAACTTGTGGTTTTATAAATCTAATTTTTGTTTCCAGATCCGATCTTCAATCCAAATTCGATCCGGCAGGAGTCCCAACCTAAAGAAAATTTCAGCAATGCGTTGTTGTTCTTCAACTGCCCTGTCTTGAATTGGTAACAAATCGTAGGTACGGCTTTTAGTTAAACTTCTAGCTGTGGTTTTTTTCATTCCGGTTCGAGCGGTGATAAATTCTACTGCTCGCTCGGGATTTTTAGTTATCCAATTAGCCATCTGTCGCGTTTCTCCCATGACTGTTTTAACAATATCGGGAAAGTTGCTAGCAAAAGAGCGACTTGCCAAATAAAAGTTTCTGTCATTGATCAGTTGCTCGCTATCAGTCAGGAAATGAGCAGGCATAGTTTCCTGTAACTTAGCTAAAAACGGCTGCCAAACCGCCCAAGCATCAACTTCGCCTCTCAGAAATGCTTCCTGAGCTTTTGGCGGAGACAAATCGACTAATTCGACATCTTTTAACTTCAATCCGCCTTGAGTTAACGCCCGAATTAACAAATAGTGAGCTGATGTTTTCCGAGTGGCTGCTATTTTCTTGCCTTTAAGATCTGCGAGAGTCCTAATAGGAGAATTTTCAGGAACTATGATGCCAATGCTGCCCGGTAAAGCTGAATCATTAGCAATATAAACGAAAGGTATGCCCTCTGATTGGGCAAAAATTGGCGGCGTAACTCCTGCATAACCCAGATCGATTTTTCCTTGTCCTATTGCTTTTAAAATTGGTGGCCCTGTGACAAATTCCGTCCATTCTACAGACCATCCCATTTTTGCTAAACGGGTTTCCAAAGATCCTTTAGCTTTGAGATAAAACAGCGCTCCGAAAGGCTGATGGCCGATTCTTACTATTTTTGTTAAGTTTGAGAATGAGTTCGTTTTTTTTTCTGTAAAGCTATTTATCAGATCGGAGTTGCAACTTGCTACAGTTAAACTCAAGCAAAAAAATAGTATAAATAGCAGCGAATATTTCCAAGCCAAATGCTGTTTAATATTTTGAATCAAAAACGATAATTGAAACCTCGGATTTTTGTGGCTCATAAAATATCGTCGAAGTAGGTTTTGCAGGAGTAATATCTTCGAGATCTTTTTGACAGGACTTATGTTATGTCCGCTGATTTCCAGGTGTTAAAAACGGTCTAATTAAATAGAAAATTTTGGCTGGCCGTCTCTGAAATGAGCGGCAAAATTAAGCTATATTATAGCAGATTTCAGGAAAGTAAACTACCCCACGCCTAGAAGGCGAGGGCTTTTGGTAGCCATTCAGTTATCGTGCAAGCCAACAACTGAGAACCTCTGGGCTGGTTTACACTCAGCCCCACTAAAGCAATCATCTTTGAGCCATTAACATCGGCGCCTCCAATCGGGCCACAGGCTTGATTGCTGCACTTAAATTGCTTCTGGGTTCTGACACCGATATGCTTGCCAACAATGGCAGCTTTGGCTTGTATAGGCTGGGTTGACGGTAACCACCGATACTCCTTCCTTAATTCCTTTATATTCAAGAAATGTTTTTAACTGATAAAAAGCCCAAGAATTAGACCGCCTTCTTTCAGTTTTGTTTCTAGGTTTCGAGTTAGTTCGTTCGCGAATCCCTGTTAAATCTTCGATAGAAACAAAGGATTGAGTTTGTTTTGCCTCTTGAATAATCGCTTTCGAGATGTTGTGGGTGAGCCATGCTTGGTATCTTCACATCAAGTCCCGATAACCGTTTCAAAATCTGTCTAGCTCTACGTCTAGTTGATCTTGTGCCTTGAGATGCTTTCTTTTGAAGAGAAGTTCTAACACGACTATATTTGTCTCTAGTTTTTTGAATCTCCTTTCCTGACCAGGATTTCCCCGTGCTTGTAACAGCTATATCTCGTCTACCCAAATCAACCCCAATTACACTTGCCGATGCAAGAGGGGTTGGCGTTTGGGATTTGAGCTGAAGATGAACGTACCAATCCCCATCACGATGTAAACAGATTTGAGCAGAGGTAGGTTGTTGGCCGTGCAGTTTGTCGCGATGGTAGCTACTCGCTCTAATGGGTGCAGTTAACCTCTTACCAATAGTGCTAATACTAACCGTCCAGTTAGACTCAATGAAACGAAAAGTTCTCGCATCACAATCAAAGCTCGTTGGTTGAATAGATTTAACCTTTTTACCTTTGTGTTTGGCGGTTAAACGATTGGCAGCTATTCTGGCACAAGCTCTAACTACATGATTAGCTGTTAATTGAAACTGTTCTTTTACTTCTTTGTAACAGACGGCTTGAACTGAGTTTCTGTTAGTCAAACCTGGATTGACATTTTGATTTATCCAGTTACAAGCTGACGCAAAAGCACTAGCTGTATCAATCAACATTTGCTGCTGATTAATATCTACTTGAAGCTTGACAACTAGCGTCAGAAATTGTTTCATACCAATCAAAACTCACCTAAGTGCATTATACTGTCAAAGCGGATGTCCTGTCGGACGTTTAATTAATTGGCGCGACGTTCCTTCCCATACTGGAAAGATGGGGGCTTCCCTTCGCGCATTATCGGTGATATTTGCTATGGCTGACTCTATTGCTCGCCGCTTGGAACAATACACGATCGCCCGATCGCACGAAGTGTTAATCGTGAAGGCCGAAATTGACGGCGAATTCGACGAAATTGCTATTTTTAAAGGGTTTTCTAGCTCCCTGGTGCGATCGACCGCGAGCGATCCAGAAGTGCCAGTTTTGCCGGAGACAGCAAAGATTGTCAGTGTCGATCGGCTCTATAGTCCCTACAATCCAAATAACCCCCGCTATATCGAGCAAGGGCTATCTTGGGAAACAATGCAATTTCTATTGTCCGAGGCCGGGGTTTAGCACTCACACTAGGAACACAACAATGTTGATTGGTCTCAACAATCGTCTAAAACCCTTAAGAAATCTCGTTGATCCCTGAGTCTAGATCCCCCTAAATCCCCCTTAAGAAGGGGGACTTTGAATACTCTTGTCCCCCCCCTTAAGAAGGGGGGTTAGGGGGGATCTAGACTTGGATACCAACCAGAGATACAAAAGCACCGTGTCCCTACCCTGAGGACTAAATCGTGCCGCCGGCCGCTTGAAAACGAGCTCTCGCACGTTTGATTGCTTGCTTAGCTTGAATTTGCTCTTGCAAAGTGCCACTAGCAGAGCTTTCCAAACGAGCTTCTGCTTCGGTGTAAGCAGTACGAGCAGCTTCTTTATCAATCGTTTCGCCTTTTTCAGCGCCGTTGACAAGGATAGTTACTTGGTTTTCTTGGATTTCTGCAAAGCCGCCCATCAGAGCAATAGACACCCATTCCTTACCAGGACGGACGCGCATCACTCCGGTATCCAAAGCAGTCAACATCGGAGCGTGACCGGTCAAGATACCCAATTGGCCTGTCGTGCTTGGCAGAATTACTTCTTCAGCATTAGAATCCCAAACAGTTTTGTCTGGGGCCACTACGCGCACAGTTAATGTCATAAATTGTCCTTAGTCATTAGTCAGCAGTCATTAGTCATTAGTTGTTAGTCATTAGTTGTTAGTTATTAGTTGTTAG
This sequence comes from Microcoleus sp. bin48.metabat.b7b8b9.023, assembly GCF_013299185.1. GTDB lineage: Bacteria > Cyanobacteriota > Cyanobacteriia > Cyanobacteriales > Microcoleaceae > Microcoleus. The sequence goes on along the minus strand of NZ_JAAFKG010000034.1, from coordinate 27,208 downwards.
TTATTCGTCATTAGTCAGCAGTCATTAGCTATTAACTAATGACTGCTGACTAATGACAACTGTCAACTGTCAACTGTCAACTGTCAACTGACTAAAATTACTTAGCGTCAGCCTTCATTTTTTCAGCTTTGGCGATCGCCTCATTGATATCGCCAACCAAATAGAAAGCTTGTTCAGGTAACTCATCAAGTTCGCCAGCCAAAATCATTTGGAAGCCCTTAATGGTATCTGCCAACTTGACGTACTTACCGGGGGAACCGGTGAACACTTCTGCTACAAAGAACGGTTGAGACAAGAAGCGTTCAATTTTGCGAGCGCGAGAAACAGTCAAGCGGTCATCTTCAGACAGCTCGTCCAAGCCCAAAATCGCAATAATATCTTGCAATTCCTTGTAGCGTTGCAGAGTAGACTGCACCTGACGAGCAACACCATAGTGCTCTTCGCCAACAACGCTAACTTGCAACATTGTAGAAGTAGAATCCAGCGGGTCAACAGCCGGATAAATGCCCTTCGCAGCCAAACCGCGAGATAACACAGTTGTAGCGTCTAAGTGAGCAAAAGTTGTAGCTGGAGCGGGGTCAGTCAAGTCATCCGCAGGTACGTACACAGCTTGTACCGAAGTAATCGAACCTTCAGTAGTCGAAGTAATCCGTTCTTGCAAGTCGCCCATGTCTGTACCGAGAGTCGGCTGATATCCCACAGCCGAAGGCATCCGACCCAAGAGAGCGGATACTTCAGAACCAGCTTGTACGAACCGGAAGATGTTGTCAATGAACAGAAGCACGTCTTGCTTGCTGACATCGCGGAAGTATTCCGCCATCGCCAGAGCCGACAGGCCCACGCGCATCCGAGCACCAGGTGGCTCGTTCATTTGACCGTATACCAGGGCAATTTTCGACTTGCTGCGGTCTTCTTCGTTAATAACCCCAGATTCGATCATTTCCTTGTAAAGGTCATTACCTTCACGGGTGCGCTCGCCCACACCGCCAAACACGGACACGCCGCCGTGAGCTTTAGCGATGTTGTTCACGAGTTCCATCATAATTACGGTTTTGCCGACGCCTGCGCCGCCGAACAAACCGATTTTGCCACCGCGACGGTAGGGAGCCAGGAGGTCGATGACCTTGATCCCAGTTTCAAACACCGAAGGTTTGGTTTCCAGTTCGGTGAAAGCCGGCGGGTTGCGGTGAATGGGCATACTCTCGGAAGTATTGACCGGGCCGAGGTTGTCTACGGGTTCGCCGATGACGTTAAAAATACGGCCGAGAGTTGGGATTCCGACCGGAACTTGGATGGATTCTCCTGTATCTACTACTTCCATGCCACGCACCAAGCCGTCGGTGGTACTCATGGAAACTGCACGCACTTGGCTGTCTCCGAGCAGTTGCTGAACTTCGCAGGTAACGGCAACGTCTTGACCTGCTTCGTTTTTGCCGGAAATTGTGAGAGCGTTATAGATTTGGGGCAGTTTGCCACCTGGGAATTTTACGTCTACAACAGGCCCGATGATTTGGGTGATGTAGCCTACGTTCGTTTTTGTTGCAGTGGATACCATGAATAGTGCCTTTGTTAGGATTCTATTTTTCCCGTTGTGGAAAAAGTCTTAACATTTAGAAATGCTATTTCTCAGAGTACCACTGAACAGACTCACTATTTAGATTTGTATGGGGATGCTTAAGAGTCATTTTTTTTGTTGCTGCTGTCGCTTTTTTTTTCCGCGAGCCGCCGCCAAAGCCCCGATCCCCAGCATGGTGCCGAACACTGTCACAGGCTCGGGTGCTAGCTCGGCGGAGACGGTGAAGTCTTGGAAGTCGCGATCGTTTCCATCTCCGGCATCGTCGAAGGAAATTTTTGTACCCTGAACCAGTTGGGCCATTGTGAGGGATGAATATTGTTCTGGGCCTTTACCGCCGTTGATACTTGTAAATGAGTCGGGGGAGCGGGGGTTGAGTTCAAAGTCGCCAAAGACGGCTTGCTGGCATCCGGCCGCCACACAGTCATCTCTGCGAAACTGGGTGTTGGCGGCAAACCATTCGGGGCTGTTCATGAAGGTGCTGCTGGAGGCGTACTGCTCGAATTGTTTGCCACTACCGCTGTCGCTCCACAGCAGCAGGGCATAAACTTGATCCTGCAAAAAGGTGAAGGTTTGAGTTGGGGAGCCGTTGTTCGAGCTGACTGAGTTGCCGAAAGTTCCTTTCCATTCATCGGCGCTTCCGTTATCTGAGGGTTTGAACTCGTAAAACAGTCGGGTGATGTTGCTGTAGCCATTGACTCCTGTCTGAGCTTGGGCTACCCACAAGCTAGACTGGTAAGCGCCGTGAGATTGGTCGAATGTAAAGTTGATATTGGTATCTCGATCGAACTGGATGCCGCTGGTGCCAAACATGAAAGCTCGGGCGGGCGTACAGATGCTGAGCAAGATTGTGGTTGCCAAGCTGGCGACTGTAAAAGATGTTTTTTTGACTAGCGTTAAGGTAGCCATAACCCTGATTCCTCCAGTATTGTTAGTTAGTAAGGTGCTAAATCCTAGCTTGTATCTTGCCATGACGGGAATAGACGATCGCGACCCTCGGATATTAAGGGCGATCGTCAAACCGACCAAACAGGCTCTACACCAGTGACTCTAGAGACTGATATCACTTAGGTGTGTTTTTGAGTCAATGAGTGCTTGTTCTAAGAGTTTTCACTGATACTCTAGTGGCAGAATATTTTCATCAGAAAAATGGGTTTGAAACCCCGTCCTTTTAGGACGGCTTTACATTTGTTGTTACTACCGCCGGGCGAGTCGCAAGAGTTCGGTGTGATGAAAGTGTTGCACTTTCAACGGGACAATTACCGTTTCAAATTTTGCGACCCTGTACGCATAGTGTTTGCTACCGAAAAGTTACGGTAAGCCCTATTTCTAGGTGTATATTTCCCGCTAGCCACTGACTGCCAAAGTGGTTAAAAACGCTGCGGTGGCATTCTTAACGTTTTGGGGGATACCACAAGGAGTGACAGTTCAGTTTGTCTTAAAGACGTAGGCTAGACACTGGTTTAGTCCTGAATTTGTGAAGGTGCGTAGTCCGATTTCAAGCCCCATGCCTTGATAGCTGGGGTTGGTGACCTGTCACAGCCAGATTTTTACTCAGTATAGATTTACAAGCTACTACATCTATTGGTATCGCTAAGTGTCTCAAATTGACTGGAAGACTTGCAAATATTAGCTTTCATCAAAATTTATATATTTTTTTTGTCAATTTTTGTGAAATTTTGGTAAAGCTCGTCCCAAAATTATAAAGTTTCTCAGAAAATTTTGGCTGTTGGGTGAGTTGCTTGGCTAAAGCGAGCTGGGATGTGGCGGCGGCCGGGAGTAGCGATGGGAGGGAGTTGTTTGGCACTTGACAGTTGACAGTTGACAGTTGACAGTTGACAGTTGACAGTTGACAAGCTGTGGAGCATTTAAAATGCGTATTGTAGGGTGCGTCAGTTTCAAGGTATTTTCCATGTATAGTCAGTGTTGTAGCTGACGCACCCGGAGCTGGATAGTTAGGGGTTTAAATCCTCCACAGCTTAGTTAATATTTGATAGTTAATATTTGATAGTTGACAGCACTTGACAAAGCAAAGAAGAGGATTGGAGTAATGAATAGTCTGCTTTTAATTTATCCTTAAAAGGGTTCCAGCTTTAAAACAATTATTTATGGTGATTAAATAGATAGATTTCCTGCGGATTTACTATATTTTTCTGAGGGGAAATAGTATCAATCCTATTGACAGGAGGAACCTTCATGAGTCAGAATAGGGAAAGATAAATACGATCGCACTTTTAGCACAAATCTTTAACCACAATGGCAGCCAACAAACTACATTTGCTCGCATGGTTATTCATAGTTGGCTGCCTCAATGCAGCGGCCGGCTCGGCTTCCGCGCAACCCATCACCCCCGCACCAGACGGCACGAACACAGTCGTGACACCCAACGGCAATCGCTACGACATTTCCGGGGGGTCATTGGGCGGTGACAAGGCTAACCTGTTTCACAGTTTTACTCAGTTTGGTCTCAGTTCCGGTCAAACGGCAAACTTTTTAAGCAATCCCAACATTCAAAATATCTTAGGAAGAATTAACGGAGGAAATCCTTCTGTAATCAACGGCTTAATTCAAGTGACAGGTGGCAATTCCAACCTGTTTTTGATGAATCCGTCGGGGATAATTTTCGGACAAAATGCCAGTCTCAACGTACCGGGTTCTTTTAACGCCACGGCGGCGACAGGTATCGGTTTTGGGAACAATCAGTGGTTTAGTGCGATCGCCAATAACAACTGGGCAACTTTAATCGGGAATCCGAACAGTCTCGCATTTACCAGTCCGCAAGCAGGAAGCATTGTAAATGCAGGAAATTTGACCGTGGCGCCCGGTCAAAGTTTAAGTTTGACGGGGGGTACAGTTGTCAATACAGGTCAGTTAACGGCGCCCGGAGGTAACATTCTGATTGCGGCTGTACCCGGTCAAAATTTGGTGCGGATTTCTCAAGCGGGAAATTTATTGAGTTTGGATGTTCAACCAACAGCAACTGGGGGTTCGCTGCCGAATAATTGGACGCAGCCGGTGTTATCTTTGCCGGAGTTACTGACGGGTAAAGGGCAGGAACAAGCAACGAATTTGACGGTAAATGCGAATGGGGATGTTGTGCTGGCGGGGAATGTGGCTGTGCCTGTAACTGCGGGAACTGCGATCGCCAGCGGCAGTATCAACGTCTCTGGCAATACTGGCGGTAATGTTAACATTTTAGGCGATCGCGTAGGCGCGATCGCGGCTAACATCGATGCTTCGGGTATTAACGGCGGCGGGAATGTACTGATTGGCGGAGATTTTCAGGGTTTGGGGACTGTGCCGAATGCTGTGCGGACGTTTGTGAGTGCAGATTCGACAATTAATGTGGATGCGATTAGCAACGGTAATGGCGGGCGAGTGATTGTTTGGGCTGATGAAACTACTCGTTTTAATGGGAATATTACTGCGCGAGGTGGCTTGTTTTCTGGGAATGGCGGGTTTGTGGAGGTATCGGGAAAACAATCGCTGGATTTCGCTGGGTTGGTGGATTTGCGATCGACTGTGGGCAGTGCCGGAACCTTATTGTTAGATCCTACTAATATTACTATTAGCACAGGTGCGGATGCAGGCGGTGCATTCGGGGGAGGAGTGTTTGCTCCCGGTATCGCTGCGCCTACGGCTACAATTAATAACGGGACGCTGCAAACGCAATTGGGTTTAGGTAATGTCACTATTTCTACTACATCTCTTGGTGCGAGTGCAGGGGATATTACAGTTAGCGCTCCGATTGCTTGGGCCAATAAAAATTCCCTGACTCTGAATGCCAGTAATAGCATATTTGTTAACAACAATATCACAACTCAGGGAGGCAATATCACCGTCAATGCAGATGCCGATAATTTCACCGGTGGTAGTCTCACCATTACCAATGCGACGATTAATACAAATGGTGGCAATTTTACCGGTATTGGCCGCGGGAATACTGTCAATGGAAATGGGATTAATATTAATGGTGGTACAATTAATGCTGGTGGTGGAAATATTGATCTCACTGGTAGTAGTGCAGTAAATTCGTCAGGCAACGTCGGCATTCAAGTATCTGGCGGAACCGTTACACCTGCTACAACAGCTACTTTAGCAACTACTGGAACGGGAAAGATTACCCTTAGCGGCACTAGCGGTGGTAGCCTCAATAGTTCCGGGATAGTTTTGCGCGGGCCTACGATAAGTTCATTCAATGGTGAGATTACACTGACTGGTAACGGCAGCGGATCTGGATACGGAATTCAGATGTTGGGTAATGCCGTGGTGGAATCAACGGGAACGGGAAAAGTCGGCCTGACGGGTACGGGTGGCAATGGGATTAATGGCAGCAATAGAGGGATATCTATTGAGACAAATAGCAGCGTTAAATCGCTCAATGGAGATATCAGTCTTATTGGAAAAGGTGGCAGCAGTGGCAGCAGTAATTACGGTATTGCGATCGACAACGCGGCCTTAGTGCAATCAACTGGAAGCGGCAGTATTTCTTTCAGCGGTACCGGCGGTGCGGGCACAAACAACAATCTCGGGATATTGATTAACGCCAGCAAAGTGCTATCAAACAATGGAAACATCAGTTTCGCAGGGACAGGTGGTGGCACTGGAAGCGGTAACCAGGGTATTCGCATGGAAAACCTGCCGTCGTCAGAGGTACCACTTCTAAATGGATCGTTAGTTGAATCAACTGGAAGCGGAAGTATTTCTTTCAACGGTACGGCTGGTGCGGGCACAGACAATAACAGCGGGATATCTGTTGCTAATTCTAACGTGCGATCGGCGAGTGGAAATATCGCCATGACTGGCACAGGTGCGGGGACTGGTATCAATAAAACAAATTATGGCATTATTGTTGAGGGTAATTCAGCAGTAGAATCGACGAAGGCAAGTATCGATCTGAATGGTAAGGCAGCAATCGGTTCGGCGGCAATTTTTCTGAATAAGAGCTCGCTCAAATCGACGGTGGGAAATGTTGCTCTGACTGGTAATGGGCCAAGCGGTACTAATGAAATTAACCTGAATAATAGCAACATTAACCTGACGGCGGGAACCGGTAATGATGTTACTTTGACCAGTGATGCAATTACGGTTTCACCCACGTCTCAAGTCAGTGGGAAAGGTACGATTCTGTTGCAACCCCTGACTCCAAGTTTAGGTATTACTGTTGGCACTGCTGGTAATTCTACTGATTTGAATCTCAGCACTACTGAACTCGCAGCTTTCAAGGGATTTTCCCAAATGATTGTCGGGCGGGCGGACGGCAGTGGGACGATCGCAATTGCTGACCCCAGTGCTGTTAGTTTTGATTTTCCGGTCACATTTCGCTCTCCCCAAACTAGCGGCACAATTGCAGTCAATGGCAACATTAAAGGGATAAATAATGCTTCAATTAGTTTTGATGCTCCCACTACTAACTTAAATGCAAATGTTGTCACCAACGAACAGAATATTACGTTTGGTGGTAAAGTGTCTCTCGTTCAGGGTTCTAATGTCACTCTCGATACTGGGTTAACGAAGGCAGGCGATATTAATTTTGGGGGAACTGTTGACGGTGATGGGAAGCTAACTTTGACTTCGGGAACAGGTATTATCAATCTCAGCGAAGCAATTGGGGGGACTGTGCCTTTGGGTTCCCTGACAATAGTTAATTCTCTGAATGTTACCAATTCTAAATCAAACCCGATCGCGATTACCACTACTGGCGATATTACTACAGGCAATATTACGAATCCCGGACGGGCGATCGCGCTTACGAGCAACAATGGTAATATTACGAGGAGTTCCACAGGGGCGATCGATACCAGTTCTACTACCGGAATTGGCGGCCCGATTGCACTGAGTGCCAACAATATTAGTCCTGGTAATCTTAACTCTAGTTCTACCGCTGGCTATGGTGGAAAAATCACCCTCACGGGCAAAACAGGCAACATTTTAGCAGATCCCGGAGTAGTTTGGAACTCTAGTTCTACGAACGGTGCGGGTGGCGATATCGCGATCGCCACACCCAATCTAGTTCGGATCAATATCATTGATGCTAGGGGATTGCCCGGTACGGGAAATATTAGCATTAGCGGTAATGACATGAGCTTTTCGGGAGGCCCAGATTCCGTACAGGGTAAGGGTACTTTGTCAATTGCGCCGTCTTCGCCCAATGTCGGAATTCGCTTCCAGGATGCACTTGCTGACGATCCGAAGGCGATCGATTTAGGAAAACAATTTTTATCGTCCTTGGCTAATGGATTTAGTGGAATTGCGATCGGAACTAATTCTACAACAGGCAATATCACGGTAGACAATTTGCCTGCTGTTTTCAAAGATCCTGTGACTTTTAATACTCAAGGCACAATTGTTGTAAATAAAGGTCAAGCAATTTCGGGAACTGATGATGCTTCAGTTACTCTCAACGCTACTACTAATAACCTGAATGGAAATATTACCACCGCAGCTCAAGATATCACAATTAAGGGTAATGTCTCAGTCGGAGATAGCGTCTTAATCAGCAATGGAAATTCAGCAAGTGGCAAGATTCTGTTGAATGATAATATTGATGGCAGTGGCAATCTCACTTTAGAAACAGGTACGGTAAATATTGCGGTGAAAGGTGCTATAGGTAATACCGCACCCTTAGGAAATATTATTGTCAACAGTGGTGGTACGGCTACATTTAATGCTGTCACTGCTACCAGTTTCACTACCAATGCTGGCGGCAAAACTGAATTAAATGGCAATGTGACTACCACCGGCGCTCAAACCTATGGAGATGCTGTCACAATTGCCAACAATCCAATTCTCGCAGGCACCGGCGTTACTTTCAAGGATACTGTGAACGGTAGCAGCAATTTGACTGTGAATGGGGGTAGCGGTAATATTACATTTAGCGGTGCAGTTGGGACTCTAAGTGCGATCGGCAATCTGACTGCTAACTCTACAGGTATAACCACATTTAATACTGTCAGTTCTGCTAGCATCACTACCAATGCGGTTGGTGCAACTATACTCAAGGGGAATGTCATTACAACTGGCGCTCAAACCTATGGAGATGCTGTCACAGTTGCCAACAATCCGATTCTGTCAGGTAGCGCTGTGACTTTCAATAATAGTGTTGACGGTAGTAGCGATTTGACTGTGAATTCGGGTAGTGGCAATATTACATTCAGCGGTGCAGTTGGGGCTGCAAGTGCGATCGGCAATCTGAAAGCTAACTCTCAAGGAATAACTGCATTTAATCAAACAGTCAAGGCGGCGAGTTTGACTACAGATGCGGGTGGTATAACTCAAGTGAAGGGAAATGTCACTACAACCGGCACTCAAACCTATAACGATGCAGTTACGATTGCCAACAATCCGATTCTGTCTGGCAGCGAATTAACTTTTAACAATACTGTTGACGGTGGTGGCGATTTGACGGTGAAGGCGGCTAGCGGTAATGTTACCTTCACAAGTGCGATCGGCAAAACAACTCCTCTGACAAGTTTAACTGCCAACAGCAAAACATCTTTAGGTGGCAGCGTCACGACAACTGGCGCTCAAACTTATGCAGATGCAGTGACAATTGCCAACAATCAGATTCTCGCAGGCAGCGACGTTACTTTCAACAAGACTGTTGAGGTAGCTGGCAATCTCGGTATTGCTGCTGACAATGTTAATCTCAAAGGAATTGTCACAACCAACAATGACGGCACGCTCACAATTACCAATAAGGTTAATCTCAATATTGAGAAAAACCTGAATTTAGACGGTGCATTCAGTCAAAAAGGGCCGGGAAGTGTTGCGCTTAGCGACAATGTCACCACAACTAATGATAACATCAGTTTTCAAGGCCCGGTGACACTAAAAGCTCCTGTAAGTTTGACACCGGGAGATGCAACTATTGCTTTCGGTTCGACTTTAGCAGCAGGAAGTAACTCGCTGAATTTAACAGCAAGTGAAATAAATTTTTCCGATAAGGTTTCTGGTACGGCATCGCTAGCGTTGCAACCGACAAAGGCAGGACAAAATATTGTGGTTGGTGGCACCGACAACACTACTCCCGCTTTAGATTTGACGGCATCGGAAATTAATTTGATTCAAAAGGGATTTAGCTCGATCGCGATCGGGCGATTCGATGGCACTGGCAATATTACTATTCCTAACGATCTCACTTTTAATGCTCCAGTCACGATTCAAGCGGGCAGTGGTACGATCGCCCTTAACGCCAATATTACCGGCAAAGACAACAGCAGTATTGCTCTTAACGGCAATAATGTCAAACTCGGCAATGATATCGCTCTCAGCAGTGCCGCCGGTAATGTTAGTGTTGCAGGTGCGATCGATGGATCTCGGCGCTTGAACATCAATGCTACTAAAGGCAATGTGCTGCTGCAAGGAAATATCGGAAACACAACACCACTGACAGGTTTGAATGTTACTGCCTTAAATACTAAATTGGGTGGCAACGTTACCACGAATAACGGCAATATCAATATTAACGGTACTCTCGGGTTGACGAAAGATGCTGTATTGAAGACGGCTGGGGGGAATATTGGCTTTGGAGGTGCGATCGACAGTATAGATGGCGCCCGGAATCTAAATCTCGCAGCAGGTAGCGGCAGCATCACTTTCAATGGATCGGTGGGCGCAACCACAGCCCTAGGAAATCTGACAGCCAATGCTGCGGATGTGACAGCAAACTCGAAGATTAACGCCCAAAGCTTGCAAGTAAATAGCACCGGAAATATCAATTTGTTGGGAAATGTCACTGCTTCAAACGGGGCAAATGGAGGGACAATCGAGCTGTTGAGCCCTACCGGAAAAGTGAATGCTAGAGATTTGAATACAGCGGGAAATACTGGCGGGAACATTACCGTTAAAGCTTTAAATTCAATTACGGCGGGAAAAATTACCTCCTTCGGTACACCCGGAAATGGTGGTAATGTGTTCTTAGATCCGATCGGCGATCTGCAAGTAGAGTCAATTAATGCCCAAGGCGGTACAGGTGGCACTGGTGGCGATGTCTTTATTTCGACGGGGAATTTTTTCCGCGCTACAGGTGGTTTTTCCACCTCACTTTCGCCGACAGGATTTGCTAGTATTTCTACTGCCGGTGGCGCCGGTGGTGGCAAAATTACAATTGTGCACGCTGGTGGAGATCAAGGGCCGCCGATTCAACCGTTTGTCGTGGGAGATACTACTATTAACGGTACGGCGGGTGCAATTACAACTGGACAATCTAGAATTACATCGCAGTCGTTTCCGCGTTCTAGTATTGTGGGTAATATTGTGTTGTTGACTGACGACGGCAAAGATCCAGCGCCAACAAATCGGCAGCCAATCCCGCCGACAAATGAGCCGAACCCGGGTATCATTCCGCCGACAAATGAGCCGAACCCGGGTATCATTCCGCCGACAAATGAGCCAAACACGGGCATCATTCCGCCGACAAATGGGCCGAACACTGGTATCATTCCACCGACAAATGGGCCGAACACTGGTATCATTCCACCGACAAATGGGCCGAACACTGGTATCATTCCACCGACAAATGGGCCGAACACTGGTATCATTCCGCCGACAAATGGGCCGAACACTGGTATCATTCCGCCGACAAATGGGCCGAACACTGGTATCATTCCGCCGACAAATGGGCCGAACACTGGTATCATTCCGCCGACAAATGGGCTAATCTCGGAAAATATTCCGCCGACAAATGGGCAGATCGAGGGTCTTATTCCGCCGACAAATCGGTCAACAATTTCGTTGCCCATAACTGACATCATTCCGCCGACAAATCGCTCGACAGTTTCGACGACAACCGAAGGAATTGCGCCGACAAATCGCTCGACAGTTTCGACGACAACCGAAGGAATTGCGCCGACAAATCGCTCGACAGTTTCGCCGACAACCGAAGGAATTGCGCCGACAAATCGATCGACAGTTTCGACGACAACCGAAGGAATTGCGCCGACAAATCGATCGACAGTTTCGACAACAACCGAAGTAGTTCCGCCGACAAATCGCTCGACAGTTTCGCCGACAACCGAAGGAATTGCGCCGACAAATCGCTCGACAGTTTCGACAACAACCCAAGTAGTTCCGCCGACAAATCGATCGACAGTTTCGACGACAACAACAGAAGCAGCAGTACCTGCGATCGATTCTAACCCATTGTCGATCGCACGCGGCAGCACAGTAGGAACAGCAGCATCAGCATCGTCCGCACCCGCAGCTACACCCACACCGGCAGCTACACCCTCAACCCCCGAAACAGAAGACTTGCAGCCCCGGAGTATTCCACGCCTAAACAGTTCCGGTGTTGTTAACGATCGCATTTTAAGACTTGATTCTAGTATCATCAGTAACTTGCCCTCGGGCGAATCACAGCCAACACAAAGCAGCAACGAATCAGCGCCAGCAGCCAACTCTAATTCTCGTTTAGCGCTGGGATATGTCTCGTCTCCCGATCGACTTTTTGAAACTAACGACATCCAGAAAATAGTCTGGGGAGTCGAAGGACTGAGGAATCAAGAATTTGAATCATACCTGGGGATAAAAAGCAACATCCCAGACGAAAAACTCTTGGTTTCGACATTCCAAGAAACATTAAGAAATATCGAACAGCAAACCGGCAAGCGGTCTGGTATTATCTACATAGTCTCGCGAGTCGATCGACTGGAACTAATTTTAATTCCTCCCGTAGGGCGATCGATTCACTACAGCGTTCCGGAAGCCAACAGAGCAGCTCTTTTCCCGGTTGTCAAAGAGTTGCGGGATGAAATCACCACTCCCGCCAAACGCAATACTACCAGTTATCTACCCTCCGCCCAGCAACTGTATAAATGGGCGATCGCACCCCTAGAAAAAGACTTAGAAAGGTTAGGAATTAAGACTTTATTGCTGTCAGTAGATCCGGGATTGCGGAGTGTACCATTTGCCGCTTTGCACGACGGTAAAGGCTTCTTGGTTCAAAAATACAATTTCAGCCTAATTCCGAGTTTTAGTGCCACTAACACTAATTACAAATCGGTTAATAGCACCAGAGTGCTAGCAATGGGACGATCGGAATTTGTGGACAAAAAGCCATTACCCAGCGTGCCCCTAGAATTGCAGATGATTTCTGGTCAGTTGCAGGAGCGATTTTTCCTCAATTCAGCTTTCACCTTAGATACACTCAACTCGGAACACGCCAAGGGAGAATTTCGGATCGTTCACCTAGCAACCCATGCGGAATTCCAACCAGGAAAAGCGAGTAATTCCTACATTCAACTCTGGAATTCTAAATTGCGACTCAATGATATGGGAAGTTTAAATTGGCGCAACCCGCAGGTAGACTTGTTAGTATTGAGTGCTTGTACAACTGCTTTGGGCGATCGCGAATCAGAGTTAGGTTTTGGAGGTTTAGCGGTCAAATCCGGCGCTGCATCTGCCCTAGGGAGTTTGTGGTATGTTGACGATGGAGGCACTTTGGGACTGATGAGCGAATTTTACTACCAGCTTCGAGGAGGCACAACCAAGGCAGAAACTCTGCAACTTGCTCAACAAGCGATGATTGCTCGTCAAGTTGGAATTAAAAACCAACAGTTAGTGACAACAGGAGGGAAGTTGAATTTACCAGCTAATATCAAACAAAGAAACCAAGATTTTTCTCATCCTTACTTCTGGAGCAGTTTTACCCTCATCGGCAGTCCTTGGTAAGCTACCATATGCCAAATTCTGAACTTACCTAACTGACACTCTTATGGAGGTAATTGTTTAGGCACGTAGTTGCGCTTCAGCGCTCTTTGCCTATTTGATAGGAAGTCGCAGAACAAAAGTATGAATTCACATTTGATACTTTTTGATAAATACAGATTTTTTGTACGTTGGATCTTTGGTGCATAATTTATATCGGTTCTCAAAAAAGTGAGGTACGTTGTTGGGCTTAAGCCCTCTTGATTTAGTGGTTATATAAGCTGTCAGTCATACCTCATATTTCTGAGAAAGGCTATATCAAATTCGGCTATACCGGAATGATTTAACCGCAGAGGACACAGAGGACACAGAGGGAGAGAATAGAGAGATAAATCATTCTGATGAAGAGCGGATTTGATATAATGTGGTAAAGAGCGCCCAAGTGCAACAACGTGCCTCGATCCATGTTTTTTTAGCATATCTTCCTCATTATCCAAGCAAAAATAGGGCGCTGCTATTGACGTGAGGAATTTTGACGAGTAAGAATAGGGATAGATAAAGATATCCCACTTTTAGAACACATCTTTAACCACAATGGCAGCCAACAAACTACCTTTACTCGGATGGTTCTTGATAGTTGGCTGGCTGGTGGCAGCAGCAGCAGGCTCAGCTTCCGCGCAACCCATTACACCCGCACCAGACGGTACGAATACAGTCGTGACACCGAATGGCGATCGCTACGACATTTCCGGGGGGTCATTTAGCGGAGATAGAGCCAACCTATTTCACAGTTTTACTCAGTTTGGTCTCAGTGAAGGTCAAACGGCAAACTTTTTAACCAATCCCAACATTCAAAATATCTTAGGACGAATTAACGGGGGAAATCCTTCTGTAATCAACGGCTTAATTCAAGTGACAGGTGGCAATTCCAACCTGTTTTTGATGAATCCGTCGGGGATAATTTTCGGACAAAATGCCAGTCTCAACGTACCGGGTTCTTTTAACGCCACGGCGGCGACAGGTATCGGTTTTGACAACAATCAGTGGTTTAGCGCGATCGCCAATAACAACTGGGCAGCTTTAATCGGGAATCCGAACAGTTTCGCATTTACCAGTCCGCAAGCAGGAAGCATTGTAAATGCAGGAAATTTGACGGTGGCGCCCGGTCAAAGTTTAAGTTTGACGGGGGGTACAGTTGTCAATACAGGTCAGCTAACGGCGCCGTCTGGCAATATTACCGTGATGGCCGTACCCGGTCAAAATTTGGTACGGATCGCTCAAACCGGAAATTTGCTGAGTCTGGAAATTCAGCCGACAGCTAGCCAAAGTTCCTTGCCGAATAATTGGACGCAGCCGGTGTTATCTTTGCCGCAGTTGCTGACTGGAAAAAGTCAGGAACAAGCAACGAATTTAGCGGTTAATTCCAATGGTGAAGTCGTTTTGACGGGGAATGTGGCTGTACCTGTAACTGCGGGAACTGCGATCGCCAGCGGTAATATCAACGTCTCGGGCAATACTGGCGGTAATGTTAGCATATTGGGCGATCGGGCCGGAGTTATTGGCGGAAAAATCGATGCTTCGGGTATTAACGGCGGCGGGAATGTACTGATTGGCGGAGATTTTCAGGGTTTGGGAAATGTGCCGAATGCTGTGCGGACGTTTGTCAGCGCAGATTCGACAATTAATGCGGATGGGATTAGCAACGGTAATGGCGGGCGAGTGATTGTTTGGGCTGATGAAACTACTCGCTTTAATGGGAATATTACTGCCCGAGGTGGTTTGTTGTCGGGGAATGGCGGGTTTGTGGAAGTGTCGGGAAAGCAATTTTTAGACTTTCGAGGCAATGTTAATACTCTGGCTGCTAACGGCAATCCAGGAGTATTGTTGCTCGATCCCACAAATATTACGATTCAAAATGTCGCGGGAACTTTTACTGCACTAACTCAGGTGGATCAATTTGCCGATCCTGACATTGGGGGAAATACGATTGATGCTGCTCTGATTAATAGTGCTGCAACTAATGTGATTTTGCAAGCTACCAATGATATTACTTTTGATGCTCCGGTCAATATAACTACTTCGGGAGTTGGATTGACTGCTTTGGCTAATAACAACATTAATGTCAACGCTAATATTACAACTAAAGCAGGTAACGTTACTCTGAATGCTGATGCCGACAATATCAATGGTGGCAGTCTCACCATTAGCAATGCAACGATTAATACAAATGATGGCAATTTTATAGGTATTGGTCGCGGCAATGTTACTAAGGGCTCTGGAATCGATATTAATAGTAATGGCAACATTAATGCCGGTGCTGGAAATATTGACCTCAATGGTAGTGCAGGAACCACAGCCAAAAACAGTGGTATTCAGATACTTACTGGGACGTTAACAACAACTGCAACAGGAAAAATTACCCTCAACGGGACTAGCGGTAATAGTCTCAATAGTGAGGGGATATCTTTGAGTGGCAGCTCTAAGATAACTTCGGCAAATGGTGATATTACTTTCACTGGTACTGGCAGCGGATCTGGTAATAATGGCATCAAGTTATTGAATATCAAGGTGGAATCAACAGGGACAGGAAAAGTCAGTATGACGGGTACGGGTGGTAATGGGATAGGTAGCACTGGAGGGATATCTATTGATAGCAGCAAAGTCTTATCGGTGAATGGAGATATCACCCTGACTGGAACAGGTAAGGGAAGCGGGGATAACAACATCGGCATTGATATTACACGGTTAGGGCAGGTGGAATCCACAGGCACCGGGAAAGTGACTCTAAACGGTGTTGGCGGTAATGGGAATGGGAATAATAATCAAGGGATATTTATTGATTTTTTTCCGTCTCAAGTTCGATCGAATAATGGAGATATCACCCTGAATGGAACAGGTAAGGGAAGCGGGGATAACAACACGGGCATTGTGATTCAAGGGACGGTGGAATCCACAGGCACCGGGAAAGTGACTCTAAATGGTGACGGGCAGGGGAATAAAAAGAATCTAGGGATATTCGTTTTTTTTCCTGCTAAAGTTCTATCGAATAGTGGGGATATCACGTTTACTGGAACAGGTAAGGGAAGCGGGGATAACAACGATAACAACACCGGCATTCTGATGCAAGGGCAGGTGGAATCCACAGGCACCGGCGGAAATATCACCATGACTGGGACAGGTGCGGGGGTAGGAACTGAGAACTACGGTATTTCTATCGATAGTCCTACGGTAAAAACGAACGGAAATGTTACTTTGACTGGCGATCGAATTCAACTGTCACCCCCGACTAAAATCAACGGTACTGGTAAAATTTGGTTGCAACCTCTGACGCCGACTTTAAGTATTACTGTTGGTGGCGCCGATGCCGACGATCCTAAGGTTTTGCAGATCCGGCAGACTGAACTTGACGCATTAATCGGCTTTTCCAAAATGGTTATTGGACGGGCTGACGGGACGGGGACGATCGCCATTCCCGCTGATATTACTTTTAAATTGCCTGTCACAATTCAATCTCCAAGCGGAGGCGCGATCGCCGTCAACGGCCCAATTACGACCACAGGTGGCGCTACATTGAAGCTGGACGGAGCAACACAACTAAATAAAAACATTACTACTCAAGACCAGAGTATCTCGTTTGGCGGCAAAGTTTCCCTCGGTAATGATGTCACTCTCAAAACTAAAAACCTCAGCGGTGGGGATATTACCTTTGGCGGCACTGTTGACGGCAACAATAAATTAAATATTACTGCTGGAACTGGTACTATCAATTTTAATGAGCCTGTTGGTGGCACTACTCCCTTGGCTGCACTTGGGGTAAATCCAGAAGCCAAGATTACCAGCACTGGCGCTATAAGTATCACGACAACTGGCGATATTGCTACGGCCAATATTACTACGAAGAATCCCGGAGGGGCGATCGCGCTTACGAGCAATAAGGGTAATATTACAACGGCATTGGGTTCGCTTGATACGAGTTCTGCGGGTACGGGCGCAGATATCACTCTCAAAGCTTTTAATAACGTTGACGTAAATAATATAAATGCTGGTACGGGAAATATTGCTTTGATTGGGAGAGAAGTTAACTTTCAAGGGGTTGTTAAAGGTACGGGTACTTTTTCTCTGCAACCGTTCGATGCAAACGGTAATATTCGATTCATAGATGGATTAGCTAATCCTGTCGATCCGAATACTATTTATGTGGGAAAGCAGTTTCAAGATGCTCTGCAAAATGGATTTAAGTCGATCGCGATCGGCAGAACAGACGGCACTGGTACAATTACCTTTGACAACGCTCACAGTTTCCTAGATCCGGTCAATGTTCAATCTCCCGGCGGTGCGATCGCGATCAATCAACCACTCACCGGCAAAGATAATGCCTCGATCGTTTTTAATGGCAAGACAACACTCAATGCAAGCGTTGCTACCATCGGTCAAGATATCACTTTCCAAAGTCCTGTACTCGTCCAAGATAATGCTTCTGCCAACACAGGTGCAGGTGCAGGGAATATTCTGTTTAACAGCACAGTCAACGGTGCACTGACGGGAACTAAAAATCTGAGTTTAACGGCTGGCACGGGCAATATTACATTCAAGGAAGCAGTTGGTGCTGTAACTCCGCTGACAAATTTAACTGCCAACAGCAAGATATTTTTAGGTGGCGATGTCAAGACAACCGGCACTCAAATCTATAACGATGCAGTGACAATTACCAACACAAATCCGATTCTGACAGGCAACGGCATTACTTTCAACAATACTGTTAACCCCAGTAACAGCGGCAGCGATTTGACTGTCAATGGAGGTTCTGGTGATGTTACTTTCGCTAAGGCATTTGGGGATTCTAGTGCGATCGCAAATTTAACAGTTAACTCTACAGGAAAAACTACATTTAATAAAGTTAATGCCGCGACTTTGACGACAGATGCGGGCGGCACAACTACACTCAATGGCAATGTCACGACAACCGGCGCTCAAACCTATAACGATGCAGTCACGATTGCCACCAATCCGACTCTCTCAGGTAAAGGCATTACTTTCAATAATACTGTGGACTCCAATAACATAGGCAGCGATTTGACTGTCAATGCGAGTGCCGGCGATATTGCATTCAATGGTGCAGTTGGGAGTTCAAAGGCGATCGGTCAATTAACAGTTAACTCTACAGGAACAACTGCATTTAATAAAACCGTCAATGCAGCAAGTTTGACTGCTAGTGGCACAACCACACTCAATGGCGATGTCAAGACAACCGGCACTCAAACCTATAACGATGCTCTCACGATTAATAAAACCGTCAATGCAGCAAGTTTGACTGCTGGTGGCGCAACTACACTCAATGGCTCAGTCACGACAACCGGCACTCAAACCTATAACGATGCAGTGACAATCGCCAAAAATCCGACTCTCGCAGGCAGCGATATTATATTTAACAAGAGTGTTGATGTAGCTGGCAATCTCGGTATTGCGGCTGACAACGTTAATCTCAAAGGAACTGTCACAACGAACAATGACGGCACGCTGACAATTACTAATAAGGTTAATCTCAATATCGAGAAAAACCTGAATTTAGACGGTGCATTCAGTCAAAAAGGGGCGGGAACTGTTGCGGTTAGTGGCAATATCGCTACAACTAATGATGATATCAGTTTTAACGGGCCGGTGACACTAAAAGCTCCTGTAAGTTTGACACCGGGAGATGCAACTATTGCTTTCGGTTCGACTCTAGCAGCAGGAAGTAACTCGCTGAATTTAAAAGCAGGTGAAATTAATTTTGCTGGGCAAGTTTCTGGTACGGGTGCGCTAACTTTGCAACCGACAAAGGCAGGACAAAATATTGTGGTTGGTGGCACCGACAACACTACTCCGGCTTTAGATTTAACGGCATCGGAACTTGGTTTGATTCAAAAGGGATTTAGCTCGATCGCGATCGGCTCCGATGGCACCGGCAATATTACTGTTCCTAGCGATCGCACTTTTAACGCTCCAGTCACGATTCAAACGGGAACCGGTACGATCGCACTTAACGCCAATATTACCGGCAAAGACAACAGCAGTATTGCTCTTAACGGCAAAGTCCAACTCGGCAGTGATGTCAGTCTCGCTAGTGACGCAGGTAATGTTAGTGTCGCAGGTGCGATCGATGGATCTCGGCGCTTGAACATCAATGCTAAGGGTGGCAACGTGCTGCTGCAAGGAGATATCGGCAAAACCACGCCACTGACGGGTTTGAATGTGACTGCCTTAAATACTAAATTGGGTGGCAATGTTGCCACGAATAACGGCAATATCAATATTAGTGGTGCTCTGGGGCTGACGAAAGATGCGATATTGAGCACGGCTGGGGGGAAGATTGCGTTGTCCGGTGCGATCGACAGTATAGATGCCGCCCGGAATCTAACTCTCGACTCCGGTAGCGGCAGCATCACTTTCAATGGATCGGTGGGTGCAACCAGCAAATTAGGAAATCTTCTGATTAAAAATGCTGGCGATGTTACAGCCAATTCGACAATTAATGCAGCACAAGTGACAGCACAAAACACGAAAACAGTCAACTTATTGGGAGATGTAACCGCAGGCAAAGTCGATATTACTTCCAGCGGCGATATCACCGTTAAAAACATTACTACTAATGGCGGAGAAATTCTATTCAAAAGCGGTAACGTTTTCACAGCAGGTAATTTGAATACATCGGGAAGTACGGGCGGGAATATCACTGTTGATGCGACAACTTCAATTACAGCAGGACAAATTAACTCCAGCGGTACAGCCGGAAATGCTGGAAATGTGCTCTTAGATCCGATCGGCGATATTCAAGTCAGTTTTATCAATGCCCAAGGCGGTACTAACGGCACCGGTGGCAATGTTAAAGCCGTCGCCGGAAATTTTTTCCGGGCTACAGGTTCTTTCCCAACAACTTTTTCGCCGACAGGATTTGCTAGTATTTCCACTGCTGGTGGCACCGGTGGAGGAAATATTTCAATTGCCCACACTGGAGGAGATGGAGGGGGAGTGATTCAACCGTTTGTCGTGGGAAATGCAACTATAAATGGTACGGCGGCTGCAATTACAACTGGGCAATCTAGCATTACATCGCAGTCGTTTCCTCGTACAGCTAGTGGTTTGCCTAATATTGCATTTCCTACTGATGATGGGATCGATCCAACTCCAACTCCAACTCCAACTCCGACTCCGAGCGAAACTCCCACTCCGAGCGCAACTCCCACTCCGAGTGCAACTCCGACTCCAAGCGCAACTCCCACTCCGAGCGTAACCCCAACTCCGAGCGTAACCCCGACTCCAAGTGCAACTCCCACTCCAAGCGCAACTCCCACTCCAAGCGTAACTCCCACTCCAAGCGCAAGCGAAACTCCAAGCGCAACTCCCACTCCAAGCGCAAGCGAAACTCCCACTCCAAGTGCAACTCCCACTCCAAGCGCAAGCGAAACTCCCACTCCAAGTGCAACTCCCACTCCAAGTGCAACTCCGACTCCAAGCGCAACTCCCACTCCGAGCGTAACCCCAACTCCGAGCGTAACCCCAACTCCAAGTGCAACTCCGACTCCGAGCGCAACCCCAACTCCGAGCGCAACTCCCACTCCAAGTGCAACTCCCACTCCGAGCGCAACCCCAACTCCGAGCGCAACTCCCACTCCAAGTGCAACTCCCACTCCGAGCGCAACCCCAACTCCGACTCCAAGTGCAACCCCAACTCCAAGTGCAACTCCGACTCCAAGTGCAACTCCCACGCCCGCACCTATCGCCTCAACCCCCGACGATCCAGAAGATCCAAATCGTCGCAAAATGCCACCGTTAGACACTCCGGGCCCTGCTGCGGGTCAAATTTTAACGCTCGATTCAAGCATCACCAGTCAGCTACCGCCCAACCAATCGCCAGTAGCTCCCCGCCGCGAAACACCGCCAGAAGTCAACCGTAGTGCTAATTTAGTGCTGGGATACTTTCCGCCTCCCGATCGACTTTTTGAAGGTAACGACATCGAAAAAGCAGTCTGGGGAATCGAACAAATTAGGAATCAAGAGTTTGGAGAATACCTAGGCGTCAAAGCCAACCTTCCCAACCAAAAAGTGATGATGGCGCAATTCCAACAAACATTGAGAAATATCGAACAGGAAACTCGCAAGCGGTCTGGTATTATCTATATAATCTCGCGAGTCGATCGACTGGAATTAATTTTAGTTCCTCCTGTAGGGCAGCCGATTCACTACAGCGTTCCCGAAGCCAACCGTGAAGCTCTCGAACCAATTGTTAAGGAGTTCCGCGAACAAGTCACCAATCTCGGAAAAGTCGGCACTATCAGTTATCTTCCCTCGGCCCAAAAACTGTATCAATGGGCGATCGCACCTCTAGAAAAAGACTTGCAAAACTTAGGAATTGAGACTTTGTTGCTATCAGTCGATCCCGGATTGCGGAGTTTACCCTTTGCCGCTTTGCACGACGGTAAAGGCTTCTTGATTCAAAAATACAGTTTCAGCCTAATTCCGAGTTTTAGCTTGACTAATCGCGAATTTAAAACCGTTAGAGACGCCACAGTGCTAGCAATGGGACGGTCAGAATTTGTTGACAAAAATCCCTTGCCCAGCGTGCCTCTAGAATTAGAAACAATTTCTACCCAGTGGCAAGGGCCATCTTTCCTCAATTCGAGTTTCACTATTAACAATCTCCAATCGCAACACGCCAACAAAGGATTTCGGATTGTTCACCTAGCAACCCATGCTAACTTCATCTCGGGACAAGCGAGCAATTCTTACATTCAACTCTGGAATTACAAATTGCAGCTCAGTGACATGGAGAGTTTAAATTGGCGCAATCCGCAGGTAGACTTGTTAGTGTTGAGTGCTTGTAGAACTGCTTTGGGCGATCGCGAAGCAGAGTTAGGTTTTGGAGGTTTAGCGGTCAAATCCGGCGCCAAATCTGCCCTAGGGAGTTTGTGGTATGTTGATGACGGAGGCACTTTGGGACTGATGAGCGAATTTTACCAGCAGCTTCGAGGAGGCAAAACCAAGGCAGAAACTCTGCAACTTACTCAACAGGCGATGATTGCTCGTCAAGTTCGGATTGAAAATCGGCAATTAGTAACAACAGCGGGCAAATTAAATTTACCAAATAACATCAAACTACAAACCAACGATTTTTCTCATCCTTACTACTGGAGCAGTTTCACCCTCATCGGAAATCCGTGGTAAGAAGAGTTGACAGTTGACAGTTGACAGTTGACAGTTGACAGTTGACAGTTGACAGTTGACAGTTGACAGTTGACAGTTGACAGTTGACAGTTGACAGTTGACAGTTGACAGTTGACAGTTGACAGTTGACAGTTGATATCAAATCCGGTTGCATAGGAATTATTAATCTCTGCATTCCCTCTCTGTGTCCTCTGTGCCCTCTGCGGTTAAATCATTCCGATACAGAAACGGTATGCCAGTTGAGAGTTGACAGAGTAGGGTGCGTCAGGAAAGGTAAATTTTAAATCACCCCCAATCTAATTCTGACGCACCATTTATGCTTGGCATCAGCATCATATTTTTCGGCAAAGCTCATCAAAAATTATCTCAAAGCAGCTCTAGGCCCAAGCTGTTTCAAATTAGGTGCCGCAGTTCCATAATTGACACGACAACCGATATTTAACAAACTAGAACTGCATTCAAGAGGGACAATTTGCTGGTCGAGGAGAGCGCTGCAACTTACATACTGGTCATCATTAGTATCTCTTACCATACATTCGATCGCTCTAGCGCCCGATCGACTCGCCCAACTATTCATACCTACAACTGCAATCATGTGCTGCCAGAAAAACGACAACACTAAAACTCCCAACAGTACAGCCACTCCCAATCCTGCTTTCAACTTCCAACTGCTCAGGATGTTTCCCACGCTACTTTTTACATTTTCCGTCCAAGAAATAGAGCTTTCGGAAGTTGTTTCTGGAGCCGATAAATTTGTTTGTGTTTGTTCTGGGATTTCCGACATTACGTATCTCCTCTGATTGCTGGAACTTTGTTCGGTTGGCAGTTACGCGCGATCGCAAATGCCAACTCTATCAAATTTTAGCAAAACTAGCCTGTGCCGACAACCGATTCGGGCGCCCAGGCTGGGGAAGTATGTATATTGACGAATGGCGAGCGCAATTTCTATGCCTTTTGAGGTATTGCACAATTTGCGATCGGCAGGTTCGTAGTGAGGACTTCAGTCCTTCTCAAAATCAGAGGACTGAAGCCCGAAGATCAAACACTAAACAGGTTCGTAGTGAGGACTTCAGTCCTCATAAAATCAGAGGACTGAAGTCCTCACTACGAACCTTGCTGAGGACTTCAGTCCTCATAAATTCAGAGGACTGAAGTCCTCACTACGAACCTTGCTAATGGGATACACCTTACTAAAAATCACAAATTTTCAAGTTGCCAAAAGTTCCAATAACTCAGCTTCGGAAAGTAGTTCGATTCCCAAAGATTGGGCTTTTTCTAATTTGGAACCCGCATCTTCACCCACAACCACATAATCGGTTTTAGCACTTACAGAACCTGTGACTTTTCCTCCTGCTTTGACAATCAAATCTTTAGCTTCATCTCGTTTGAGAGTCGGCAAAGTTCCCGTAAGTACAAAAGTTTTACCTGCAAGTTGTAAATTTTGGTCTGCTAAGTTTTGACTTTTTACTTCTGAATGCAATTGCAATCCCGCAGTTTGCAACCGTGCAATTAAACTTTGATTTGCCGGAACTCGAAACCATTGATTAACGGCTTGTGCAATTTCCGGGCCGATGCCGTAAACTCCCTCAATCGATGCCGCCGATGCCGCTGCTAACTCTTCCACATTGGCAAACCTTTCAGTCAGCAATTGAGCGTTGACACTGCCGACGTGGCGGATGCCCAAGCCGTAAAGTACCCGCGCATAAGGTTGATTTTTCGATCGCGCGATCGCACTTACCAACTTTTCTGCTAACTTTTTACCCATCCGTTCCAAACCCATCAATCTCTCAGCAGTCAAATCAAACAAATCCGCCGCCGACTGCACCAGATTGCTATCCACCATCTGCTGCACCAACTTTTCCCCAACACCGTTAATATCCAGAGCATCCCGGCTGCAAAAATGAATCAGGGAACCCCTCAAAATCGCCGGACAAGACGTGTTGATGCAGCGAGTCACGGCCTCCCCTTTTTCGCGAACCACAGGCTGCGTGCATTCGGGACAGCAGCTAGGCATTTGAAAAAGTTGAGCATTTTCGGGACGAAGTTCTGCTAAAACTCGGACAACTTCTGGTATAATTTCCCCAGCTTTTCTGACAATTACAGTATCGCCGATGTGGAGATTGAGATCGGAAAGTCGATCGCTATTGTGGAGAGAAGCCCGCGAAACCGTCGTTCCAGCCAACTGCACCGGTTTGAGTTCCGCTACGGGAGTCAGAGCTCCCGTTCTCCCGACTTGTACAGTTATTGCTTCTACAATTGTAGGGACTTCGGCGGCCGGATACTTAAGGGCGATCGCCCAACGCGGAAACCTCTGAGTAAAACCCAACTGTCGTTGCAGTGCGATCGAATTAATCTTAACAACAACCCCATCAGTCATGTAAGGTAAATTTCGCCGTTCAGTATCCCAATATTCGTAATACTCCCGCACCTCATCCAACGAAGAGCAAATTTTCCGATTGGGATTCACCTTAAACCCCATCCTTCGCAACAATTCCAAAGATTCCCCTTGCGTCTTTTCCTCATTACCCTCATCTAAATGTAGAGTATAAGCAAAGAAATCCAACCGTCGCTTATCTACAATCTTAGAATCCAACTGTCGCAGCGTACCCGCCGCAGCATTGCGAGGATTAGCAAACAATTGTTCCCCCGATTTTTCTCGTTCCCGATTAATTTCCTCAAACACAGCCAAAGACAAAAAAGCCTCACCCCGCACTTCCACCACCGGCGGCGGATTATCTAAATTAAGTTTGAGAGGAATCGATCGAATCGTCTTAACATTTTGAGTGATATCCTCTCCCGCAATCCCATCACCCCGCGTTGCACCGCGAATCAAAATCCCATTTTCATAGGTTAATGCTAAAGCAGAACCGTCAATTTTTAACTCGCAAACATAGGAAACCCCCCCCAGCCCCCCCTTGCTAAGGGGGGGAGTAATTTCCTCGTAGGAAACCCCCCCCAGCCCCCCCTTAGCAAGGGGGGGAGTAATTTCCTGGTTAGAGTCGTTGCTAAGAGGAGGTGCAATTCCATCTTGTCCCCCCCCTTGATAAGGGGGGGTTAGGGGGGGTGCATTTCCCTGTTGATAAGGGGGGTTTAGGGGAGGTGCATTTCCCTCTTGTCCCCCCCCTTGATAAGGGGGGGTTAGGGGGGGTGCAATTCGCTGCCAGCGTTCCTGCCATTTGGTCAATTCCTCAAAATTAAAAGCATTTTCCAAACTGTAGAGAGGAATATTGTGCTTCACGCTAAAAAATTGAGAAGCCGGCTTTTCTCCCACGCGCTGAGTCGGACTTTCCGCAACAATCAATTCAGGATAATCTGATTCTAACTCTTGCAACTGTCGGTAAAGGCGATCGTACACCTCATCAGCCATAATCGGCGCATCAAGAACATAATAAGCATAGCTAGCTTCCTGTAGCTGCTGCCTCAATTGTTTAACTCGCTGCTGAATTTCTGGTTGCATATTAATTTAAAAGCGTATATTGTCTAACCGCAAAAGATCCGGCACGTAGTTGGGCTTTAGCCCCCCTAATTTAAGCAATTCTCCAAAAGTCAGGTACGTAGTTGGGCTTTAGCCCCCCTAATTTAAGCAATTCTCCAAAAGTCAGGTACGTAGTTGGGCTTTAGCCCCCCTAATTTAGTAGTTATATTAAACTATCAGTCATACCTCATCTTTTTGAGGAAAGCTACAAACACAAACCATAAAAATCTTAGCATGATCTGCCCTACTCTGCGGTTGTAGTTAGGACATTTAAAATCGATTAACGATCCCAATCTTCAACTTCATAAAGGAAACGAGTCCCCCCCATCAGCTTGCGATTAGCCGAGGTACTTTGCACAAAAACCGCATACTTTTCTAGATTGCTCGGCTTGATGCGAACTGTCTCACCCATTGGCAAACCCAACATTTCTCGCGCCGCTTCTCCTTCAAACAAATCCCCTGTCGAACGCTCCATCAGCACAATTTCTTTCTTACCTTGGATAGTTTCTGTTTTGGTAAATTCATAAAACCCGCGCCCGGTTTTAAAAGCCAAACCATTTTCCAGAACAAAAGCTTTAATCGAAATCTCATTGTCTACTTCCAGAATCTGAAATCTCCCCGGTTTGACAGCCCGCAATTCTGCTGACTCATAAAAATTAATACGGGATAGGGGAAACGAGCGCGGCTTTAGCCCTTCTTAGGGAAGCTATAAGGGGGACTTCAGTCCCCGTCAGTCTTAAAATGCGTAACTGTAGCCATCTTTTCTGTGAACTATTTTGCAGTATTTATGGCTAATCCCTTGCACCAATTCTGATGCTGAGATATTGAACGAACCCGTCGTTCTAACCGCAACCCGACCAACATATTCACCTATTTTCTTGCCACTGGTAACGACTGATTTTACAATGTCACCAGTTTGAAAGCCTTTAACAAACTTGTTTTGAGGAACGTATCGAGATGGAAAGCCAAACCTGTCTGTGCGACACATTTGACGAGTTCCGTATCCAGTTGCTTTGATTAGCAGTGGTTTATTTGTTAATACTTCGAGCGATTCAACTTGACCGACACAAGCAGCATCAAGCCAATGAGTTTTAGGTAAATTAAACCGTACTCTATTGAACTTAGTCAATCCACCCGAACCAGTTAAAACAGTCAGCCCCGTTTCTTTCAGTCCAGAGAACAACGCCGGCGTTGCTGAATCAAGGTATGAATGCTCCAGGAATGGGAATATCGTCAAACTTCAAGTAATGTATTAATAATTTAATAGAATGCTTGAGCATTTCCTCACATTTAGAATAACAAAGAGTCTTGCG
>NZ_JAAFKG010000033.1:30647-84118 GCF_013299185.1 Microcoleus sp. bin48.metabat.b7b8b9.023 | reverse complement strand
GACTGCATTGGACACAAATGTGATTTTGTTTTCCTTTCTTCTTGCCGTTTTTACGGATATGGGTTGATTTACATTCAGGGCATTGCATAAATTATTCCTCCTATTCATACTCTAACTCAGCAACGCCATAATTTTCTTAAAAAACCCCGGTTTCTTATAGTTGGATGCGTCCAAGATTCTTCAACCAAAACTCAACCAGCTAAAAACATTATCAACCGTCAATTCTAACTCAATTCCATTAATAATTGGCAGTTGAGCTGTACCTCGGTACAATTCTACTTTTTGTCCGGGAAATACTGCTAAAATAGTTTCTTCCTCTGGATCTAGCAACCAACCCAACTCAGTACCGTGTCGCGAACAGTGCAGCAATTTACCAAGGACTTTTGTTTGGCTTTGGTTTGGGGATAAAATTTCAATAGACCAGTCTGGATTGATTTCAAAGATGTTGGCAATTCTACCCGAAGGCAAAAAAGGAATTCTTTCCCAGCGGAATACTGCTATATCTGGTACGATCGACTTACCGCCAAAAGTGCAGCGCAATTCAGGAAAAGCCTTGGCAATTTTTTGAGTTTGCGCTAATTGATTAATAGTTTTGCATAATTCATATTGAAGTACGCTATGTTCACCTTGAGGCATGGGTTTCTGAAGGATATCTCCGTCAATAAATTCTGAGGCCGGTTCAGTTTCAGGAAGTTTGAGGAACTCCTCTAAAGCGGGTTTGGATTGAACGATCGCATTCATGGAACAATTCTCTCGATCGAAAAAACACTCAAAGGCACACTACAATTATAGGCGATCGCTATCGTCAGATAATTAGATACTAGAGAAAGGGAGCAAAACGCACCAGATGAACTGGATACCAAAAGCCAATGCCCGTGATGGAGCGATCGATCTAAATCTACAACAATTCCCGCCGTTGACATTAATGGAATTGAAGAAAGCTGTCAGCCTAAAAAGTGGTTAGGAATGAGAATTAAATAACTTACAATTTTTATTATTCTTGTGGGACGGGCGGGACGCCCATCCCACAAATATGTGTAAAATATTTAATTCGCGAGCCTTAGTTTCCCCATCATCAACTAATACTCGAAGGTTTTGGGGTAACTCGTACAGATTGTCATTTCTCCACATCAAAACTATTCGTACAACCACCAATTACCAATTATTTGTAATTGACAATTCTATCGAAACTAGCAGCTTCCAAACTCGCACCACCTACCAAAACCCCATCAATTTCAGGCATCGCCATAACTTCATCAATATTCTCTCCTTTCACAGAGCCGCCATACTGAATCGGCACATCAGGATTAGTCAATTTAGAGCGAATCAAACCAATAACTCGGTTAGCTTCCTTCGTTTCGCAAGTGTCGCCAGTGCCGATCGCCCAAATCGGTTCGTAAGCTATTACTAAGTTATCTTGGTCAACACCGACCAAATCTTGTGCCAACTGAGAAAAAATATGAGCTTCCGTTTCCCCGGCATCCCGTTGTTGCTTCGTCTCTCCCACGCACAGAATCGGAATTAAACCGGATTTCTGAGCAGCTTTCAGCCGCAAATTCACCGTTTCGTCGGTTTCCCCAAAATATTGCCGGCGCTCGCTGTGCCCGATGATGACGTAGCGCACCCCAAGTTCTGTCAGCATCTGCCCGGAAATTTCACCAGTATAAGCTCCAGACTCTTGCCAGTGGACATTCTGGGCACCGAGTCTAATCCGGCTTCCGTGCAGGTTTTTCGAGAGGACACTTAAATCTGTGAAGGGAACGCAAAGCACGACTTCCCGTTCTTCTGGGGTTTCCGTCAGGCAGGACATGAATCCTTGAAGAAACTCTAGGGATTCTGCCCTAGTTTTGTACATTTTCCAGTTGCCAGCTATAACTATTTTCCGCACTACTTTGTTAAATCCTTGTCCTTACAACGCATTTTATAGTCTAAAGCTTTAGGGTACATTTCGATCCCTCATTGTCCAAACTCGATGCGAGCTTGCTCAACAAAGTCAATGGTGACGACTTCTGTTTCGGCTTCGCGGGCCAATTGCTCGATCCGCACGCGGGCTTGTCCCCGGACAAAGTAGGGAATATTTTTCAGCTTGGCCTTAGCTTCAGCCGTCCATTTTAAATCATCTGAGAATTCGGAATCTGGCATGGCGTATCGGGCGATCGACTGCAAGCGCTCAGTTCTGTACTTTGACAAAAGTCTGTCTGGCTATTCACTGTAACAAGGTTTCTCCTCATTTAAAGACCCACGGACAGACTACTCCCGTGGGTCTTTAAGTGGATTTTGGATTTTAGATTTTGATGCCGCACAACTCCTTGAACAACTCACGAACGCAGCGAGCTATCACCCGCTGGCGGGCTAGCTTAATCGGAGTGCCACCCTTTTTCCTCCTCTTGAGGTTTTCGGCTGGGGACATTTGCTCGGCGTCGGCGCCCTGACCGTAAGTAAATTTCAGCGGTGGATTATTGCGGCTAACTTCCAGCCGCGTGAAGCACCATTGCCAAAGGGCTTTTCTACACAGCGCACTGCCGGATTGTTTCCCTTTCTTTTTCTGGCCGCTGTCATCGCGAATCACGCCCATGCCGACCGCTCTCATGAAGCGGCGCTCTGATAATTTGAGTTTGCACTCTTTGCCGGTTTGGCGATTCTTGCGGAGTTTTACTTCCGGCCGACCGTCTTTCAAGAAATCCTCGATCGGGTAAATCGCACCGAGCAAGTACCCTTGCAGTTGATACCCGAAACCGAATTTTGTAAAAATCCGCCGATATTCCCGAAACTGCGGATGCTCGATTAGTTGAACCAACTGTTTTTTGAGCTTGAAAATTTCCTCTTCGATTTCACAGTATTGGCTGGCGGCCCACTGAGTTTGAGCTTCGATTCCAGCGCCAACGGTTGCGTCCAAAATGCGATCGTACTTTTGCGACTTTCGCCGTCCTGCCAGCCATCCCCACATCAGGGGCGGTAATTCTTCTTGCGATTTTGCCGATCGCACTTGGGCAATCTCTGGGCATTGCCACGCTAGCTCCTGCCTCATTCTGTTGATGATAGGGGATTGCACTCGATTCAAATGTTCTATCCGCAAGCAAATTTGCTTAACTTGGCTCACCAGGGAATCCCGAATTTTGAGGTAGCTTGATTCCGGTTTGTCGAAATACCAGCAAGCAATAGCAAAGGCATCAATGTCATCAGTTTTTGCGCCGCTTTTGCCTTCTTTCCCCATCAATTCTGCCCTGTAGTTGGGCAGTTTGCTGTTGGAAATCATTCTTACTTCGATTCCCCAGTCGGCAAGTTTATTCATCCAGAGCTTTGCGTAATTAATTCCGGTTGGCTCGCAGATTGCAATTATTTTGTCGGCGCTGAAGCTCTCGATTTTTTTCCTTAAATTATTTAAATTTTCAAGGTTCGAGCGATACTCCTTGATGTCGGCGTCAAAGTAGTCGTCGCGGGGGTTGCTGGGTTTTTCCAGCATAAAACACGCGGCAATTGATGACCGAGAAACGTCAATGCCTACGATTAAATATTTCATGTAGTTGGGGAGAATAAAAGTACAAGGACAAGAAGAGCCTACGAATCTCCCAAAAGCAACTGAATGCTTACTTCACTGATTAAGGCTCGTTTATTTTGTCCGGTTTGATTGCGGGCTGGCGCCTACGAATACAAGATAGCAATTAAGCTAATTTCAATTTTAAGGCGCCACTCATCTTGCGACTCGTCCCGCGACTCCCCCTTTATAAGGGGGAGTTTCGGCCGCTGAGTCAATGCGACACTCATCAGGCGGCGGTTATTTTGATCGTGTTAGTTGCGACTAGCGCAACGTAGGCGTACACGTGCGTGATATTGAGAGAAATTGTCGGAAAAAATGTTGCAGTTCCAAAAGTTTCTAAAATTCGATTGGCCGCGTTAATGTACGGGCTTAAGCATCGGTCGGGTGGCTGTTTTTGTAGCAGCCCCCGAGATTTGGCTTCTTTGATGATGAGGAAAACCTTGTGTGATTTGGCTTCGCTAAAATTATCAAATCGCTCTTTTGCGAGTTTCACACAAGCAGTAGTATGCTTGTTTTTGGTTTGTGCATTCATGATATGATTGCGGGTAGATTGGTCAGGATAGCTTGGATGCCAAGCGGTTAAAGTGTAATTTAGCCGCTTGTTTTTGTGATTAAATGTTGGGCTGAATGGCGTTTTCAGTTGCTTCTGATTCTCCTGGTGAGGGTTTCCCCACCCGCCGCTCAAACAAGAAGTTATTGTCTTTTGCCTTCTGGACTTTTGAAAGTAAATCGTCGATAAAATTTTCCACCTCGTCGTCTGCTACTGGTTTGTGGTGAGCCAAGACTTCATGTGCTATGTGTTTTGCTAAGGTTTCAGGATCTATGCCAAAAACGTCAGACAGCATACTTAGCAGGAGTGAATTAGTAAACGAGCACGAATAAATAATCCGTTTTTCATCTAAAGATAAGTCTTTGAAACTTGCTGCGGGTTGAGGGCTGTTGTCGGGAATGATGCGGATTGAATTTAGATTCAGTTTGCAACTGTCTAGCGCATTGTCTAGTATTTCCGATAGCTGCTCTAGAGCGCGGTAATTTCCTTGGCTCATGAGAATTAAATCGGCAATTTGCACGTCTAACCCCACAATTTTGGCTTGAATTGCAGGAGGAACTGAGGGCAAATCTGAATGCCTGTAAGTGAAAGTGTTCATGATTTTAAAGGACTAGAGATTAGGATGAGTCCGACACTTTGCCGGATCTATTTTTGCCAGCGATGGCTTTTTGATAGCTTTTCGATGGCACTCTGATAGCAAATCCTCTCTTTTTAGATTTAGATTTAATGTAGGCTTCCGCCCGATCGCAAATCTCTTCTTTCTCAGCGGTCAGTTCCGTTCCCTCACCTTCACCCTCTGGCGGTTCTTCGTCCGGCGGCTCGGTTCCCCCGATCAGCATTTCGAGATACTTAGAAACAGACGTTCCTGCTGCGGCGGCTTTCTGTTGCAGCAATTGGTAAGCTTTGCCGCCGATGCGGACTTGCTTGGCTCTGTCCTCTGGATTTTCATCCAGTGTCTCGCTAATCTTGGCCGCTGTAATGAGCTCTGGCGGGAAACCATCAACAACGGTTTGCCACTTGTCTTGCAGTTGGGAATCGCCGTACTCGTCAACCTTCGCGAACTTCAGGAGCGGCAGTGCTTGGGCTACGGAAGTGGGGAGAATTTTGAATTTGGATTTGATGAGTTCAAGGCAAATCTTAGCCGCTTGAATGATTTTCTTGCAGTAAAAGTGCGATCGCCCTAACGCGAGATTGCAGTATTCGGCAAAGTCCTTGTACTGCTGTTTGTACAGCCGGTACCGACACACGGCGTCCAGCATTACACCTTGCCGTACGTAGTCCAGAAACGAGCGTTTGATGCGCTGTGTGAGGACAGAAATATCGTTGTGTGGGACTTCGCGGGAAATCTCGGATTCAAAGTCCAGCAGCGGTTGGAACTCGCTTTCTGGAGGTTCCCAATAAATATCGTTAAAGTCGGCGGTTGTTTCCATGATTAATCGATAATGAGAGAAGAAACTGCCTCTGCCTCTGATGATTCTGATAGCAAAAGCAGCTTATCAAAGGTCAATCTACTCGCACCGGGATCTACTCCAAAAGCTTGCAGAAAAATCTTGAGGTCTTCATAGTGTTCTGCCGCCCTCTCGATATCTCTAATGAGATTCTTCAAAGTAAAAGCCTTGTTCTTAATTTCTTCCTCTAAACTTTTAGCATCATCCGCCAAACGGTTTTGAGCATTCAACTCGTCGAGCAATTTGTCAATCTGAGCTTTCAGCTCTTTATAGCCTTCGCTCAGTTCACTCACTTCGCTGCTGACTACAACTCGCCCCTGTTGTTTGAGGCCGTCCCACTTGCCTCTCTTGTAAACCGGGATAGATATTTTTAGGTAAGTCATTGTTTTTCACTTGTTAATTTTTGGGTGCGGAGGAAGCGATCGCCCTCGCTTAAGAAACGATCGCACAAGAATGTAAGCATGATGGAAATATGGGTAGACAACCATAGTTAGAAGCTGGCATCACCTCCTGGGGGCGATCGCCCGCTCGAAAGTATTGCGCTGCGGGCGAACTTTTTGATGCGGTTTGCGCGATCGCCCGCAACGACACCCATGGGCGGAAAACTGGGAGGCTTTGGGTTGGGCAAGCGGGCGAAACTTCCCGCGTTGGGCGGCTCGTCTTTGTCGTTTTGCCGATCGCCCGCAGCGCCAAAAACAGGAATAAGGAATTCGCAAGTGCTGGAACTTTCGATTGTTTCGATTGCCGGTGAAACTTCCATCACTTTCATGGATGAAGCTTCCGGTGGCAAAATTTCGGCTGTTGGCTCGTACCAGTCATCGGGACACGCCGCCCATTCACGCATCGAATCCATCGCCACAGCAAATGATTCAGGGTTTTCAGCATCCGGGCAGGCTGGTAGTTCGGTGAAGGCATCGAGGGAGTCAAAATCGTCTGGGTTGCGATCGCACCAAGCGTCATAAGCAGCCCAAAATTCAAATTCTGTCGAATAGTCGTCGAAGTCTGGCGGCTCATCCACTGATTCCACCTCGAAATCAAGTAGGCTCAGTTGCCCGTCAGCGTCGGCCTGATAGCGCAGGCTCTCCGATTGTGGCGGGGAATAGCGAGCGAGAAAACTGCCGGACAGTGTCGGAAAGTCCTCAATGTGTGGCGAGGACTTCAGCCGTTCCAAAAGTTGATGGGCTGTTGAATTGCGATCGACACCGGGGGAATTTTCGGGTACGGAGGCGATCGCACTTTGGCGGCTCAATATTGGCTCATTTTCCAGTCTGCCCCTGTCGCCGCCGCCTCTGTTCGGAGGGCGATCGTCGGTGAAACTTGCTACATATCCGTCAATCTCGGCAGCGTGAGTCTGCTGGAATTCCTCAACGTCGAAACTGACACCGGGGGAAATTTCACTCACTTGTGCGATCGGCTTGAGACGGCATAAGTAGCCAGTGATTCGCCCGTACTCAATCGGCTCAGCCGCCGGTTTTGGATAGAGGATGCGGCCGAATTTAGATTCGATCGGCGGCTCCTGGGCTTGAAGCTCGATGCTGGGGGAAACTTCCAGCAGTTTCAGCAGCGGGGGCTTAACTCCGACAATGGCGTCGATCCAGTTTTGGCGGCAACGTCTGTCGCCTGCTGGAAGAATGTCAAGCTGGTAGCCGATTTCCTTCAATTTCTTAAAAGTCTTTTCCCGTAACTGTTCTAGGGTGTACATAGGTTCACGGTTAGTGGGGGAAAGGGCGGGTCAAGCAGTCCCGCCCGGTTCTTGCAGGGTATGCAGTGCAGTCAAGTCTTACTTAACACTGTGAGTATATGATATAGTCTTACTTATTACATTGTCAACATCTTACTTAAGACTTGTTATTTTTGAGGTGGCGTTTATGATTGAGAGCTATGGCAAGGAAAGCGAAACAGAAGGAATACGGAGAGAAGAAGAGCGGCCGGACTTACGGACTGACACCAACGGCAGCGAAAATGCTGGACGAATTGGCGAGGGAATTGGGAATCAGTGCGTCTCACCTGATCGAGAAGGTGGCGAGGAGGGAATTGGGGCTAGTGACGCCCTTGGGGGAATCCTTGACCAACTGATCGACGATGCACAAAAGCAGTTGGTCAAGAGTTTGGAGTGCATCGTTTGGTATCAATCGGAAGCGAAGGAGTGCGAGCAGAAGCTAAACAATCTAATCAAGCTAAAAGAGTTGCAGGCACGGCAGAAAGAAGAGCAGCAGCAGTTAGAACCTATTAGCCATCAAGAGGAATCAAATCCTGAATAGCGCAAAAGCCAGCATCCCTCAGGGGGTGCTGGCTTTTGCGCTACTAATGACCAACAACTAATAACTGATAACCAAAGAGCGATCGCACTTATGAACAAAAAGGAACTCGTAGAAGCTGTTGCCGACAGAGCCGACACCACACAGAAACAAGCTAACGCTGTATTAAACGCACTCTTAGACGTAATCATAGAAGCCCTTGCCAGTGGCGACAAAGTAACCCTAGTAGGATTTGGCACTTTCGAGAGCCGCGATCGTAAAGCCCGTCAAGGCCGCAACCCCAAAACAGGCGAACCTATACAAATTGCTGCTGGTGTAGCTCCGGTCTTCACCGCTGGAAAGAACTTTCGGGAGGCAGTAAGGAATGAGTAAGCCAAGTCTCAAACAATATTCTGCCGAACTCGCCGAACTGGAAAATGCACCGGCCTGTGAGATTCAAATCCTCCCATTGCAGGCGATCGCCATCGTGAGCCACATTCAACTAGCTATTAGGCATCCATCTCTAGCAGACAACTCGGCACTGACGAAAATAGCGAGGGATGTAGCGATCGAGCTTCAGTCATTATTCAATTCCGAGTCGGCTACGTACAAAGTGCTCGAACTCGGATGGCACGAACAGCACGACATATTAGTTGAAGGTACAGATTTCAATGATTGACAGAGAAGAAGCAAAAGCCTTGCTAGGCGGCCCACAGCGAAAGCTCCCAGACAATCCCCAAACCCCTGAAGAGATACTTGAGGCAATGAAAGCGGCTAACGCCAATTACTACCGCGAGGCGATCGCCACCAACTGCCACACATTTATCGAATTCACGGGTCTGATTGGCGAGTACATCAAAATCTGCGAGAGAAATTTGAAGCGGGGAATTGACTTTACTCAAGCCAACGTTCACAACGACGGCACTAGATTGCGAGTAGAGGAGTGGGAATGTGACTACATCAATGACAAACTTCGCTGCATATTCCCGAACCTGAGAATGGTGAAATTAGACGATCTGAAAAAACTAGATGATTCCGAAGAGATTGCTACAGATAAATAGGCTTTCTATGGAAGCCTCATTCATGCGTAGCAGGGCAAGCTGGCGACACCTGCCAGAGTAGATCCGAAGTGGCGTGACAGCCGGGAGAGACCGGCACTTACCAACCAAGTAAACAAGGACGTTAAACCCATGAACCCTATTATTTTTCAACTGCTGCGAACGATTCTTGAGGTCGTAAACAGTCAAGGCAATCGCTTGGCTGTATTGGAAGAAGAAGAATCTCGCGAATCAACCGAGGAACTTGCAACCATCCAGCAAGCTCAGGCTCTTCTCGATCAGCTAACTATGGGTACTGCTCCCACAATGCCACCGAGCTTCCCGGTGACAATGCCTTTGGATTTCGCACCTAGCGATATCTAAGGTTTTTTGAAAATTAGCCGATCGCCCAAAAGAGCGATCGGCTTGCACAAATTAGATTTTAGATTTTGGCTTTATATGAATACTCAACTTTCCTTATTCGAGAATTCTCCAGCGGTCGGAACGCTCTACAGGGTTGGCGATCTTTTGAAACTGAAGCGAAAGACACCTCACACCGCCGGCCTGAAAAAGGGAGATATTGTCAAAATCGAGGGCATTCATCCGCTGGACGGAAGTTGCAAATTTTGGAACGAGCTCACCGAATCTTGGGGGTATCTTTACCCGGGTGAGTTTGCATTGCTTCCGGCCAACACAATTGATTCTGTATCAGAGTCGATCACCCTTGTCGAGGTTGATACAGAATCAAATCCCTCCGATGATTCTGTATCAGAGTCGATCACCCTTGTCGAGGTTGATACAGAATCAAATCCCTCCGATGATTCTGTATCATCAAATTGCAAAGCAATATCTACCTACCGTCCGCGCGGAACAGCCCGTGGCGGCGAATACTTCCGATTCTCGTATCGCGACGGATCGAAGATGCGCCACATTCATATTCGGGGTGGCAACACTGACTCGCCGATCGCGCAGGCAAAAGTGCAGGAAGTGCGATCGCTTTTGGCGATCAGTGTTAGACCTGCGGAAATTGTGGAGATGCTTCGGGCCTGACTTCTTCCGCCCCATATTCAACCAATTCCATCGCCCATCTTTTCGCGTAGTTGTTTGCTTGTTCGGGCGATCGGGCAAAAATTATTTGAGATTCTGTAAACTTCTCTATCTGATGATTGCTTGTGGCGCGAAATACTTTAAACTTTCTAAATCCTTTCATGGCTTACGCGCGATACGTGATAGTGGCTGAAAATGGGCGGGATAAGAGAGCCGCCGATTTATCGGCGACATTAGTGACGTATAAATTATTTGCCCACAGGGCCCATTCAAATTGATGCTGGGTTCCCAAGACGTGTTGGATGCTTGGCGGTGCTATTGCACCCTGATTTGATCGGACAAGGACTTGAGCTGAAATAATTTTAGCCATGTCAATGCCAATGGGTATGACTACCATGGATCCTTGCACAGCAGCAGTAGTCCCCTCAATCAGCTTTGTTTTTGTCGCCACCCCGTCTAGCGTGAGGCCAGCAGCGAAATCGGCAGAGACTGCGGAAGCCGCGCGATCGGCAACTGCTGCACGACGAACCAAAACCGAGTTATTGCTGGCTCCCCAGTCCCCTAAATGCCACCATCCATAAGTGCCGTCCCAGTGTGTGACTGCGGCGTTCCACGCTCCCAACAAATTCCGCAAATTGTTCGCGTTGCCGGCTGTCTTCGCGGAAATATTTCCGTCATGAATTAGAGCTCCGTCAAAGCCATCAGCATTCATTATCCGCAGGGAATTATTTCCATACCCCGAATGGTATAGGGATGTCGCAGACTCACCACGTTTGTGAAAGGCAAGAATGGGGTTACTCCCGTCGTTCGTGGTGAACTCTAGGTGGTTGGCGCCACCATAAAAACTGGTAGGTGCGATCGGCGGATTATTTTTCAGAATCCGTTGCCCGCCGGTCAGACTGAGGAATCCGGCAACTATTCTCTGCCACAGGTTTGGGTGCGGATCTGCTTTTGCTTCGTGCGCTGCGACCGCCTCCATCAATTCCACATCAGTGGCCATCGCCCCCGATATTCTGCTCTCAGGAATCTGAGAATTTAAATCTATCAATCCACCCATGAGCCTAAGTTAATAAATCCGCTTGGGCAACCATCAGGTTCGTTGTCCCCGAGGCAGTGATAACGCTAATAGCTCCTAGATATCTAGGCGTGGTTGCAAAATCTTCTTTCCACAAAAATCCAGGCGGGATAATGAACTCGTAAAGGCTGGCTGAAACGACAGCACCCTCCCTTACAAAAACGGGAACCGTACCCGCGTTATAGATGCTGTAAGCCGCCCTGTTTGGATTGGCTGCTAGAGCCACCCCCACAGTAGTCGATGCACTGACGGCGGTTGTGGTCTTGGCGCCACGAATATCCTCGGCGACGTTGATGCTGCTAGTTGAATTTAGGTTGACAAGCATTATTTGTTGACAAGCATTATTTATTTAGAAATTTGCGATCGCGTTTTTTCTTTGCTCTTCCGAAACCTCGATATATCGTCCTAAGGACGAAAGGCTGGCGTGCCCGGAGAGCGATTTAATTAAGCCCGGGCTGCAACCGAGACTATCTAGCCGCGTAATGAAGCCTCTTCGTGCGGAATACAGGGAATATCCCTGATTTTCAAGCCCCGCTTTTTTCAATGCGCGCCGAAAAGCGCGATCCATTGCCTGCCTGGATAAAGGTTGTCCCGACTTAACTCGGGACGGGAATAAATAGCCATCCTCCAAGCATTCGTAATCCCGAAGAATTTTCTCTAGAGCCAGGTGACAAGGGACTTCCCTAGTTTTTTTATCCTTCCTCGCAGCAGACGGATAGATGATCTCCGACCGCACGATTCGTCTCGATGGATTTACATAGAAGTGGCAAACCTTGCTTTGCAAAATTGCATTTGGTCTCTCTCCAGTGTACCAAGCAACACCCAGAAATACCTTATGAACATCCGTAAACAAATGTTTGCTGATTTGCTCGTAAATGTCTTGAGTCATTTTCGTAGCTTGACCAATTCCCTCGACTTTCACGTGTTGCTTTTTCCTTATCAAAACAAGACAATCGACAACCTTTTAACACCCTCCTGTAGTGTAACTCCCCAAACCCGTACAGTGAGGGAATAATCAAAAATTAAGAAGTTGCTCTTTTATCTATTTCAGCAACTTCTTAAGAAAAGATTGGCTGCAAAATACCAACAAAATATTATTTAAACTGAGGTTAGCTCTGAAGAAACAAGCTGGAACCTCTGTGACAAATATTGTAGTCAATGCCAATGGAACGATAAAGGGAGTCGATGCGGCCGGCGCAGCAACTCCCGGCGTGGCAACCTTGGGGGGAATGATTTATCAATTGGCGGTACTAGGCGTAAGGGGTCAAGCCGATAGCGCACTAAACCCGCAGCGATTGGATTACTTGTCCGTCGCTGAGGACAGAGAGGAAAAAATTCAAGGAGTTGCGAACAACAACGGGGGAGTTTGCACTATCAGTTTTACCCCTCCATGCCAAACGATTTCACTACCTTTTGCACAGCCAACACAGATAACAGTTCCCGACTATCTGACAGCACCGAGCATCGGATACACGATCGGATCTGGTGGAACTCCTACTTTTACATCTGTTGCTTGGACAACAGCTTTAGCTGATGCAATTCGCTTGATGAATTTCTTGCAATTGAAGTTAGACAAGAATCCTCTC
Source organism: Microcoleus sp. bin48.metabat.b7b8b9.023 (assembly GCF_013299185.1). Lineage (GTDB taxonomy): Bacteria > Cyanobacteriota > Cyanobacteriia > Cyanobacteriales > Microcoleaceae > Microcoleus. The sequence goes on along the minus strand of NZ_JAAFKG010000033.1, from coordinate 71,600 downwards.
AGCCTCGCTCTTGTCGAAAGCTGGCAATTAGCGAGCGCCCGCCCAGGCTCGACGGCGACTTTAGATGCAGAGTTACAAGCAACGGTGAAAATTCCATTGCAAGCTTTTTCCGACGGCTTGGGCGGTTGGAGGTACGCAGGGCTTTCACCATTAGGGAACCTAACATAAATGGCTGATAACTCTCTAAGCGGAACTCGAAGTTTTCGCCGGCAGATTACAGCAGCCGACGGAACTAATATTATTGAAATCCTTAAATGTAGCGATATTTTTAATGAATTCTCTAGCTTGGAAAGCTCTTATTTTATAGGGAGAAGCTTCTATTTAGAAGCCCTAAGCGGCGCTACTTATTTGCCTTCCAAAAAAGAAGCGCCATTCCCACAAACCTTCCCAGAAATGAACGCGGCGGAAAAGATTGCTGCACTGTTGGAAGTAGAGAAAAAGTACCCATTCATAGGCTTGCGGCTGCACGCTCGAAAAGGATCCGGCGCTTGGCAGGCTTTAGCAACAAGCTTGTTGCAAAATAGGGGACGGGAGACTACTATCCCGCTGGTTATTCCGTATTTGACAGTTAACCAGATAAAGCTGCTGAGCCCCGATGACAGCTTGGGAGTGTCGATTGTTAACTACGGTCACGGGACTTTAATGAGTGGCGACTACATCAACTTAGAAGGCGATTTCAGGTTTTCATTAGACCTAATCGAGAAACCAAAGGCGAGGGCGATCGGCGTCGCTCAACCTTATGGGATTGATGTATCTACAGCGGTAAGATTTCGCACCGCTAACCCCAATAGAGCGCTACTTTATGTCACGAATGCAGGGGAAAGTCGCGTATGGCTGGCCGGCACGGCTAGCGGTTTGGCCGTTGGATCGGGCATTTTTCTGAGTCCAGGTGGTGGATCGCTTTCACTAACCGATGCGCCGATGCTTACTGGGGAATTGTGGGCGATCGCCGAAAACGGCACTTCACGATTGGCAGGGATGGAAGCAAGTTATGCCTAGCCGATCGTCATCCGCTTCTGCCCCTTCTTCGGCCGCCAGCAGCGGATCGAGCCGGATCGACTTGGGCAAAGATTCGGGCGTCGATATGGGTAGCAAATCCCAGGTGTCGAGTTCCTCTGGTGGCATTGGCATCACGCAGGAAATTGTTACGATCGGGGGCTTGCAGATAGAGGGTGGCGTTTCAGTCGATGTCTCGCCGCTGGACTTGGAAATTTCGAGCAATGGGAAGGACCAAATATCGATCGGCGCCTCTGCTGAAATTCCCGGCGGCTTGCTGGGAGTTGGCGGCGGAATCACGATCGATACTGCCACGGGGGAAGTTAAAGGCGGTTCAATTGGCGGTGAAGTGTTGGGTTTTGGGATTAATGTGTCGAAGGGTGATGAAGGTGTGGGGATGGAACTGTCGTTTCAAATCCCTGGAACTCCAGTTTCGATAAGTCTTGGATTTGGAGAGAAGAAACCAGTACCAACCCCAACCCCAACCCCAACCCCAACACCAACCCCAACCCCAACCCCAACCCCAACACCAACACCAACACCAACCCCAACACCAGGAGCGGAATTGGGTGACGGGCTAGACAAAGTTTTTGTGGTACTAAGTTTCATCTTTGAAGCTTGGGAGAAACGGTCTATATACCAAAACTCTTTCTCTTCTGCTAGCGTGAACGTTTCAACAGGTGAAGTGCCGGATTTTGTCGAAGATTTGGCACGACTACCTTTCGATATTTCCGCTAAAAATCAAGCCAGAAGGGAAGATACAAACTCATTCCCTGGCGCATCTCCCCAAAGCAGAATTCAGACTTTTGAGGGTGCTGGTCGGCTTGTCAAGGGAGGTTTTCTCAGCTACGTGGGTTACGCGCAAGTATGGATTACAAGAACTGATTCAACTGGCACTAGTACTGCCTCGATCGATGGACAACCAGGCCCTTTATGGACAACTTTACTTGGTGTCGATGCAGTAGTGCTATTTGGGACAAAAACAGCTTGTAATCGCTACATAAAAAGCGTTCTAACATCGGGATTTCAAACCCAAAGTTCGGGCAGAAGCATCACCCCAAAAATTGTTAAGGTTGTTCCTGTAGGGTTACAGGAAAAAGCACCATCCCTCCCCCCACCCAACCCACCACCCAGAATAAAAATGGATGAATGCTGTCGCGAATCAATGAGAATGTTGCGAAATCTATCAACAGTAATGCAAGTGGAAAACGTGCTCAAAGGAAAGTATCAAATTCCCGGCGAGTTGTTAGCAATCCCCGAAGAGGGTAAAGATCTGCCCCCTGAGATCCTGAAGACTTACCCGCAAATGGTGAACGCCATTCTGATGACCATCAACCGCCACGGAATGGATGCACCAATCACGGTAGAAATCGAGGATACAGACAAGACAACAGCAGGCGATCAATCGGGTATTTATACCTACAATTCCCCAGGCGTAGCCATGCAAGCAGTCCTGGAAATGCTCCACGAATTAAAAGCAGCCGGAAACGCTCGACTGAGTATCCAAATAGGAATCGCCTTTGCTGTGACGCGAATCCTCAAAATCGCCGCCGGTGTCAGCGAAAGCATTCGCGAAATGATTAAAATGCTGGGAATGCCTTTCCGCTACAAACCCAAAAAGATGCAGCTTGAGTTTAATCTTGCTGGCATCAAGAAAGGTTACGGAAAAGACAGCAAGCCCAAAGAATTTACCGAGATGTCTAAAGAAGAACTGGAAAGCATTATTCCAACCCTATTAGAAGGCTCAGAATGCGACATTCCAGTGCCTACTTTTACCCCATCCGAGGGCGACAATATTAGGCAAATGCTTTGCAAACTAACAATTAGAAAGGAGAAATAACAATGCCCATACCTTTGGTTCTGACTATCGCAAAGGTCGCCTCCGCCGCCGTCAAGCTCAAGCCGTTTATCGTCGCCCTGGGCGGGAAAATTTTCACGGCGACAAGAATGGGAAGCATTAGCAAATTCTTAGGGGGAATTGCCAAACCGGTATTCAGTTTCCTCGGCAAGATTTTCAAGCCAGTTTTCGGATGGGCCGCTAAACTATTCCCTTGGATAGCTGCTGCATTCGCACCGCAGTTAGCTTCTCGTTTGGTGCAATCGGTGCAGCAGTTTTGGCACTTCAACTGGAAAATCTCGGAGAACCAATTGAGGGAAGACATTAAGAGCGCGGTAACTAATCTGTACGAACCTCTAGGAGAATTTGTAGGGCGTTCTATCGCGACGGTTCTCGTCGGCAGGGGGCTGGGCGGGAATAACATTCCCAAAGTGAGAATCAACACCGGGCAACTAGCTAGACTCATAGAGCTATCTGGTGGCAGTGAGACTATAAGAGATAGTTTGATAGATGCAGTTACGGATATTTGGTATGCGGTAAAATCGGCTGCTCAGTTGATTTTAATGAAATTCTTGTATCTCAATGGCAGGCAGTTTATAGAAAAAGTCACGGGGCAGGAACTCGGGGGCGAGAAAGAAGGGGAAAGTTTCATTTTTGCCGAAAAGTTTGAGGAAAAAATACGCGACATTGTCCCGGGCGAAGAAGCGCAAGACGCTGTTATAAACGGGTTTGAAGTGTTCTTCGACACCATAGGAGATTTATTGACCGAGGAAGACTTGTACGCAGAGTATGTATGACGACTAAACCAAAGAAACCGGGTGCGGGGAATGGTAAAGGTAAAGGTAGGAAGCCTTCTCCCAGCCAAGAGAAGGCTGGTTTCAAAGAAGAGTTAGCCTCTAGAATTGAATCCGAGCATGAATCAGTTCAATTCGACGCTGGCATAACTGTTAGTAAAATTGAGCAATCTTTGGGAGTAGGAAACTTAAAAGTCTATTTTCAGGAAGTCGAAAACAATTTTGCTAATTCCAGGATATCGGTAAAAAGCAAACCTGAGAAGGTTGAATCTTCGCTTATAAAAATCAAGAAACTCTCCGGTTCTCGGCTAAAAAGACGCAGGAAGCAAAGGGGAAAAATTAGCAAGTGAAAAACCCGCAACTAGAAGCGCTCAAAAAAGAAGCTTTTCGTAAGTTATCCGAGCAGGAATCGGTGACGGTCATCAAGGGCAAGGATGAGGATTCTGGCGCTCGTTTCGCCCTGTACGAGATGGAACTCGACGGGGTGAAAATGCTGCTATCGGGTGCGGAACCTTTGATTCCCTTGCAGGTGAGTTTGCTCAAGGCGATCGACGATTTGATTAAAGCCCGCCTCCGACAGGCTGGCGCCTCCGGCGGGCGAAACTCTGATGTGGCGATGTTAAGCGGTCATCCTAAAATCTACCTGCATTTTGAGGAGGAGAAACCGAAGGGCGGCAGAAGGCCGAAAGAAGGGACGCTGAGTTTTAGATTGATGGACGAAACTGACTCCTCAATTACTGTTTCAAATGTCAAAAAAATTGCCCTAAAAATCGGACAGGTTTTCGGCAAAAGGGAGGGGTATTTTTGGGACAAGGGTAAAAGATACGTTAATTACAATCATTGGGAATTGGGGTACAAGCTGCAAATCCTCAGTCCGTCCGTGGCGAAGGGGAAAAAGTTAATTGAGGATGTCTTGAGCCTTCAAGGGCATCTCTTCGATCCCGCCCGGATGACCTTCAGCCAAAACCAGGGGGAAGCAAAGGCTTTCCCTGCCAATCCCGGCAACAAGCGCATTTTGGGAGAAGAAGTGAAGCTTCCCGAGCGCAGGCCGGACTGTGAGGTTCGCTTTCGGTACGCCGAAATCGAGCTAGGCGGTCTCCAGCAAAAAATGATAATTTTCTCTGCCAGTAGCAACCACCCCACTGACCCAAAGTTTAGGTAAAGGGTCTGCTTAATAATTCTTTACAATCGCTGTGTTTAAATTGCGATCGCAAATCCGGAAGGTTGCAACCTTCCACGCTGTTTCAGGCACGCGCTAAACGCTTGTCTAGCAAGGGTTGCGGGATGATGGCGAGGCGAACTACTGTGTTGTCATAGCCCAAAAAAAATACGAACGATATGGCAAAACCAAAACGAGCAGCTTTCTTTCTAGACATCAACGCGACTTCAGTAGTGGAGTTGCAGCTTGTCGAAAAGAATATAACCGCGATTGCTACCGAGCTGGGATACACCAAGGTTCCCGAAAACGGGGCTTTACCAGCTAACAAAACATTGGTCGGTAACTCCAAAGAAGATGCCTTGGAATTGGGATGCCTGCCACTCCGAATCGCCTACAGAAAAGGTACTAAACTGCAATCAGCGCTGTTGCTGTGTCCTCCATCAAAGGCGGATACGGTATTTAAAAGCCTAGTGGGTAAGACTTACGATGGGAATAGGATTGTCAAAGTCCGCCCTGTTCGCCGCCGTCGCTACACGATCGCCTAATAATTAGCTTGGATGCCAGGCTTAGTGCTGGCTTGCATTTGTAGTAGTAAAATCTTAAACCAACATGGAAAAATACGTCATCATTGACTTCGATTTGGCAACTAACGCCATTCTCGGGTACCTCTCGGATGCTGGGACATACGCAACCTCTCCCGATATCAACCAAGCTGTGACTTTCGATAGCAGAGATGAAGTGCGCTATCAACTAGGGGTAATGCTAAAAGACCGGCCGGCCCGTGAATATCGGTATCGAGCCGTAACTCAATCATTGGTATTAGTACCGTAGTTCTTTGGCCTTGATAAGTAATGCCATTAGATAGAGAAGAAGATTGGCAGACATTTTTTCAAGGTTCCTTCACGCGGGCCCGAACCGGAATTTATCAAGGAAGGTTTGAGCCGATCGCCGGGCCGCAAATATTCAACAAATCTTTTATTAGAGTCCTCGCACAGTCGCCGGGAGCGAGGCGAACTTGGTGGCTGGCTGGAACTCTAATTCAAGAGATAGGGTTTGGGATGGAATTCCAGAGATGGAAAGTCCCAATAGGGGTGAAAAATATCATCAAGGTTGAGTACAGCGACAAGTATAGGCTCCGGTTTCTTCCGGTTCCTTGGCTTCTTGATTTGCTTCTTCAAATTGATGTTTATGCAGGGGAAGAAGCCGAAGAAGGCCCTACAGTCGAGCAATCGACTGAGCAACTGCTAGACCTTACCAGTCAGCTAGAAAACCTGATCGATATTGGAAGCCTTTGACGCGCAAAAAACAACTCATCAAAGAGGTAACAAATCATGGATGCAACATTTGCTCAAGCCGTTGTCGAAATTTTCTCCATCAATTTCCAAATCTTGAAACAAATCGACGAACGGACTGGTGGCTCAGGAGAGAACGAAACCCGGATGAACGAGGCACTCGCGGCTTTGCAAAACATTTCCGCTCAAATGTCGTCGGTAATTCTTGATGCTCCTGCGCCTGAATCCTCGACGGAACCCGCGCAGTAATTTAATGTGGCGAACCGGGGCAGCACCGGCGGAGGCGGGTTTTTAACCGCAGCCTCTGAAAGCTCGTGCAAGAGCTAGCCACCCACTATCTAGAAACTTGCTATTAAGAATTGGCGCTAAGAAACCGTGGAATTAATTTCGACTCTTCTAAAAGTAGATCTAGCTGTACTAACTGTGATTCTGGGAATCATAGGTTTCTTGTGGAAATCCATCAGAGACATTACGGCTGAGGCAGAGGCAGACGCCACCGATCGTGCTGAAGGAAAAGCCACTCTTAAGTTTTATGGAAAGCGGCTCGACAACCTTGAAGATTGGCGGGCCGCCATTTCAGAAATCAGGAGGTCACAGTAATGCCAATACAGGCGGCAGAAAAACTTTTAGCCGATCCGGCTGCACCAACAGACTCGCTTTTGGAACTTATCCCTTGGTTTACTAGGGATATCTTAAGTCTTAGGTCTCGAAAAAAATGTGCACAAAATCAAAATCTGATCGACGAAATTGACAAAGAGATAAGTGCAAATGAGGCGGCATTGGACAACGTAAAAAAGGAGATTGTACGTAGATGCAGTTAACTTTCACTATGGATTTAAGCGTTGCTTCCGAGCTTTTGTACGGCAGCCTGAAACTTATTTATCCAGACAAGAAGATAATCGACTATCTGGCCACTTCCGGGTGTGCTGGCTGGCAACAGCCCGGCGATGAGTGGGTGCGGGGCAAAGGCCCAATACCCGGAGGTGATTATCAAATTCCTACCGATCCTTACTGGTTGGAGACACGCGGAGTCGAAGGGCTTTTCTTTCACATTACGCCGGATCCGGTCGTGTCAGAAAAAGGCATCCGGGCTGAGCTTGGAATTCACTTTGACGCCAATGTACCGGGTACTGCCGGCTGCATCGGGCTGATAAACGAAGATGGTTGGCGCGGATTTTGCGATCGGATGGCTGCGATCGCCGATAGTGGCATTAAGTCTTTGCCGTTAAAAGTCCGCTACCCCTGAATTATTACTGGGGATTCAATTTACCATGTTTTGGGGCCAACCTATTCTGCGAGCAACGCTTGCGGGCGATCGAACTCTCTTCAACTCGGCGGTTGAAACGCAGACTCTACATCAACAAAGCTAACCTTAGGGTGCGTCACGGGGCCGGAATCCTTGAGCAGGTGACGAAAACATTTAGCCCGCTGACGCACCCTACAATAACTAATGACTACTGACTGCTGACTGCTCGCTGATGTCGGATCGGAATCTCGATCGCAAATTCAGTACCCTTGCAAGATTCTGAACTGCACTTTAAAACACCGCCGTGTTTCTCTACCACAATTTGGTAACTAATTGACAGTCCCAATCCAGTACCTTTGCCCACCGGCTTAGTCGTGAAAAAAGGGTCAAATATGCGTTCTCTAATCGATTCCGAAATTCCCGAACCGTTGTCAGCAATCCGAATCACCGCGCTCGGAACATTGCCATTAAGTTGACCGACAGCAGTAGAGATTTTAATTTGAGGACTCACTGAATTGCGATCGCTCAACTTTTCCGATTGCAAAGCATCGATCGCATTTCCGATCACATTCATAAACACCTGATTCAACTGTCCAGCATAACACTCAACCAGAGGCAAATTGCCGTACTCCTTAACTAGCAGAATGTTGGCACTATCCGAACTAGATTTCAGCCTGTGCTGCAAAATTAACAGCGTGCTGTCAATGCCCTCGTGAATATCGACATCCTTCATTTGACTTTCATCCAAACGAGAGAAAGTCCTCAAAGACAAAACTATTTGACGAATGCGATCGGCTCCCACCTGCATAGATAATAGCAACTTCGGCAAATCTTCCACCAGAAATTTCAAGTCAATATCTTCTGCCAACTCGCCAATCTCAGGACTAGAATCGGGATATTGCTGCTGGTAAAGTTCCAGCAAACTTAGCAAGTTTTTAGTATAATCAGTAGCGTGATTGAGATTGCCGTAAATAAAATTAACTGGATTGTTAATTTCGTGAGCAATGCCCGCCATCAGTTGCCCCAAACCAGACATTTTTTCAGTCTGAATCAATTGAGCTTGAGTGTGCTGCAAATCCTTTAAATTTTGAGCTATTTGTGCTGATTGGCGTCTGGTTTCCTCCAGCAAATCGGCTTGTTGGATAGCTGCGCCTAACTGATTGGCAATCTGAGCTAAAAACTTAACTTCTGAACTTTCCCAACAGCGCGGCCCAGAATGTTCGTAGGCTACCAACAAACCCCAAAGTTCTTGTCCTACAAAAATCGGCGCTATCGCATATGCCTGCACCTGAAAATGCTCTAAAATAGTGAAGTTGCACTCCGAGTGACAAGCTTGATAGATATCGTCAACGACTAGAATCTCATTATTGAGATACCGGCCGCCTCGGTGTTCCTGCAAATAACTATTTTCCCAAACCGTATTGATATCTTCGCCTACCAATCTGATCCAACCGTCTTTCACAAACTCGGCAACATATTTTCCGCTCCAATCAGAATTAAAGCGATATACAGCAATTCTATCAACCTGCATAAACTGACAAACTTCTTGAGTTGCTGTCTTAAAAATTGCATTAATATCGAGAGATTCTCGAATCTTTACTACCACTTCAAATAGTATCCGCTGCTGTTCAGTAGCTTGCTGCAAATCAACAGCTTGCTGCTGAGTTTGAGCGAGCAAATCCGCTTGTTCTAGAGCGATACTTAACTGAGCAGAAACTTGAGTGAGAAACTGAATTTCGGAAGATTCCCAGTTGCGGGGAGCCGAACACTGATGCACGCATAGCAGCCCCCAAAGCTCGCTGCCTTTCATTACGGGTGCAACTAAAGTCGCTTTAATCTGAAATTGCTCCAATATTTTCCGAAAGCAATCTTGTAATTCGGCTTGTCTGATGTCTGCCAATGCGTGTACTCGCCCCTGAGAGTAAAGATTGGCGTAGTTTTCTCCAAAACAGCGATCGTTGACTCGGACTGCCATTGCCGATCTAAAATCTGGAAAAACATCTTCGGCAACGAATTCGCCGTCGTTAAATTCCGATGCGGGATCGAAACGGTAAACCCCAACGCGATCGGCATTTAAAGCCCCTCGCACTTCCTGGGACATCGTGGTAAAAATATCGTTCAAGTCGAGAGATTTCCGCATTTTAGCCACCACTTCAAACAGCACTCGCTGCTGTTGAGTTAACTGTTGCATTTGATCTGTACGTTTTTGAACTTTATTTTCTAGATTTGCGTTAAGTTCTTCTATTTCTTGGTACAGCTTGTATTGGTTAATTGCCTGAGAATAATGGCTACAAAAAGTTTGTAATAATTCTATTTCTTCAACAGTCCATTCGCGAGTTTGGGCTGTTTTTGACTCTTTCCACGCTTCAAAAGATATCCGAGATTGAGCGAGTCGTCCGTCGGTATCTAATTGTCCTGCCCAGAGAGTTTCGGTGTCAAATTCTTCTCTAAAAATGCTCAAGTAACCGAATATTTGCTGCCTGGTTCTGAGTGGTGCGATTAAAATGCTGCGGATTTTTGTCGATCGAAATGCAGGTTGCAGGCTTCTCAAACTGCTAATTTTGTACAAGTCGGGAATTGCCCAAACCTGTTGCTCGCTGGAGTTAAAATATTCGTGCCAGACGCTGTATAGCTCTATCTGCTGGTATTTGGCAGAAATAGGCATTCTCGGGCCTGAGCCACAAGTGTAGACTTTGAGTGCCTCTGTGGAATTGTCCGAGTAAGGTAGTAAACTCGCGAGATTGTTGCTGTGGAAAATGCAAAGCCTGCCGCCTGCTGCCTCTAGTGCAGCTACACATTCTGTCAAAGCTGCTTGCAGTTCGATCGCGGGCTGGGAGTGCAGGGCTGCTGCGACGCGGTTGACGGCAGCTTCACGCTCAGCTTTGGCCTTGGTTCGCCAGAGGATGGTTGATTGGGCGATCGCGACGGCGAGCTGATCTGCCACCATCTGAACGTCTTGCAGTTCCTCCTCTGCGACACTCCGGGACTGGGAGTGGTGAGATACCAACAACCCCCACAATTTTTGGTCGTGAAAAATTGGTACTACCAAGGAAGCTTTAACGCCGAGTGCAGACAAGTATTCAGCGTGGCAGGGGTCGATCGGCCTGTACAGCACTTCATCGGGCAGCATTTGACCGGAAACCTCGTCGCGGCGGGGACTTTGACCTAGCAACCCGGAATCGATATCGACGATCGATCGCACCTGTACTTGGGCGAACAGTTCGCGGGCTTGAGGGGGAATATCGTCTGCTGGAAAATGCAGCCCCAATAATGATGGCAAGCGGTTGCCGTTAATTGATTCAGCAATCACTTCACCGCTGCCATCGCTATGAAATTTATAGATTTTTACCCTGTCTGTTCCCAAAAACGATTGAAGTTCCGCTGCTGTGGCGCTGAGAATTTCTGGCAATTCTAGGGAGCGGCGAATGCGGTTGGCGATGCGATCGAGTAAATTTGCTCGATCGTAAATCACCTTGACATTTTGGATCTTTAATGAGTCCATTCTTAATCTTTTGCTTTCCCAGCAATAATAATAATTGGCTAAAAAGTTTTGTGGGTGTTATCAATTTTTGCAAGCACAGGCATTTAATAAAAGTAGATGAGTTTTGCACAGCTAAGGATCTACCTTCAAACTGCAACTTCCTATGGCAATTTTCAATTTTGTGTCATTAAAACTTTTGTACCTTAATTAAATATAAACTTTTTGACAAACCTCTGCCTAAAGGCGAGAGGATTCTTGCTTCGCAGGGATTCCGACGAATTTACCCTCTGCAAGCATCTTGACCGTATGCCCTACGGCTGCAAGTCCTCTACTTAGAACTAAAGCGAGCTGCTGCAACATCTCTATCGGTTGTGTAACCGCAATTTGAGCAAATATGAGTACGCTCAGAAAGCTCTTTTTTACCTGTTACGACACCGCAATTTGGACAAATCTGACTCGTTTTCTTCGCATCCACTTTTTGGAAGTACACCCCACGTTTCCTACAGGTTTGTTCCAAAATAGTGAAAAATTGACCCCATCCAGCGTCTAAGCAGTGCTTGCCCAGCATCCCTCTGGATAGTCCAACTAAATTTAAGTCCTCAACGAATACCATCCCTACATCATTGCAAATTTGATGAGAGATTTTGCGATGCCAATCTGAGCGACAATTAGCCACGTATTCGTGCAAAAGAGCAACTTTTTTCTGAGCTTTCCGCCAGTTATTTGAGCCAATGCGCTTTTTACTTACACGTTTTTGCAGCAATTTCAGCTTGCGTTCTGCGTCTATAAAAAACCTTGGCCTCTTGACTAAAAGACTGTTAGAAGTTGCTATGAAATTCGTTAGTCCGACATCGATTCCTAGGGGATTTCCGTGTGGCATTACCTCGGGAAGTTTTACGTCCCATGCAACGGTCAGCATTACATACCAGCCGGATGCACGATTTACCACCCGTGCCTGCTTAATAATTCCACCATCGGGAATCGTTCGAGATTGCCAAAATCTTACCCAACCAATTACAGGCAGTTTCACACTACTATTTTGAATTGGGTTTAAACTTAGTTGTGGAAACACAAAAGACCTCATAGTTCCCCTTTTTTTGAATCGGGGAAATCCGTGATTTTGTTCCCACATACTTACAAATGCCTTTTCTAGTCGGCGCAGCACTTGTTGTAAAGCTTGAGCATTGATACGTTGTAATGCAGGGCTGGTTTTCCTGTATGCAGTTAAGGCTTTACATTGAGTTGAGTAAGTTGGTCTGGGTGTTTCAGCTCTGATGATGAATTCCGAGCGAAGCGAACAAGCGTCAATCCGACATTTTCGCGAATTATACCAATCTTTACGTTCTTGCAGGGCATAATTATAGACCTTGCGACATTGTTCCAACCAATCCTCAAATATTGCTACTTGTGTTTTTGTTGGTTTCAATTTGAATTCATAAGTCAGATTGAACACTTGCATCACCTCCTTGTTTGATTTTACTAGATTTCTACAAAATAGCAAGAAGATTTCTAGAATAAAGTCGTGCTGGAAGGACGAGGCTCTAACCCCTAATTTTGGTAGAGCCGGCCTGCAAGTTCTTTACCCGAGCTCATCAAAATTATCAAGTTTCAATAATTTTGGAGTTATATTATTTCCGGTTACATCGGAATTATACAGTGCTATCACCAAAGAGCGATCGGAGACAGCACTGCACGATCGCAAAATTATTATTCCGCCAACAATACTTCAGACCGTTTTAGCTGCGATCCTGTGTCCGAAAACCTTACTGGCTATATAGTAGATTATTTGTTTAAGTTTTAGTCGATCGCGATCGTTGCCTAAAATGCGTTAAAAATGGCAGGACTTCTTCGCCATCGGCTTAAAGGCCCGTTAAAAAACAGTCCGAAGTATCGATCCAAACGCAAAGGATATTATTTAGACAAAGGCTTTTTATCGTATCGCAACGTCACTTTTCCGAGATATTGGCTCAAAAAAAAAGCTCCTGCCGTTAAGCAGGAGCCTTTTTCGATTAGACAATCAAATCAGCACAAAGGCGATGATTAGTCCAAATCAGGCATAGAAAGAACCGCTTCATTTTCGCGATTGATACCTTTTTCAAAGCCAGCGACAGCCGCGCGAGCGCGACCAGCGTGCCACAAGTGGCCGATCAAGAAGAAGAAACCCATCACAAAGTGGAAACAGGCCAACCAAGAACGGGGAGAAGTATAGTTAAAGGCGTTAACTTCAGTTGCCAAGCCGCCCACAGAGTTCAAAGAACCCAAAGGAGCGTGAGTCATGTACTCAGCAGCGCGGCGAGCTTGCCAAGGCTGAATATCATTCTTGATTTTGTTCAAGTCCAAACCGTTAGTACCGCGTAAGGGTTCCAACCAAGGGCCTTGGAAATCCCAGAAACGCATCGTTTCACCACCGAAAATGATTTCGCCAGTAGGAGAGCGCATCAGGTATTTACCCAGACCGGTAGGGCCTTGTGCAGAACCGACGTTAGCACCCAAGCGTTGGTCGCGGATCAGGAAGGTCAAAGCTTGTGCTTGAGAAGCTTCCGGGCCCGTCGGGCCGTAAAATTCGCTAGGGTAAGCAGTATTGTTGAACCAGACAAAGCAGCAAGCGATGAAGCCCATGAGGGACAAAGCGCCCAAGCTGTAGGACAGGTAAGCTTCGCCAGACCAGATTAAGGCGCGACGAGCCCAGCCGAAAGGCTTGGTCAAAATGTGCCAAACACCACCAGAGATACAAATCAGGCCGAGCCAGATGTGACCGCCGATGATGTCTTCCATGTTGTTAACGCTGAGCAGCCAGCCTTCGCCACCAAAAGGAGCGCGAACCAAGTAGCCAAAAATCACAGCGGGGTTGAGGGTTGGGTTCGTGATAATACGCACGTCGCCGCCGCCCGGAGCCCAAGTGTCATAGACACCGCCGAAGAACATGGCCTTAGCAACCAGCAGCAAGCAACCGCCACCCAATAAAATCAGGTGATAGCCGATGATGTTGGTCATCTGGTTCTTGTCTTTCCAGTCGTAGCCGAAGAAGTTCGAGTATTCTTCGAGAACTTCTGGGCCGCGAACAGCGTGATAAATGCCGCCCAAACCGAGAACAGCAGAGGAAATCAAGTGCAGAACGCCGACTACGAAGAAGGGGAAGATATCCGTGACTTCACCGCCGGGGCCGACGCCCCAACCCAAAGTAGCGACGTGGGGCATCAAGATTAAGCCCTGTTCGTACATGGGTTTTTCTGGGATAAAGTGAGCGACTTCAAACAAAGTCATTGCTCCGGCCCAGAACACGATCAAACCAGCGTGAGCGACGTGTGCGCCCAGCAGTTTGCCTGAGAGATTGATCAAACGAGCGTTGCCTGACCACCAAGCGAATCCGGAGGATTCTTGGTCGCGACCGCTTGCATAGGAATTAGAGAGCGTTACCACGCGGTAGAACCTCCAACGATGTTAGTTTTTGGATTTCGGTTTTTTTGTTCTCCGGGTGACCGCAGGAGCACTGCGTCCACCCGGTGAATAGGAATTTGGATTTCTAGTTTGAATTTAAAAAACATAAATTAAGCTGAAATCCAAATCCTGATTTTTTTAAAGTGCGTTACCGCGAGGCAGAACTTCTTCAGGGAAGATGAAGTTTTCGTGGGGTTGGTCGGTCGGAGCCATCCAAGCACGAATGCCTTCGTTAAGCAGAATGTTCTTAGTGTAGAACGTTTCAAACTCAGGATCTTCAGCAGCGCGCAATTCTTGTGATACGAAGTCATAAGCACGCAGGTTTAATGCTAAACCGACGATACCGATGGAGCTCATCCACAAGCCTGTGACGGGTACGAACAGCATGAAGAAGTGCAACCAACGTTTGTTGGAGAAAGCAATTCCGAAGATTTGCGACCAAAAACGGTTAGCTGTAACCATGGAATAGGTTTCTTCTGACTGAGTTGGGTTAAAAGCTGGGAAAGTGTTTGCACCTTCGCCATCTTCAAACAGGGTGTTTTCCACGGTGGCACCGTGGATAGCGCACAACAGCGCGCCGCCCAAGATGCCTGCAACGCCCATCATGTGGAAGGGGTTGAGCGTCCAGTTGTGGAAGCCTTGCAGGAATAGCAGGAAGCGGAAAATTGCTGCGACGCCGAAACTGGGGGCGAAGAACCAGCCTGATTGACCCAAGGGGTACAGCAGGAATACCGACACAAACACGGCGATGGGGCCGGTGAATGCGAGGGCGTTGTAGGGACGGATGCCGACTAAACGGGCGATTTCGATCTGACGCAGGCAGAAGCCGATCAGTGCGAAGGCGCCGTGGAGGGCGACAAATGCCCACAAACCACCGAGTTGGAACCAGCGGGTGAAGTCCCACTGTGCTTCGGGGCCCCACAGGAACAGCAGGGAGTGTCCGAGGCTGTTGGCTGGGGTGGAGACTGCGACGGTGAGGAAGTTGGCTCCTTCGAGGTAGGAGCTTGCCAAACCGTGGGTGTACCAGGAGGTAACGAAGGTGGTGCCGGTTAACCAGCCACCGATTGCCATGTAAGCGCAGGGGAATAGCAGGATGCCAGACCAGCCTACGAAGACGAAGCGATCGCGCTTGAGCCAGTCGTCGAGTACATCAAAGATGCCTCTTTCGTTCTCGGCGCGTCCGACTGCGATTGTCATTTTGGTAAAATCCTTTTGCTTGTTAAAAGACCAAGGTTTCTAATTAAACTTAACATAACTATATATTATAAGTTCATTAATTTTCAACTAGAACAGCAGGAGTTGATACAGAATCGCGATCGCCCGGTCACGATCGCGCCAGCGGAGTGAGAGTGAGGTAGGCTAGTTGAATTAAAATTTTGGTTTAAGGCTGTTTAAATTTATGACTGCAAAAACAATGACCTCGATCGATTCTGTCCTGCGCTACGAGGTTTTGGGATCTCGTCGCTTCAGCAATTACTGGTGGGCAACGGTTGTCAGCATTGGAGGCACTGGTTTCTTGCTGTCGAGCATTTCCAGCTACTTACACAAGAACCTGCTGCCTTTTGCTGACCCGACTCAGCTTATTTTCATTCCCCAAGGCATCGCGATGGGTTTCTACGGTGTCTGCGCCCTGCTGTTGGGGCTTTACCTGTGGCTGACTGTTCTGTGGGATGTCGGCGGCGGATACAATGAGTTCGATCGCGCGTCAGGTAGCATTCGGATCTTCCGTTGGGGATTTCCCGGCAAAAACCGCAAACTTGATTTTACTTGCAAGACATCGGACGTGCAATCTGTGCGGGTCGATATTAAAGAAGGTCTCAGCCCCCGCCGCAGCATTTATCTTAAGCTCAAAGACCGCCGTCAGTTTCCCCTGACAAGAGTCGGACAGCCCATTTCTTTGTCTGATGTGGAAAATCAAGCTGCCGAATTGGCTCGATTTTTGCAAGTTCCCCTAGAAGGGCTGTAGAGATTTGGGATTTGGGATTTGGGATTTTCGATTTGATATTGGTAATGTTTTGTAGGTTGGACGGCGGGGCGCACAAAATCGATAAATCTAGAGTGCGCCCGGCCATGTACCCGATCTGAATGAAGTGAAAGTGAAAATACAAATGCAAATGCAAATCAAAATTCAGCGGTGGTTCTTCTCACTTTTAATAATTGGCGCGCTGTTTGTCGGGGGATGCGGTAGTTCCCCTGCTGCAAACTCTACTCCGACACCAAATCCGGCGTCGGGTGAAAGCATTTCTTTGTCTCCGTCTCCGCCTCCGTCTCCTGCTGCTGTGGCGGCGAGTTCGCAATTTAGCAATTTGCCGCGCTTGCAAGGAAAAGCAACGGTAGTGATGACGGTTAAAGGTTCTCCGATTACGATCGAACTCGACGGCACAAATGCCCCAATTACTGCGGGCAATTTTGTCGATTTGGTTCAGAAAGGAGTCTACGACGGGCTGGTATTTCACCGAGTGGTGCGGGAACCTCAGCCTTTTGTAGTTCAGGGTGGCGACCCCCAGGGCAAAGACCCTAAATTCCCTGCGTCGCGGCTGGGAACTGGGGGTTTTATTGACCCGAAAACATCTACAGAACGCAGGATTCCTCTGGAAATTAAGGCTAAAGATGCCCCGAGTCCGACTTACAGCCAAACGCTAGAACAAGCTGGGATTGCTCAGAAACCCGTGTTGATGCACACTCGCGGGGCTGTGGCTATGGCTCGATCGCAAAGTCCTGATTCGGCTTCTTCTCAGTTTTACTTTACTTTGACCGATGTGCCGTTTTTGGACGGTAGCTATGCGGTTTTTGGCTACGTGAAGCAAGGGATGGATGTGATTGATAAGATTCAAGCGGGCGATCGGATTGAGAAGGCTACTGTCACCCAGGGTGTCGAAAATTTTAAGGCTGCTAGTTAGTCAGTTGACAGTTGACAGTTGACAGTTGACAGTTGACAGTTGACAGTTGACAGTTGACAGTTGACAGTTGACAGTTGACAGTTGACAGTTGACAGTTGACAGTTGACAGTTGACAGTTGGGAGCATCTCATTTTTGCAAAAAACATTTCTTTTTACAGTGCTGTCCCCGCTCGCTTGGTTTTATAAGCGAGCGGGGACAGCACTATTAAAAACAAAACTGAGATGTACCCTGACAGTTTGCCGTTGGGAGGAAAGCAGTAGTTATTGGTTATTGGTTATTGGTAACAAGCCAAAACTAATACCTGATAACTACGCATCAACAACCAACAAATAATATATTACGCATCAACAACCAACAAGTAATATATTACGAATAACTAATCACAACCAACGAATGACTACTAACGAATAACTACTGCCTTCTACCTGATACTTATGGATGTTGTCGTTACGGGAATTGGTCTTGTTTCAGCGTTGGGGAATCTGGAAAATAGCTGGAAAAGACTGTTGGCTGGAGATTCGGGAATTGAGCAACATCAACCTTTTTTAGAACTTGAACCGCAACTTTTGGCTTTGGTGGGTACAAAACCTGCTGATTTAATAAGTTTAATTTTGCCTGTTTTAGCAGATGCTTTGCAAGATGCTAATTTGACTTTGCCGATTCCTGATTGCGGAATTGCGATCGGTTCTAGTCGCGGCTTTCAAGGAAATTTGGAACAGTTGCTAAGAGAGGGGGAGAGGGGGAGAATTGCCCAATGCCCAATGCCCAATGCCCAATGCCCAATGCCCGATGCCCAATTCCCGATGCCCGATGCCCGATTCCCGATTCCCAATTCCCAATTTGTGGATTTTTTGCCTCATATGGGGGCGATCGCGGTGGCGAGGGCAATTGGCTCGATGGGGCCTGTGCTGGCGCCGATGGCTGCTTGTGCGACGGGCCTACAGTCGATCGCCCGCGCTGTTGATTTAATCCGCACCGGTGAGTGTCAGCGGGCGATCGCTGGTGCTGTTGAAGCGCCAATTACACCGCTGACTGTGGCTGGATTTAACCGGATGGGTGCTTTGGCAAACACCGGCTGTTATCCCTTTGACGAACATCGGGAAGGCTTTGTGCTCGGCGAAGGCGGGGCTTTATTTGTATTAGAATCAAGTGAGTTGGCAAGGCGCCGCAACGCTAAAATTTACGGTCTAATTTCCGGTTTTGGGTTGACAAATGATGCTTTTCATGCTAATTCGCCGGAGTTGGGCGGAAAAAGTGCGATCGCAGCCGTAACTCAATGTTTGAAACGTAGCAATTTAACGGCGGTTGATATAGATTTTATTCACGCTCACGGTACTGGCACTGATTTAAATGACCGACACGAAGCCCTGTTAATTCAGAAATTGTTTCGCCAAGGAGTTGCTGTTAGTTCGACTAAAGGGGCTACTGGTCATACTTTGGGAGCTTCGGGTGCTTTGGGCGTCGCTTTTTGTTTGATGGGTATTAAATACCAGATGTTGCCACCTTGTACTGGCATGAAAAAACCTGGGTTTGAGTTAGATTTTGTGAGGTTTGCCCGATCGACCTTTGTGAGAAATGCGGTTTGTTTGAGTTTTGGCTTTGGCGGGCAGAATGCTGGGATTGTGTTGTCGGGCGATCGTTAATTTTTGGTAATCGAAGGCGATCGGCATTGAAATTGCAGCATCTCTCTACAATTAAAATTTTGTGGGGCGTGTCAAGCTCGTGCGATCGCACTTCTTATTTAAATCTGAGATAAAATACCATATATATGTATTTTAGTCAATTAACTTAGAATGTTGGTGAGATTTCTGGTACCGCTGTGCTAGTCTGGCTCTCCATATCGAGGCTTACCCTTCCCTCAAAGCCAGGGATGCCAGAAAATAACAGCAAATTCCAGCAGTATTGTATTTTATTAACGCATCGATGCTTATAGCGCGAAGATAGAAGAAAGAAACAGTTTCAATTAAGCCTCAGGTATTTTCACATGGATCTGGCATCTCATCGATTTATGTCTTATTTTGAACCTCTTCAAGCTGCTCACCTGTGCCAAATAGCTGTATTGGAAAGTTTTGCTGAAGAAACAGTGGTTTTTGAAGAAGGAGAAACAGCGGATTTTTTATATCTAGTTTTAGAAGGTGAAGTCGAGTTTAGCAAGCAGATTGACAACAGTAAATATCAAACTATTGCTGTCGCTAAGCCCGACGATTTTTTTGGCGAACTCGGAGTTTTAGACGGAGAGCCTCGCAGTGCAAGAGCTGTGGCAGTTGCCGGCTCGACTTTGGCCAAAATAAGCCGCGAAGAATTGATAGCAAACCTCGAGTTTGCTAAAGGCAGTTCAGTAATGCAAATGTTTAGTTTCATTATTAAAAATTTGCGCGCTACCACCGATCAATATGTTAGCCAGTTTGTACACAAACAAAAAATGGTTTTGGTGGGTGAAATGGTGAGCACAATTATTCACGATTTCAAAAGTCCTTTTACGGGAATTAAACTCTCCAGCGAAATGCTCAAAGAAATGCACCCCGATGCTGAAACTCAGGAATGGTGCGAACTTATTCAATTGCAAGTTCAGCGAATGTTGGGCATGGCTGAGGAAGTATTAGAATTTTCGCGGGGTAACTCTGCATTAAATAAAAAACCAGTTAATCTCATCCAGACGTTGCAGCAGTTTGAAAAGTTGAACAGAGTTTATTTTGAGGCAGCAAAAGTAGACTTAGTGCTGCGAGTATCAGAAGTGATAGTAGAAGCTGACGAGAATAAGATTTTGCGAATTTTACAAAATTTAGTTGGGAATGCTGTTGAAGCTTTTGGCGGACGCGGGGGCCGAATAGAGATTATGCTGACACAAAGTGAGGATTGGGCAGAAATTAGCATTTATGATAACGGCCCTGGCATTCCTCAATCAATCAAGGATAAGTTATTTGAACCGTTTATAACCTATGGCAAGCGGACTGGTACTGGTTTGGGAACGGCGATTGCTAAGTCGATTGTTGATGCTCACAAAGGGGAAATTAGTTATGAGTCGGAAAACAAAAAAGGGACAACTTTTTACATCCGCTTGCCAAAAGTTATCCGTTAGCCTGTCGAGTTTAAGTAATGTTTATTTGTCACCACCGAATTCAATCAATCATTTATTCAATTTGAGATTATTCGACTTCCTTCGGCTCCCTTCGTCGGCTACGCTCAGGACAATACGCTCAGGACAAGTTTGAGATTGGATAGTTGCCCCAAAAGTGAATCTGGGAGCTTGAACTTTTGTCTAAAATGTTGGGAACATCTACGACTTAACTAGGTGCCACAGTACCAGTTTTTGGGCAGGTTACGATCGTGTGTATGCAGTGGCAGAATCAGCTATAATTGAATTAACGATCTGCTAAAAATCTGATGCCAGTTACTATTCAAACCTTACCCGCAGAAGTTATCGATTTAATTGCCGCAGGCGAAGTTATTGACTCGATCGCCGCTGCGGTACGAGAATTAGTAGAAAATTCTCTGGATGCTGGCGCAACTCGCATCGTTGTGTCTGTTTGGCCCGAACAATGGCGGGTGCAAGTTGCGGATAACGGTACAGGAATGGATCGGGAAAACTTGCAGCAGGCGGCTTCGCCTCACAGTACGAGCAAAATTACCACGGAAGCTGACCTTTACAAAATTGCTACTTTGGGATTTCGCGGTGAAGCTTTGCACAGTTTGGCTCAGTTAGGCTGTTTGGAGGTTTTGAGCAGGCCCAACGATTTGGGATTCGGAGATTATTGGGAAAATCGACAGTCTGGGGAAACCCCCCCAGCCCCCCCTTGTTAAGGGGAGGAGTTGAGAAATCATCGTTTAACAAGGCGGGAGCTGAAAATGCTCGATCGGGCTGGCGGGTAGTTTACAACAACGCTGGGGAAGCTGTGGAGCTGGAAACAGTGGCAATTGCTCCGGGTACGGTGGTGACTGTGGCTAATTTGTTTGGCAATTGGCCCGTGCGCCGCACTTTTTTGTCGCCGGCACAGCAAATGCGATCGATCCAATCAATCATCGAGCAAATTGCAATTTGTCACCCCTACGTTAATTGGCAGTTGCGCCAAGGAAATGCGCCTTGTTTTTACGTAACTTCTGCCAGCACAGCGGAACAAATTTTACCTCAGTTTGTGCGGGGAATTCGCTTGAATGATTTGCAGTATTTAAAAGTAAGTTTGCCTTCAGTTCCTGAAAAGAATAAATCGCCAGATTATTTGGCAAACTCGGCTGTTTTATTGTCAAAAACACAGCCGAGTTACCAATGCCGAATGCCCGATACCCAATTCCCAATGCCCAATTCCCAGTCTTTGGAGTTAGTAATTGGTTTGCCCGATCGCTGTCACCGCAGGCGGCCGGATTGGGTTAAGGTGGCAGTAAATCGGCGGGTTGTGCGATCGCCCGAAATAGAGCAAACTATTCTCAGCGCCTTCGCCCGTACTTGTCCGCGCGATCGCTATCCCGTGTGTTTTGTTCACCTACAACTCTCCCCCTCTCAAATCGACTGGAACCGCCACCCGGCTAAAGTGGAAATTTATCTGCACGATCCGAGTTTTTGGCAAGCACAAGTTGGCGCTGCAATCGATCGGGCTTTGCACCTGAATGATGAGGTTTTAGCAGATCCTCCAATTCCCGATCGCGTGGGACAGTTGCTGAAAGCATCAGAACAAAAAAGTGCTTACAGCCTGGGGGCTTCAGCTCGAAAGAGCGATCGCGGTGACGAACAGACAACAAATCGTAAAATAGGATTGATGGAACTGAGGGCGATCGCTCAAGTTCACAATACTTACATTGTTGCAGAACACTCTAGCGGAATGTGGTTAGTCGAACAGCACATCGCTCACGAACGCGTTTTGTACGAACGTATCTGCGCTGATTGGCAGCTAAAATCTCTAGAAAAACCAGTGATTCTCAGTCAATTATCTGCCATGCAAATTGAGAATTTGTCTCGGTTGGGTTTGGAAGTAGAAAGTTTTGGCGAACAGTTATGGGCGGTGCGGGAAATACCGGATTTATTGGTCGATCGAGATGACTGTGCGGATGCGCTTTTTGAACTCAGTAAAGTTGCAGATTTGCAAGCTGCTCAAGTTGCTACTGCTTGTCGCAGCGCTATTCGCAACGGTACTCCTCTCAATCTTTCCCAAATGCAAAATTTGTTGAATGAATGGCAGCAAACTCGCAATCCGCGCACTTGTCCGCACGGCCGCCCGATCTATTTTGCGTTGGAAGAATCGACTTTGGCTCGGATTTTTCGTCGCAGTTGGGTGCTTGGGAAAAGTCACGGGATTTGAAAATGATAAATTAACTACAGAATTCAACCGCAGAGGGCGCAGAGAACGCAGAGAGGAAGAGAAGAGAGAAGAAATTTTTCGGACTTTAGTCCAGATCTGAGAAGCAAGAGAGAAAAATTTTTTGATAATGGCTTTGATCGTTCGGACTTTAGTCCGCAAAAAGAAGGACTGAAGTCCGAAAGCTCAAACCTTTTTTAGATGACAATAGATTGTGCATTAGGGTAAAAGAAATGAAAAATGTTTCTATATTTTCGATTGTGTTGAATGTATTTTTGCTATCTATTATTTTGATTTATACAGGGAAAGAGGGCTATTTGGGTAGAATTTTGGTAATGGCAAATGCCAATTATTTACAAGTACCTACAGATACGCTGAGTTCTCATTCTTGGTGGCAAAATGAGGTAAGTTATCAAGTTTCTGTGACTCAGAACGCGCAGATCGAAACTTGTTTTTTTGGAGATTCCATCACTTCGATGCTGGGGAATAATCTGGGTGACAGTTCTTTCAATTTTGCGATCTCTGGCATGACTGCGATTTCTCAGTTGGAACAGCTTAAGTTTTTAACTGCTGCTAGAGTTAAGTGCGATCGCGCGATTGTTGCTCTCGGGACGAATGATGCTATTTACAGAAGTATGGACGGACAATTTGTGCAAAATATGCAGCAAATAATTAGCACTGTGAAAAAAGATATGGGGGCGAAACAGGTGATTTTGATGCCAGCTTTTTATTCCACTGTTGAGGCAAGTCGCGATGTTACTATTGCTGCTCCGATTCCGAGAGTCGATAAGTTTAATCAGTTGCTCCGCCCGGTTGCTGCTGCTGAAAATTTATCAATTGATGAAGCTGGCTTGCAGCCGTTATTTGAAGGTAAAGCTTTGAAGGCTAATTTGACTTCCGATGGCGTTCACCTCAATGCTGATGGGAAAAAAATCTATCGTGAAGCTTTATTAAAAATAGTGGCTTTTTTAGATAAAAAGGATTAACAGGATGGTCATCGTTAAATTTCGTTAAATTCTATTGCAAAGCTATCCCAAATATCCTCGAACTTGAGTTCATCGCGCATACTTGAAATATGTGAAACAATCCACCATACACCAATTCTTGCTTAAGGAAATCTGTAATAATGGATGGCGATAAATGCCAAAAATCGGGTTGTACGGGAACGATCGAAGATGGCTATTGTGATGTCTGCGGCATGGCGGCCGTCAAAACCGCTGAACGGCTGCTCTCTTCGCCTTTCCCTACTGCATCGAACGCAAGCGTATCGAGAACCAATTCACCCACAGCCAGTACGCCGACGGGTTCATCCTCCGCCAGCCACCGCAGTTCCCGGCGCACGGGTAGCACCTCTAGAAGCAGCCGCAAACAATTAGGTGCGGGATTGGTGTCGATTCCGGAACTCCCTTCCACTGAACCGGAAAAGGCGCTGCTTGCAGAAGCCGTAGTCCCGGAAAACAAACGCTTCTGTTCCAGTTGCAACAACGCTTTAAGTCGGGAAAGAGGGTTTTGTCCGAAGTGCGGCCATAAGTATTCCTTCGTTCCCAGCCTCAAACCGGGCGATCGCGTCATTAACCAGTACGAAGTCAAAGGTGCGATCGCCTATGGGGGACTCGGCTGGATCTATTTGGGATTTGATAGGAGTCTGTCGCGCTACGTCGTTCTTAAAGGGTTGCTCAACACGGAGGATGAAGCCAGCGCCGCCGTTGCTGTAGCCGAACGCCAATTCCTCGCCTCTGTCAAACACGCTAACATCGTTGGGATTTACAACTTCGTCAACCACCTCAACGAAGGCTTCATTATTATGGAGTACGTTGGAGGTCAGACGCTCAAGGAGATTCGCAAGACGCGCGGAGTGTTACCCGTTGCTGAAGCGATCGCCTACATTCACCGCATTCTCGGCGCTTTTGCCTACCTGCACGCTCAAGGTTTAGTTTATTGCGACTTCAAACCGGATAATGTCATGCTCGAAAGCAATGACGTGAAACTGATCGATATGGGTGGGGTGCGGCGCATTGACGACTTAGACGGGGACATCTACGGAACGGTGGGGTACAGCGCACCGGAAGCAGGAGAAGGGCCCACCATCGTCTCGGATTTATTCACGATCGCCCGCACCCTCGCCGTCTTGGTGACGAACATTTCGGGCTTCAGCAAACAACACCAGTACAAGTTACCCAGTCCGCAAGAAGAGCCCCTATTTGCCCACCAAGAATCCCTCTATCGCTTCTTGCTCAAAGCCACGGCGTACAACGCTGACGATCGCTTCCAGTCGGCGGAGGAAATGGCCGATCGATTGTTGGGCGTGTTGCGGGAAGTGGTGGCGCTGGAAACAAATACGCCGCATCCGGCTGCCAGTACCCTGTTCGGCTCCGATATGCTCGCGCTGACGGCATCTTCAGACTTGGAACCGATTGGCGCGGACTTCCGACAGTTGCCCGTACCGACGATGGATAGCAACGATCCAGCTTTTAACGCCGTATTGAATGCCCAAGCGATCGCCGATCCCATACAACGTCAGGTGAATTTGGAGCAGGTGGTGCAGCAGTATCCCAACTCTCGCGAAGCCTTACTCCGACTGGCTGACAGTGCGATCGAGATTCGCCGCTATCCAGCCGCCGAAACGGCACTAACGCAAGCCGAACAACTCGATGTTTGGGATTGGCGCGTGCGTTGGTATCGCGGTAGGTTGCTGCTGGCGCGGGGTCAGGCAAAACCGGCACAGGAACAGTTCGATCGCGTTTACTCGGAATTGCCGGGGGAACTGGCTCCCCAACTGGGATTGGCGCTGGCGGCGGAATTGGCAGGCGATCGCAAGCAGGCAATTAAGCTTTACGATCGCGTGTGTCGGACTGACCCCAGTTACGTTAGCGCGACGTTTGGCTTGGCCAGGTGTTTGAGTGCCACAGGCGATCGTCAGGCGGCGGTGGAGGCGTTGCGACGAGTGCCGCCAACCTCGAATTTGTCGGTGCGATCGCGGGTGGAAATGGCACGGATGCTGATCGATCCAAAACATACCGCACCAGGAGCCAAGGAGTTGAGCCTAGCAGCCACGACGCTCGAAGCCTTAACGCTCGAAGGCATGGAGCGGCACCGCTTGACGAAACAGCTTTTAGAAACGGCCCTAGGATCGATCGCTTCAAAAGCGATTCAGCCATCGGCGATCGTCCTTTTGGGTCATCAACTGCAAGAAGTTGAGCTGAGAAAAGGGTTAGAAAAAGCCTTGCGCGCCATGGCACATTTATCCACGGGAGTGGAAAAGATTCGTTTGGTTGATGAGGCGAATCGCGTGCGTCCGAGAACGTGGTTGTAGGAGAGAAAAGCGAATGCAATTCATATCAAATCCGTTAGCATCGTCCTGTATTAATCTCTCTCTTCTCTTCCTTTGCGTCCTTTGCGCCTTCGCGGTTAAATCATTCTGATGCAACCGGAAACGATATCACTCCTACAGAAACGAAGTCCGAGATCAGAAGGACTCAGGAATTTTTAACCTGTGCAGGCAGGTTTTACTCCTGTAGTCGCGGTTTGAACCGCCATATTTTCTTGTTACTTATGCTTTTTTTAGACCCAAACTATAGCGGTTCTCAAAAAAGTGAGGTATGCCCAATGCCCTGTTTGCCCAATGCCCTGTTTGCCCAATGCCCTGTTTGCCCTGTTTGCCCAATGCCCTATCCCCATGAGTACCTCATCTTTCTGAGAAAGGCTATATGCAATGTCCCAACTGTGAAGCTGTAGTTCAAACAGACGATCGCTTTTGCGAAGAATGCGGTACGCCACTGGTCAATGCACCCGTCAATGTTACTGAAAATTCTACAAAACTATGCAATAAATGCGGCGCGGCACCAGAGGCGATCGATACCGATGGATACTGTTCGGTTTGCGGGTTTAAGAATGAACGCCGGCAAGTCCGAGAAACCGATCGCATGGAAGTGAATCTTCAGCCTAATTTCGCGGGAGTGAGCGATCGGGGATTGAGACACGAACGCAATGAAGATTACTTGGCTTGTGCGGTAATAGAAAGCAGCAACACTTATATTGCGATCGCCTGCGATGGGGTGTCGAGTTCTCAGTTTCCCGAATTGGCATCAAAAGCAGCGGCAGAAGGTGCCAGAGATGGCATTGTCACTGCTCTGCAACAACATCTCCCTCCAGAAACAGCTCTCCAACACGGAATCGCTGCCGCACTCAATGAAGTCTGTGTTATTCCTCATAGAAGTTTGAATCAAGATGCACCTTCGACGACGATTGTAGCCGCAGTCGTCCAAAATGCGATCGCGACAATTGCTTGGTTGGGAGATAGTCGCGCCTACTGGATCGATCGGGAAAACTCCCAACTGCTGACGCGAGATGATTCTTGGTTTAACGAAATAGTTACATCGGGACAAATGAGCGCAGCCGAAGCTAGCAAGTCCGATAAAGCTCATGCCATTACGCGCTGGCTGGGTGTGGATGCTAAAAATGATGCGATTCCTTCGATGGTGCAGTTTCCGATTCCCGGCTCTGGATATTTGTTACTTTGTACGGATGGATTGTGGAATTATGCACCCGACGCCCCACAACTCGCCGATCTAATCAAGGGCAATGCTTCAGAAGATGCGATCGGCATGGGGCGCCATCTCGTAGAATTTGCTCGCTCTTGTGGCGGGCGAGATAACATTACTGTCACTCTGTTAATCGTTTGAGGATAATATTATATGAAGGAAGAAGGAAGTTCTGCTGCGGCAGCAGTGTACGGGATGTAAATAAGATATTGCAACGTTCTGCATTAACCTGTAGGGGCAGGTTCGCCAACCATATCTAATGAGTACCAACAATCTTAATAAACCTGCCCCCACCCAACGAGAGATTCACGATCGCGCTTTTTGATAAAATTGAGGAATGTGCGATCGCAATTCTATCCCTGGGTGACGAGAAACCGGGTTTCTGTGAATAAGGCCTGCTGAGTACGAAGCATATAAAAAGAAACCCGGTTTCTGAGATTGTGCGATCGAATTTCTGTCGTTAGGTGAGGGCGGGTTTTTTTCAACAGTTGACAGTTGACAGTTGACAGTTGACAGTTGACAGTTGACAGTTGACAGTTTGAGAGCGACCTCTCCCTACAAGTCCGAGGATTGGAGTAATGAATAGTCTGATTTTAATTTCTCCTGATCGGGATTGCGGCTTTCAACCAATTCTTTCTAGTAAATTGTCGATGTTCATTATAGATGGTGGGTAAACCCGCCCTTACAGGATTATTGATAATGCTGCAAGCTCTCAGTTCTACTCAACCTACACTCTAATCTCTTTTCTCAATCTGTAAATTAGCATCATTTTTACTGAAAAAAGCATCGATCGCATTTACTCAAAATTTACTCAACAACTCAAAAACCATGTCTACCCAATTCCAAGCCGAAGTCTTCCAAAATCCCTACCTGCATCAAGGTTCCAGAGAAGTCAATGCGATTATGACCGTCACCGTCCGTGGGGACGAAACCATCGGCATCGCACCTCAAACAGGAGGCAAACTCTTCGGGATTATCTGCGATATTTCCGGTTCGATGCAGGGCGGAAAAATCCACGCCGCCAAAAATGCGATGATTAAACTTGTACAGTTAATTCCGGCGGATACCTGCTTTTTTATAGTGGTAGGTTCCACTCGCGCCCAGGTAATTTTTCCCACTTCCCCAGCCACAGCAGAAAACAAATCCCAAGCCATCTCCAAAATTAAAGAAGTCCAAGCCAGTGGCGGCACATTAATTTCCCAATGGCTGGAAGCTGCACTAACGCAGTTCAAACAGATGCCCAATGCCGTCAGACAAGCCCTATTGCTTACCGACGGGCAAAACGATGATTCCGACCAAAAACGCCTGGAAAACGTGCTGCAAGCGTGCGAAGGGGTATTCCAGTGCGATTGTCGGGGCGTGGGAACCGACTGGCGCGTCAAGCAGCTTCAGTTTATTGCCAACAAGCTACTCGGAACCACCGATATCATCCCCAACGCGGTGCAAATAGAAGCGGATTTCCAAACCATTCTCGCCCAAGCAATGACTAAAACGGTGAGTGATGTCGCCTTGCGTTTGTGGACTCCCCAAGGGGCAAAGGTGCGATTCTGCAAGCAAGTTAGTCCCGAAATTGTCGATTTGACCGATCGCGCTCAATCTATTAAACCGCAAGTTTGCGACTATCCGACAGGGGCTTGGGGAACGGCTGAATCGCGCGATTACCACTTCTGCATTGAGGTGAATCCCGGTAATGTGGGAGATGAGATGCTGGCGGGACGGGCGAGTTTAGTTTACACCGCTGATGGGGTGGAAACGAAAATTACCGAGGCGCGGATTCTAGCGGTGTGGACGGATGACGAACAGAAATCGACGAAAATCGATCGGCGAGTTGCACACTATACCGGACAAGCTGAACTCGCGCAAACCATTCAGGAAGGACTCGAAGCCCGCGATAAAGGTGATGTAGAAGCGGCGACGGCTAAGCTGGGAAGGGCTGTCAAACTCGCCCATGACTCTGGTAATGAGGCCACGGCGAAACTGCTGCGCCAGGTGGTGGAGGTGGAAGATGCACCCACGGGAACCGTTCGTTTGAAGCGGAATGTGGCGAAGGAAGACGAAATGGCATTGGAAACTCGATCGACTAAAACGGCACGAATTTCGAGAAATTAGCCATCCCAAATCTATAGCAGTTAACAGTTGAAAGTTGACAATTGACAGTTGACAGTTGACAGTTACATAGTACGAGCATCTAACCGTTTCTGCTCAAGGGTATTAGGATCTATTTATGACATTATTTATGTCTCGATACGGTTCAGTTAAGATTGTCATTGCGAGGAACAAAGCAAACAAGAGTGTCTATTTTTCATTAGTTTTCGCTGTGAGAATCTCCGATCGCGATCGTATTGATTTATGTCCTAACCTATCTGGCGGTTGCTATACAATCCAAAATCTGCAATCCAAAATCCAAAATCCAAAATCGTATAAATAATTATGTCAGTCTATCAGTGTCCAAAAGGTCACGAATCGATCGAATCCGATTATTGTTCGGAATGCGGCGCGAAGATTAATGGAGGTGCTGCTGTCGAAGCCAAAAGTCCGCCCGTTCGAGTTGCCACAGCTACCATTAACTGTCCCGATTGCGCGACTCCCCACGAGGAAGATAGCGGCAACTTCTGCGAAATTTGTGGCTATAACTTCGTCACCGGTGCGAGTGGAGAAATTCCAATTCCCAAAGTGATCGCTTCGCAAATCGCCTCTTCTAACCCGGATGCGGGTACTATAAATGCGGGCGCAACCCGTGTTTCCGCGACATCTACCTCACCCACAGCTACAGGCACTCCCAAACTCCTCATCACAGTCGATCGCACTTTGGGCTGCGAAGGTAGCCCGGAACCGCCCGCGTTTGCACCCCTAACTTTCCCTCTGGAACAACCCAGTACCCTCATCGGACGCACTAGCGATGTCCGCGCCATTTATCCAGATCTCGCCCTCGATTTGGACGATGCCATTTCCCACCGCCACGCCGTCATTCACCGCCAACCAGATGGGGCATTAATCCTGCGCGATATCGGTTCTACCAACGGTACGTTTCTCAATGGAATTGAAGTTGTGCCGATGACAGATATTAGTTTGAAAAATGGGGATGAAATTACATTAGGACATTGGACAAAGCTGACTGTTAATGTTACTCAGTCTTAACTAGCAGGCAAATCGGTGATAGAGATAAACCGCCCCACCACTGACAAATTATATCATGTCCGATAGATTGCCAGAATAACAAAAACGGTTCGTAGTGCGGACTTAAGTCCGCATCTTTTGACCAATTACCAATTACAAAATCTATGAGCCAAATTACTAGCAATTCTCATTCAAAAAAAAAGCCCAGTTCGATCGCAAATTGGCAAACCAAATTCACCACCCCTCAGATTCACGGTTCGTAGTGCGGACTTAAGTCCGCATCTTTTGACCAATTACCAATTACAAAATCTATGAGCCAAATTACTAGCAATTCTCATTCAAAAAAAAAGCCCAGTTCGATCGCAAATTGGCAAACCAAATTCACCACCCCTCAGATTCACGGTTCGTAGTGCGGACTTAAGTCCGCATCTTTTGACCACTTACCAATTACAAAATCTATGAGCCAAATTACTAGCAATTCTCATTCAAGAAAAAAACCAAGTTCGATCGCAAATTGGCAAACCAAATTCACCACCCCTCAGATTCTGCGATGGGGATTGTACCTGGTGTGGGGAGTCAGCCTTTTAGCCTTGGGGACTGCCAATCAAGCAGTGAAAATGCAGCGCGATGCGATCGAAACCATCGGCAAAAATACCGCACCCAGCGTCTTAACTGCCCAGCGAATTAAAGATAGCCTCGCCGATTTGGATGCCAATGCTGCTAACGAATTGCTCGTCAAACCGGGCGAGAATCCTGAAGCAGTTAAAGAGTATCGGAAACGGCAAGAAAAACTGTCTAAACTCCTAGCTTTAGCGGCGGAGAACATTACGGAGGGGGATGCAGAACGCCAACAGATTCGCACGCTGATCCTATCGCTGGGGGACTACATGACGCAAATCGAACGGGCGCGATTGGCGAATGAACGGGGCGATTCGCGATCGCTTTTGGAGGCGTATCGCAAAGCAGCAAACATTTTGGACTCGATTTTACTGCCTGCTGCCGAACAATTGCAGAAGGTTAACTTAGAGAGTCTGGATCGAGCTTATATCTCACAAAAAGCTCGATCGGCTAACCTCTTGTTTCTCGCAGTTATTGGCAACCTCTTGCCACTTGTCGTATTGGGACTATTACAACTGTTTCTCTACCACCGGATGCGCCGCAATCTCAATCCCTATTTGCTGGGAGCTACCCTATGTGCGATCGTCTTTTTCTTTTATATCACCAATGCACTAAATGCGGCTTCCTATCATCTGAAAGTCGCCAAGGAGGATGCCTTCAACTCGCTTTTACCGTTGCGACAGGCTCGCGCTATTGCCTACAGTGCCAATGCCGATGAAAGCCGCTATTTACTCGATCGAGAATTGGCGCCTCAACACGAACGCAACTTTGTTGAGAAAATGGCAAAAATTGTCGTCATCCCCGGCAATTTAAATTTTGAATCCCTAGCTAAAGAATTCAAGCAATCCAACGTCAAGGATGTCGCGGGCTTTAGTGGATTATTCGCCGAAGAATTTGCCAATATTACCTTTAGTGGAGAGCGAGACGCGGCGGTGGAAATGTTATCGGCATTTGGGGTTTATGTTAACATAGACAAACAGATTCGATCGCTGGCAAATAGCGGCAAAAAAGCTGAAGCGATCGCACTGTGTACGGGCAACGATCGGGGGCAATCTAATTGGGCGTTCCAGCAATTCCTTAAGCAACACCAGGATGTCACCGAAATTAATTTTACAGCGTTTACGACTAATCTCGATCGAGGGTTCCAAAGTGTGGGGTACGTGCCAGATAAATCTAAGCAATCAAGTGATGATATTTTGCAGGGGGCTATGCTCGATCGAGCGTTTAAAAATACGTACCAAGTTGAGATATTCAGTCTGGGGTTAATTAGTGCGATCGCTATTTTAACCTTTTTGGGACTCAATCTGCGTTTGAAGGAATATTCTTGATATTCCAGCGAGTTGGTTATCGAAAATCATGCACCAATGTCAATTGAATGCAGTGCGATCGCTCGCCAAAGAGCTCGCGATTATTGTAGATATTGTAGGGTGCGTCAGCCATTAGCCTAATTTTTAGATGGGGAGCCAAGAGAAGTGGCTGACGCACCCTACTACGACATATCAGACTGTCAAAATAAATGTTTTTTGCAAACATGAAATTCTTCCTATTGATAATGGTGCAAGATGTCAGTTATATCAAGTCCGGTCGATTACCATAACAAAAACCGTTCGTAGTGTGGACTTTAGTCCGCAACATACTGCGGACTAAAGTCCACACTACGAACCTAACTTATTGCGGTCAATCGATCGTATACGATATTATATCGACTTAAAAGAACGATTCAATACCTTTTCATACTCACTGACAAGCTGGATTGCTTGCTCTAAAGGAGTGGGTCGAGTATATAATAAGTCCTTAGCTTGTTGGGCAATTTGACTCAAATATTCGTTTTCTGCCATCCCTTTAGCTAATGCTTTAGCTTGCAGTGCTTGGAGTCGTCCTCGCAATTCTTGACGCATTTCTAGCGCAGTTTGATTGTCTGTACAAGCTTGCTGTTGAGCGGATAAATACTCTTGCGTTCTGACTCGCCAATTCTGTAAACCAATCTTAACAGGTTGCAATATGCCTTCTTTAAATTTAATTTCTAGCCGAGCAAGCCACTGATTTAAAGCTTCAATTTGTTCATTTGTTAAAGGCTGCGATCGTGTTGCAGTTTCTGTTATTTTTTCCTGATACTCTGCAAAAATAGTTTGATGTTGCTGATTTAAATGAATTAAGTTTTGCAGAAGTTGATGCGCTTGAAATAATTCTTGTTTAACCGATGCTTTTTCCCGAGCGATTTCTTCTAAATACTGTCTCGCTCGAATGATAATTGGTTCAATTTCTCGCTCGAACTCATCGCTGACACCTAAAGGATCGCAGATAATGCGATCGCCAAAATCG
Organism: Microcoleus sp. bin48.metabat.b7b8b9.023; assembly: GCF_013299185.1. Taxonomy (GTDB): domain Bacteria; phylum Cyanobacteriota; class Cyanobacteriia; order Cyanobacteriales; family Microcoleaceae; genus Microcoleus. Next base: position 38,570 of record NZ_JAAFKG010000033.1, on the reverse strand, counting down.
AGCAACTTTTGCTGGGCAACTGCTAGTTCATTACTCGTCCGAACACCGAGAGAGTCAGCTAAAGCTTGGATCGATCGCATTTCAGTTTGGGATCGCGTCAGTTGTGCTGCTAAATGCGATTGTGCCGTCTCCACTGCGACAACCACATCCTTCGCGACTTGAAAAGCAGCAGTCATCACTTCCAGTAATTTCGCAGGTGCAATTGCATTTTGGGTTTGGGCTGCACTTAGCAAGTCTCGCTGTGCTAGAGGAATTTGTTGTTCGCCAAGTTGAATCGAATTTCCCGTTAAAAGATATTCAATTTCACGCAGTTGAGATTCTGCACTGGAACTCAAAAACTTAGGAACTTGCTTGCGGAGTATCACAGCGCGATCGATCGTTTTCACTAACAAATCAAAATTCTGAAAGAGGTCATTCATCGCACTGAGTGCGGGAACAACCTTTGCTTTTGTTTTGCCAGTCAACTCAACGTCAGACGGCATTGCAGTCAGTTGTTGATAAGTTGGCAATCCATGCAAGTCAATCAGATTTTGACTGATGCGATCGAGATTCTGTTTCCACTGGGCTAGCAGGCGATCGATTTGTTCTACATTCACGGTTACAATTTCGATTATCTATATTTGTGCAGTAGATTACCATTTTATCAATTTAAACTCTAAATTAAAGTGTTGTCTCTATCTAAATGAGTCCGGATGTATTCCCGAAGCTGAATTTCAGGGTAAAATTTGAGTATCTGCCATCTTCGATCGAACTCGCATTCGGGTGCGTCTGGGTTTTGTAAAAAGCATTTTTTCTTTGAGTGCGAGCTGTCGCGAACTTGCGTATTGTAAAATATGGGAGCTTTTAAGCTCGCACTATAATAATGTAAAACTGAGATGCTCCAGATCGAACTCGCATTCTGCCATTCATAGGTTATTCGCGGGATGCCTAAGCTGTTGCGACATTTAAATTGTATCTTTCGATGACTGTGGAGAATTCTATCTTCCTCTGCCCTTCTCCCTCGCTCCCTCTCAATCAGGATATACAATTTAAATAGGCGAGAGGCAATCTCGCACGATGTTTATTAAAAAATTAATCAATCATAAATATGAATTTGACGATCGCCAGACAACTCTTTTATCAAGAAATTAATCAGCCAGACGCTGCGATCGACCTGGCGAAAGCTGCGCTGTACATGGCTTTGGAAGAATACCCAAATTTTGAGCCTCTGGATTATCTCAGCGCGCTTGACACGATCGCCGATCGAGTGCGTTTGCGCCTCCCGCCACAGAATTATCCACTTCGGATCATTCAAACTATTAACCGCTATTTGTATGACGATTTGGAATTCTCCGGCAATAATGCTGATTATTACGACCCCCGCAATAGCTTTTTGAATCAAGTGATCGATCGCCGCACTGGTATTCCCATCTCTTTATCTTTGGTTTATTTGGAGGTTGCTAAGCGGATTGATTTTCCGATGGTGGGGATTGGGATGCCGGGACATTTTTTGATTAGGCCGGATTTTGAGGATGCTGGGATTTTTGTCGATGCCTTTAATGGTGGCGAGATACTATTTCCTGAAGATTGTCAAGGGAGACTTAGTCAAATTTACGGTCAACCTATGGAGTTGCAGCCGGCTTTTCTCGCGCCAGTAAGTCCGCGGCAGTTATTGGGGCGAATGCTGGGAAATCTGAAGGCGATTTACTTCCAACAGGGTGACGCTATGAGGTTTCTGGCGGCGATCGATCGGCTTTTGCTGCTGTTTCCTGATGCACTGGGGGAAAGGCGCGATCGCGGAATTCTCTATTATCAACTGGGGCGCTTGGCCGAGGCGCGGCACGATTTGGAATTATACCTGACAAATGCTCCGAATGCTGAGGATGCTGCTAGAATTCGCCTATTGCTCGAAAGGCTCGACCAAAACTAAACTTAAATTTGCGATCGCTAGTCAAGCTTGCAGCTATTGGCTCGCACAATATCACAGGTGAAACCGACAATCTATATACTCGCGGGGCGATCGCCAAATCTCGCTTTTATAAGTTTTGCAAAGGTATATAAAATTGTCAAAAGTCGGAGTATAACATATAAAATGTCAATTAACACCTATCTTTTGATAGGTTCAATTTGACAGACATGACTGTAAAATGACTAGGTCATTTACCCGAAAAAATAGGTTTAAAGCCCCAAGCCCGATCGGGAGAAATTAAAAACAGATGATTAATTACTCCAATCCTCGGACTTCCAGGTAGAGAGAGGTCGCTGTCAAGCAGTCAACTGTCAAGCAGTCAACTGAATGAAGGAACACCTGAGTCCACTTTCCCGACTGATACCTGGGCATTCGATCGAACGAAAAAGTATTTTGACGTAAAGAGGCATAAACTCATGAACTTTAAGTTTCAACAAGGTTATCTCAACGGAATGCAACCGCAGTCAGCCCATTTAGCCAAAAGAATCTCAAAGTCTTTATCATTAGGTTTGGCGCTTTTGGTGGGAACAAGTACAGTATTGCTGAGCAGTGGCAAAGCCTTTGCATTAGACAAAGTTACTGTAAAATACGGTGCTGTTGACGTAACTTTACCCATGAGCGATTTGCAAAGCTTTGCACAAACCGGCAAACCATCATCTCAATTGCAAAGCGTTTTGAGTCTTGCAAAACAAACTCCCGAATCGGTGCGCGAAATATTAACGCGAGAAGTGGCTTTAGATCCCCAAATAGTCTCGCGGCTGGCAAATACTTATTTTGGGGAAATTGTTTTCAAACAATTGGGCGAAGTTGCTTATACCCCGGCTACAAAGGCACAAAGCGCGCCGGCACTGCGCGATGCTTTAGTCGCAGCTTCCAAAGATGGCAAAATATCGCTGATGGAAGTGATGCAGAATTACACTCCTCCTGCGTTAGAAGTTGATGGCAATCAAGCGATGGCTATCTACCAGCGAGTGATTAAAGATGTCCAAGATTTGCAAGCTATGTATCAGAATTCCCCGGGTTTGCAAAGTACGGCTGGTCAAGCAAGACAAATGATTTGTCAGCCCAACTCATCATCGGGGGCTGGGAAGTAAATCATTTTGCTCTGGATTGGGAATTAGTAATTGGTAATTGGGGATTGCGGATTTTGCTTCACCCATTCCCAATTACCGATTACCAATTATCAATTACCGATGTCCGATGCCCGATGCCCGATGCCCGATGCCCTAGCCAATTTGTTGAGATAATTGCTCGGCTACCCGTTTGAGTCGGCGCAGTTGGCTTTTCATATCTTTTTGCGTCCAAGGGGCTGCAAAGCGATTGAATCCAAATCTAATTAAAGGATTGGGAATTTGAAATTCAAAGCGGTTAATCAAGAGAGTCCCTTGGATTTGGGGCTGGCATTCCCAGCGATCGCATCCTTTGAAATATCCGTCGAACCCCCATACAATTAAACCGGGTTGTCGCTCCAACACAACACTCTCTAAAGTGGGTTGCAAAACGGGAATTTTTATGATAAATAAACTGCGACTTCCTACAGCAGTATCCCATTCGCCCTCTGGATCGCAACGCAGCAGCGGATTGAGCCATTTGTGCATTAAAGTGCGATCGACTATACAACGCTCCACCAACGTAGCAGCAGCGCGAATTTCAATGGATTGCTCGAAAACTTGACGAATAGACATGGAAACCTGCAACAAGAAGGGTATTGTAAGACTTTGCTTACTAAGAGAGTTATTTACTTAGTTATAACGTCAATTTTTGCATAAAGTAAAACATTGACACACTCCTAAATACAGTGTATCATCGGGAAATAACAGTATATATACCAAATTATGCAGTTAGTTGAAAAGCACGTCATCAAACCAAGTTATAGGTTTTATCGAGAAGCCGATCGACTTTCATGGCTGTACAAAAATCTTTACAACTGCGCTAACTACATTTACTGTCAAAACTTTTTCGCTAACGAACAAACAAACCATTGGGCTGCCGATCGGGCGTTCAAAACCACTTCAGATTACAAAGCACTTCCGGCAAAGGTAGCAAAAAGCACCCTCGGTTTACTCCTCAAAGCATGGACTAGATATCATGTAGCGGTGCGAAACTATCGGGAAGACCCAACTAAATTTAAAGCAGCACCCAAAATCCCTGATTATCAAGATTCAAAAGAGCGAAAAAGAGCAGGCTGGCGCTATGTAGTTGTATTGGATTCTCAAGCTGCCTGCAAAAAAGTCTTAAAAAAAGTATACGCTCATCCCTCTGGGACTAATATTTGGTTGCCCTCAAAAGTGACCTCGATTCTGGAAATCTGGATTGTTCCCAAGGTGGGCTGTTATATTGTCGAGGTAGTTTATGAAAAATTAGAACAGCCTTTACAAGTCAATCAGAGAGTAGCTGCCATAGATTTAGGATTAAACAATCTGGCAACATTAATCTACAATATTGCTGGGTTAGTACCGAAAATCTACGACGGACGGGCACTCAAGTCAACTAACCAATACTGCAATCGGGTTTCATCAATATTGAAATCGTTGCTGCCCGCCACCCAAAAAAACAGTAAAAAAGTCGCCAATTTGTGGCACAAGCGTAACTGCAAAGTGGATTATTACCTCCACATAACGAGTTCCGCAATTATTAAAGAACTCGTCAATCATCAAATTGGCTTGCTGGTTGTAGGCGGGAACCAGGATTTGAAAGATGGGATTAATCCTGGCAAGGTTAACCCTCAAAAATTTGCCTGCATTCCGCATCGCCGGCTCGTGCAAATGTTGCAGTACAAAGGACAAATTGCTGAAATTCAAGTTCTGTTAGTAGGGGAGAGTTACACATCTAAGTGTTCTGCCTTGGATTTGGAACCAATTCAACAAAAATCTGAGTACATTGGCTGTAGAGTAAAAAGGGGATTGTTCAGAACCCAAAGCGGACAACTCATAAATGCCGCTGTCAGCGGTTCTTTGAATGAAGATTGGCCCAAAAGCAGTCGGAGATGGATCGATCCCAAATTCGATCGAGGGTTTTGTAGTTAACCCAGTACGCTTTTAAGCGTACAAACATTAAATTTAGGCGAGGTCTAGATTTGGTGGAACTATTCTTAAAGTTTCGTCTTCTCCTGTCAAAATCTGACGTTAACCTGAGAAAAAAATGAATGAAACTTGGCAAGAAATAACTCAACCGATATCGGGGCCAATAGTGGCTTTGTCCGATCGCCTTTTGGCACAGGCCCAGGTAGCCCCGAATCCGCTCTCAGAAGCGGAGCGGGGATTAAACAATCTATTTGCGGGCAAAGACATTGAAAATCTCGTCTGGGCGATCGGGATCCTGCTAATTGGCTTGATCGTATCAGCCCTCGTCTCATCGCTAGTCGGCGGATTGCTCAAGAAAACGACGATCGACAACCGACTGGCTGCTTGGATTACCGGGCGCCCGGAAGGAGAAGGATCGCCGCAAGTGGAAAAATGGATTTCCGCAGCGGTATTCTGGATCATTTTTATCTTTTTCCTAGTTGCCTTTTTCAACCGGCTGAATCTCACGGCTGTCTCGCAACCGCTGAATACTTTTCTCAACCAAATTGCTGGTGCTTTGCCGAAGTTAGCCAAAGCCCTGATTTTCTTGGGGATTGCTTGGGTGGTGGCGACAGTTGCCAAATTGGCTCTATCGCGGGCGATGCGGACTTTTGGCGTAGACGAGCGCTTGAACCAGCAAGTGGGTACTGCACCCACCGAGACTCCTTTGCTACTGAGCGATACTCTGGCGAATGCGCTGTATTGGTTCATTTTTCTGCTGTTTTTGCCGTTGGTTCTCGAATCGCTGGATTTACAGCAGGCTCTGCTGCCGGTGAATAATTTGCTGAACCAAATTTTGGCGGCAATTCCGAAGATTCTGGAAGCTGTGCTGATTGGGTTTGTGGGCTGGCTGCTGGCTCAAGTGGTGCAGCGGATTGTCACGAATCTGCTGGCTGCTGCTGGCGCGGACAGTTTGGGCGCTCGCTTTGGCATTTCCCGGAGCTCCGGCGGACAATCGCTGTCGTGGATTATCGGCACAATTGTCTATGTGTTGATTTTGATTCCTACGGCGATCGCAGCTTTGAACGCTTTGGACATCCAGGCGATTTCCTTGCCGGCGATCGCGATGCTCAATACGATTCTGGGCGCGCTTCCCAACATTTTTACAGCAGCGATAATTCTCGCGGTTGCTTACATTTTGGGGCGCTGGATCGGCGATTTGGTGACGAATATCTTGACGGGAATTGGCTTTAACAATGTCTTTTCTTGGTTGGGAATGCAGCCGAAACAGCCGCTGCAACTACCGTCGTCGAGTTCGACGGATCCCGACGCAACCGTACTTCAGGAACCGGATGTTCCCGCACGCACGCCTTCGCAATTGCTCGGCATTGTGGTGCAGGTAGGCATCATGCTGTTTGCTGTGGTGGCGGCTACCGACGTGCTGAAGATTCCAGCGCTGACTGCGATTGTTAGCGGTATTGTGCTGGTTGCTGGTAGGGTGCTGTCTGGTTTGGTGGTATTTGCGATCGGCTTGTATTTGGCGAATCTGGCGTTTAGTTTGATTGCTAGCTCTGGAACTCGCCAAGCGCGGCTTTTGGGCCAAACGGCTCGAATCGCGGTGATTGCTTTTGTTGGAGCCTTGGCGCTGCAACAGATGGGCATTGGCAGCGATATTGTGAATTTGGCTTTCGGGCTGTTGCTCGGGGCGATCGCCGTTGGGATTGCTCTAGCTTTTGGTTTGGGCGGGCGCGAGATTGCGGCCGACGAACTTCGCGGATGGCTGGCGGCTTTTAAACAAGATAAAACGCCGCGTTTGTAATTCTCCACCCAGAACCCCGACTTCGGATGCGAAGTCGGGGTTTTCAGCGTCTATTGCTCGATCGGCAAAGTATTTTTATTAAATAATTAAATTTCTAGCCTGCTAAAATCGAATTAGCGAGAACAGAGGAGGCTTCAACTGTGACAGTTTTAACTTCTATCGAACAATCAGAAATAGAATATCCCAGCAGCGACGGAGAACCGATGGCGGAAAGTGACATCACGCGCGATTACATGACTTACAGCGTGGAAGCTCTGAAATTTTATTTTGAAACGCGATCGGATGTTTATGTATCCGCAAATTCTTTCGTCTATTACGAACAAGGCAACAAATCAGCAGTAGTTGCCCCTGATGTCTATGTAGTAGTTGGAGTCAGGAAACGCCAAAGAGATACTTATCAAATCTGGAAAGAAGCAGGGATCGCCCCGCAGTTTGTTTTAGAAATAACATCAGAAACAACTCAAGATGTAGACCAACAAACTAAACCAGAAATCTATCAAAGTTTGGGAGTCAAGGAATACTTTCAGTACGATCCGTCTGGGGATTATTTGAATCCGATCTTGCAAGGATTGCGTTTAGTTAACAACCAGTACCAGCCGATTTTGGCACACGAAATTGCTTTTGATACGCTGTGGTTGTATAGCGAAGTATTGGGACTAGAATTGCACATAGTCTCTGGAGAATTAAGGTTTAGAAATCCTCAAACAGGAGAGTTTCTCAAAACTTACCAGCAATCGGAACAAGAACGGCGGGCCGAACATTCTGCACGGCTGGCCGAACATTCTGCACGGCGGGCCGAACATTCTGCACGGCTGGCGGCGGAATCCGCTTTGCGATCGCTCGTTTCTGGACTGTTAAATTCTGGAATGGATTTAGAGCAAGTTGCACAAATGATGAATTTACAAATATCGGAAGTTGAGCGATTAATAGGAAAAAATCAATGAGATTTCCGTAGGACTACGATAGATATATTGTTTGTAGTGCGGACTTCAGTCCGCATATTCAGAGGACTGAAGTCCTCACTACGAACCAAATTACAGTGTTTGTAGTGCGGACTTCAGTCCGCATATTCAGAGGACTGAAGTCCTCACTACGAACCAAATTACAGTGTTTGTAGTGCGGACTTCAGTCCGCATATTCAGAGGACTGAAGTC
>NZ_JAAFKG010000033.1:0-30637 GCF_013299185.1 Microcoleus sp. bin48.metabat.b7b8b9.023 | reverse complement strand
AACCAAATTACAGTGTTTGTAGTGCGGACTTCAGTCCGCATATTCAGAGGACTGAAGTCCTCACTACGAACCAAATTACAGTGTTTGTAGTGCGGACTTCAGTCCGCATATTCAGAGGACTGAAGTCCTCACTACAAACCAAATTACAGTGTTTGTAGTGCGGACTTCAGTCCGCATATTCAGAGGACTAAAGTCCTCACTACAAACCAAATTACAGTGTTTGTAGTGCGGACTTCAGTCCGCATATTCAGAGGACTGAAGTCCTCACTACGAACCAAATTACAATCTCGGATCTACAGGTTCGCTCTCCATTGCTAATACTCCGAAAACGCACTCGTGAACTTGCCTCAACGGAGCACCCGCAACAAATCTATCCAACGATTCTACACCCAAAGCAAACTCTCGCAAAGCTAAAGAACGCTTCCCGGAAAGCCCGCGCGATCGCAATTTTTCCAAATGTTCCGGCAAAGAATATTCCAAGCCGTAAATAATTCGCAAATACTCTTTACCGCGACATTTGATCGCAGGCTGTACCAATCCTTTGCTATTATTAACAATAAATTCCATCGGTTTCACCACCATCCCTTCGCCCCCGGCATCAGTCATTTTTTCCCACCATTGAATCCCTGCCAATTGACTGTCAAGATCGGCAATTCTAACTACTTTGTATTCAGTAGCTAACAGCAATTCTAGGTCAAAATTACAGATTTCTGCTATCTGTTCCATGTGCCAGCAGTGATTCTGATCGGTGTGAACGTTTCCCTCGGTTGCCAAGATGTGGAAAGGCGCTAATTTGAGGTCGGAGATGGATTTCACGGGCCAGCAGTAGCGTTGGTAGGCACTGACATAGCGATCGGCTAAATCGGCTCGTTCCCGGTAGCTAGCCAGCAAAGAATCAACTTCAACTCCCCGCTGTTTCGCCTGTTCTAGCTGCTGGATTGCCTCCGCAAACCCGTGACGGGATGCGGTTCCCACGGCAGCATATTGTTCTTGCAATAAACCTTGAGCTTTGGCAGACCAAGGCATTAATTCGCAGTCCAAACACACCCAATCCGTTTTAAACTTATCCCAAAATTTGCTAGCAGAAAGAGCGCGATTTACCCGCGTTAAAAACTCTGTTTCTAAGGTAGAATTATCGAAGAAATGGCGACCAGTACGGGTGTAGCAAATGCCAATGCTGTTGTTAAAAATCCCAAAGCGCCGTTTAGCCGCCGATTCATCGCGACAAACAATGACAACTGCACGGGAACCCATGTGCTTTTCTTCGCAGACAACTGTCGAGACGCCTTGCTGTTGGTAGTAGTTAAAGGCTTCGGCTGGATGTTCTAAAAGCCCGGGTTCTTTGGAGGTAGCAGCGGGAGACATGGTGGGCGGTAAGTAAATCAGCCATTTGGGATTGGCGGCAAATCTGCTCATTACTTCCAGGGCTGCGATCGCATTTTCTTCTCGAATTGCAATGTTACGTTGCAGCCTTGTTGAGATCGTGCGCTTTCCGAGCACGTCGGAAATATCCAGCACGTCATCAAACTGCTGTTGGGCGGTGAGATTTATTGCGGGAAAACTGTTAAGCGGAGTTGCAATGGGTGGAAAGGCGATCGGTTTGGCTGGTTCGCAGTAAATCATCGCAGCAGGAACGCTGACAAATTCTCTTTCAGGATACCGCAAAGCTGTTAGTTTGCCGCCGAAAACGCAGCCTGTGTCAATATCAACAGTATTGTTCAACCATTCTGTTTCGGGAATCGGGGTGTGTCCGTAAACAACTGCTGCTTGACCTCGATATTCGGCGGCCCAATTGTAGCGGACTGGTAAGCCGAATTCATCGATTTCGCCTGTGGTTTCTCCGTACAATGCGAAATCTCGAACGCGGGCGGATGCGCGTCCCTGAAGTTCTGCTTTCATTCCGGCGTGGGCGACGACTAATTTGCCGCCGTCGAGGACGTAATGACCGATTAAACTATCTAGAAATTGGCTAATTTCGCTAACTGCTGATTCGCGCAATTCATCCGGTAAAGCTGCAATTTCTGCTAAGGTTTGTTCGAGTCCGTGGTTGATTTTGACATTTTTGCCGCTGAGTTTTCGCAATAATTTGATGTCGTGATTTCCGGGGACGCACAAAGCGGTTGATGCTGCTACCATGTTGCGGACGAGTTTGAGGGTGTCGAGAATGCGCGGGCCTCGATCGACCAAATCGCCCAAAAACACTGCTTTACGGCCTTCTGGATGGGCGTAGGTGGGATAATCCCAAAAGCCAGATGCGCTGGATGGTTCGACAATTTGATAGCCCAACTGTTGCAGCAATTGTGACAATTCGCCGCAGCATCCGTGAACGTCGCCGATGATGTCAAAGGGGCCTGTGTCGTGTTTGCGGTTGTTCCACAGCGGTTGTCTCTCGATTTGGGCTGCTGCGATGTCTTCTGGGGAACGGAGGATGTGAACGTAGCGGAAGCCTTCGCGATCGAGATTTCGGAGCGATCGTCTTAAATTTTGAACGTGGCGGCGAATTACATGATTCCCAAAATTGCGGTTTGGACGCTGCTGATTGCGATCGGCACACAATTTTTCGGGCAAATCTAGCACAATTGCTACTAAAAAGCAATGATATTTTCGGGCTAATTCTAACAGCGGTTTGCGACTTTCCGGCTGCACATTCGTAGCATCAATCACAGTTAATTTACCCGCCGCCAGACGTTTAGCAGCAATTAAATGCAGCACTTCAAAAGCATCAGCGGTGGCCGCTTGATTGTTTTCGTCGTCGGAAACCAGGCCGCGGCAGTGATCGGATGAAATGATTTCTGTCGGTTGGAAATGCTGGCGCGCAAAGGTGGATTTGCCGGAACCGGATGCACCGATGAGCAGGACTAAAGATAGTTCGGGAATTGTAATTTTCATGGTTTAATAATTGTGATTTATCTCGTTTTTGGTTGCATCAAGATTATTTAACCGCAGAGAGCGCAGAGAACACAGAGAGAGAATAGAGATAAATAATTTCAATTAAGATTCGATTTCTACTGCTTCACTAATACTAATTTACTCTAATAAAGATTTAGGAATGCGAATTATAGCGGATCTAGCGAAAGATTCGCGGACGTTGTTGGGCTTGGGCCCTCTTGGTTTAAGTGGTTATATAACCTGTCAGTTATACCTCATCTTTTTGAGAAAGGCTATACTTGAGAGCGATCGACTTTAATTATCTGGGTTTGGATAGATTTGTTCATAGCTGAAGCCTGCATTTTTCCAAGTTTAACTACATTGTAAGCACAAAAAATGTAGTAGTTATTCTGTCAAAGCGAATACTGCCATTTGTGTAGGCGAACCAACTGCTACATCTTCGGTTCCAATAGATCGCAACTCTACCCGATATCCAAACCGTTGGCCAACTTGATTCGCCCAAGTCTGAAACTGATTTCTAGTCCACTCAAAACGGTGATCGCGGTGGCGAAATTTACCCGCCGGCAAGTTTTCAAACCGAACATTGTACTCAACGTTGGGAGTTGTGACGATCGCAAATTTCGGCCGCACAAACTCAAACAACACCCGTTCAAAAGCAGCCAACCGTTCTAAATCGAGATGTTCGATCACCTCAATCACCGCTGCTGCGTCAAAATCCGTCAAGCGACTGTCTCGATAAATCAGGGAACTTTGGATCAATTGTAAGCGAGATTGCTGTGCGGGAGAAAGGCGATCGACCTGCAATCGTTCCTTGGCGATTTCCAACGCCCGAAAAGACACATCGACTCCAGTAATTTGGGCGATCGCACTTTCGGCTAAAAGCAATCGCAGCAGCTTTCCCTCACCGCAGCCCAAATCTACCACTCGCTGAGCACCGCTGGCTTTTAAAACAGTCATCACAGCTTCTAAACGCTGTTCGTTGAGGCTAATTCGCTGTTCTAAAACTTCCTCTTCTTGCTGGTGAGAAACTTCGAGTTTCTCCGGATCGAGATTATCTTCTTCTGCTAATTGTGCCACAGCAAGGCGAGTCAAACGGCGCTGGCGTTTCAAATAGCGATCGGCAATTTGTTCGCGGGCGGGATGCGAGTTCAACCAACCTTCGCCGTGACGCAATAACTTCTCAATTTCATCATCGCCCACCCAATAATGTTTATCGTCATCTAAGACAGGAATTAGTACATAAAGATGGCTCAACAAATCCGCCAACCGAACTGTATTTTGCAGTTCCACAGCAAAGTAAGGACTCGCACCCCACTCGGGAAATTGTTCGTCAAGAATCAGCGGTTTTGCTGCGACTTGATAGCCCAGCGGCTCAAACATTTGGCGGAGGAACTTCTCGCCCCCGCGACAGGGCAAAACCGACAGCTTAACTGTCAGCGGAATGGCAGTTTCTGCGAGTTCTGGGCGGTCTTTGCAGCGACCGGATAGGGCGGTACCGAAGACCTGGGCGAGGGCGACAGACAGAAAGGATGAGGCTGCGTAGGGGCGATCGTTGACGTATTGTTCCAAAGGGCGATCGCCCGATTTCGACTTACCGCGCACCAAACCAACCGGATCGACATCTAACAGCAAAGCCGCCGTGCACTTGTCTGCATTTGCTTCAGGATAAAAGACGCTGGCTTGTCCGAAAGTCATGGGGAAGCATTGAAGGCGATCGGGATGTTTGTGCAGCAAATAGCCTAAATCCGTAGCAGGGACGCGAGTTGTCGAAATGGTTAATAACATCGATATCTACATTCCAAATAAAGTTTACCCAAAGGTTCGTAGTGAGGACTTCAGTCCTTCTTCCTGAGGACTAAACTACTCACCAATAAAGGTTCGTAGTGAGGACTTCAGTCCTTCTTCCTGAGGACTAAAGTCAAGGTTCGTAGTGAGGACTTCAGTCCTTCTTCCTGAGGACTAAAGTCAAGGTTCGTAGTGAGGACTTCAGTCCTTCTTCCTGAGGACTAAAGTCAAGGTTCGTAGTGAGGACTTCAGTCCTTCTTCCTGAGGACTAAAGTCAAGGTTCGTAGTGAGGACTTCAGTCCTTCTTCCTGAGGACTAAAGTCAAGGTTCGTAGTGAGGACTTCAGTCCTTCTTCCTGAGGACTAAAGTCAAGGTTCGTAGTGAGGACTTCAGTCCTTCTTCCTGAGGACTAAATGGATGCGGACTAAAGTCCTCACTACGAACCAAATTTGGATGCGGACTAAAGTCCTCACTACGAACCAAATTTGGATGCGGACTAAAGTCCTCACTACGAACCAAATTTGGATGCGGACTAAAGTCCTCACTACGAACCAAATTTGGATGCGGACTAAAGTCCTCACTACGAACCAAATTTGGATGCGGACTAAAGTCCTCACTACGAACCAAATTTGGATGCGGACTAAAGTCCTCACTACGAACCAAATTTGGATGCGGACTAAAGTCCTCACTACGAACCAAATTTGATGTTTCTCCCAAAATTATCAATGAGATTGCTGTTTTTCCACACTTCCCAAATTCAACTTAGCACGCAACTCATCTTTAATCCGATTTAAAATAGAATCCTCATCCAAAGAAGCCAAAATCTTGCTGACAACAGCCTTCGGCCCCTCATCACCCCAAGAAGCACCGTTAGCCAAATAAGCCTTAGTAACTTGACCGATTCCATAGCAAGAAACCCCAGCAATTGCAGCTTGAGTCACAGCCACAGAAACATAAGGCCCCAAAGCCAAACCCCCCGTCGCCGGCGTCGCCAAACCCAACAATCCTTTCAAAGAACTCAAACCAAAATTCGCTAACAATTCCCCCGCAGTAATTCCCCCCATACTAATCGCAATCTTTTGCAGCAATTCCACCGCGCCCGCTTCCGTCATCGCAATGCCGTAAACTTTAGAAAGTGTTAATATCATTACCACATCAATTACCGCACCGCTGAGCAGATCGATGACAGTAAGAGGATTCAGGGCGATCGCCACAGCTTTAGTCATTACCCCATTCCAGATAATCCGGTTAGCAGCATCATCTCTAATTTCCATTTTTCGCTGCACCAACTGCTCGTTAATATCCCCCGCACAGAGCATCGTATTCAGCGCCACCAAAGATTTACCTTCTCTGTCTAAAATCTCCAATATTTTTAATTTTAAATCCTCAACTTGCGGTAAACTGCGAGTCATTTTTACTCCCATACTTCCATCGGGACGGCGCACCGCTTGCGCTGTCAAAGGAGAAGCCGCTGCCATCACAATTTCATCGGGAGATAGCAATTCTCTCACGCGATCGTCCCGGATTTTATGATAAATTGCCAGCCTATCTGCATCGGGATACTGGTCAATTTTATTAAACACTAATAACATCGGTTTTCCGGCTTCCCGCAACTGCGAAAGTGCTGCATACTCCACCTTCGTAATATCGCCAGCAACTACAAACAAAATCAAATCTGCTTGTTGCGCGACGCTGCGGGCTAAAAGTTCGCGAGTTTCGCCGTCAACTTCATCAATTCCCGGAGTATCGATTAATTCTACTTGCGACAAACGGTAAATAACTGGCGAAAGTCGTAGCGTAGCGGGGCGTAAGCCATCGGGTAAATCGTCATCAACACCATCTCCCACATCCCACTGGCCAATAGTTGTGGTGCGAGTCACCCCGTGAGTCGGGCCCGTTTCAAACACATTTTGACCCAAAAGCGCGTTCAAAACCGAAGATTTTCCCCTTCCTACCATCCCAAACACAGCGATTTGCACGCAAGCGCGCTCTAGCTTGTCAAGCATGGTTTCCAAGCCACCAATTTCCGGCTCCAGTCCAGTTCGCTCTTGTGCTGTCAAATCGAGATTTTCTACTATATCTCGCAGAGCATCTTTGGCGCGGCGCAGGTTGAGTTCTGCTTGAATGTCTGCGAAGCTTAATATTGTGTCGTCTAATTCGCGATCGACATTTGAAAAATCCGATACTTCAGTCATAAAAAATATTCGGTAAGTGGGAAACGAGCGAGTCTTTAGACCTGAGAGGAAAGCTCCAAGAGCGGTTTCAACCGCCTTGAATCCCCTTTCGGGGTTAGAGGGGTATGGTTGCCCCTCTGTGGAGATATGGTTGTCTCCGAATCCCTTTCGGGTAATGTTCGCTTTGCCAATGTTATAAGGGCTTGTTAGGCTAGCAGCACTGTTTCAGTGACTTTAAAACTGTTTAACCACTAGCGACAGAGCGGAAAACTAGCGTCGCATTCTCCGGTGTCGTGACCCAAATAACGTAGTCAGTTAAGACTTAGGCTGGTCAGTATAGCTTGCAATTTCTTACAAGCTCAGTCTCTTTAGATCTGAGTTACTGACTGTTACCTGATGTTATAGCTTTGCTTAAAGTTTCTACCGATATGATGCTATTCTAGCTTTTTCTGTGGGCTTTGTACATTGGGGACGGGATAATGCTCGCGACTGTCAAATTAAATCTGACGAGCTTTGTATCTCTCGTTTATAGCCGAGTCTCGATCCCCCTAAATCCCCCTTAAGAAGGGGGACTTTGAATGTTTCCGGTTCCCCCCGATCTAAGGGGGAGTAGGGGGCAAGAATGCGGGGGGATCGGGCCTCGGCGGCAAACAGAATTCTCTGAATAAGTTTGACCTTAACTTGACACCAATGAGCAATGCTGTGTCGCTACAAATGTCAGGTAAAATCCATTTAATTTACAACAATGATTAACCCGATAAAAATTGCCAGTTATCCATTTCCCTTACGTGTAATAATTTTCCTATTAATCTTGGCAGCAGTCTGGCTACCGCTAGCCGCACCAATTTATCTCTTAGTTAAAGATAGCAACCTAGCAACCATTCTGACAATGGGATTGTTGTTTACCGAGTTTTTGTTTCTACTTCCGCGCTGGGGAAAACAGGTTTACGGACAAACGCAATTGCTCAAAAGTTACGGTTTAGTGAATACGCGACAAAATGGTTTTGAGCTTTTGACTGGATTGGCGATCGGCATTTCGATTACTTTCACCCTATTTTTGGTGCAAGGACTGTTTGGCTTTGTCGCATGGCAAAATTCTCATAATTTGCCGAGAATCATCGCAGAAGGGCTATTAAGCGCCCTGGGAGTGGGTTTTGCGGAGGAGTTGGTATTCCGGGGTTGGTTGTTCGACGAGTTGCAGCGGGATTACAGTTATCCGATGTCTGTGCGGGCGAACAGTCTGGTGTTTGCCCTATCTCATTTTATCAAATCCGTGGAGGGAATGCTGCGGACTTGGCCTCAGTTTCCGGGGCTGTTGTTGCTGGGTTTGATACTGGTTTTGGCAAAGCGAAGCCGTCAAAATCGATTGGGTTTGTCGATCGGGCTTCATGCAGGTTTAGTCTGGGGATACTATATAATTAACGTCGGAGAGTTAGTGCGATATTCTGGTTCTGTCCCGGATTGGGTGACTGGAATTAACGGCAATCCGTTGGCTGGTGCGATCGGGCTATTGTTTTTGAGCGTGTTGGCTGTGGGAATGCGACAGATGTCGGAACAGTCCAAAGGTGTGTAATATATCGATCGGGTGCGTCGCTATCAGATTGTTGGGATTAAGTTAGGAATTTTTTATGGCGACACACCCTACAACTACTTAGGCTTATGTCTCAGAATTTTCAGATAATTAGCATCTCTGGTGAAATCATGGGCGGAACACCTGTTTTTATTGGCACTAGGGTTCCTGTCCAAACACTTTTTGACTATTTAGAAGCTGGAGAATCAATTGATGATTTTTTAGATGGATTTCCCACTGTAACTAGGGAGCAAGTAATTGCTCTGTTGGAAGTTCTTAGAAAACAATTGATTGCGATGGTGGCGGGAAAAAAGCAAAAAAGCAAAAGAGTAAAGGGCTAAGAATTTCAAGTTGCAGCACACGCAACCCGAAAACCGTCGAAATTGCCGTGGAAATCTGGCGTATAGACGCCGCGAAAAGCAGAACGGCACTCGCCCGAAATGCCACTCCAAAAACCCCCGCGCAACAGCCGCTTTTTACCCTGTCCACCACTTTCCCAAGCACTACCATCAGTCGGCGCACCATCATAATTATCGTGCCAAATATCTTGACACCATTCCCAGACATTCCCGTGCATATCGTACAGTCCAAAACTATTAGGTGGAAAACTACCCACAGCAGTTGTTTTTTGACGGTAGATTCCTTTGGGTGCGCGAGCGTAAGGAGAATTCCCATTATAATTAACTAAATCCGGGGTAATAGTATCTCCAAAATAAAAAGGTGTCGTCGTTCCCGCACGACAAGCATATTCCCATTGGGCCTCACTAGGCAATTTGTAATTGCGTCCAGTAAGTTGAGATAACCTCGCACAAAACTCTGTAGCATCATGCCAGGATACTTGCTCGACAGGCAAATTAGCGCCTTTAAAATAAGAAGGATAAACCTTGAGGTCAATTTTGACTTTCGGTAAATTTGCCACAGCACGCCATTGAAGCTGAGTCACCTGATATCTGCCCATAAAAAAAGGGGCGATATTAACAGTACGCTGCGGCTCTTCATCGTTACTTCTTCCTGCTTCCAAATTTGGGGAACCCATGACAAAACTACCCTCAGGAATTGCCACCATTTCTAAAATAATAGCAGGGGCAAGCGTTTCGGAAAATACCTGTACTTGACATTGAGTGCGCTTGACAATTCGCCCCCTTGAATTCACTGTCACAGTTTCAAATTCAACTGTTTTTAGGGGAGTTGATGATACTTTTTTCGGTATTTTTTCTGGTGGCGCTGCCAATTCTGCCCCCACACAATCCGCACGCGAAGCTTTTAAAAGATCTATTCTTGTCGGATTAGTTGAAATTAAAGTAGCAGCATCAGGTGGGAATAAAGCTGGTAACGGTGCAGGCTGCGACAAAGATAAAATTGCTTGTAATGCTTCCCCTGCATTTTGATAGCGCTGACTGAAATGGTCGCGCACCATTTTATCTAAAATATTAGCTAAATAATTGCTAACACTAGCTCGCTCGCGCCAAATAATCTCTCCTGTATTCAGATCTTCTGGTAATTTAAAAGGAGGTTGGCCGGTCAATGCTTGAATCCCAATCATCCCTACTGCATGAATATCACTGGCAAGTTTAGGTCTGCGGTTCGCTTGTTCGCTTGGCATATAACCAGAAGAACCAATTGCAATAGTTGAGCTACTTTGCCCATCAACATTAACAACTATTGTGCTAACTTGCTTAACAGCACCAAAGTCAATCAGGACAATTTTACCATCGTGGCGGCGCATTATATTAGCAGGTTTAATATCGCGATGAATTACATTTTGCTGGTGAACGACAGCTAAAATTTCTAAAATATCGCACAATAATGTAATAGTATAAGATTCGCTGAATTTTTTACCCGGAGTCAGTTCTTTCGTCAGGTCTTGTCCTGCGATAAAATCTTGCACCAAATAAAATTCTCCATGTTCCTCAAAGTGGGCCCAAAGCCTCGGGATTTGGTCGTGCAGCTTACCCAGCTTGTACAGGGTTTCGGCTTCACTGTCGAACAAGCGTTTGGCAATTGGTAGAATGTCGGGATTGGAGTCTTTTGGTTTAAAATGTTTGACAACGCACTGAGGATGTCCGGGCAAGTCTAAATCTTTGGCTAGGTAAGTGTCGCCAAAAGCGCCTTGTCCCAAGAATTTGATAATTTGATAATGATTGCGGAGGGTACGACCTAGCATAGTTTTCAGGAAATGCAGTGGAAGTTAGGATATATTGTCGCACAAAAAGTAATGAGATGCTTAAACTCAGAATCGTTTCCACAATTATACTGCTAGTTAGTGCCAGTTGTTCATTTCCCGCACAGGCGCAAAATCCTGCACAAACAAAGCAAAATAATTCTTTAGTTCAAGTCCAGCCAACCCGCGAACAAATCCTCAATGCTTGCGTACAGAATCGCGCGGAAACTCTGCCAAATCCTTTTACCGATGTGCCGCGCAATCACTGGGCTTACAAAGCAGTTTTGACGATGTATTATTGCGGTGCTTACCGAGAAGCAACTGCGCCTGCTTTAATTCAAGAATTGCTGGAATCAACACAAACAAATTGACTATTCCGCATTTCATCAGGGGCCCGAAACCTGGTTTTTTAGGCACAGTCCAGGACGCAATTCTCATATTAAATCAAGGTATGTTGTTGCGCTTCAGCGCTCTTTCATAATATAAAGAGCGCTGAAGCGCAACAACATACCTAAAATATTAGAAAAAGCAGGTTTCTGACTCAATGCGTTTCAAGGCCAAAGAAACCGAGTTTTTGATAGTTTTAGGGTGTTGCACTGCTGTCTTTCGTAAAAAACCCGGTTTCTGACTATTAAAACTGAGCCCGAACCGTAAACGAATAATCGCCCCCTGGTTCAAGCTGATAATCCCATTTTTCTAGAAAACGGTGCAGCGGTTCCTGAATCAATGCCCTACCCTGAGAGGGTTCAAGAATTAGTGTTTTTTCTTCCCGAAAACGCCATTGAAAGTGCCACTCAAAACTGCCGGCAGTCACTTCACCTTCAATCGTGCCTTTTAGCCAAGATTGACCCGTAACTCGGACATGGGCTGTAGTTTCAGGCAAACGTCTCGAACTCACCTTTTTGTTTCCACGTTTGTTTCTATAATGGTACGATTGTTGTAGAGGCTCATGCTTTTTTCTACTCCTTGCTGTAGACTTAGCTCGATCGCCTCTACAACCAATTTCAGCATCTTCTCTACTAACTGACTTTCCTCTGAGGAAAATTTTCCTAAGACGAAGGAAATCGTATCTTTATCATTTTTAGCAGGATCGCTTTGAGGTTTGCCAATCCCAATCCGCAACCGGGGAAATTTGTCTGTCCCCAAATGAGAAATTGTGGATTTCATACCGTTGTGCCCGCCCGCTGAACCGGCTAGCCGCATTCTCATTTTCCCGATCGGCAAATCCATATCGTCGTACACTACTAACACCGCAGGCGCAGGTATTTTGTACCAATCCGCAGCCGCCCGAATCGATTGGCCCGACAGATTCATGTACGTCAGGGGTTTCAGCAACCGAATTTTCTGTCCCCGCGGCCGATTTCCCTCGCCGAAGATGCCTTGAAATTTGCGATTTTCCGACAGCGAAATCTGCCAAGCTTGAGCCAAAGCATCCACTGCATTAAAGCCGATATTGTGTCGCGTGCGATCGTACTTTGGTTCTGGATTCCCCAAACCTACAATTAGCTGGGGAATCACCAACTCCGCTGGAGTTTCCGACTTCTGAGTGTTGTTCATTTAAGTATCTGCGGTATCTTCCTTAGCAGCCGCGAGTTTTTCTGGTGCCGGCTTTTTGGTTGCTACTGCTTCTTCCAACTGCTTGGCTTCCCGCGTAAACTCCGACTCAAAATCCCGCGAAGCATCCTGAAAACCCCGCAGCGCTTTGCCGAAACTCCGACCAATTTCTGGTAACTTTTTCGGGCCGAATACCAACAGGGCGATAGTGAAAATTACTGCCATTTCCGGCAAGCCAATGCCAAAAATATTCATTTTGTTTCTCCTGCAATTTGTTTAATTAGTTAGAATTTAATTCCGACGCACTAACGGGAAAGGGCAAGGGGAAATGGGAAAACTTAGCTTTTACCCTTTCTCCTCTACCCTCAGCTTTTACTGTTAGTCTTAAATTTCGCTGCTCAAAGTTTAGCGGCCGAGACTCGACCAATCAACGTCCACATTCTCTAGAATCAGAGAAGAGTTGTAGATTTGCAAAATAATCAACAAGAACACGAAAAACAGTCCAATGAAAACGCTCATCAATAGGGTGGTTCCCCAACCGGGGGCTACCTTGCCGTATTCTGAGTTAAGGGGTTTGAGTCTGTCTCCCAACCAAGTCCGTTGTGCCATAAGTCACCTGCAATGAATCTCTACAGAAAAGTTTGACATATTTCCACCGCTAATTGCGATCGCAATTTCTCAGATCCCCCACTCGGACACTCTCCCCCTCTCCCTGTCCCACTCAGAGGCTGCCATACCGTACCGCGCCTCAAATTACTAGACTTTTAGACGAATTGTTATTTTTTGTAATATTATAGAGGGGATAACTCATAATCGCTCCTCAATATGGAACCAGCAGCAGTTCTCGGCATTTCTCTCGGTATGTGTCTGGTGGCAATCACCGGTTTCTCGATCTACACGGCTTTCGGCCCTCCTGCTAAGGAATTGAGAGATCCTTTTGAAGAACACGAAGATTAAAGATGAAGGAAGTTCGGCAACGAGCAATGTACCGGATGTAACGGATGTAACGGATGTAACTGCGGTTAGTGCAAGGGAAGAAGGGAGATTTTCCTCTTCTTCCAATTCTCCCCCTCTCCCAATTCTCCCCCTCCCCACAGCGATCGAACTTCTGTGTTGCCCGAACCACCGTCTCCTGCTGCTCAATGCTATATTCTTTAAAATACTCTAAATCTATATTTGAGAAATCTATCTTCCAGTTAAAGTAAAAATTATCAAGTTTCAGGGAAAAGCAGCATGGGCAATAGCTTTGGGCATCTATTTCGGATATCGACATTTGGGGAATCTCACGGCGGCGGTGTGGGAGTGGTAATTGACGGTTGCCCGCCTCTGGTGTCGATCGACCCATCGGAAATTCAAGCGGAACTCGATCGACGCCGCCCCGGCCAAAGCAAAATTACCACGCCCCGCAAAGAAGCAGATACCTGCGAAATTCTGTCGGGTGTGTTTGAAGGCAAAACTCTGGGAACGCCGATCGCCATTTTAGTCCGCAATCAAGACACTCGCCCCCAAGATTACGGCGAAATGGCCACAACTTACCGTCCTTCCCACGCTGATGCTACCTACGATGCTAAGTACGGAATTCGCAACTGGCAAGGCGGAGGTCGATCGTCGGCGAGAGAAACAATTGGTAGAGTAGCAGCAGGGGCGATTGCCAAAAAAATTCTCCAACAAGCAGCAGGCGTAGAAATAGTCGGCTACGTCAAACGCATCAAAGACTTAGAATGCGTCGCCGACCCGGACACTGTTACCTTAGAACAAGTAGAAAGCAACATCGTTCGCTGTCCCGATGCCGAATGCGCCATCAAAATGATTGAACTGATCGAAAAAGTTCGCGACAGTGGAGATTCGATCGGCGGCGTAGTCGAATGCGTCGCCCGCAACGTACCCAAAGGCCTGGGAATGCCAGTATTCGACAAACTCGAAGCCGATTTGGCCAAAGCGATTATGTCATTACCCGCCAGCAAAGGCTTTGAAATTGGTTCGGGCTTTGCGGGGACTCTGCTTTTGGGCAGCGAACATAATGATGAATACTATACTGATGAACAAGGAGAAATTCGTACAGTCACGAATCGCTCCGGTGGAATTCAGGGTGGCATTGCTAACGGTGAAAATATCATTCTGCGCGCGGCTTTCAAGCCAACTGCAACAATTCGCCAGCAACAGCGCACAGTCACCCGAGAGGGGGAAGCAACGCTGCTGGCGGCAAAAGGAAGGCACGACCCTTGCGTTTTACCAAGAGCTGTGCCAATGGTCGAAGCAATGGTAGCTTTAGTGTTGTGCGACCATCTGCTGCGCCATCACGGACAATGTGGAACCTTAAAGTCTGAATTTTAAAATGGAAATCAGCTTGTCCTCTGTAGTGGCAAATCCCGTTGATTGCCCTCAACCCTCCGAAGCAATAAAAGGTATAGATGATTTTGTAGTACAGTTCTGGGGCGTGCGGGGCAGTGTTCCGACACCCGGATCGGAAACTGTTCGCTACGGTGGCAATACTTCTTGTTTGGAAATGCGAGTCGGTGGAAAACGCTTGATTTTTGACGGCGGAACTGGCTTGCGGATGCTGGGAGACCAGTTGCTGCAAGAAATGCCCGTGCAAGCTTATATGTTTTTTACTCACTATCACTGGGATCACATTCAAGGGTTCCCGATGTTCGCCCCAGCTTTCATTCGCGGCAATAGCTTTGATATTTATGGGGCAATTCCCCCCGATGGAGATTGCCTGAAACGGCACTTCGTCGAACGGGTTTTGCACTCCAATTCGCCGGTACCGCTGATGGGTTTGCCGGCAGATCTGACTTTTCACGAGATCGATCACAACCAGACGATGATGCTGGACGATATTGAGATTAGAACTGGTTCTCTGAATCACCCGAATACTGCTATGGGATATCGGGTGACTTGGCAGGGACGTTCTGTTGTTTACTGTTCGGATACAGAACATTTTCCCGATCGGCTAGATGAAAATGTGTACAATTTAGCCCTCGATGCTGACGTGCTGATCTACGATGCGATGTACACCGACGAGGAATATCACAACCCCAAGTCTCCGAAGGTGGGTTGGGGACACTCGACTTGGCAGGAAGCGGTGAGAATGGCTAAGGAGGCACGGGTGAAACGGGTGGTGATTTTTCACCACGATCCGGCTCATACTGACGATTTTCTCGATCGCATCGCCGAAGACGTGCAAATCGCTTTTCCCAAGGCTGTTATGGCCCGCGAGGGTCTTATTTTGCCGATCGGCTTCTGAAATTTCGTCGGTACGGTCGATCGTACCTTTGTCAAATCATCGTGATGATGATGATGATGTGGAGTAGGTCTCGCGGCCTGCTCCACAACTTTTTTATGTGTAGCAAACAGTCTTGGTACGTGGTATAATTCTGACTTGGTAACTTTTTAGGAAGAATATTTAAGGTTTTTTTCATTGTTTGACCAGCTCTGATTTGAGAGGATTAGACAAAATTGGCAGTTTGTTATTCAAAGCGGGAGTTTAGCTGTTCGAGTCTGTAAACCAGATTACTGGGCTTTCTGTAACTGTGATGGGTAGAAATATGCTTACCAATGGGTTGGGTGCAAGCCTCGCCCTTATAGGGCGACTTTAGTTAAGCATCGTGAATAATCAAACGGGTGTTTACTCACGATATTATAATTAGGTTAGGAGGACAGAGTAAATGCTTAACTTAACCTACGAGTTCAAATTGAAACCAACGACAGCGCAGATAGCTATCTTTGAAGATTGGCTAGAGCAGTGTCGTCGCGTCTATAACTACGCGCTCGCAGAACGCAAGCATTGGTTTCAATCTCGCAGTTGTCAGATTAACGCTTGCTCTATCCGTTCTGAATTTATCATCCCTGCGGAAACAAAGCGTCCGACTTACGCCAGTCAGTGCAAAAGCTTAACCGCAGCCAGAGCGAACATACCTGCTTTGGGTTCGGTTCAAGTACACGTTCTACAGCAGACCTTAAGAAGGTTGGAAAAAGCATTCGTGAGTATGTGGGAACAGAAGCACGGGTTTCCCCGCTTCAAAAAAGCAGGTGCGATGCGGTCTTTTGTGTTTCCAGAGATGGGTGTGAATCCAGTTCAAGGCGTCCAAGTTAAACTGCCCAAGATTGGTTGGGTTAAACTCCATCAATCGCGTCCCATCCCTGACGGAGCGACGATCAAGCAAGCCAGAATTGTTCGCAGAGCTAGCGGTTGGTACGTAATGCTAACGCTGCAATGGGATGTTTCGGTTTCCGCAGTTATGCCACACGGTGAAGCGCTAGGGATTGATGTTGGACTGACTAATTTCATAGCTACTTCCAACGGTCTTTTAGTTAAGCGCCACAAGTTTTTCGTAGACGCCGAATGCAAGCTTAAATTGCTGCAAAAGCGTGTCAGCCGAAAAAAGTTAGGTTCAAATAATTGGAAGAAAGGTCAGAAGAAAGTTGCCAAGCTGCACGAGTATATTGCTAACTGTCGTAAAGACTGGCATTGGAAGTTGGCACACCAGCTCTGCGAAGACGCGGGAATGATATTCGTTGAAGATTTAAATTTAGTTGGTTTGTCTAGAGCAATGTTAGGTAAGCATTGTCTAGACGCGAGTTGGGGTCAGTTTTTTACGATTTTGCAACAAGTCTGTTTTAAGCACGGTGTCTACTTTCAAAAAGTAAGCGCTCACAAGACAAGCCAGATTTGTTCTAGTTGTGGTGTCGAAACAGGCAAGAAAGAATTGTCGGAACGCACTCATTCTTGTTCTAGTTGTGGGTACACGACTGATCGAGATGTCGCAGCAGCACAAGTAGTTCTAATTAGAGGACTTGCAGCCGTAGGGCATACGGTCAAGATGCTTTCTGAGGGTAAACTCGTTGGAGTCCCAGTGAAGAAAGAATCCTCGTGCCTTTAGGCCGAGGAGTGTCAAAGAACTAACGTCGCCCCTAAACCAAAGTAAAAATTTATTGCGACTTGCTCTTATCTGCGATCGAGTAACGACGCATCTGCGCGATCGCTTCCGCAAAACGCACAGCAAGAAGTAAAATAACTGGAGGATTGCCACAGGCGAAAAGGTCAAGGTTTTGAGTGCCAACAAACACGGCAAAGCTCGTGAGAGCAGACTCTCGCGATGAGCTGCTGGTGGCAGCAAACTTCCCAAATCCCGATCGCCCAGTAATTTTCTGAGAATTCCTAAAGATAAGACTGAGGTTAGATTTACGAAAAAACACACCATTGCGATGCTTTTTTCCGAACATGAATATTGGCAACTCTGAAAAGCCAATTTGAGAGCTTTTCGGTACAATCTGAGGAATTTTTCAGCAGTCAATTTCACTCACAAGAAAGAGA
This sequence comes from Microcoleus sp. bin48.metabat.b7b8b9.023, assembly GCF_013299185.1. Lineage (GTDB taxonomy): Bacteria > Cyanobacteriota > Cyanobacteriia > Cyanobacteriales > Microcoleaceae > Microcoleus. Next base: position 13,187 of record NZ_JAAFKG010000033.1, on the reverse strand, counting down.
CTATCGCTCTTTGGTTTGGGACTAGCTGCAAGCAAAGTGAAAGTTATGATTTGACTATCAAAATGGGAAATTTACGTTTTAGATCTTCAGCAAATCAGTACAGATGGATTGCCTTAGGCAGTTTCGCTGTAATTATGGGTATTTCAGGGGCCCTTGCCTACCGCCTAGCTCCGCCGCCCGGATTCATGGCCCAAGGCACTCTCACTTCTAACAATCCGCCGGTTAAATTTTCGAGCACCGGCACGACAATTCTCAAGCAGGGAGAACAACTAACTCCAGATGTTCTGCTGGCAGATAATGTTGTCAAAGCAGTGGCAGATGCAGTTAAACTGTCGCCACAGCAAGTTCGACAAAATGCTAGCGTCCAGATTTCTAAGCCGGAACAACCGCTAGAGATTGCTGTTGGGTATCGATCGCTCGATCAGCAGCAAGCAATCAAAACAGCGGATATGTTGATGAAGGGCATGGTTGAAAAAAGCCGGCTGATTAACAGATATCGCTGGCAATCAGTCAATCAGACGCTCAACCAACGCTTGGCACAAGTCACTCAAGACCTGAAACAAGCTCAGCAAAAACTCGACCAATACGAAAGAGAGCGCGCTCGCCTGTTGCAGCAAATGAAGCTTCAGCAAGACGTTTACAACAAAACTCAGCTTGCGATGGCGGATACGCAAGCCTCGGAAAAAGAAATGGTGAGCAGTTTGGCCGCCGCTACAGCGCCACAAATTGTGGCGACGCCCACGAGCGATCCAACTGTGCCTCTGATTGTGGGAGTTGGCCTGCTGTTAGCGATTTTGGTAAGTCGCGGTTTGATTCCTTCAGTGGCGGATTGGAGGAACAAAGCAGCTTTTCAGCGAGAAGAGAGCGAAAGGCTCCAAAGTGCTTTGTACCGACTGATCAAGGAAGGCAGCGGCGAAATCACTCTGGTACGGTTTGCGATGGAGACGCGGCTGTCGCCGGATGTCGCCCAGCGTTTTTTGAACCAACAAGCTGAAGTCTTTAATGCCAACTGTGAAATTAAAGACGACGGCAGCATTTTGTATCATTTCCACATTTAAAGGGCTGCGGGCGCGAGCCCTCCACAGAAGAGTTTAGCCGATCGAGCAGTGGCTCGATCGGCTTGCTTTTTTGGGGCGAGCAGATGTTGCAGGAACAACGCTTCTACCATTTTTTTAAAGTTATGACAGACTTTAGCAAACAGGGAAAGTGTATAAATTACAATGTCTTGTCATCCTCGAACTCTATCGGATCTTTAGAAAAATGGTATTATAAAACTTCATTCAGTTTGTAAGCAGGGATAAGCGATTGTGGTATCCTGTAATCAGGATGTTAAAAATAAAACTATCAAACTACGCTAAAACAATAATAAGTTACACAACCGCATGGGGAGGCGTCCAAGCCCTCTGGCATTTGCCACATCCGGCATGACAGACAGAAAGTGGTTTAATTATAGTTGACTACTCCCCACAATCGCCGAGCCCAAAGAAGGAGGTTCAGAATGCAGCTAACAGAACGTCACATCATCAAATCTACCGAACACCGTTTTGCTCAGATTGACGAACTAGCCTTCAAATCGAAGAATCTTTATAATGCTGCCAATTATGCGATCCGTCAAAGCTTTGTGTATGGATGGGGCTACATCAATTACAACGAAATGAATCGCCTCATGAAATCTCACGAAGCTTACAAAGCAATGCCCGCAAAAGTAAGCCAGCAAATCTTGATGTTGTTAGATAAAAACTGGAAATCTTTTTTTGAAGCTCTCAAAGCTTACAAAAAAGATACCTCTAAATTTACTGGTCGTCCCAAACTACCGAAGTACAAAGATAAAGTAAAAGGTCGAAACATCCTCGTTTATACAAAGCAAGCGATTAGTAGCAGACAGTTGAAAAGTGGAATTATTAAACTTTCGGGTACTGAGATCTCAATCAAAACCAAAGTAAATCCCGAACAAATCTGTCAAGTTAGATTGGTTCCCAAATGCGATGCTTATGTAATTGAGGTAATTTACGATGAACCGGAGTCCACCGCTAGAATTAACAACTTCGTAGCTAGTATTGATTTGGGACTGGACAATTTAGTGGCGCTAACATCAAATCAACCGGGATTTATCCCTCTTTTGGTTAACGGGCGACCACTCAAATCGATTAACCAGTTCTACAACAAACGTAAAGCCCAATTGCAGTCTCAATTAAAAGGAAATAGCCAGACATCATCACGTCTTGGACGCTTGACCCGGTGTCGCCACCAAAAAGTAGATAATTACTTGCATCACACCAGCCGATTAATCGTCGATATTTTGACGGCGCATCAAATTGGGACGCTAGTAATTGGCAAAAATGCACAGTGGAAAACCAGAATTGACCTGTCCAAACGCACTAATCAAAACTTTGTCAATATTCCTCACGCTAGACTAATTGAGATGTTGGAATACAAAACTCGATTGGTGGGAATTAAAGTGATAGTTCAAGAAGAGTCTTACACCTCTAAGTCGAGCTTTTTGAACCTAGATCCAATTCCTGTTTACGGACATATTGATGCGTCGAATGTCATATTTAGTGGCAGGCGAATCAAAAGAGGATTGTACAGAACATCAATCGGTCAATTAATTAACTCTGATGTTAACGGTTCTTACAATATCCTCAGAAAAGCAATCCCAAATGCCTTTAGCAATGGGATAGAGAGCTGCGTAGTTCAGCCGAGGCGGGTCAATCCGCTCAAAGTAAAAGCGAAGGGGGAGGGACTCGAAGCCTCTCATGTCTATAAATGACTATACTTTTACCAGCTATTCAGTTAGATGACAATACGGTTTGCTTAAGATTGTCCTTCGAGAGGAACGAAGCAATCTCCGTATCTATTTTTCAGAGGATTTTACCTCCAGGGCGCTATACCAGTAAACGGTATTGAGTTAGATGACAATAGGGTTCAGGGCCTTAACTGAACTCATTGAGCGATACGATCAAAGGGAATATCAATAACAACGAGGGTTTCAGCTTGTTTTTGCCAGCGGTAGGTCTTAGCTGAACCTGATGGCGTTGTATGAGAAAAGGGAAAACCAACACTAGCAAGGCTTTCGGCAATTAACAACTCCAGATCGGCTGGCATTTGTGTTGATTTGGTAAACTTTTTTGATTTTGTGTTCAGCTCACTTAAATATCTATATAATAAAAAATAAGTAAATGTACGGTTGATTTTACCTAAGTTCCCGGATAAAGGACTACTCGATCGTTAAATATTGTTGAGAGGGTTAACAACCTCAGTAGAAATACTGTAATCTCAAGCAATAACTTGTTGAGGGACGTTAGATAGTTTCACATAAGAGACTCGATCTAGCAAGAGCCAAGAATCAAACTCCCAGCCTGAAAGCGTGTGTTTTTACCTTCCACTTTTGCAATGACCTGTTGAGGCTAGACTTATGATGTTTGGAATAATTTGTTCTTCTTGCGTAGTATACTTTTTGCTAATGTCGATCGCCAATTACGGTGACACAGGAATGTAAATTATTGAAGGCACTCAGGCACTCTCGACAGAAGGCAGCAGACAAAAAAACAGTTTGACAACTTCGGTGAAGTCTCAGAACCTGACTTGTGTGTCGTGGATTTGCTAGGAATAAAAATAGATGGATGAAGGAGTCGTTAAGTACCGCTGCGAATGGCAAGAGGCAAATCCTTTAGCTGCCGAGAACATAGCAGATTTGATGGACTGGCGCGATCGACTCCACTCTTGGGGACTAATAGGCGTCTACGAAAATAGTATTGGTTTTGGTAACATCAGTATCAGAATTGGCAATTCTTGCCAGTTCATTATTTCAGGCACCCAGACGGCACACTTGCCAAATCTGGGGCCTGAATTTTATTGTACTGTTACCGAATTTAACTTAGAACAAAATTTCCTCGGCTGTCGCGGCCCCGTACCAGCTTCGTCGGAGTCGCTAACTCACGCTGCACTGTACCTTCGCAGAGATGATGTGCGTGCGATAATTCACGTTCACAATCCTCAACTGTGGCAGCAACTGCTGTTTAAAATTCCTACTACTAGAAAAGAGATACCCTACGGTACTCCTCAAATGGCGCTAGAAATGTTTAGACTTTTTGAGGAGGAGAATTTGGCCGATCGCAAAATTCTGGCCATGGCCGGTCACGAGGACGGAATTATCTGTTTTGGCAGTACCTTGGATGAAGCTGGGAAAGTGCTCTCGGGGGCGATCGGTTAGACTTGAGAATTCGCACTCTTGCCAGAAAAAGCTAAGAAACCAGGTTTCTTGACAAAAAACCGACGATTTTATGTAATTTCAGTTCAGAAAAAGAATGCAACTATCAGCTCGCGCTCCAAACCCTTACCCAATCAGTAATTCCCAATCTAAAATATAAAATTGACTGACGTTGGTGCCGATCGGGGTTAAACTAGGCTTGGCCGTTGATGTGTCACCGATCGCTCTAGCGACTGCGGGTTCAAAACTTTTCAAGTACCTCTTGCCTCTGAGGTAAGGTAAAGATATTTTAAAGAAATATATAATATCGTAAAAACTGAGGGTCATTGTGAATCAGACTAAACTTGTAAGCTCAAAAGAACTGCAATCAGAGGTATCTCGTCTGACCGAAGAGCTGCAAATGCGCGACCAATTGGTGCAGCAGTTATCTCAAGAACTTTTCAGACTGGTCAAGGGAAATTCCAGTTTTGTGCCGGCGCCGGAAGTTTCCGATCGCCACCAAGCTCAAATGCAGGCGATGCGAGAACAATTGCAAGCCGTGGAAGAGCAAGTTGGTTTTTATCAAGAACAAATCGCCGAGCGCGATGCTGAGGTTTACCAACTGCGACAGTCGGTGCAAGAATTGACCGATCGCTCTAGAATGCTCGAACAGGTGGTTCAGGAATTGCCGGGAGTTTACCGCCAGAAGTTTGCTGAGCGGATCGAGCCGATTAAGGAAAAGTTGCAGCAACTGCAAAAGGAAAACAACCAGTTGCACACTGAGTTACAGAGCGTGACTTACCGTCTGGCGGTACGCAACCGCAAGGCTAAGGGCCTGGATCTGCCCAGCGTCGATCCTGAGGACGATCGCGGTATTCAAATGCCGAGCTTTGGCAATGCCTAAAGTTTGGATTGTAGCAGGCTACGAACAAGGCTCGGCCGATCGCCTCAAGGCTGCGATCGCTCAATCGGATCCTTTAACTGAAGTCGAGATATGTGCGGTTTCTGAACTCAATTCTGGCGCGATCGCTCTTTCGGGGGCGATCGTTTGCCCTTTGACGCTCGATGTTCCGCCCAACCTGGTTTTTCCGGGTCAAAATCTGTTTCGATTTGCTGCTAATGTGTCGGCTGCGCGCGATCGAGTGGCTCAGGAACTACAAGTGCCCGTCGGCGATGGCAATTTTTGGCTGCCGGTGGTGTTGACGGCAAAGGGGCCGCTGTATGCTGAGGCGATCGCTGGGGAATCTGACAAGTTGTCGGGCGAGTTGACTTACTCTCAACCGCTGCATTTGTCTGATGTTTGGCGGCAGCAGTTGTACGAGTTGGCTTACCGTTTGCTCGTGGCTCTTTTAAATGCGCCGCCGGCGACTTATTTGATGCAGTTCGGGTTCGTTGGAGACAGGATTTGTTTCGATCGACTTTTGCCTTTTCCGGCTGCACCTGCGATCGCTTCGGTCGGCGTTCAAGTGCCGGATTTATTTGTTTGTCATTGGTATTGCTTGACAAATAAGCCTATTTACGACCTACAAATTACTTCTTTATGTTCGTAGTGAGGACTTTAGTCCTCTCTTGACTAATAAATTACGACCTACAAATTACTTCTTAATGTTTGTAGTGAGGACTTTAGTCCTCTCTTGACTAATAAATAAGGACTAAAGTCCTTACTACGAACATAATTATGGGCAATTAACCGGATATCGCTTGATTTTTATTAAGCAACTAAAGCGGGAGTTTCTGTTGAGATAATTTGCTCGAAACTGTCAAAAATTTCAAAGAGTTGGTCGAGTTGAGTAATTTCAAAAATGAGCCTGACTGTGGATGAGAGGTTGCAGATGACGAGGCGACATCCCCGGTGGCGGGCGGCGTTGAGTCCGCCGACTAGGGCGCACAAGCCGGAACTGTCGATAAAATCTACGTAGGCCATGTCTATTACCCAGAGTTGAGGGCGATCGGGCAAAATCTCGGCTAACTGTTGCTGGATGAGGTTGCCTGCTTGGGAGTCGAGGCAGTTGTGAGGTTGCAGGATGATGTGTTCGTTGAAGTTGGAAAATTCCATAGCAGTTATCCTACGATTGTAAAGTATGAATAAGTGAATTCACTTGCTGAAACGTCTCAACAGCATCAGCGGATTTTAGCTAAGGTTTGTAGGATGCGCGATCGGGACTGCTGTGAAAGCACAGGCGATCGCCGGGAGTGATAAATTTAGTAGGATGCCTTGATGGCAATGGGCGGAACGCAACCGCAACTATTCTCATATTTATCTATAATGCGTTGAAGGCTATTTTTTTGTTTGGCTGGCGATCGCAAGTGTAGTGTGTTTTTCATCACAGCGAAAGATTGCACTATTGGCCGAATCGAGCCAATATATAAAAGTATTGAGCTTTGCAAAAGTTTACGAAGGCAATATCGAAATGTCTTTTGAGTTTTTATCGTTAGAGACTATTCAGCAATTAGCGCGAGATTACGGCTACTGGGCTGTATTTTTCGGGATTTTGCTAGAAAATCTGGGAGTCCCTCTTCCAGGCGAGACAATTACGATTGCTGGCGGGTTTTTAGCCGGCAGCGGGGAACTGAATTACTGGTACGTGCTCGGAAGCGCGATCGCCGGTGCGACTGTGGGGGGAAATTTTGGTTATGCGATCGGCAGATACGGCGGCTGGCCGCTACTGCTGAAGCTGGGAAAAATTTTCCGCTTTCGGGAAGAACAACTGTTTGACTTAAAAGAAAAGTTTAGCGAAAATGCGGCTAAAGCCGTATTTTTAGGCCGTTTCATCGCACTGCTGCGAATTTTTGCCAGTCCCCTAGCGGGTATTGCAGAAATGCCCTTTTTGCAATTTTCATTCTTCAATATTTTGGGTGCCGCAAGCTGGGCATCCGTAATGGTAAGTTTGTCATACTTCCTAGGACAAGTTGTGTCTTTAGAGAAGTTAGTAGGTTGGGCTGCTCAATTTGCGGTAGTTGCTTTGCTATTAACAGTTGCTTGGATTGCAATTCCTATTTGGTTGGAGTCGCGGAATTTGGACAAGACGAAGTAGGGTTGGTACTTGTAGTATCAGTATATCGTCTGATGATGAGCCACCTCGATCCCCCCTAACCCCCCTAAAAAAGGGGGGAATAAGAACACTCAAAGTCCCCCGACTATCCGGGGGATTTAGGGGGATCTAGACTCAGCGATAAACCAGAAATACAAATAGTCTTAGTCTTAAGTTTACACCAATACTCTCTCAATCGCGCCTACATTTATAATAGATAAAAATCATGGGATACACTACAACCTTTGACGGAATATTTAATTTAAATAAGCGGTTATTGGACAGCGAAACTCTTTACTTATTAGAGTTTTCTCGGACGAGGCGAATGAAGCGAAATCCTGAAATTTTGCAAGATGTTCCCGATGCGGCGAGAACAGCCGTGGGTTTGCCTTTGGGCGAAGAAGGTTGCTATTTTGTCAACGAAAGCTGGGATGAAGAGTCGGAATTGTCGATCGTAAATTACAACCGCCCGCCAAAGACTCAGCCCGGATTGTGGTGTAAGTGGATTCCGACTGCTGACGGCGGGGGGATTAAATGGAACGGCATGGAAAAATTTTATGATTATGTGGAATGGTTGCAGTATCTGATTGACAATTTTATCGAACCTTGGGGTTATGTTTTGAGCGGCGAGGTTAATTGGCAAGGGGAAAGCGAAGAAGATGTGGGTACGATCTGGGTTGAAAATAATGTAATTATTTCGCCCGAGGATGCACGGGAATTGTTGAGGTATGCGGTGTCGCCGGTATCGGTGCCAAAGGTGGTTTGGGATTGTTTCAAGACAATGAAAGCGATCGAATTTTCGCTGACAGATTGCAAGATAATTGATAAAGCTGTGGAGTTAGGAAACGGGGAAGCAGCACTGTGGATCAAGGCTAATTATGACAAATATTTTGATGGTATGGAGAGGGGTTTTGAGTTTGAGGGAGAGGTAATTGAATCCATCGATGAGGAGTAGTTTCGATTTAGAGATAATGTGGCTATAATTGTGAGTATCAGCAAATGAGGATTTAGTATGACGGCATTAACAGAAATCCGCGCAGAAGTAGTTGAAGACAAAGTTGAGGATAAAGTACAAATTTATTACTCTCCTGAAGACTATTTAATGCTGGAAGAGGGGGCAAAATTTAGAAGTGAATATCAGGATGGCAGGATAATCCCTATGACAGGCGGAACACCAAATCACAATCAAATAGCTCTTAATTTGAGCGGGACTTTGAATTTTGCTACGAAAGGACAACCGTACCGAGTATATATAAACGATTTGCGTTTGTGGATACCGTCGAAGCGAGTTTATACTTATCCTGATGTGATGTTGGTGGCGGGTAAGTTGGAGTTTGCTGAGGGCAGGAAAGATACGATTACTAATGCGGTGATGGTAGCTGAGGTTTTATCGGAATCGACGGCGGACTATGACAGGGGTGGAAAATTTAAACTTTTTCGTTCTATTCCTAGTTTTCGGGAGTATGTTTTGATCGATCAATATGAAATGCACGTCGAACAGTTTGTGAAGACGGATGATAATAAGTGGATTTTGTCTGAGTATGATGGTGCTGATGCGGTGTTGAAATTGAGTTGTGTGGAGTTTGAGATGTCGTTGGGTGATATTTACGATCGCGTGGATTTTGAGTCGGAGGAGTGAAGGTGATATTCAAATTACCAATTTCGGGGCGATTGGAAATCGCGTCTACACGAACAAAGTCCGCCTGCGCGGACTGGGATAAAAGATAAAATCTGATGATTTTGAGGAAAATTTCACGGTACTAACGAATAGCCAGGAGGACATTTTATATTTGTAGAGTTGGTAGCTGTTGGTTTTCCTGGAAGCTTTTTTGAAGGTTCATTACTTTGACAAAGTATGTGTTCAGTAGTTGATTGACCACTGGCTGTCTTAGCTAAAACTACTATACCTGTATAGTTTCTTATTCCCTCTATCTTAGCTAAGGCAATTGATTGAGCAAAACGATTATCGTTGCCCAAAACAATACTATATGAGTAATTTTCTGTTTCTGACTTCATACCTAGTTGCAATTTATCTATTCTAGATACAAAACGATTGGTTTCGGCGTAAGCAGCTCGTTGTGCTTGATTCATCATACCAACATACATTTTTGCTTCTGTTTGTCTGGCTTTTTTTTGTTGATCTTCGGGATTAGTTACTCTAACATTCGCAGGCAGTAGCGTTTGCTCAGATATTTTCCGAAATACCCTTGTATTGGAACTAAAAGATGTGGGTCGAGATTCTCCAATATTATCTAATTCTAAACGCAACTGACCGTCCGCCGTGAAATCAAAAATTGTCCTTGCGACAATTTTTGATCCTACTAATAGATCTAGATTCTTTGGTTGAGTATTTACGTTAATCTGATACTTCATTTCGGTAGCCGAAGTAGGCGTATCCAACATAAATAACTTTCCTTCCTGTGTGAAAATTAATATTAAAGACTGACCTGAAACTTTTGTTTGCCATTGACCTATCAATTTTTTGGCAACATAGTTTTGAGAAATAGCAGTAGCTACAGAAGTTGAAAAAATTTTAGGATTGATTAAATTCGAGAATCGAAATCCATCTAGCACTAATAATACTGTCGAGCCAGCACAAATTAATGCCCATTTCCAAGGTAGAAGATTGGATTTTTTTTGAGTGATAGTCATATTAATTGCTTTTGAGTGGCTAGAGAAAAAATTGACGAAAAAAGAGAAATTTAATGATTCACTAAGGAGCAGACATAGTAAGAGTGTAATCGGTATCTCTAAGTCTTGACCGTACAAGAACAATGTAATTACCTACTCTTAAATTGGTTTTAATTATTCCTGGTTTTGAGTTAAAAGCAGATGTATTTTCAAGTTGATATTGAATTACTCCTGTTCCATTTCTGTCTGAATACAAAACCATTTCTACTTCGCTATTAACGCCACCTAAAGACAGACTAATGCTCGAAGGATTTGCCAGTTGAAAACTGTAAAATTTCTGTCTGTGTTTTAAATTAATACTCCCGTTTTTAGGAATCGTTTTTTCCTCTAAATAACCAACATTTTCTATTTGACTTGTATTGTTAATTATTTGCAGTGAATATGGGGTCTCTCTAGCTTTCATTTTTACAACAAGAATGTAGCTTCCCACACCCAATTCTTTTTCAATTACTCCTGTTTTTGACTTAATAGCAGATATATTTTCAAGTTGATATTGAATTACTCCTGTACCATCTCTATCTGAATATAGAAACATTTCTACTTCGCTATTCACGTCATCTAAAAATAGGCTGATATTACTGGGATTATCTATCTTGAAACGATAACGATTCTCTAAATTATTAGAGCTAACATTACCAGCGAAGGGGCAAGAATGCTCCAAAGAACCAAGGTTTACGGTACTGCCATTTTGCTCTACTGTGCAGGGCTTTTTGTCAGCAGATAGTTTTACTGGAGATGGCGATGGCGAAACTGGCACTGGAGTCACCGACACAGGAGAAGGAGTTGATGTCGGTGATGGAGAAGAAATAGGCTCTTGTTTAACAGGTTCAGATGAAGGGGGAAATTTGGGGGGTAACGATGGGGTTTCAGTCGTAGCTTTAGATTCTGATGGATTATCACATTTCAGAAAGCCAACATCCACGCCTTTCAACTTACACAGCACTGTATCTCCAAAAAGAAAGGTGGCTGTGCCAATCACAATAGGTACTACTAAAAGACTAACTCCTGCTATTTTTTTCCAAGGTATGGGACTACCACCGCTACCACCAGATGACATTAATAATTTCCTCTTCTACTAATAATTGTTGTTCAGTCACATAGCTTTCTAATAACCAGCCTGATGTTATTGAGAGCGACATCAAGCTAGTACCGTTGATTTTTGCCGAGTTTCACCTAATCATCTTTTATATTGAGATCCTTAAACCAAAAGCTATCCAATATATCATTGCCAAAAAACAATCCTGTGAGCGCCCAACTTCCATCGGTATAGCGCGAGAATTTAGCTTCGCCCGGCCCCGAAAATTTTTTCTCCGTTATTGTGCCAAGAAAGTCTGTTTTAACTATTAAATTGGAAGCTTGTAAGGTAGCTACAGCAGTATTATCTGGATTTTCACGTACTCCTAATATCTGAATTGTGCCACTTCGAGAAGATTTCCATTTATTCACTATTTTTTCTGCTTTACTTGCAGACAAGGATTTATCTTGTTTTATCAAGTCACAGCCAGTAGTTAAAGTAGACAATACTCCTACACTACCAATATAAGATAAGGTAATTAAACTGAATGTTAGCAATTTTTTACTTAACATGAAGCTTCCTGTTAATTAATTATTAACAATATTTGATCGAGGCTGGAATATTCTATGAGACTCCAACACAAACACTGTTTCTGTTGATTAGATTCCATATTATCAAATCCACATCTGTCTTAAGACTCAAAAAAGTAATATAAAAGTATTTTAAAAGTAGTACAAAAGTAATAACCAGGTCTAGAGACCAAGTGGTGGGAGTATTATGCTAAAATCTGGTATGAGGTAGAAATTTTAGCTATGAAGGGACTTTAACATATGACAGTTGACGAAGCCATAGCGATCGCAGAAACAGCCCTTAACTACGATCGCCTCAACAAAGTTCAAGAGATAGTGTTTCGTCAATCTTGGGAAGGGCGGTCTTATAAAGAAATTGCAGCCAGTGCTGAATATGAATATGATTATATCAAAGATGCTGGTGCTAAACTGTGGAAGCTACTTTCAAAAGCACTAGAAGAAAAAGTCAAAAAAGATAATCTCAAGTCAGTATTGAAACGATATTTAAGACGAGGCAAAGTGAATCTACAGCGAAATCTGACGATAGAAGTTAACCTCACTGGTGCAAATCTCAGTGGAGCAAACCTCAGTGGAGCAAGATTATTTGCAAATTTAAGTGAAGCTGACTATGTTCAAGCTGATTTAGATAAAACTATAAACGCTGACGGTGAAACTAAATTATCTGACTCTGAAAACGAAATTGACTGGAACGGTTTTTGCTTTAACTCCGACGCACAAGTGAAAATTGCCGAAATGCTCGATCGCACTTCCACACTCTTCATCCCCAACTCCCAACTCCGACTCGCAACACCGGAAGGTAGACGGAATCTAGAAGCTGACTTTCTGATTTTCCACCAAAACAAGTTAGGAATGCTGAAAATTGACAGTGAATCATCCCATCAAAACACAACAGAAGATGAAATGTGCGGGCTTTCTATAGATTCTAGCATCAGTCTTATCAAACATTACGACGCTACCCGATGCAGCGAACAACCCGATTTAGTTGTGCAGGAGTTTTTGGAAATATTGAGTCAGGCATAGACATGATACCAAATCCTGCCATAATATCCATTCTACTCTTCAGTCTCGCGTTGCGCGGACTTCGTTTGTGTAGTTGCGGTTTCAACCGCCGAATGACTTTCGTTGGTAAAGATTACATCCTCATAGATAGCATCCATGCTAGTGCGAAAATCCACACTAGCTAAGTGAATTTCACTTCCTTGCGTGTAAGAATGTAAAACCCACAACCCCTCAGCATTGCGGCGGAAACACTCTACCCGCTGCCGCTTTTGACTAATTAACACATACTCTTGAAGCGTTTCTAATTCTTGATAATCAGCAAACTTATCTCCGCGATCGAATCCTTCAGTTCCATCAGACAAAACCTCGATAATTAAACAAGGATATTTTTTAAATGATTTAAAAGCTTTGTCCCGTTCATCGCAGCTTACCATCACATCGGGATAGTAATAAATATTCGTAATTGCTCAACCCCCTTGACAAGAAGACAAGATAGACATTAGATAAAGGAATGGAAAAACTCCCCGACCTAAAACAACTATCGAACGAGGCAAAAGAAGCCTTGATAGTAGAGCTATGGGAGAAAATCCAAAAACTCAGTGCAATATTAGCCACCTACGAACCAAAACCAGAGCCAGAGCCATCTCCTAAAAAAACGAGCAAAAATTCTA
>NZ_JAAFKG010000032.1 GCF_013299185.1 Microcoleus sp. bin48.metabat.b7b8b9.023 | reverse complement strand
CTTGATTTAAGATTGAAATATGACTGTAAAACAACCAATACAAAAAAAATATTGAAGGCGGTTGAAACCGCTACCGACTTCCTCCTCATGTCTAAAAGCCAGAGGCTTCCGTCTCGTTTCTCGGTGAAGGTACAACTTTCACGATTTTACTCCCGATCGCAGTTTAAAAAATAAGTATTAATACTTAAAAACGAGCGCCGTCAAACACACTTTCATTCCCCGACCGCTATTATATAATCAGAATTTGTGCGATCGAGGTGTGATAAATATGACTGTAGTGTTGTCGGGCTATAAAATCGGGCCGGCTATTTACACAGGGACGAGAACCCTAGTCTATCGAGGAGTCCGAGCATCTGACAACCAGCCCGTGGCGATCAAATTCCTGGCTAACCCCTACCCGACTTTCAGCGAATTGTTACAATTTCGGAATCAGTACGCGATCGCCAAAAATCTGAATCTGAGCGGCATTATTCGCCCCTACAGCTTAGAATCCTCAGGCAACACTTATGCCTTGATAATGGAAGACTGCGGCAGCGTTTCGCTGCGAGACTATACTCGCGATCGTCGGCTGGCGATCGTACAAGTATTAGAAATCGCAGTGCAAGTCGCCCAAATCCTCCACGAATTACACCAAAATCGGGTTATTCATAAAGACATCAAACCTGCCAACATTCTCATCCATCCAAAGACACAACAAGTTAAATTAATCGACTTTTCTATTGCTTCGCTCTTATCAAAAGAAACCCAAGAAATTAAAAATCCCAACGTCCTTGAAGGTACTTTAGCGTATTTAGCTCCAGAACAAACCGGACGGATGAACAGGGGAATTGACTACCGCAGCGATTTCTATGCTTTGGGAGTGACGCTATTTGAATTATTAACCGGCAAATTGCCCTTCGAGCCATCTGATGCCATGGAATTGGTACATTGCCACATCGCGAAAATGCCGCCTGCATTAGGTAACAGCGAAGAAATGCCTTCAGTTGTAGCAGATATCGTGATGAAACTGATGGCGAAGAATGCCGAAGACCGCTATCAGAGTGCATTGGGTTTAAAATATGACTTAGAGATTTGCCTGAACCAATTCCAAGAAACGGGCAAAATAGAAACATTTGAAATCGGACAAAGAGATTTGTGCGATCGCTTCATGATTCCCGAAAAACTTTACGGCAGAGAAGCCGAAGTTCAAATATTACTAGATGCCTTCGTTCGCGTAGCGTCTCCGAAGGAGAATCGCGCCGCCACTCCCCCCCGAACTTCGGGAGGGCTAGGGGGGGTCGAAATGATGCTAGTAGCGGGATTGTCTGGCATCGGTAAAACAGCAGTTGTCAGCGAAGTCTACAAGCCGATTACCAGGCAAAACGGCTATTTCATCAAAGGCAAATTCGACCAATTCAATCGCAATATTCCCTTCTCGGCATTTGTCCAAGCCTTTCGGGATTTCATGGGACAATTACTCGGCGAAAGCGATACTCAATTGGCGAGTTGGAAGGCAAAAATTCTCCAAGCATTAGGAGAGAATGCCCGAGTCCTTATCGAAGTCATTCCCGAACTCGAACGGATTATCGGGCAGCAGCCTCCCGTTCCAGAACTGTCTGGGAGTGCCGCCCAAAATCGCTTCAATTTACTCTTTCAGAAATTCATCCAAATTTTCACCACGAAAGATCATCCGTTAGTGATATTTCTCGACGATTTACAATGGGCAGATTTGGCATCGCTAAACTTGTTGAAATTGTTGATGAGTGAAGCCAATGCCGGATATTTACTCCTGCTGGGTGCTTATCGAGATCGCGAAGTGTTTCCAGCACATCCATTGATGTTGACGCTGGATGAAATTCAGAAGAGCAACTCAATTATTAATACGATTACGCTGGGATCTCTTTCAGAAGCAACCGTCAATAATTTAGTGGCAGATACCCTTAGTTGTCCCCCACAATTAGCGAAACATCTGACGCAATTGGTATATCAGAAAACCCAAGGAAATCCCTTTTTTACCGCCCAGTTTCTCAAAGCACTGTATGAGGACGGTTGGATTGAGTTTGAGCCAAATTTGGGTCACTGGCAATGCGACCTGACTTCAGTCCGACAATTATCATTAACGGATGATGTCGTGGAGTTCATGGCATTGCAGTTGCAGAAACTGCCAGTTCAGACGCAGGAAGTATTGAAATTAGCGGCTTGTATTGGCAACTCTTTTGATTTGAATACGTTGGCGATCGTTTCGGAAAAATCTCAAAGCCATACAGCGACTGATTTATGGAAAGCATTGCAAGAAGGGTCGATCGTTCCGATTAACGACACTTACAAGTTTTTTCAGTCGAATGATTCTGATGAGATCGATCGCTGTGATGAGATTGTCGTTTCTTATAAATTCTTGCACGATCGCGTTCAGCAGGCAGCTTATTCTCTAATCCCTGAAGATCGCAAGCAATTAAAGCACTGGCGAATCGGTCATTTGTTAAAGCAGAAATTATCTCAACGAGAACAGGCAGATCGTATCTTCAATATTGTCAATCAATTGAATTTAGGTAGAGCTACGATCTCTAAGTTAGAAGAAAGGCAACAATTAGCGCAATTAAACCTACAGGCTGGACAAAAAGCAAAACTATCAGCCGCCTATCAAGCTGCTCAAAACTATTGTGAAATTGGTATTGAAATATTACCAACCGAAGCTTGGCAAAGCGACTATGTATCGATCTATGGTTTGTACCGAGAAGGCTCAGAAGCAGCGTATCTCTGCGGTAATTTCGAGCGAGCAGAAGCCCTCTACGCGATCGCTCTCGCCCAAGCTCAAACCCCAGTGGACAAAGCCGTAATTTATCGAGTCCAGATGACTCAATATCAGCTTCAGGGACGCAATGCTGAAGCAATAGAGATTCAACGCCAAAGCCTGCAACTGTTGGACTGGATAGTGCCAAACAATCAAGAGAGCATCCAGACTAGCCTCGATGCACAAATTGCGATCGTGACTCGATTTCTGGAATACAAAACAATAGAATCGATTCTTGAATTGAGTACAATGACGGATGAAAAAATCGCAGAAATGTTGCGTATCTTGCAAATTCTTTTTTATGCAGCATGGCTAGATGGTCAACCCACATTAGCATTACTGGCACTCGCCAAAATGACTACCTTGTCCTTGGAATATGGCAATAGCGATATGTCTCCCTTCGGCTATGTCGGTTATGGCTTAATTGCTAATACTTTACTCAAAAATGCAGCACAGGCTTACCAATTTGGTGCTATGGCTGTACAACTTTGCCAACAATTTGACAATGCTGATGTTCGAGGAATGACCAATTTCCTGTTTGCTGCTGATGTCCATAGCTGGAGTCGTCCCCTGCGAGAAGCCGATCCTTACTATGACAATGCCTTTAAATATGGCATGGATGCTGGGAATTGGCTGACTGTTAGTTTTATGATGATGCAAAGCGGCTCCGATCGCCTCACCTATGGTAAAAACTTAAACGATCTCTATGCAATTGTCCAGATCCATGTTGATTTTCTCGGTCAAATTAAAAGCTTAGAAAATCTGGATGCTTTAATTGTGGGAGTCCGACAACCCATTCGCCAGCTTTTGGGTCTTACCAACACGCCGTTTACCTTT
Organism: Microcoleus sp. bin48.metabat.b7b8b9.023; assembly: GCF_013299185.1. GTDB lineage: Bacteria > Cyanobacteriota > Cyanobacteriia > Cyanobacteriales > Microcoleaceae > Microcoleus. Next base: position 84,580 of record NZ_JAAFKG010000032.1, on the reverse strand, counting down.
GATGACGATAGTTTTAGTGAATCGGAATATTTACAGAAGTACAGAAATGTTGCTTATCATCTAGCTTGGTTCTATTCTGTTAAAATTCGCCATGCTTACTTATTCGATCGACAATCTGAATATGCAGATCTAATTCCTAAACTAAGCATTATTGAAGAGACAATTCCCAGTCACGCCAAACTTCCATCTAGCGTGTTTTATGTTGCCTTAATGCTTTTAAGTCTGTTTGAAAATGCGAGTAAAAAAACTGAAGCAAAGGATTATTGGCAAGCGTTTGTTATTTTAGAAGAGAAGTTGAAACATTGGGGTGAGTATTGTCCACAAAATATTCTTCACAAAAATCTACTGCTCCAAGCAGAAACAGCCAGAATTAAAGGGGAAATCTCTGAAGCGATCGATTTTTACGAACAATCTATTGCTAGCTCTCAAGCTCAAGACTATGGCTACGAACAAGCCCTCGCCAACGAACTGGCTGCTAAATTCTACCTCAATTGGGGTAAGGAAAAAGTCGCCGCAGCTTATATGCAAGAGGCTTACTACTGCTACGCTAAATGGGGTGCTCAAGCCAAAACCAACGATCTCGAACAACGCTATCCCCAACTCCTTCAACCTATCCTGCAACAAGCCACCAAACCTCTGACGGTTTTAGAAAGCCTAGCCAGCATTTCCACTTCCACTTACTCCATTCACTCCTCTCACAGCAAAAGTTCTTCCAGTACCAGTCTCAATAACACTCTAGATTTTGCTGCACTCCTGAAAGTTTCTCAATCCCTATCTAGCACGATTCAACTCGACGATTTAATCCAAACTCTAACTCAAACCATGCTGGAAAATTCTGGTGCAGATAAATGTGCATTGATGCTGTGTCAGAATCAGCAATGGTTTGTGCGGGCAATTTCCGATTTACAACAAACGACACTGCAAACTGTACCTCTAGAAGACAATCGGGCGCTTCCCATTCAACTGATTTACTACGTCAAAAATACATTAGAACCGATCGCTCTAGACAACCTCAAAACCGATCTTCCGATCGCGATCGATCCTTATCTAGAACAATATCAGCCTAAAAGCGTCCTGTGTTTGCCGATTATAGATCGGGGGAATTTGACCGGGATTTTATATTTAGAAAATAGATATACGAGGGGTGTCTTTACGAGCGATCGCCTCATCCTCCTCAATTTCTTAGCAAGTCAAGCCGCAATTGCTTTAGAAAATGCTCGTCTCTATCGCCAAGTTCAGCAAACTTTAGAAGAACTTCAACAAGCTCAGCTCCAAATGGTTCAAAGCGAAAAAATGTCAGCGTTGGGGAACTTAGTAGCTGGAGTTGCTCACGAAATTAATAATCCAATTGGTTGTATTGTCGGCAATGTCGGTGCAGCCCAAGATTACATCAATGACTTGTTAGGTGTCATCGATCTCTATGGCGAAAAATTCCCTCAACCCGGTGCGGACATTGAAGACGAATTGGAAGCGATCGATCTAGACTATGTTCGAGAAGATTTGCCGAAGTTAATTCGGGCGATGAAAGATGGAGGCGATCGCATTACATCCATCAGCAAAAGTCTCCGTACTTTCTCCCGTGCCGATAGCGATACTAAGCAAAAATTCAACCTGCACGACGGCATCGATAGCACCGTGCTGATTCTGCGCCACCGTCTCAAAGCTAACCACAATCGTCCCGCTATTGAAGTCGTTACAGATTACGGTAATATTCCAGAAATCACCTGTTTTCCCGGACAGTTAAATCAGGTGTTTATGAATATTTTGGCAAATGCGATCGATGCGCTTGATGAATCTAATTTAGGACGGAGTTTTGCCGAAATTCAAGCTAATCCGAATCAAATTACCATTCAGACAAGGGTAGAAAACGAGGGAGTAAAAATTGCGATCGCCGATAACGGCCCTGGTATGCCTGAAGAAGTAAAAACTCGGATTTTTGACCATTTATTTACTACAAAAGCTGTCGGAAAAGGAACGGGATTGGGATTGGCGATCGCCCGTCAGATTATTGTCGAAAAGCATCAAGGTGCGATCGAGGTAAATTCTCAACTGGGAACAGGAACAGAGTTTGTATTGACTTTGCCGATCGACGATCGAAAATAACCTATTCATAAAATCGGCTTTTTTAGTGTTAAATTTTATCAATAAAAATTGATTTTAACCAAAAACAAACGCAGATAGATTTAAAAAATATCTGCGTTCCCAAGCGTTTATCTGCCCAATCTGCGGTTAAAAATCAACCACCAGCAACGGCTGGGACAATACTCACTTCATCACCATCTTTAAGAGCAGTTTCCGTACCTTCCAAAAACCGGATGTCTTCGCTGTTGACGTAGAAATTCAAAAATCTGCGAGGTGCTCCTTGTTCGTCGCACAGGCTTTTTTTGATGCCGGGACAATTTGTTTCTAGCGCTTCAATCAGTTCGGAAATGTTTGCACCACCGCATTCTATTGTGGCTTGATTGTTGGTGAATTTTTGCAGGGGAGTGGGAATTAAAACTTTGACAGTCATGATTAGTTGTTAGTTGTTAGTTGTTAGTTATTTGTTGTTAGTTGTTAGTTGTTAGTTATTTGTTGTTAGTTATTTGTTGGCGATAATAACCAATAACCAATAACCAATAACCAATAACCAGTAACCAACAACCAATAACTATTAAACAGAAGCTTGCTGCCATTCTAAGCGTTCGAGTGTGCGCGCGCGTTCGAGGGCGCGCTCGAAGGCTTCGAGTTTTGGTTCGAGGGTGATGGGTTCGCCGATGTAACCTTGAACTGCTTCTTGGGTTTTCAAGCCGTTGCCGGTGATGTAGGCGACAGTGGTTTCGTCGGGGTCGATCTTACCTGCTTCTACCAGTTTCTTCAAGACGGCGATCGTGGTGCCACCTGCGGTTTCGGTGAAGATGCCTTCGGTTTCTGCTAGCAGTTTCATGCCTTCGATGATTTCGGTGTCGCTGACGGATTCGATGTTGCCGCCTGTTTTGCGGGCGATGTCGAGGGCGTACATTCCGTCTGCTGGATTGCCGATCGCGATCGATTTAGCAATTGTATTCGGTTTGACTGGTGTTACGAAATCGCGACCTTCGCGGTATGCTTGGGCGATCGGGGAACAGCCGTCAGCTTGAGCGCCGCTGAACCGGACTTTCTTGCCTTCAACCAAGCCGACTTCGGTGAATTCGTTGAAGCCTTTATAAATTTTGGTGAACAAAGAACCGGAAGCGAGGGGAGCAACTACGTGATCGGGCAATTTCCAACCTAGTTGTTCGATAACTTCGTAGCCGAGGGTTTTCGAGCCTTCGGAATAATAGGGACGCAAGTTGATGTTGACAAATCCCCAGCCGTGTGTATTGGCTACTTCGCAACAGAGACGGTTTACTTGGTCGTAGTTGCCGTGAACTGCCATCACAGTCGGATTGTAAATCAGGGTGCCCAGGACTTTGCCTGCTTCCAAGTCGGAGGGGATGAAGACTACGCAATCTAGTCCGGCGTGGGCTGCGATCGCAGCGGTGGAGTTAGCTAAGTTACCGGTGCTGGCACAGGATACTGTGGTGAAACCCAATTCTCTCGCTCGGCTGAGGGCAACTGACACCACTCTGTCTTTAAAGCTCAGAGTGGGCATATTCACCGCATCGTTTTTGATGTAAAGATTTTTGAGACCGAGGCGGCGCGCTAAGCGGTGGGACTTGACCAGAGGAGTCATGCCGGTACCGACATCAATGACGTTTTCTGTAGCGACTGGTAAAAATTCGCGGTAGCGCCAGATTGAGTTGGGGCCTGCTTGGATGGTTTGGCGGGTGACGCGGCGGCGGATAGCTTCGTAGTCGTACTTGACTTCTAGCGGGCCAAAACAGCAATCGCAGACGTGCTTGGCTTGGAGTTCGTACTCTTCGCCGCATTCTTTACATTTGAGGGCTGTGAAGGTTGCTGCTGTGGATTGGGTTCTGGTCGCCTGGGTCATAGCTCAACTCTCTAGTTTTGCGATGTTTTCTTAAGTCTTAGGAAAGATTAGCACGCTCGATCTACCCCGTCAACCATACCCGATGTTTTTAGTCGGGATTGATTTTTGGCAGTTTTTTTTCCCAAATTGGAGGTTGATTGATAGTCCTCAATCTCATTCTCACAAAGGGTTTCAAGCTCTGCTGGGGAATGCTGGCCCAGAGGAAAATTATCTCAATTAACCGAACTCAAGAACGACTGGGCTGCAAAACTAATTTCAAAACTTTACAAAGTTTTTTTTGCTGGGTAAGTCATGGACGCAACTCTCATAATTTAAAGAAAAGGTACGTAGTTGCGCTTTAGCGCTCTTTCTTTATATCTATGAAAGAGCGCCCAAGCGCAACAACGTACCTTGAGGAAATCCAAAATCTTATTACCCACCGCTGACGGGGGGGATGAGTACAACTTCGTCGCCGTCTTGGAGGATGGTGTCGGGGGAGACGAATTCTAGGTTGACGCCGAAGCGAGTAAGATCGCGCCACTGTTCTAATTGAGGGTATTGGGCGATCGAGCTTTCGAGCACTTCAGATACTGGGGTTTCGGGAGGAAGTTCTAGTGTAAGTTCCGAAACGCCGTAGGCTTCACTGAAGGCGGCGAATAGTTTAACGGTGATGGTAATTGAAGAGTTAGACACGGCTGTTTTGTGCGATCGACAGTTTGGCAATAATCAACTACACCATACAATTAATTGAGAATTACGCGCACCCAGGCTTAGAATTGAAAGCGGCAATCTTTAGTTAAGTTTTATCCTATTTGGTAAAAATGAGAGTTGATTGCAGCATAAAATCCGAACAGCCTTGTATGCCGAGCGGTCTCACCAACCAGGCGTTAGAAGCAGTTGGCATTCACTTAAATGTAGCTAGCGAAGATGGAGTTGGCTGGTGTTGAGCTGACGACAAGACTAATTTTTAAGGATGCGATATCCATACTTCCCCGTAATTGTGGGAGAGTAGCAAAATATCGAACTAACTTTAGCGAGTAACAAAGCAGACTATGCTCTCCTAACTAGCTGATTCCCGACGAAAAATCTGGTTGTCCAGTCCAGCTTATAATTTCCAAAGCTTTGCTCTGCTTAGGAAGCGTGCCCTTCGATCTCAGAATAATAGTCAAGTTAACGCGATCGAGATATTTATGCCAAATAACGATTTTAAAGTGCTTCAAATTATTGAAGCTAAAGGCTGGTATGCCTTTGGAAGTACGAAGCAAAGCCAGCACGTTGAGAGATGGGTAAGGCCTGTGGTGTGTTGGGTTTTAATAGAAGATAAAAAAAAGCGGCGGATTGTGACTGCTACCGCTAGCTATCAGATCCAGATTGATGACAAAGAAGTCGAGTTTTTTGCCCATGAAAGCGAAATTCAAGATATCGAGAGCCTCCCCAAGTCTGTCTCGGTATCGGAATTTCTCAAAACAGAAGATTGAGATAGGGTGCACAAGGAGATTGTTTAACAAGTTATTAATCATTCCTTAGTAATTCCTTAAACTTGCTGCCGGATGCTTTTTCAATTGGAGGCAAAATCACTCTAATTGAGGAGAGGGGGAGAATTTATACTTTTGCCTTGCCTTCGGTATCTCTAGCCAAAGGTCTTCGGTACCCCAAAAAATAAAGAGGCCGAAAGATTGTTGGCATTGCCAACACGCTTCCGACCTTTGCTGAATAACAGGGTATGCATATGTTTCTAAAGTATGGCAGGCAAGCCTTATAAATATCAAGAGGACTATTGCAATCACCCACAGTAATTCCTTAAACTTGCTGCCGGATGCTTTTTCAATTGGAGGCAAAACCACTCTAATTGAGGAAATGGGAGATGAGAAGATAACGAGAATTTATACTTTTGACTTGCCTTCGGTATCTCTAGCCGAAGGTTTTGGGTACCACAAAAAATAAAGAGGCCGGAAGATTGCTGGCATTGCCAACACGCTTCCGACCTTTGCTGAATAACAGGGTATGCATATGTTTTTAAAGTATGGCAGGCAAGTCTTATAAATATCAAGAGGACTATTGCAATCACCCACTTTTACTTTTTGGGTATGTTTGCAAGGCTTCTACTATTTTAGACGGGAATTTTGAAATTTGAGGGCGGGTGATGGTTACAGGTTAAGGATTCTAGCTATTTTTGTGTAGCCTGTGCTACCAAAAATGGGCGGGTCGATCGCCTGATCGGCCTAAATTGTTTGCATTCAAAGAGCAAAAGTGCGATGGCTGCGCCCCGGCTTGGGTGCTGCGAGTTCAAACCCCAGTAGCAACAGGTTCAGGCATCTGCTGCCACATCCGCCGCCCCAGCAAGGCCATCCGCACACCGCCCGCCGGCCCTAAAGTCACCCCTCGGCGTTTGGCTTGTACGGGCTTTTTCTCGGCCAAGGTTAAGTCGAAATCGCGCAAAATGGTTGCGATCGCCAGTTTAATTTCCAACTGCGCCAAGGCTAAGCCGATACAACGGCGACTACCGCCCCCAAAGGGCAAATATTCGTAAGGCGAGAATTGCCTGTCCAAAAACCGTTCAGGCTTAAATTGCAGCGGTTCTGGATACAAATCTTCCCGGCGGTGGGTTAAATAAATTGAGCCGAAAACCACCGTACCCGGTTCGAGTTGATGGCCCATTAGTTCCATGGGTTCCCGCACTACTCGCGGAAATGTCAGCATTCCCACTGGGTAAATTCGCAGTGTCTCTTGACAAACTGCACTCAGGTAAGGCAAGCGGGAAATCTCCATTGGGTCGGGGTTTTCGCCCAAACTGTCCAATTCTTGCAGCAGTTTCTGGCGTACCGAGGGCAAACTGTGAATCCAGTAAAAGGCCCAAGCTAGGGCTGTTGCTGTGGTTTCGTGGCCAGCAAACAACAGCGTCATTAATTCGTCGCGCAATTCGACCTTCGTCATTGGTTCGCCGTTTTCGTCGCGGGCGGCCATCATTAAGCTGAGAATGTCGGTGCGATCGGCATTTGGTTGCTGTTTGCGCTCTTCTATTTCGCCGTCCATCAGAGCGTGAATTTTTTGGCGCTGCTGTTTCATGCGTCCCCAAGGACTCCAAGGGCCCCAATCTTGCTGCAACCAGGGCAGAAATAGGATACTCGATCGCACCGGAGAGCCGGTCATATCGATAATTGAAGCCAGCAGCGGGGAAAGTTGCTGCAACCGCGGCCCTTCATTCAGTCCGAAGACTACTTGCAAAATTACCCGCATGGTGATTTCCTGCATGGCTGTGCGGGCGACAAAAGGTCGATCGACCTTCCACTTGCTAGCAACATCTTGGGTAATATCGCAAATTTGCTGGCCGTAGTTTCGCATCCGTTCCCCGTGAAAGGGTGGCATCAATAATTGACGTTGCCGTTTGTGCTTTTCTCCGGAGATTACAATCATCGATTGTTCCCCCAGGACTGGTTTGAGAATACCGTTGATATCGCCTGGAGCATCAAGCGCCTTGCTGTTGAGCATTTCCTGGATCGCTTGCGGGTTGTGGATCATCACGAAGGGTTCAAGGTTGCCCCATCGAGTCGTGAAAATCTCCCCGTACTTTTTGGCGTTGCCGTCCATGTATGTCAGCGGATCGCCAATCCATTGAATTAGCTGCAAGAAGGGGGGGTTTTCGGGGCCGTCAGGTAGGGTCATAAAAATTACGTTGGTGTTACAAGACGTGGGCAACATCCATAGGAATTACCTAGAAACTGGTTCTACGCTCTCCATAATTTTAAGACTATTATTCTCGGACGGTACTCACAATGTCCTGTCCGAGCTCTGTAAAGCGGACTGTTTTAATTTGCCAAGGAGCATAACTGGTTAAGGTTTGGCGCACGCCCCCGAACAAACCTAACATCTGACAGCTTGACAGATTTTGCAATTTCTGGCGCGAATTCCCCGAGGCCCGTAAATCTACGGTAGCGATGCCGAGGTCGCGATCGATTTTAAGCCGATAACCAACTAAACCCAGACTAGCGAAAATCTCTTGCTTTAGTACTTCATTAACGGCCGATGACATTAACTGGTTCTCTGGGCCTGTAACTGTTGCTGGCTTCAGACTTTGACAAAGATTGTCTACCTCATAAACCGTAACTGTAGCTGTGGTTTCTGGTACTTTGGTACTCGGTAAAACCGAGCTAACAGAGTTAGAGGGCTCCGGTGCAGTCGATCGACTATCAAGTTTATTGCCCGTTAGCTGTAGGTGTGGGAACTGATGGCTGCTTGCTGAGGGTTGGCTCTGGTTTTCGGCTGATTTAGCTGCTGCATCGTAGCTAGAACAACTGCTACCCCCGATCAAAATTAATCCAGTCGCTAAATACCCGAAGTGTTTGCAGATAAGGTTCATAACTTTTTAATACTCAACTAAACGTCTGTGTAGGTCGGGCAGAATTTTGGTGGTAGCAAGCACTTAATCCCTGATTACACTCACTTAGAAGTATTTCCGCAGTACGAAGATAAAAACAAGTTCAGAGTTCTTGTTTAATAGTCCGGACAGTTTTTAGAGCACAGTCTGAAATCCTTGATTTACCCGAAAGCATATCGTGTGCCTCGTTAGCGTAGCCCTCGCAGAGGATCGCCATGAAACCCTTATTCTACGGTCGGCAATCAAAAATGTCCGAAATATTGCTTGCTAATACCTTTATTTTAGTGTTAGATTACACAAGAGGGGTGTCTCCCCTCATTGGTGCAACCCTGCCGTCTCCGTATCTCCGCAGATCGACCTCGCGATTTAAATCACAAGTTAGATCAAATACCTTGTCAGTGGTGTGATGTACCCCATGCAAATTTAGCTATTCCAAGGTCTGAGGTAACAGCCTCTTTCTGGTTGGCGAAAGCTTGAGTTTGCTAGTAGTAATGACGACAGAATTTAGACTCTTGCCACGTATTGTGGCATGGTTCAACAACCGTGCCGAAAGCACCGCGATAAGGACTGTGCAAGTAGCGAACAACATACAGAAGATTTCAGCAAACTGAAGTACAAAAAAACTGGTTTCCCTAGAGCTGCACCTGTGAGAGTCGGCCATGATTCCGAGTTTCTGATGTGCAGTAGTTCGAGCTGAAATTTGGTGTGATCCGGATCTCTAATTAACTTGCGTATCAAGATTATTATCGCAGAATAAGGTGCTTTTTGTAACAAATCTACTAAAAATCGAGCGAAAACATGATCGAACAGCAATTAACAAAAGTTTTGGCGACAGCAGCGATCGCCCTGTGCGCTCTGACAGCGGCTTCTGCGCCAAGTTATGCCCGGCCGACAGTGGGGGAAAGCGGATTTTGGTGCAGCACCTCGACAGGTGCGCCGGTGACGCTGTACCAAAACCCTCAAGGTGCAGTAGAGCCTTGGATTGAGTGGACTTCTGATTATTTTTCCGGTTCGGGCTACGATCCGGCAACTCGGTGTCAATTGGTCAGCCAACGCCTCGAAAGCTATCGCCGCAACCGAATGCTGAGGTACATTACCGTTGGTCAGATGAACGGCCAAAATGTCATCTGCACGGCGAATCAAGTCAATGGTGTGTGCCAAAATTTGATTTATACCCTGCGGCCCGGCCAAGACCCGATCGGCTCTTTGTATAATTTGTTAGCTTGGCGTCAAGGACAGGTGGGGATGCCCTCTACGGAGGAAAGCAGCCAAATTCCTTACATTGATGTGAGAGAAAAGCTAGGGGAAAAACTAGGGGAAAATATGGGCGATAGGGCGCAACTGCCCCCTTTTTCTCGGCCCTCGGAACTGCGGTAAAGAGTGGAAAATTGCCAATCTCATTGCCAATTCCCGGGGGTGAAGTGGAAAATTTGGCGCGGCAGGCGACGATACGCATCAAAACCTCGAAATCCTCGGGTTCTGGGGCGATCGTCCAACGCCAGGGACAAACCTATACTGTGTTGACGAGCTGGCACGTTGTGGCTTTCGACAAGGGCGATCGTACAATTATCACGAGCGACGGCCAGATCCACCAACTGTTGGGAGTTCCGCAGCGACTGGGCGATACCGATCTGGCGATCGTTAAATTTAGCAGCGCGATCGAATATAAATTAGCGCCGATTGGGGCGCAGCCGCCAGCGGTGGGAGAGCCGCTGCTGGCGGCCGGATTCCCTGCGGAGACTGGGGCGTTGGCCGTAGCCCAGGGGTTCGTAGAACTGCTGCTGCCAAAATCTTTACCTGAAGGCTATAGCTTGGGCTATACAAATGAGGTTAAAATTGGCATGAGCGGTGGCCCGATTTTTAATGCCAAAGGTTTCTTGGTTGGGATTAACGGTCGAGGTAAGTATCGAGATCCCGGTTTTGGCGTCTATGCTTTTGAAGATGGAAGTGAACCGACGCCGGAATTATTGGAAAAGATGGTTAAATCTAGTTGGGGAATTCCTATCAGTACATATTTGCAGTTCGTCTCGTCTCATGTGGAGAGTTAGCGATGAATTCGTGGGGTTTGCGGTTTGATGCCCTAACGGTCATGTTGACCGGTGCAGTAGCGGCGGCGGCAATTGTCGGCCCACAATATGCTGCTTGTGCTAAAACAGCCCAAGAAGTTGCGGAGCTAGCGATGTTCACAACTGTAGAAGTGAACAACACGCTGGGTTTTGCGGCTGGTGGCTCTGGAGTAATTATTGCTAAACAGGGGAATATTTACACTGTTCTGACGGCGAATCACGTAGTGGCAAGTCTCGCCCAAGAATACAGCATTCGCACTCATTCGGAAAAAAGCTATACAGCAATCAGAATACAGCGACTGCCGAAAAACGATCGCGATATAGACTTAGCTTTGATCCAGTTTCAGAGTCGCGATCGGTATCCAGTAGCGCCCATCGGCGAATCGGAACGTGCTGTTGTCGGTTCAACTATTTACGTTGCTGGCTATCCGCTCCCCATCGCCTCTGGATCTGAAAGAAAACTCGAATTTACTGCTGGTATTATCTCTTCTCGCGTCGGTCGCGCATCGTCGGGGTACGGACTGCGCTATCAAGCTGTCACAAGACGTGGCATGAGCGGGGGGCCTGTATTTGATGCTGATGGCAGAGTTGTAGGAATTCACGGCCAGGGAGATACTGTCGGTACGGTGAAGAGCCAGTGGAACGGTCAGATTGAGGAGATTAAAACCGGGTTGAATGCCGCCATCCCGATCGATGCTTTTACGGCGTTGCGATCGCAAATCTTACCTAACGGGTTTGATATTCTCAGCAATATTGCGATCGACCGCAGCTCTCCCCAAACTCAACCGAATCTCCAGCGGGGGGGATTTGTGTGCGATACCTCAACGGGAGAACCAGTGACTGTATATCAAAATCCCCAAGGGTTTAGAGAGCCTTGGATTCGCTGGAATTCTAATTTCTTTTCTAGTGCTGGCTACGATCCTCTGACTCGCTGTCAACAAGTGACTCAACGCCTAGATAATTATAACCGCAACAAACAGCTTAATTATGTCACTGTCGGTATGGTAAACAATCAAAAAGCGATTTGCACGAGCAGCCGGATTAACGGGCCGTGCGAAGGTTTGATCTACACGTTGCGCCGAGATCAAGATCCGGCTCCTGCACTTAGCACTTTCTTTGTTTGGCTGGCGAATCAAAAGGCTAGACCGTCTCTTTTTGAAAGTGGCGCTCCGATTTATATTAATCTTGGGGAACGACTAGACGTAGATATTGCCGATCCCTAAAGAAACAGTTTGTAGTGCGGACTTCAGTCCGCAGCAGAAAGCGGACTGAAGTCCGCACTACGAACCTTACAGTTTGTAGTGCGGACTTCAGTCCGCAGCAGAAAGCGGACTGAAGTCCGCACTACGAACCTTACAGTTTGTAGTGCGGACTTCAGTCCGCAGCAGAAAGCGGACTGAAGTCCGCACTACGAACCTTACAGTTTGTAGTGCGGACTTCAGTCCGCAGCAGAAAGCGGACTGAAGTCCGCACTACGAACCTTACTTATTGGGGTCAATCGATCGCAAATGATATAAAAGGTTACGCTCAGGGGAAAAAAGCAGAGGGCCTTTCGGCCTCGCTCAAGGTAAAAAGAAGGAAGAGCAAATAAAATTAATAATTTCAGGAATCAACAAAGTTATCACCGTTTTGGGGATTCGTATAAAAATTTGAGATATTTGACAGATTTATGATTCGACATAGCAGAAGTGATGATATTTTGCAACACAAAAGCTATAAAATTACTGTTACTTAATTCAAGTCAAATTTTTTAGGTATAAATAAGCATGACTGCAACTACGCCGAAGGCAACGTCAGCAATTCCCAGTTTTTGCGAAGGAATCCAGTATTTTTCGGAGAATGTGCCGGGTTTTGAGACTTACGGGAAAACACCTGCGATCGCCCAAGGAAGCAATTCGATCGCCGATCCAGCCGATCCCGTCGCCGTATTTCAAACGATGCTCGGAGCAGACGCCCTGCGCTACCTGACGCTGCAAATCACAGCCAGCAAGGCATCGGGACATCCGGGGGGTTTTGCCAGCCAAGCTGAGGCCTACGCTGCGTTGGTGATGCTCGGACACAAAAACATTGTTACCGAAGTCGGGCACCACGCGCCAGGATTTTACAGTGCCATGTTTCTCGATCGATCTTTAGAAGACATGGGAATTGTCAAAGTGCAGGAAGCGCGCGATAAATTCCGCGAAAAAGACGGTTTATTAGGACATCTTTCCGGCTTCATTCCCGGCCTTTTAGCACCAGCAGGCCCCCTCGGACAAGGACAGCATTTCGCAATGGCGGGCGCACTTTTGCACCCCGACAAACTGTTTCCTTTCACCATGGGCGACGGTGGGATGGGCGAACCCTATCCGATGAGCAGCATGGCGCATTTCCACACAGCTTATCCGAAAGCTACTAACTTTTTGCCAGTGTTAGTTTGGAACGGATATTCCCAAGAACATCACAGTATGGTTTCGACTAAAACCAATGCTGAAATGGTTGCTTATTGGCAAGGAAACGGTTTTAAAGAAGTCATCTTAGTTGACGCTAAGGAATTTGACGACAAAAATCAACCGGAAGCTTATGTTGACAGCACGGCTTTTTCCCTCGAACAGCGGATGGCATTTACCAAAGCTGTTTTACAAGGAGTTGACAAAGCAGCCAAATCTGCTCTCGGCGGCAAATTAACTGTGTTTATTATCAAACAGTTAAAAGGTGCAGGCGTACACGCATTGGGTGCAAAATCTCACAACCTTTATCCGAAAGATACGCTGGATGCTCCGCACATTGTCAGCGCCTTAAAACAGCGGGCTTTGACTGCTGAGGCGTGGCAGTTGGTGCGGACAAATTGCGAACGTGCTGGTGGCGGGCCTGCTGCGAAAACCGTTGTTACTGAGTTTACATTGCCGCTAGCAGATTTGGGAGAATTGCCTTTAGAAGAATTTGCGGTTGGTGGAGAAGCGAAGATTTCGACAACTGCAATGGGACGTTTGGTGGGAACTGTCGGCGAGCGCGATCGCACTTTTCTTGTCACCAACGCAGACGGCAACGAAGCATCAGCAATTGCCAACATCAACCAAGCTCTCAAAATCATTCACCCGACGACGGATGATTTGTACAATCAATCGCCCAACGGTCAAGTTTACGAGCCTTTGAGCGAAGATGCTTGCGCCGGTTTGGCAGTAGGTTTATCGCTATTCGGAGCGCGGAGTTTGTGGTGTTCCTACGAATCTTTTGCCATCAACGGTTTACCAATTTGGCAAACAGTAACGCAAGCAATGGCAGAATTGCGCCGTGCAACTCCGGCAACTGTCACCTTATTTACAGCGGGTGCTTTAGAGCAAGGCCGCAACGGTTGGACGCACCAACGCCCGGAAATTGAGGCTTATTTTGCGGCGATGATGCGTAACGGAAATGTGTTTCCTTTGTTTCCGCCGGATGCTAACAGCATTCAAGCTTGTTACGATTGGGCTTTGAGTGCCAGAAATAAGGGAGTTGTGATTACTGCGAGCAAGTCGCCGCTGCCAATTCGTACTACTTTTGCACAGACTCGCCAAGGTTTAGAAGATGGTGGAATTGTGTTGCACGAAACAACTGGAAATAAGCAAGTTGTGTTTGCTGTTGTTGGCGATATGACTTTAACGCCGGTGTTTGAAGCGGCGGCATCATTGGAAAAAGAAGGCTTGGGAGTGCGGATTGTTTCTGTTGTGAATCCCCGCCGTTTGTACCGTTCCAGCGATGTTGCTTGGAATACTTGTTCGGAAGCTGACGGTGGCTTTTTGAGCGATGAGAAATTTGCCGAAATGTTTGGTGGAGATGCCTTGATTGGCGTGACAGGCGGTGCTTCTGGGATGTTGGAGCCGGTGATGCTTCGCAGCAATTGCCCGCGCGATACTTTCGCTTGGAAGCGGGGGGAAACGACTGCTAGCGCTGGTGAGTTGATGGCGTTTAATGGGTTGACGGCTGATGCTTTGACTAAAAGGGCGATCGGGCTAGTTGGTTAGGTTATAATTTGCAAGTCTCCCGGTTTGTTACCGGGAGATTCTTAAGGATTGAAAAGGTATGTTGTTGCGATGCAAGCGCTGTTTAATAATCCAACAAAGAGCGCTTAAGCGCAACTACGTACCAAGAAAGGTATGTTGTTGCGATGCAAGCGCTCTTGAATAATCCAAGAAAGAGCGCTTAAGCGCAACTACGTACCAAGAAAGGTATGTTGTTGCGATGCAAGCGCTGTTTAATAATCCAAGAAAGAGCGCTTAAGCGCAACTACGTACCAAGAAATATGATAATTAAATCCTGCGATTATTGTGGCAAAGACTGCCCGGACGACAATCTTTTAATGCCTTCCATCGCCGTAGTTTCTCCAGCTTTATCGCCGCCCTCGCGGGCAATTTTCAAAGCTCGCTCGTAGGAGTTGAGAGCTTTAGGATATTGACGGAGACTTTCATAAATCGCGCCCATATTGTTAAACAAGCGTCCCATACTTGTCTTGTCACCGATAGCTTCAAACATTGGTATTGCTTGCTGAAAATAGATCAACGCTTGAGTATCTTTGCCTTGTTTGCGACAGGTAAGTGCCATGTTGTTGAGGAGGCGGGCGACGCCAGCCCTGTCTCCGATTTCCCGGCGAATTGCTAAGGCTTGATGGTAAAATTCCATCGCTCTGTTAAAGTCGCCGATGTTGTAATAGACGCCGCCCATGTTATTGAGGGTACGGCCTAAATCGCGCCGATCGCCCTCTGTGGTGCGAATCGTCCGCGCTTGCTGGTAAAATTCGATCGCCTTTGCGTAATTTACCTGCTCTGCGTACACTGCCGCGATGTTGTGAAAAGATTCTGCTATTTGAATTTGGTCGTTGGCAGTTTTGGCAAGTTCCAAAGCTTCTTGGTGCAGTTTCATCGCTGCGTCAAAATTGTCCGCAAGTCGGTTGACGAAACCGATGAGATTGAGAGTGTGGGCAATGCGGGGCCCTTCGCCGATTTCTCGGTGAATGGCTAAAGCTTGTCGCAAAACTTCCAAAGCTTTGGACTGCGAACCCATTTCGGTGTAAACTTCCCCGATATTGTTGAGGGTTTCTCCGATTCCCGGTTTGTCGCCTAGTTGCTTGCGAATTGCCAAAACTTGCTCAAAAGTCTGGATTGCTTCTCGAAACAAACCCTCGCGGTGCTGTTTGACTCCTGTTTCAAAGAGTTTGTCTGCTTCCGTTTTGGGATCTGTTGCTTGGGCACGCGGGGCGAAGCTATCCCGTAGGGAATCGCCCGATCGAGCTGGCCTGGCATTTATAATAGGGGCAAATGCCCGAGCGTCTGAAATTTCCAGCAAGCTGAGTGCGGGCGATACCACAATACTTATAGCTGCGAGATAGCTGAAGCGGTAAGAGTGGCAATACACCGATCGAGTCCTCCAAAAGCCCATTTATAAATAAGATAGACCTCTTTGGGGTGTTTCTGCCAAGTTTTTTTCTCAGTCGCTAGCCTCTGATACCAGTTTCAACAAAGAATGCAACTTTAAGCAAGTTGCAAACTCATGCACAAGCAGTCAATTCCTGTTCTTCAATCCAAAATCGAAAATGGCTTGGCTTGGCTTGGCTTATGTCTTACCAGACTGCTAGAATCAGCGGCATATTCCTGAGAGGGGAGATGACAGCAAAGTTTTTGCTCGGTGGAAGCGATATTTTTTCTGGGCCGTGCAAGATGATGTCGTGTTTGTCAACTGTAATCCAAGCAATTCCTGACAAGACTTGAACTTCTCGATGATTTTGAGGCAACCTATACACCTCGTTTTTCATGAGGATTATGCGATCTGGCGCTGCACATTGGGAATATCTTTGAAGCATAGCATCTCCTTTGGAATTAATTATCCAAAATCAACAATTTCCCCGAATTTTCTGGCGGGCTGGTTTATCAAAATCTTGGCTGCTCGCAAACAATCGATCGAAACTCCCCCACACAAGCAATAATCTACTATTGGCAATAACGCCGATCGATCCAAGCGCGTATTTCGTCATCCGTCGCCGCGCTCTTAGAGCGACCAGTCGCGCGATCGCAACCGTGCCAGCAAGTGTTACCATTGCGATCGCACGTTTGCCAAATTCTGACCTCGTTTTCGCCAGCAGCGGCGGCGAGCAAACCTTGCCAAAGTTGATTGATAGCCCAAAAGATCGATCGCCTTTTTGGCTTTTTGGCATATTTAGCTGGCTCGTTAATCGAAATAACGCTTGTGTTTTCGGGATACCGCCGTTTTTCGTAAGTAGACATAACAAACACCTTCAACTTTTTAATTAAACAAAAATTGCCGAATCAAAAAATGCAGCTAAAAGGAAGCAATAACTTGCTAACTCACTCGCAATTACAGCACTTTTGATAGCTCTGCAACTCGTGTAAAACTAGATCTTTACTTCATAAATCCACCCTAGCTCTGGGCGAAACAACAATCAAATCATTACTTGCATAGGTTGTATGAATAAAATCGATAGATAAATATACCAACCGCACCCGACAGTTAGGACGTTGTTAATTACTCGAACACTTGCGATTGCTTTTTTTCGTTTCTACTTTTTCATTTCTACTTTTTCATTTTCTGTCTTCCGTCTTCCGTCTTCCGTCTGTCAACTGTCAGCTATAGCCTTTGTCAAAAATATGAGGTATGACTGAAAGCTTATATAACAGAGGGCTAAAGCCCAACAACGTACCTCATATTTCTGATAACCGCTATATAAACTGTCAACTGTCAACTGTCAACTGTCAACTGTCAACTCTTCCTTCGAGGAAACGCTATGAATGAAATCAAAACGCGGCGGATGAAACTCTCGCAGATTCAGGCTTTGATAGCAGTAGCAGACTGTGGAAACTTTAGTGAAGCGGCTTTACAAATGGAACTTTCACAATCCGCAGTCAGCCACGCCATCGCCTCTTTAGAAACAGAATTGGGTGTGCAATTGTTCCATCGGGGGCGACACGGTGCTCAACTGACACCGGTGGGGGAAAGAGTGGTGCTTCACGGGCGTCAAATTGTGCGATCGTTAGAAATGATGGTCAAAGAAGCCGATTTAGAAAAAGGTTTGCAGGGAGGCCAGGTGCGGATAGTGACGTTTCGCAGCGTCGCAACTCACATTCTACCGGGTATTATTGCTCAATTTCGCGATCGCTTTCCCAAGATTGCTGTCAGCATTGCCGAAGTGTATTATACCCAGGCTGTGGAGGAAGCTTTGCGATCGGGCAAAGCAGACATCGGCTTTGTCTCTCTTCCCATCTCAGATGAATTTGAAACAAGGGAAATTTTGCGGGATAAATACGTTGTGTTGTTGCCACCAACTGCTAAATTATCAAGTGGAAAGATTACCTGGGAAGAATTAGCAAATCATCCGCTGATTTTGCAGCCGCCGGAAACAGCTTGTTCTATACCCCTACGCAAATATTTAGCAACTTCGGGGTTTCCCTTAAATATTGCTTACGAACTCAGCGAAGATTCAACTATTGTCGGTATGGTGATGCGCGGTTTGGGTGCTGCAATTATGCCACGTTTGGCGGCGGAACCGATTCCTGCTGAGGTGAAAATTTGCGGTTTACCAGCGGCTTTTGAAAGGGTAATTGGGGTGGCTGTTTTGAGGGATGCGCTGTTGATTCCGGCGGTGTTTGCGTTTTTGGATTTAGTCAAAAGTGCGACAGAGATTGAACATGATACTGATTTTCCACTCAATCCTTCCTGAGTAGTTATGAACCCAAGGGTGTTCAACAGTTGATAGTTGATAGTAAAAATATTTGTAGGGTGCGTCGCTATCAACCATCCCTGAAAAAGATTCAAAATAGAAGAGCGACGCACCAAGCGATAATATTTGAGTTCGTTTTCGGTTGAATCGAAATAATTTAACCGCAGAGAGCGCAGAGGACACAGAGAAAGAGAATAGAGAGATTAATAATTCCAATACTATTGGATTTGATACGATCGAACCACCCTGACTAACATTTGTAGGGTGCGTCGCTATCAACCATCCCTAAAAAAAACGAAATAGAAGAGCGACGCACCAAGCGATAATATTTGATCGAACTACCCTCAGTAATAGATGTAATTTCGTACTGAGTGCGATCGTATATTCACTACTCCATGCGTTCAGCAACAAGACCAGAACTGTCACCTAGGTGAATTTTGATTCGACCTTCTATCGAGTCTTTGTCATTTAATTTCAGCCAACCACTACCAAATGTAGTATCAGATTCATCATTCCCTTCCCAAGTAAACTCTAATCGCTCATCGCCTCGATTTTTCACGACTTCGCCGTCAATTTGACCGAATACTAAACCAAATTGAAATTCTCCTGAACCTTTGGAATCAATCTCGATATACGCTTCAACTTCCATGTCCAGGTAGTCACTATCCCACTCGTCCATTTCGGTGATGCGCCATTTACCCTGATATTGCATTGTTTTCGTCCTCCACTATTAATTAGGTACGTTGTTGGGCTTTAGCCCTCTTAGTTTATGTGGTTGTAGAAGCTTTCAGTAATACCTCATCTTTTTGATAAGCGCTATATCGTTGATAAATTACTAGAAAGAATTGGTTGAAATCCTGAACTCTTTTAGGCACAGATTAAAAGAAGACTATTGATTGCTCCAATCCTCTTTTTCGATGTCAAGTGCTGTCCCAGGTCAATCGTCAATTATCAACTAAGAGGGCGGGCCCGCACCATCCACCGCCCCTACCTATCAACTGTCAACTGTCAACTATCAACTGTCAACTATTTCCCGTATCTCTGGCGCAAAATGAATTCAGCGACACTCAAATCAACGGGCGTTGTAACTTTTAAATTTGTCTCTTCGCCCTCCACAATTTGCACTGGTAAACCGCATTTTTCAAACAAAGCTGCATCGTCTGTAACTTCCCAACCTTTCTCCCGCCCTTGTTGGTGACACTGCTTTAACAATTTCACTTCAAATCCTTGGGGAGTCTGGGCAGCCCACAAATGGCTTCTGTCCGGTGTGTCTCGCACGATTCTAGACTCGTCCACCACCTTAATCGTATCCTTGACCGGGACGGCGACAATCAAGCCCGGACAGCTTAAGAGAGCTGCTGAAGATCGATCGAACAATTCAGGAGTTGCTAAACACCGGGCACCGTCGTGAATCAACACGCGATCGGCATTTGGGGGCAAAGCCTGCAAACCGTTGTAAACTGACTCTTGCCTGGTAGCCCCTCCTTGAATCAGTTCCACGGGCTTCACCAAAGCTAAATCGCCCAGAATTGCCTTAAAATCAGGAAAATCTTCAGGCTGGCCTATAATGCCAATCCAGCTAATCTGCTGCGAAGCTTCAGCGGCGGCCAAAGTCCAACTCAGCAAAGGTTTTTCCAGCAAAGTCAGCAGCAGTTTGTTCCGCTGACTGCCCATCCGTCGCCCCGAACCCGCCGCAGGAATTAATAAGTGCATTCACTAACCCTTCTTCACCCAACAAGGTATATATTAAGAGCGTCCTGTAATTTTCAGTCAGTTGTTTTGCTGTCAGCCAGTAGCTTTTAATGTCTTAAAATACTATAAGCTGATAGCTGAAAGCCGATCGCTGAGAGCTACCTCGATAGATAATAGCCCGAGCGTTTATGATGCGAATACTAGCACTTGTCCCAGGCGGGATTGGCGACCAAATTTTATTTTTCCCTACCCTTGATGACCTCAAACAGTCTTATCCAGAGGCTCAGATTGATGTGATCGTGGAACCGAGGGCGAAGGGCGCTTACCGAGTCTGCAAGTCTGTCAAAGAAGTCTTGACGTACAATTTCAAAGATCGCAATGCGATGGCTGATTTGGGAAATTTGCTGGGCGTAATTCGCGATCGCGAATACGAAGCAGTTGTTTCCCTCGGCCAACGTTGGACTGTAGGACTTCTGCTGTGGCTGACAGGCATTCCCCAGAGAGTTGGGTATTCTGGAACCAACGGCGCTCGATTTCTTACCGATTCGGTACCTCTGAAAACAGACCAGTACGCGGCTTCAATGTACCACGATTTGCTCCAAGGATTCAACATTAACAATCCTTGTGGGCCGATCGCAATTAGTGTACCAAAACAAGATATTCAGTGGGCGGAAGCCGAACAGCAGCGGTTGGGAATCAAAGAAAGCGGTTACATTCTAATTCACGGCGGTTCGAGTCAGCTAGCTTTGTCTAAAGGTATTGACAAAATTTACCCTATAGACAACTGGCAGCAAATCATCAAAGACTGCCAGCAGCGGCAGCCAAATTTACCCGTTGTGGTGGTGAAAGGCCCCGAAGATGGAGCCTTCGTGAAAAAGTTAGTCGAACTTTGTCCGAGTGTAAAAGTTATCTCGCCGGATGATGTCGGCAAGTTGGCGGCCACCATTGCTGCTGCTAATTTGATGATGTGTACTGACAGTGCGCCGATGCACTTAGCTGTGGCGGTTCAAACTTATACAATAGCTTTGTTCGGCCCGACTGAACCTGCAAAATTGCTTCCAAAGAGCGATCGCTTTTTGGGAATTAAATCTCCTACTGGTAAAATGGCTGACATTTCTCCTCAAGAGGTTTTGAAGAAAGTTTGGGGAGGCTAATTTAAGAGGGCGGGTTTTGTACGGGAATTATCTGTTGTCTGGAAGTTGGCTTGCTTAACCCGCCCCTTGTATCTTCAAATAGTGCGATCGTTCCCCAGCACGAACAAATTTTAGTGATGGCTGAAGGTGCTTTTAAAAAGTCGAAACAGCCGGAAATAAAAAAATTATAGCCTTCGTCTAAAAGATGAGGTACGTTGTTGGGCTTTAGCCCTAAGAATTTAAGGGTTATGTAAGCTGTCAGTTGTAGCTCATCTTTTTAATAAAGGCTATATGTTTGGTAATTGGTAATTGGTAATTGGTAATTGGTAATTGGTAGTAGGGTGTGTCGCCACCAACAATCCCTAGAGCGTGGGTACAGTAGAATGTCTTGACAAAAAGAACGAAATATGTATCACCTAGGGGGCGTTGCATGAGGGCGACAATAAATCGCGATCGCCAACCATTTTTTTGCCCTCATGCAACGCCCGGTTAAGGTCTACATCAACATACATACTATGTCGCTAGTGTCAATTTCTTTTACTGAACCGGCGCCCTAGGTACATATCGACAATTCAACAGATCCGCACCCAGGGCTATTTCATTCTCAGGGAAACCAGGGTTTTGTAGGGGTAGTGCCCCCGTGCCTACCCTCCTTATCGATGATTTGCAAGCATTTCAGGAATTGGGGCAACCTGGCGTGGGATTGCCCCTACAAAGAATGAAATAGCCCTGGATCCGCACCCGATCGCAATGGTTTTATCAACAAACACAACATGATTGATTGTGTAGCAATTTTTTATCTAAATGGTATGAGTTCTACAAAGCAATATGTGACATAAAGCCACAAAACAAGTGATAGGAATCACAGTGTGTCAATTGTCTAAGAAATGCTTGCTTCACAAAAGCCAGAAATCTAGCCAATACAAGACTGGCAACAACCTTCCCATAACAGTAATTTAGTTGGAAGACAGATGTCAGCAGTTGTCTGAATTCACATCATTTGATTTTTACGTGAAAATACTGTAGACAATTTAAAAGCACTAGATCTAAAGTATAAGAGTCACTAAAAAGCCATATACAGGGTATTCATTCAATGATGTTGAACAGCTTGGAATCAAACACAACTTATAAATCAAACGCAGCCAAGGACGAACTCATGAGCATTTTAACAAAGGAAATTGAAGCGAAAAAAGTTGCACAACAAGCAAAAAATCTACATCGCAATTCCTTGGGATTAGGCAAAACTTATCTTCGTATTTTAGAAGCCGGAGGGCATTTTGGCTGCTGAGTCGAAATTTCATCCTAATTTCATTTGGCAGTGAAAGACTAGGTTGAGGAGATAAATTTTAGCTCTTGGTCATTGCTTAGCAGTCGTTTCTTGAAAAATGCTAATAAGTAGCTCCGGTTAATTCGGTTGACTTACTTCTTTTGGCAAAATACCTACCGCTAAGCCTGTGGCACTCAACCTCATTTCCTGGAAAATGCCAACGATGATATTTCACAAATATTCTCAATCTCAGGCAATTATTACCAGTTGTTCGGTAACTTTTATTAGCCTAATTTTACTGAGTTATCCCACTACCGTTTTTGCCCACGCGGGACACGGCAATGAATTTCACCAAAGCGGCGAAACAAATCAAACTCCTGCTGCTATTTCTGTCGATGCCAAAACAGCAAAACGGTTGGGAATTAAAGTCTCCCCGGCCACCAGCCAGCGATTAGATATCGGTATCAAAACTACAGGAGAAATTGAAATTTTGCCCAACCAAAAGGTAGAAGTGACGGCTTCGGTGGCTGGCAAAGTGGTAGAGTTGTTAGTTAAGCCTGGAGACAAAGTATCAAAAGGTCAACCGATTGCGGTTTTGTCGAGTTCAGAATTAGGACAGTTGCGCGTTGAATCTCTCTCGAAACGAGCGGAAGCTGAGGCAGATTTGCAGCAAGCACAAGGCGATTTGAAACTAGCACGAGAAAATTACGATCGCCAAATTCAAATCTCTGAAGCAGAAATAATACAAGCCCAAACTCAAGTAGCAGCAACAACTCAACAGTACCAACGAGAGCAAGAATTAGTCAATCAGCGCTCTGTTGTCAAAGTTGCTAAGGAAAATTATCAACGTCAGATGGAGATAGCGCAAGCAGAGATAGCGCGGGCGGAAACTGAATTGACTGTGGCTAAAGAAAAGTTCGATCGCGATCGCGAGTTAGTTGCATCAGGGGCGATCGCGCGGCGTACAATGCTAGAGTCGCAATCCCACTTCGCCGAAGCCAAAGCCAATGTTGCGAAGGCAAAAAGCCGTCCCGAAGTTATCAAAGCCGAAACCGAAATTAAACAAGCTGAAGTAGACCTCCCCGTGCGGGAATTGCGCGATTCTCAAGGCAAGGTGGCAGATGCAAAAGCTCAACTAACCAAGGCTCAGAGCCGCCGGGAAGTGTTGGAAGCCGAGAATCAGGTCAAACGCGCCAAAACTGCCGTGCAAGTCGCTCAGTCACGCATTCGCTTAGCCGGTGCGGCTTATCAAGCGCGGCTGCAACAATTAGGGACTGTTGCGAACGAGCAGGGACTTGTCACCGTAATTGCTCCGATTTCTGGTACGATCGCCGATCGCGCCATCACCCAAGGAGAGTCTGTAAGCGCTGAAAAACCGTTGATGAGTGTCTTAAATGACAGCCGGGTTTTTGCTACCGCCAACATTTACGAAAAAGACCTGAATCAGGTAAAACAGGGCCAGGAAGTCAGGGTGAAAGTTGCTAATTTGGGCGATCGTATTTTCAAGGGAAAAATCACCTTAATTGGCTCATCCGTGCAAGGAGAAACGCGGGTTGTACCAGTCAAAGCAGAATTAGATAATAGTAACGGCGAGTTAAAGCCGGGACTGTTTGCGGAGTTGGAAATTTTAACCAGCAAAAATGTTACTAATGTTTTAGCAATTCCGAGTACAGCAGTAGTAGATGTTAGCGGTAAAAAAACCGTTTACGTCCAGAATGGTGATGCGTATCAAGCTGTTGACATTGAAGTCGGTCAAACTGCCGGGGATTTAGTAGAAATTAAGAGCGGTTTATTCGATGGAGATTTGATTGTAACCCAGCGCGCGCCTCAACTTTACGCCCAATCTCTGCGAGGCGGTAGCAAGCCATCAACCAGTGAGGAAAAGAAAGAGGTAAGTCCTAAGGTAACAGAGGTTAACTTTAATAATTTGCCTGTGTCTTTATGGTGGGCGGGAATTGGGGGAGGAATTGCGATCGCATCCTTGACTTTCACAGCCGGCGCTTTCTGGGGCCATCGGCGCGATCGCAAATTCCCAACCTTAGCAGCAGCTCAACATCATGCCGCCAACAATAGCTTTTCAACCTCTGAACTGGTGCTAACAGATGAATTGCCGTTACAGAATGACAACCATCACGTTAACAATCAAGAGTCAGAAATTAAGAGCTTAAAATAAAGTTAATTACCAACAGCACGACACAGAAGTCACGGATACACGGATAGCATTTTTCCTATGCCCAATGCCCTGTTTGCCCAATGCCCAATGCCCTGTTTGCCCAATGCCCTATGCCCAATGCCCTATGCCCAATGCCCTATGCCCAATGCCCAATGCCCAATGCCCAATGCCCAATGCCCAATTACCAAATTATTAAATGTTCAGCACTATTCTGAGATGGGTAATCAACCGCCGTTGGCTAGTCGTTCTCGCCACCATTATTATTAGTCTTTGGACATTATATATTATCCCCAAAATGTCCCTTGATGTCTTCCCACCTTTTGCGCCGCCGCAAGTCGAAATTCAGACGGAAGCACCGGGCCTCGCACCGGAAGAAATCGAGTCTTTAGTAACACTCCCGATCGAAAGTGCGATTAATGGAACTCCGGGAGTAACAGCAGTGCGATCGTCTTCGGCTGTCGGTCTTTCTGCGATTAAGGTAATCTTTGATTGGGGAACTAACATATACCAAGCCCGCCAATTAATAACGGAAAGGTTGCAACAAGCTCAAAGCAAACTCCCGGCTGGAGTAGAAACACCACAAATTTCTCCGACTACTTCTCCGGTTGGTTTGGTAATTACCTATGCTTTTACATCAGAAACTACTCCTTTGATGGAAGTCCGCCGTTTGATTGATTGGCAAGTCACAAATCGCCTTTTAGCAGTGACTGGTGTTGCTCAAGTGGTGGCTTACGGTGGCGAACAAAGGCAGTATCAAGTATTAGTAGAACCTGCTAAATTAAAAGCTTTTAATATCTCCTTGCAGCAAGTTGCAGAAGCGACGAAAGCTGCCAATGTTAACGCACCGGGAGGCTATTTAATTACGCCAGACAAAGAAACGTTAATTCGGGGTGTAGGGCGGATTGAGTCTGTGGCAGATTTGCAGCAATCTGCGATCGCCTCTCGCGAAGGAATACCCGTCAGAATTGGTGATGTTGCGGATGTCAAAATTGGTGCAGCAATCAAGCGGGGAAACGGCAGTTTTAACGGCAAGAAAGCTGTGATTGTGATGGTAAACCGACAGCCGGTTGCTGATACTCCGACGGTAACGAAGGCGGTTGAGGCGGCAATGGCTGAGGTACAGCAAGCTTTACCTAAGGATATTAAGGTGACTGTGACTTTCCGGCAGGAAGAGTATATCAATTCTTCGGTGGAGAATGTGCGATCGGCTTTAATTGAAGGTAGCATTATTGTCACCGTGATTCTAATCCCGTTTTTGATGAATTGGCGCACTCTGACGGTAGTTTTGCTCGATTTCTTCCTAACTTGGCTGTTCGGGCTGCTGGCGATGTATTGGCTGGGGCTGGGATTGAATACGATGACTTTGGGGGGGTTGTCGGTGGCGATCGGCACTGCGATCGACGATGCGATTGTTTATGCTGAAAATACCTACCGCAATTTACGAGAAAATAAGGCTTCTGGGCATCCACGCCCGGTGATGGATGTGATTTTTGACGGCAGTCAAGAGGTGCGCGATTCGTTAATTGGAGCCACTATCATTGGCATCGTTGTGTTTTCGCCAATTTTTACTTTGCCAGGTGTAGAAGGTCGAATTTTTACGCCGATGGGAATTACTTATTTGGTGGTTGTGGTGATTTCTAGTCTGGAATCGCTGTTTGTTTCTCCGGCGCTTTGTGCTATTTTATTGCCAAATAAACGCATGACTTCCCAGGAACCTTGGTTGCCGAGATTTTGCAAGCATATTTATCATTATTGTATCCGGCTGTCAATGCGCTATTCGGGAATTGTTTTAGCTTTTGCTGCTGCTAGCATGGTGGCTGCATTAGTTATTTTGCCTTCCTTTGGACGGGTGTTTTTGCCGGAGTTTCAGGAGCAAACTTTGGTGAATACGATTCTGCTTTATCCGGGCGTGTCTTTGGAGGCGACGGATAGTGCGGCTTTTGCGATGGAAGATGCACTTAAAAATGATACCCGGTTTGAATACGTGCAAGTGCGATCGGGCAGAGCTCCGGGTGATGCCGATGCTGCGGGAGTAAATTTGGCTCACATTGACATCGGTTTGAGCGAGGAAGGGATGAAAAATAGGTCAAAAACTTTGGAATTTTTGCGGCAGGAATTTGCGAAATTGCCGGGAGTTGCACCAAATATCGGAGGCTTTATTTCTCACCGGATGGATGAGGTTTTGTCTGGTGTCAGAAGTCAGATTGCTGTAAAAATATTTGGCCCGGATTTGAATCAACTTCGCAGCCTCGGTGCTCAAGTTGAAGCGCAAATGAAAACAGTTAAGGGAATTGTGGATTTACAACTCGAACCCCAGGTGCCGGTGCAGCAAATTCAAATTAAGTTTAACCGTCAAGCTGCGGGTAGATATGGTTTGAAAATTGGAGAACTTTCGGAAATCATCGAAATAGCTTTAAATGGCAAAATTGTTTCTCAAGTTTTGGAAGCACAGCAAACTTTTGATTTGGTTGTGTGGTTGCAGCCGTCAGCCAGAAACAACCTCGAAACTATTCAAAATTTGTTGGTTGATACCCCCAGCGGTAATAAAATTCCCCTGGCGCAAGTGGCGACTGTGACATACGGTACGGGCCCAAATACGATTAACCGCGAGAATGTTTCTCGGTTGATTGTGGCGGCGGCTAATGCGAAAGGTAGGGATTTGCGATCGCTCGTGAATGAAATTCAAGCTAAAGTCAAACGGGAGGTGCAGTTACCGTTTGGTTATTTTATCCAGTACGGCGGTCAATTTGAGGCGGAACAAAGGGCTTCGCAGAATATTATGGTGTTTAGCGCGATCGCCTTTTTGGTCATTACCGTCTTGATGTACTTGTCAGTTAAGTCGATCGCTTCAACTGCGATGATTATGATCAATTTGCCGATCGGATTAGTGGGAGGAGTAATTGCTGTAGCTTTGACTGGCGGTATAATTTCCGTAGCTTCCCTGGTTGGCTTTGTCACATTATTCGGCGTAGCTACCCGCAACGGCTTGTTGTTAGTAGACAACTACAATACTAAATTTGCTGAAGGAATGGCTTTTCAAGAAGCTATTATTAAAGGGTCTATGGAACGGCTTAACGCTATTTTGATGACTGCTTCAACTTCAGCTTTAGGTTTAGCGCCGTTAGTCTTAGAAGGCGGGCCGGGAAAAGAAATATTACAACCTTTGTCGAT
The DNA here is from genome assembly GCF_013299185.1 of Microcoleus sp. bin48.metabat.b7b8b9.023. Taxonomy (GTDB): domain Bacteria; phylum Cyanobacteriota; class Cyanobacteriia; order Cyanobacteriales; family Microcoleaceae; genus Microcoleus. Next base: position 57,088 of record NZ_JAAFKG010000032.1, on the reverse strand, counting down.
CGTAGTTTTAGGAGGATTGTTTACTTCTACGGCGTTAACTCTGTTAGTTTTGCCAGCCTTGTATGCTCAATTTGGGAAATTCTTACGCCCTCAAGAACCTCAGCCTGTTGCTGAAGATAAAAGAACTCATTTAACTACTTTTTAGCAACGATTATGGCTGTTGCTGAATAATTTTTGATAATTTTCCTTGACGCCCTGTTTTAAAATGCCATAATTTACGAATAATTGTCCGCAAAGAGTCAAGCACATGAAAACGATCAAATCAAGTTTAATTATTCTCGGCAGTGTCGGATTGCTATTTTTGGGAGCTTGCGGTAAAGGCGACGAAGCAAACGATACAAAAATCACTCCCACACCCCCTCCTGCTGCTTCACAACCTGCGTCTTCCGCTCCCGCCGCCGATCCTGCTGCTGCTGCAAAAGGAGCTAAAGGCGGTCAAGTTGTCAATGCTGGAGCTTACCATTTAGAGTTTGTGCCTGTCAAAGAAGCTACTGGAACTCACTTAGATTTGTACCTGCAAAAAGGCGATAAAAAGGAACCAGTTCCTGATGCAAAAGTGTCAGCACAAGTGCAGTTGCCGAGTGGAAAGCAACAAACCCTAGCTCTCAAATACGATCCTGAAGGCAAACATTATGCTGTTGTATTTCCCGGCAAAGATCCAGGTCAGTATCCTGTGAAGGTGAATGCGGATATTAAGGGAGAAAAAGTGGACGGTCGTTTTACTTTCACTCAGTAAAAAGCAGAGTAAAAATAGGCATTATACCACCAAATTCAGGTTTGGAAAGCCCTTTATTTTCTCAGTTTGCAAAGGACACTTTGTTTGAGCTGTTGGGGTAAAAATCGCAATGTGAGAGTACATTCGATTTTCACCCCAAAGCGATTTCAACGAATAGCTTTTACGCCTTTCAATAATTCTGTATGGGCGGGTTCGCCAATGGTTAAAAACGTAGCAAACAGGTTAAATAAACCCGCCTCCACCCCACGAACAACTCCCAAATAACCCTCATATTGACATTGGTGCAAGATGTCATAACAAGAGTATCTAACCCGGATTTGGTATTACTGGATTTCTTCAGTATTCTCGCTGCCTGCATCTGCTGTTGCTTGTTTCTCCATCAGCGATTCTACAAGGATTAACGCAATACTGAAGGCACAGCCCAGGTAAGGATCGATACAAATTTGACCGACTTGCAGGATAATTTTAGCAATTATGATTAAGAATTTGGCGCGCGGGGTAGTATTTAGCATTTCTTTGCCTTCTAATTTGTTTATATTTACTGTTTTAACAGGCATAAAAATAGCTGAAAATGGGATATTTTTATTGATTAAATACCTGCAAATAATCCAGATGACTCGGCGGTTGAAACCGCTACTACACGAACAAAGTCGGCCTGCGCCGACTGATTAATAGAGGGGTAAAAAACTCGAATTTGGTTATAAATCTAAATATTGATAATTAAACGGCAAATAACCTTAAATAGCATTAAATAACAACTGCGGTTTATCCACGTCAATCTAAAAAACGAATGCTATGCTTTAAATAACAACAAAATCTTGGCTGATAAACCGGGTTTCTTTCAGCAATCCGGTTTTGGTAAAAAATTATTGAACCCACTCGGAGGTATTTTATGAACGCGGAAAAGTCATTTATAGTTTTTCTTGAAGATATCGCTGCGGATATTTTTACTGAAACTGCATCTGATGTGCAAAAATTATGCTTTCGGCTGCGGTTTCATCCCGACAATCACCAACTCGAAAATACCGATATCGCTGGATTAATTAAAAAACAACTCAACGGCGGTTTCTCGGAAAATTCGATTAATCCAATTTTGGGCGATGTGATTAAGAAAATCAAGGATAAATTTGCACCACAAATGGCAGCAGATGGCGTTGATATTGCCAAGCTGACACCGGGGAGAGGTAAACCGAAAGAATCTCCTTGGAAAATAGTTTATGGCTGGTTGCGGATGAAGTGGATTTGGCAAAGTTTGGTGGAGAAAGCCGACAAGCATTGTGAGTGGATTGATTTTCTGCCTCCAGAAAACCATCTTGGAATTGTCATCCCGCCGCCGCGTCAGAAACGACAGCTTCAAGTTAAGGCTGCTTATTCTATGCGAATTGAATTGCAGCATTCTAGTCGGAATTTACTGCTGCTGAATCAAGGATGGACAACCAAATATGTTTTGACGCCTTCGATCGCTTTTGCACCGAAGTGTCAGCTTGATGGTAAGCCGATGTGGATACCTCAAGATGGATCGAGTTTGCAAGAGAGTAACGGATGGATTAATTTTGATACTCCGGGTAAAGAGGAATTTGTCGGGATTGTGTTGGATGAAGATTTAGATTTTGATTGGTTGGATTTGCGGGATGATAACCACGCACCGACTTGGGATGAGACGCGGCTTTCTCAGTTGTGGAGTTATTTGGAAGGTAAGGAGAATTGGCAGGTTTTTTATCAGGATTTTGAGGTGGTTGGTTAGATACGAAATCCGCCAGGGAATCAATGTTTCATCAGGAATGTCTCGAAAATTTTTGTAGATATTATAATTATCAAAGGAAATCTAACGTGGACGAACAACGCATACAAGCTTATCTCCAGCTAATTTACTCTCTCCTCAAGTGTCCCAACGGACAAGAAGTGGAATTATTAGAGGCGAATTCAGATTTAGTCGATCGCGGGTTGTTGAAATCGATGGTATTGGTAGAGGCTGATTTGTTAGAGAAGGGAGAGCAAAATGCGATTAATTAATTGGTTGTTAAATTTTGCCAGTCAATTACCAAAAGTGCTGGAGATTTTATCAAGTTTAGCGACGCGAGCAGAATATTTCATCTTCTTGGTAGAGTTGTTAAAAGTAGAAGGGGAAATAGACGAGAATCCCCAAGCAGTCGATCGGTTATTGCAACGGCATCTCAATAAACTGGATATGCATTTTCCCCAAATCTTGCAGGAAGTAGCGACTGGCTTGATTTCCCAAGACCCAGAAAATGCAGAATTGATTGTCGTCTTAATTGAAAATATCAGCCTTCGTATTCAAGAATTCCCCCTGGGAAACATCGCCGATAATCAGGAAATTGCCATTGCTGGCCATGCAGTTGTCTTGCAAAACTGCGATGAAAATACCGAAAAGTGGGCAACGACGCAAAATAATCTTGGGAGTGCATACAATAACAGAATCAAAGGGGATAAAGCTGACAATATTGAGTTAGCGATCGCAGCTTACACCAAAGCTTTGCAAGTTTACACCCCACAAGCTTTCCCCCAAGGTTGGGCAATGACACAAAATAATCTTGGGACTGCGTACTGGGACAAAATAAAAGGGGATAAAGCTGACAATATTGAGTTAGCGATCGCAGCTTACACCAAAGCTTTGCAAGTTTACACCCCACAAGCCTTTCCACAACATTGGGCAACGACGCAAAATAATCTTGGGAGTGCATACAATAACAGAATCAAAGGGGATAAAGCTGACAATATTGAGTTAGCGATCGCAGCTTACACCAAAGCTTTGCAAGTTTACACCCCACAAGCTTTCCCCCAAGGTTGGGCAATGACACAAAATAATCTTGGGACTGCGTATTGGGACAGAATAAAAGGGGATAAAGCTGACAATATTGAGTTAGCGATCGCAGCTTACACCCAAGCTTTGCAAGTTTACACCCCACAAGCCTTTCCACAACATTGGGCAACGACGCAAAATAATCTTGGGGCTGCGTATAGTAATAAAATCAAAGGGGATAAAGCTGACAATATTGAATTAGCGATCGCAGCTTGCACCAAAGCTTTGCAAGTTTACACCCCACAAGCCTTCCCTCAAGATTGGGCAATGACGCAAAATAATCTTGGGGCTGCGTACTCGGACAGAATAAAAGGGGATAAAGCTGACAATATTGAGTTAGCGATCGCAGCTTTCACCAAAGCTTTGCAAGTTAGAACCACACAAGCTTTACCTTACGATTTGGCGCAAACGCAAAATAATCTTGGGAATGCTTATTGTAAGAGAATAAAAGGGGATAAAGCTGACAATATTGAGTTAGCGATCGAAGCATACACCAACGCCTTGCAAGTTTATACCCCACAAGCCTTTCCACAACATTGGGCAACGACGCAAAATAATCTTGGGGCTGCGTACTTGCACAGAATCAAAGGGGATAAAGCTGACAATATTGAGTTAGCGATCGAAGCATACACCAAAGCCTTGCAAGTTTATACCCCACAAGCCTTCCCCCAAGATTGGGCAGGGACGCAAAATAATCTTGGGAATGCGTACTTGCACAGAATCAAAGGGGATAAAGCTGACAATATTGAGTTTGCGATCGCAGCTTACACCCTTGCCTTACAAGTTCTCACCCCACAAGCTTTCCCCCAATATTGGGCAATGACGCAAAATAATCTTGGAAATGCTTATTGTAAGAGAATCAAAGGGGATAAAGCTGACAATATTGAGTTTGCGATCGCAGCCTACACCCAAGCTTTGCAAATCTACACTCCAGAAGCTTTTCCCCAAAATTGGGCAATGACGCAAAATAATCTTGGGCTTGCCTACAATGACAGAATCAAAGGAGATAAAGCTGACAATATTGAGTTAGCGATCGCAGCTTACACCCACGCTTTGCAAGTTAGAACCCCAGAAGCCTTCCCCCAAGATTGGGCAATGACGCAAAATAATCTTGGGGCTGCGTATAGTGACAGAATCAAAGGAGATAAAGCTGAAAATATTGAATTAGCGATCGCCTCTTACACTCTTGCTTTGCAAATCTATACTCCAGAAGCATTTCCCATTGATTGCCTCAGAACAAGTAGCAATTTAGGCAACCTAGCCTTTGATATCGAAAATTGGCAACTTGCCATCGAAAGTTACGAAAAAGCCATTGCATCCGTTGAACGAAGCCGCAACTGGGCAACTACCGACAAACGCCGCCACGAAATCCTCAAAGAAGCGATCGGAGTTTATTACAGAATGGTGCAAGCCTGTATCAACAACGGTCAACTAGATAAAGCCCTTGAATATTCCGAACGTTCTCGTTCTAAAACTCTGGGCGATATCATGGCGAGTAACCGCTATTTTGAACAGGGAGAAATTGACCTCGAACTCAAACAAGCTTGGCAGAAATACGACGATCTGCAACAGCAAATTAACCTGCTTACCCTTGCCTATCAAACCGCAGAAACACAACTAGCAGGCACGAGGCGCATCGCCACGCCAGAAAGTTTGCAAGCAGACGAGGAAGCCATCGAACAATTAGAAACCGAAAAACAGCAAACCTGGCAAGAACTCCGCCGCCGCGATCCGGTTTTGGCGGGACAACTCCAAGTCGATCCGTTAAATTTATCCCAGATTCAGCGGTTAATTGATAATAATAAGACTGCCCTGTTGAGTTTTTATACGACTGAAAATGACACCCATATTTTTATCTTGTTGAAAGATCGATCGCCCCAACTCTTCACCTGCGAAGGACAAGGATTGGAAGTGTTGCAAAGTTGGTTGTGGAAAAACTGGTTGATTCCCTATGTGGAATTCAGAAATACAGGAAACTGGGAATGGAAAGACAAAATGGGGAGTGTTTTGGCAGAACTTTCTGGGCGGTTGCAAGTGAATGAATTGATTGCTAAGTATCTGAATGGGATTGAAGAATTGATTATCGTGCCGCATTTGATGTTGCATCAAATTCCGTTTGCGGCATTGCCTGTGGGCGATCCCCCCCAGCCCCCCTTAAAAAGGGGGGGGCAAGAGGCAAGCGATGCTTGCGAGTCCCTTTTGCCCTGTGCAGAGGCCAGCGATCCCCCCCAGCCCCCCTTAAAAAGGGGGGGGCAAGAGGCAAGCGATGCTTGCGAGTCCCTTTTGCCCTGTGCAGAGGCCAGCGATCCCCCCCAGCCCCCCTTAAAAAGGGGGGGGCAAGAGGCAAGCGATGCTTGCGAGTCCCTTTTGCCCTGTGCAGAGGCCAGCGATCCCCCCCAGCCCCCCTTAAAAAGGGGGGGGCAAGAGGCAAGCGATGCTTGCGAGTCCCTTTTGCCCTGTGCAGAGGCCAGCGATCCCCCCCAGCCCCCCTTAAAAAGGGGGGGGCAAGAGGCAAGCGATGCTTGCGAGTCCCTTTTGCCCAATGCAGAAGCAATCAAAATCCCTCCAGTCCCCCCCCTTACTAAGGGGGGGTTAGGGGGGGATCTTTCGGGGCAAGAGGCAAGCGATGCTTGCGAATCCCTTTTGCCCAATGCAGAAGCAATCAAAATCCCTCCAGTCCCCCCCCTTACCAAGGGGGGGTTAGGGGGGGTTCTTTCCACGAATTGCGACTCCACACGCGGCATCTCAATTCCAAAACCTCAACCCAAAACCCAACCAACTTCCCCCCCAACCCAATATCTCGGCGACAAATTCCGCCTCCGAGTTGTCCCCAGTTGCCAAATTCTCAGCTATTGCCACGATCGCCCGCCACTGCACGCACAACTGATAATGGGTATCGTGGAAGATGCCACCGAAGACTTGCCGTTTACCCGTTATGAGTGCGAAACCCTGGCAAAAACCTACCAAATTCCCTCCACGCGGCGGCTGCAAGGCAAGGATGCCACGATCGACAGCGTAAAACACCTGTTGCGGCAAGTGCAAATCCTCCACACCAGCCACCACGCCGCCTCGAACCTCAACGAACCCCTAGAATCGGCACTGCAACTGGCGGATGGTAACTTGAAACTGGGACAATTGCTGTCCCCCGGTTGGCGAATGCCGGATTTGTCGGATGCCTTCACCTGCAACTGCGAAACTCATTTCTCTGTTACCGATGTTACCGATGAAATACTGACGCTTTCTGTGGGGTTTCTCTGTGCCGGTGCCAGGAGTGTCGTCAGTACGCTATGGTCAGTAGAAGATTTGGCAAGTGCGATGCTATCTCTGTTCTACTACCAGGGGCGCGAAGCTGGTTTGTCCCGCAGTTTGGCGTTGCAAAAAGCACAGCAAAACTTGCGTAATTTAACGGGGAAAGAGTTTGCGGCGCGATATCAAAGCGCGTTAGAGAAGCATCTGGAAGAATTGCACGCAGCGATAATGGAAAAACATCGGGGCGTGGTGAATGAAAATGAGTCTCAAAAGTTACTTGAAGCGGCGCGGAAAATAGAAGCGCAGCAACGGCGGTTAGAAGGATGCGCTAAGGAGGATTTGCCCTTTAACAGTCCTTATTATTGGGCGGGTTTTGTATCGCAAGGATTATCTTAGTTGGGTTTCTGTAAATCACCAATTACCAAATTATGATAGCGGTTGCACCATTAGCGTTAATCTGCCAATATCAGCGGTTGCAAAATTATGAGAATATTGCTAGTTGAAGATGAACCAGATTTAGGAAAGGCGATCGATCGCACTTTGAAGCAAGAAAAATACATAGTTGACTGGGCCCAGGATGGGAATGAAGCTTGGGAATATCTAGACAGTCAGTGGACGGAATACACCGTAGCCATCTTTGACTGGTTGCTTCCGGGATTGTCGGGAATAGAATTGCTGCGAAGATTGCGCGCCAAACATAGTTTTTTGCCAGTTTTGATGCTGACAGCCAAAGACAGGATGGAAGATAAAGTGGCGGGATTGGATGCGGGGGCTGACGATTATTTAGTCAAGCCCTTCGGGATGGCGGAACTGTTAGCAAGGTTGCGGGCTCTGCAAAGGCGATCGCCCCAAATACAGCCCCAACAGCTACAAATCGGAAATCTCGCCTTAGATTGCGGGAATCGCACAGCTTTTCATCTCCATCAAAACGGCAGAAACCAGACAATTTCGCTGACTAACAAAGAATTTCAATTGTTAGAATATTTCATGAAACATCCGAACCAAATTGTCACCACTGACCAAATTCGGAATCAGATATGGGAAGCCAGCGCAGATACTTTTAGCAATGTGGTAGCGGCTCAAGTGCGCTTGCTGCGGCGCAAACTCGAAGTAGTTGGCTGTGCGAACTTAATTGAAACTGTCCACGGCGTCGGATACCGAATGAGAAATTAAAGATAAGACGGCGGTTGAAACCGCGCCTACACAAACGATGTCCGCCTCCGCGGACTAAGAAAATAATATTTATTGTCCTCCCTTCTACTAATTCTCTCTTTTCTCCTTCTCTGCGTCCTCTGCGTCCTCTGCGGTAAATAAAAAATATCATCCCCAATCAATTACCAATTACCAATTACCAATTACCAGCAAATGATGAAACGTGAATCAAAATAAACTATTTAACCGCACTCGATCGCAATTAGCGATTTCCTATGCCGCAGTCATGGGTTTGATTTTAAGCTTGCTGGGATTTGGTGTATATAAGGCGATCGCCCACGCGCACTGGATCGCGATCGATCGCGAATTAGAATCGGTAGCGGGGACACTCCACGATAGCCTCGAAATCAAGCTACAGCAGCCCGGACGCCTGGAACCAATCGTCAATGAACTTTTGCCAAACCTCCGCGTAATTGGAGTTAACGGCGCTAGAGAACAGTTAGCCGATCGCCATATTTTAAGCGCCATCAACCAAAGCTATTACTATATTCGTTTATTTGACTCTTCTGGGAAATTGATTGCTACAGCAGGCGCTTATCCCGAAACATTGCCGCCGAGATTTAACTCGCAACACTGGCAAACAATCGCTGACAGCAAAGGGAATATTTATCATCAAATTTCTGTATCCCTGCACACAAACACCCTGGAAGATTGGGGATACTTTCAAGTAGGACGGAGCTTGCAAGACTTCAACAGTTATCTCAGTACAGTTAAATTAATTTTAAAGTTAGGATTGCCGACAGCGTTAATTTTGGTGGCTTTTTCTAGTTGGTGGCTGGCAGGATTGGCAATGAAACCGATTTATGCTTCTTACCGACAAATCCAACAGTTTACGGCGGATGCTGCCCACGAATTGCGAACGCCTTTAGCGGCATCTCAAGCCACAGTAGAATCGGCGCTGTTGATGCCACAATTGGATGAGAAAGAAGCACGGGAAATTTTGCAGACTGTCGATCGCCAAAACCGACGATTGACTGACTTAGTGACTGATTTGTTGCTGTTGGCGCGGATGGACTCTCAACCAAAATCCGAGATCCCTCAGCTTTGTTGTTTAAACGACTTGGTGGGCGATTTGGTCGAGGAATTGGCAGCTTTGGCGAGATCCTCCGAGGTAGCGCTAACATCGGAAATCCGCGTACAGCAGCCATTGAATGTTGTCGGAGATGCCGATCGACTTTACCGTCTCGTTGCTAACTTAATTGTCAACGCCATTCAATACACTCCGGCTGGCGGAAAAGTCACAGTAATCTTAGATTGCAGCCACATCGAGGCGATAATTCAGGTGCAAGATACCGGGATTGGGATAGCGGCGGCAGATTTAGGGCGGATATTCGATCGCTTTTACCGAGTCAACAAATCTCGATCGCGCCATACAGGCGGTTCGGGACTCGGATTGGCGATAGCACAAACCATAGCCCGCGCGCACCGCGGTAGCCTCACCGCGCGCAGTGAATTGGGCGCAGGCGCTACATTCCTGCTGCGGTTGCCCCTGTGAGCTATGATGTGGGGGAAACCGAATATCTTTTTGTGGTAATCCCTTTGGCAAAAGGTAGCGCGATCGCCCAAAATCATTAAATAGTCAGTTGACAGTTGTAGGGGCGGTGCCCCCGTGCCCGCCCTCTTAGTTGACAGTTAATTTCTCACAATTATCACCCAAGAATTATGACAGTTTTAGAACAGGGAACAATCTCAATCCATACCGAGAATATTTTCCCGATTATCAAGAAATCGCTATACACCGACCATGAAGTCTTCTTGCGGGAACTAATTTCCAACGCCGTCGATGCCATAGCCAAACTCAAAATGGTTTCCCGTTCCGGCGAATACAGCGGCGACATTGGCGAACCACAAATCAATATTGCGATCGACAAAGAAAACAAAACACTCTCAATTACCGACAACGGCATCGGGATGACAGCCGACGAAGTAAAAAAATACATCAATCAAGTCGCCTTCTCCAGCGCCGAAGAATTTATTCAAAAATATCAAGGCAGTGGCGACGACGCAATTATCGGCCACTTTGGACTCGGTTTCTACTCTTCTTTCATGGTCGCTCAGAAAGTAGACATAGACACCCTTTCTTACCAAGAAGGCGCGCAAGCAGTACATTGGTATTGCGATGGTTCACCCGCTTTTGAACTATCAGAATCCGCCCGCACCGAACGCGGCACTACGATTACTCTCACTCTGCAAGACGAAGAACTAGAATATGTAGAAGCCACTCGCATTAAGCAGCTCATCAAAACTTACTGCGATTTCATGCCAGTTCCGATCAAATTTGAGGGAGAGGAACTCAACAAGCATAAGGCAATTTGGCGGGAAGCAGCCAGCAATTTGCAGAAAGAAGATTACTTAGAACTGTACCGCTATCTTTATCCGTTTCAAGACGAGCCGCTACTTTGGGTACACCTGAATACAGATTATCCTTTCATTGTCAACGGCATTCTTTTCTTTCCCAAATTGCGACCGGATGTCGATGTTACCCAAGGTAATATCAAGCTATTTTGCAACCAAGTTTTTGTCAGCGATCACTGCGAAGAAATCATTCCAAAATTCTTGATGCCGCTGCGGGGAGTCATTGACAGTACCGATATTCCGCTGAACGTTTCTCGCAGTTCTTTGCAAAGCAATCGCACAGTCAGAAGAATCGCTGATTATATTGCGAAGAAAGTGGGCGATCGCCTAAAAGAACTTTACCGAGATGACCGCGATGAATACATCCGCTGCTGGCAAGATATCGGCACTTTTGTCAAGTTTGGTTCACTCAACGATGACAAATTTAAAAAACAAGTCGAAGATATCTTAATCTACCGCAGCACCTACGAACCAACAGCAGAAAAGCCAGAAATTGCAACGCCAGAAGTGCAGGTGCAAACTGAGGACGGAGATTTGTGGCAAGATGTCACTCCAAAATCGGACGGTACTACTTCGACGCAACCTTACACGACTCTGAAAGAGTATTTGGAACGCAATCAAAAAACTCACGAAAACCGCGTCTTTTACTGCACTGAACCTGCGTCGCAAGCAACTTATGTCGCCCTGCACAAAAGCCAAGGTTTAGAAGTGCTGTTTATGGATTCTTTCATTGACACGCACTTTATCAGTTTCTTGGAACGCGAATACTCAGATGTTAAATTCTCGCGGGTGGATTCCGACATCGACGACACGCTAATTGACAAAGAAAAAGAAGCCGAAATTGTCGATCCGGCGACTAATAAAACTCGCAGCGAACAAGTTAAAGAACTGTTCCAAAATGCTCTCAACAAGCCGAAAGTGAACATCCGCACTGAAGCTTTGAAGTCTGACTCTGCTGAGGCGGCGCCACCTGCGATCGTCCTGTTACCAGAAGCTTTGCGCCGGATGCGCGATATGACGGCGCTTTTGCAGCAGCAAGCAGCGCAATTCCCCGATGAACACGTTTTGCTGGTGAATACGTCTCACCCGCTGATTCAAAATCTGGCTAATTTGAGTCAGGGTGCGATTATTCAAGGCGGCGGCGAGTCTCCCTCGGCGCAGTTGGCCAGCATGATTTGTCACCACGTTTATGACTTGGCTTTGATGGCCCAGAAGGGTTTCGATGCTGAAGGGATGCAGGAGTTTGTCGAGCGATCGAACCATGTCTTGACAAAATTGACTGAACGTGCAATGTAAGAACCCCCCTCCCTTGCTAAGGGAGGAGTGGTTTTATAGTCGTCAAACAAACTAGGTACGTTGTTGGGCTTCAGCCCTCTTTATAAGATTAGGAAAGAGGGCTAAAGCCCAACAACATACCTTAGCCCAAGCGCAAGCCAACTGCGGAAGCAAAAGTTGATTTCCCTTGCTGAGAGAGCGATTGGAGGTTTTCTTGTCCCCCCCTTAACAAGGGGGGCTAGGGGGGTAGTCCGCAGTTGCTCTATAATAAAAGGCTGCATCAAAAAAAGTAGTCTGGAGGGCAATATGTCACGGAAATGTCAGCTAACGGGCAAGAAGGCGAACAACGGTTTTGCGGTTTCTCACTCGCACCACCGCACTCACAAGTTACAAGGCGCAAATTTGCAGTGGAAGCGGATTTGGTGGCCGCAGGAGAAGCGTTGGGTCAAGTTACACCTTTCTACGAAGGCGATTAAAACCTTGGAGCACAAGGGTTTAGAAATTATGGCTAAGGAAGCTGGAATTAATCTTTACAAGCTTTAAATAACCTTGTTAGTTGAGAATAGGGCGATCGCGTATATTAAAAGTGCGATCGCCTTTACTTTTACAAACAAACGTTCGTAGTGAGGAATGCGAGTCCTTCTTCCTAAGTCAGAAAAGAAAGGACTGAAGTCCGAACGATCAAACCCGTTCGTAGTGAGGAATGCGAGTCCTTCTTCCTGAATTGCAAAATAAAGCACTGAACTCCTCACTACAAATGTGAAAATAAAGGACTGAAGTCCGAACGATAAAACCTGACTGAACTCCTCACTACAAACTTGAAAAGAAAGGACTGAAGTCCGAACGATCAAACCTTGATTAAACCAATTTTCTGCATTGCAGTAAATAAGTAGTCATCATCCCTTTACCTTTAACTTCGATCTCACCGCGATTTTCAAAAAAATACTTTTCTCGCAATTTATGATAAGTTGTAGATGTGACCTGAATGCACCCAGGCGAACCGTGAGACTCCATGCGGGAAGCGGTGTTAACTGTGTCTCCCCACAAATCGTAAATAAATTTTTTAATACCGATGACTCCAGCGACAACCGGGCCGGTATTGATCCCGATTCTGATACTAAAATCTTGATTGTGGGTATTGCTGAATTCAATAATTGCCTGCTGCATATCCAGGGCCATTTCTGCGATCGCCTCTGCGTGATCGGGGCGAGTAATTGGCAGCCCTCCCACTACCATGTAAGCATCGCCAATCGTCTTAATTTTTTCCAAACCGTGCCTTTCTGCTAAGTTGTCAAAAGTCGAAAAAATATCATTCAGCAACGCAACTAATTCTGTTGGAGAAACTCGCGCACTCAATTGAGTAAAACCTACGATGTCGGCAAATAATACAGTAACATCAGCAAAAGTATCTGCGATCGTGCTATCTCCCCGCTTCAACCGATTTGCTATTTCTTCCGGCAAAATATTCAACAACAACCGTTCTGACTGTGCCTGTTGAACTCGCAGTGCATTTAAAGTTTCATTGAGAGCATTAGTTCGTTCTTCAACTCTAGATTCTAACTCTTCATTCAGCTTGCAAAGCGCAATTTCAGCCCGCCTGCGGTCTGTGATATCCGTACCGATTGCCAGCAGCCCCACGAACTTTCCGGCCGCATCAAACAGCGGTTTATTTGCCCAGGATACGCAAACGCGAGATCCACTGCGCCGCATACTTTCATTTTCATTTGTTGTATACTGTTCCGGGTTATTTAAAATATTGCTCAATAACACCGCCAGGTCGTTTCCCGCTGTATCTGTCTGGGGTATAATTGTGCCAACTGCGTGTTTTCCCAGTATTTCTTGTTCTCTGTAACCAAAAAAATTCTGTGCAAACTCGTTAAAAAAAGTAATATTACCTTCTGTATCTAGTTTTAAAATAATGCTGTTAGCATTTTCGACCAATTCCCGATACTTAACTTCGCTTTGCCGCAGCAAATCCTCTGCTGATGCGCGTTCTGCTACTGTGGCAGCTAACAGCAGCGAAGTAATTACAATTACGCTCATGAAAGCCTGCAAAAATAAGATTGCTTGATTAATATTTATGGCTTTGGCAATAAACGGGCCACCTCCCTGAGAACCTCCCCAAATGGCAATACTGGATACAATAAAATATGCTAAAACAGCCCCGCGCTGACCGAATTGAATGGTTGCCCAAATCACCAACGGAAATGGCAAGTATTCTAGGGGATAGCCGGATAGATTGCTATTAGTTTTTGATGTATATACTAGCCAACTTACTATTATTAATAGTAGCCAACATATGGCGCACAAAATTATATTTACAAGTGTTTTAATCTTAATTATTTGTTGATTGCGTGTCGCTATTTTTTGGTAAAAAATTAGCAGCATCGGAGTAAAAATCAAAACTCCTAATGTGTCTCCAAGATACCAATTCCACCGAATTTCCCAATATTCTCTCCAGTCAATAAGACCAGTCAAACACAGCCGCAGCGTGCCGAGAGTGCAGTTGATTTGAGTGGCAACTACAGCACCGCAAAAGATTAAATTGACTACATCAATTAGTCGAGCCAGTGAGGGGCGAAACTTGAACTGTTGCAGCAAAGTAAATGCACATAAAGCTTGCAAACAACCGCAAAAAGCACTAATTGTTGCATTTATTAAGGATATTTTGAGGTTGAGAGTCTCGTAAAAAAATACGCCTAAAGCTATTCCCGGCCAAAGGCGCCGACCAAATAATAAAACTGCTGCTTGGGCAATTCCTGCGGGCGGCCAGACGCAGGTAGCTAATTTATTCACGCCGGGGATTGAAGATGCTATTTTAGCTCCTAAAGCGTAAGCAAAGGCAATGACAGCTATTTTTCCTAAATATTGCCAATTTATAGATTGAATAAATCGCATAAATTGATTTTTGTTTTGGTTCATAGTGACTTTTATATTTTCAACTAACTATACCAACCGTCAAAACTATTAGAAGATTTTTAATTATTTAAATAGAATTGTTGGCTTTGTTTGTACGAGCTAAGCACAGGTGCGTTGCTACTCAAAAAGTTGATTCAAATTGAGTTTTTTTTCACTAGCGACACACCCTACAACTACTATTGATTCTTCCTTTTTGCCTGTTTCATCTTCCTTATTTTATAACTTGATTCCTGTGATAAAATAAGTGTTCATCTCGCCTTTGCCTTTGACTTCAATGGTGCCGCGACTTTCTAATAAATACTTGTCCTGCAATCGCTCGTAAGTTGCAGATGTAACTTGAATTTGACCGGGTAAGCCGTGAGATTCCATACGGGAAGCGGTGTTAACTGTGTCTCCCCACAAATCGTAGATAAATTTTTTGATGCCGATGACTCCGGCGACAACCGGGCCGCTGTTGATGCCGATTCTGATGCTGAAATCTTGATTGTTGGTATTGCTGAAGTCAATAATCGCCTGCTGCATATCCAGGGCCATTTGGGCGATCGCCTCTGCGTGATCGCTGCGGGGCATCGGCAGCCCTCCTACTACCATATAAGCGTCACCAATGGTTTTAATTTTTTCCAATCCGTGCTTTTGGGCTAGGCGATCGAATGTCGAAAAAATGTCGTTAAGCAAGGAAACTAATTCCGGCGGAGAAATTTGGGAGCTAATTTGCGTAAAACCGACTATATCTGCAAACAATACTGTAACTTCTGCAAAAGTATCGGCGATGATGCTTTGGTCTTGTTTGAGTCTTTCGGCGATCGGTTTCGGTAAAATGTTCAGCAGGAGACGATCAGATTTTTCTTGTTCTAAACGCAAAGCTGCCTCAGCTTCTTTGCGAGTTGTGATATCTTGAACAGTACCTTCGTAATAAAGTAAATTGCCATGTCTATCAGAGACAGTATAAGCATTTTCGGCAATCCAAATTATACTGCCGCCTTGACGGTAAACCTGAGATTCAAAATCCGATACTTTGCCGTTTTTTCGCATTAATTCGATGATTTCGGCGCGGCGTTCTGGGTCTACATATAGCTGGCGGTTGATATCAGTTAACTTTTCCAGCATTTCCTCACAGGAACTGTAACCATAAATGCGAATTAAAGCTGGGTTGACGCTAAGATATTCTCCATCTGGAGTAGTTTGAAAGATGCCAACGATCGCATTTTCAAATATGCTGCGGTATTTTGCCTCAGCTTGCCGCAGTGCTGCTTCAGCGCGCTGGCGTTCTCGCGCTTCCATTGCAAAAGTTACAGAATCTGTTAGAGAAACAGCGAAACTTTGTTCTTCGATAGTCCAATAACGGGGCATTCCTACGTGTTCCAAACAGAGAACTCCTGCTGTTTCTGGGCCTATTTGAATCGGCGTATCTAGCATGGAAGTGATGCCGAACGGAATTAGGTAAGATTCTACAAATTCTCGAGTTCTAAAATCTTTTTGCGCGTCAAAGGCAGCAATTGCGCGCTCTTCTCGGAGTGCTTGAAAATAGACAGGATAGTCTGCTGCTGATAATTCTAAACCGTCTGAGTGCTGGTTGAGAGCGCGATCGAACAAATCCAGGCACTCCATCTTCGATTTAGGGCGATCGTACAACCAGATACTCGATCGCGCAACTTCCAGAGTACGGCTAGCAGTTTCAGTGATTTCTTGAAGCGCTTTGGTTAAGTCGCCTTGATTCAGCGCTTTATTTTTGGCTAAATCAATTAATGCCGATTTCTGTTTCTGTAGCTGAAGTTCGCTTTGTTTCAGGGCATTTGTCCGTTCTGCAACTCGGATTTCCAGCTTTTCGTTCAGTTTTTGGAGCTCTATTTCAGCTTTTCGGCGATCGGTGATATCTGTCCCGATGCAGAGAATGCCCAAAAGTTCTCCTGCTGCATCAACCAGCGGCTTATTTGCCCAAGACACCCAAACGCGATCGCCACTGCGCCGGATATTTTCATTTTCATAGCTAGTAAAGCGATCGGGATTTTGTAAAATCTGATTGTAAACCAACTCTAAGTTATTCCCTTCGATGTCGCTCATGGGAATGATTGTTCCCACAGCACTTTTCCCCAGGATTTCTTCCTGATTGTAGCCAAAGAATATTTCTGCAAACTCATTAAAAAAAGTAATCGTGCCGTCGGGAGCTAGTTTGACAATAATACTGTTAGCATTTTCCACCAATTCTCGATATTTAATTTCGCTTACTCGCAGAGATTTTTCTGCCTCCGCGCGTTCGGCTACCGTCGCGGCTAATAACAACGAAGTAATCGTAACTACCGCCATAAAAGCTTGTAAAAATAAGATAGCCTGACTGATATTTTCGGCTTTAGCTATAAATGGCCCAGCTCCGTGAGAACTGCCAAAAATTGCGATACTTGACACAATAAACGATCCTAAGACAGCGGCCCGCTGACCGAATTGGAGCGACGCCCAAATTATCAAAGGAAACGGCAAATATTCCAGGGGATAGCGAGAAATAGAAGCTTCATTTTTTGACTCAAAGACAAGCCAGCTTACCCCAATTAATAATATTAACCATACTCCCCGCCAAATTAAATAATTTTTAGGGAGTTCGGTTTGTCTTTTTAAGCGATCGGCGGTTGCCTTAGGACGCAAAAATATTAAAATCAAAGGAGTTAAAATTAAAACTCCCATTGCATCTCCCAGCCACCAATTCCACCGGAGCGACCAGTATTCTGCCCAATCTACTTGACCAGCTAAATATATGGAAAACGCGCCAATAGTGCAACTAATCTGAGTAGAAACTAAACCGCCCAATAAAATTAAATTAACTACATCTTTCAAACGTTCTAGAGACGGACGAAACCCCAGCCAGCGCAGCACAGTGGCTGCAAAAACAGCTTGCAAAACTGCTCCTACGTTGCCTCCCACCCAAATTGCAAATATCTGTTCGCTTGGGTTAACTAAATTGAGGAAAAATATACCCAAAACAATCGCAGGCCAGGCTTTTGGGCCAAACAATAAAAGTCCGGCTTGTGCAATTCCTGCGGGCGGCCACACCGAGGAAGCAAAGGGATTGACACCTTGAATTGCAAATGCTAGCCTCGCCCCCACGGCGTAAGCGATCGCCACGAGAGTTACTTGGGTTAAGTAGCGCCCTATTCGGGATTGAGGGAATCGAAGAAACTGATTTAGGTTCAGATTCATGTCGAGTTTTAAGTTTTATATAAGTTTATGTAGGGTGCGCCACAAGCACCTTGCTAGCCTCAATGTAGGTGCAGCAAGCACCTTATACCAATTTTTTGTGAGGCTACTCCCGAATCCGATCCCCCCTAACCCCCCTTAATTAAGGGGGGGACAAGATTCCGGTCAAAGTCCCCCCTCCCACCAGGGGAATTTAGGGGATCGAGATATATGCAACGACCCATTAAATTGGTATTACCGTTACAAAAACTTATTTGATGGCAGCATCAATCCACTGTTTTAAAGTAGAATTGACTTCCTCAATCAGAATTTCATGGGCTTTGTGAGTTGCTCTTTCCACAACTTCAACTTTCCCTAATTTCACCGAACGACCCGGAACAATGCGATAGGGAATGCCGATTAAATCTGCATCTTTGAATTTAACTCCTGCTCGTTCGTCGCGGTCATCTAGTAAGGTTTCAATTCCGGATTGGTTGAGTTCATTGTAGAGTTTTTCGGCGACTTCTACTTGTTGGGCGTCGGAAATATTGGGGATGCTAATGATGGCGTGATACGGCGCGATCGCCACTGGCCAGATTATTCCGTCTTTGTCGTAGGATTGTTCTACCGCAGATTGAGCCAGCCGCGACACGCCGACGCCGTAGCAGCCCATGATAAACGGCATTTCTTCGCCTTGTTCGCTGGTGTAGGTGGCCCCCATGGCTTGCGAGTATTTGGTGCCTAATTGGAAGATGTGGCCGACTTCGATGCCTCTGGCGGTTTGCAAAGTTTGTTCGGGATTGTGCACCGCCCGATCGCCCTTTTTGGCACTTCTAACGCCCACAACCATTGCTGGTAGCGTAAATTCTTTACCCCAATTGGCGCCGACCACGTGGTATCCTGACTCGTTAGAACCAGTGACAAAGTTTGTTAAATCGACAGCAGTGCGATCGACCAAACGCAAAAACTTAGGAGATACCCCCCCTTGCCCCCCCTTACCAAGGGGGGGATTTGAGTCTTGTTGCCCCCCCTTACCAAGGGGGGGATTTGAGTCTTGTTGCCCCCCCTTACCAAGGGGGGGTTGGGGGGGGTTCCCAGCGATATAATCATCAGCAATATCCGGAGCGATATAACCCAGAGGCAAAGATTTAGCCGCCCATTTTCTTTGAGCTTCCGCATCAGGAACCGTCAAAAATAGGATTGTTTTAGCTTGATAATTTCCCGCCAACTTTGTCAATTCATTCAGCAACTTTACCTGATTCACATCTTGGTCGCCGCGAATGCTTACCAACACCAAGACAGTCATACCATTATCATAAACAGCCTGATAAAGCACATTTTTGACAACTTGCGTCGGAGAACACTTCAAAAACTTGCAAAGTTTAGCAATTGTTTCAGTTCCCGGCGTTTCCCGCTTTTCGTAACTTGCAAAAGGCGAAGCTTGGGCATCAGCAGGCATCGACACAGCCTTCTCCACATTAGCAGCATACTGACCATCTTCAGTATAGAGAACTTCATCCTCTCCCGCTTCTGCCAGCACCATAAACTCTTGAGAACCAGAGCCACCAATCGCACCAGAATCAGCATCTACCGCTCGAAATTCCAAGCCAGATCGGCGCAGCATATTGCTATAAGCTTGAGCCATATCCTGATAAGTTTTCTTCAAACTTTCTTCGCTCGTGTGAAAAGAATAGCCATCTTTCATAATAAATTCGCGACCGCGCATCAACCCAAAACGCGGGCGAATTTCATCACGAAACTTAGTTTGAATTTGATAGAGATGTACGGGTAATTGCCGATAAGAACGAATCATATCCTTAGCAATTGTAGTAATTACCTCTTCGTGAGTTGGGCCAAGTCCAACTTCTCGCTGCTGCCTGTCAGTCAGAGCAAACATGATACCTTCAGCTTGAGTGTAGGTATCCCAGCGGCCGGATTCCCGCCACAAATCGGCAGGTTGCAGTTGCGGGAGGAGACATTCTTGAGCGCCGGTAGCGTCCATTTCTTCGCGCACAATTTGGGATACTTTTTTGAGAACTCGCCACATCAAAGGGAGATAAGCGTAAATACCGCTACCGATGCGTCGGATGTATCCAGCACGGAGTAATAGTTTGTGGCTGGGGATTTCTGCTTCTGCGGGGTCTTCCCGCAGGGTGACGAAAAGCATTTGAGAGAGTCGCATTGGCTGATTTCCTTAAAATACCGGATAATTGTCATCTCAGATTAACTTCTGATATTATCAGAACTCAGCCTGATTTGATGAAATCTATGAATAAACTTTGGAAAAGTTATCAAAAAGGTATGACAGCATTTGATAATTGTCACCATCCTACTCTGCAATCTCAGTGGATTGCATTACAAGATGAAATTGGAGAATTTGTGCGAGAACCTAACTTAAGCGAAACTTGGGATATTCTTCATGCTGCTGGTCGATTGGTTTACAAACTAATCGGAATTCCTTTACATCTGGTAGCCTATCCTACTGTTCGCAAACACAGCGAACGTTTTGAGGAGTACGGCTGTATTCGCAGCAGGCGCAATTGTGAGGGTAAATGTTGCAAACAGTTGACAGTTGACAGTTGACAGTAGACAGTTGACAGTTGAGAGTGGGTGCATCTGGCGCAAGGCAAATATGTTTGTAGGGGCGAAGCATGACCGCAATCAATATGGGATTATAACTAATAACTTATATCCGGTCATGCTTCGCCCTCTTCAAAAGTGAGATGCACCCTTGATAGTGAAATTTTTAAACTGTTTATAGCTGACGATTCTCATGACCAGATTCATTCACGATCAATTCGCAAAACAATATCTCAAAGAACTATTAACCCCTCTCGGTAATGTCGCAACCAGCCATGACATTGCTGGAGAAGTGAGGCAGATTGACGTTTTATTGGCCCCGAAAGCGGAACCAGATGTAGAACCAACAGCCCTCGGCATTCTGGGTCAAATTGCAGCAAAACCCGCTGTAATTGAACCATTCCGCAGTCCTGTGCAAACCGGAGAAATTCGCAGTTGTCTGGGTAAACTCTTTGATGTCCATGCTGAATATGAACGAGTCGCCACTAGAGATAATACCCGGATTGCAGAGGCTGATTTGCCCCAACTCTGGATACTGTCGCCGACTGTTTCCGATGCGATGTTAGCTGGATTTGGGGCGACTTCTGAACCTGAAA
Organism: Microcoleus sp. bin48.metabat.b7b8b9.023; assembly: GCF_013299185.1. Classification (GTDB taxonomy): domain Bacteria; phylum Cyanobacteriota; class Cyanobacteriia; order Cyanobacteriales; family Microcoleaceae; genus Microcoleus. The sequence continues at coordinate 36,180 of NZ_JAAFKG010000032.1, read as the reverse complement.
ATTGGGTAAGTGGAGTTTATTTTTTGAATGTGTCTCTGAAAGCAGCAATCATTGTTATTCACCAACTCCCCCGCACTCCCGAAACGCTGTGGCTGAGAGTTTTGGGGAAGGGAAACGTGCAGAAGCAAGCGGTTGCCGAATTGAGAGAATTACCGTCTGATAATTTGTTTCGGTTGAACGCGTTAGAATTGTTGTACAACTTGCGAACGATTTTAGAAGTTCGCCAAGACACGGATCGAGAAGATCGGGAGTTAATTATGGAACTGTCACCCCTCTACTTGCAACGATTGGAAGATGCAACTCAGCGCGGTATGCAGCAAGGTATGCAGCGCGGTATCCAGCAAGGTATTCAGCAAGGTATCCAGCGCAGTCAACGCCTGATAGTTGAGAGTATGCTACAAGTTAAATTTGGCGAAATTGATGAAGCATTAGCCCAAATAATCGAGCCTTTGATTCAGCTAGAACCCCTCGATCGCACGCGACTAATTAGGCAGCTCGATCGCTCTGAATTGCTAGCTCATTTTGAAGAAAAAAATCAACCGGAATCCTGACTCAGCAGCGCACTTTACAATCTGTAGGGTGCGCTAAATATCACTTTATTATTTATTGTCTAGAAAATCCGGAGTTAATTATGGAACTGTCACCGCTGTATTTACAACGGCTTGAAGAAGCAACTCAGCGAGGTATCGAGCAAGGTATTCAGCAAGGTATCGAGCAAGGTATTCAGCAAGTTATTCAGCAAGTTATTCAGCAAGGTATTCAGCAAGGTATTCAGCAAAGTAAACGCGAGATTCTTGAGAGTATATTACAAGTAAGATTTGGCGAAATTGATGAAGAATTAGCCCAAATAATTGAGCCTTTGATTCAACTAGAACCCATCGAGAGCGCGCGACTGAGTATGCAGCTCGATCGCCCGAAATTACTAGCTCGTTTTCTCCCGGAAAATCAAACGGAATCCTAACTCAATAGCGCACTCTACTATATGTAGCCTGCACTCTATCGTACTTGACTGCTATTGATAATTTGTAGCCATCGCCCCCACTTCAAACTTGCCTTTTTTGGGCGAACTCTGCTGGTATTACTCACAAAAAAACCCATTTCTGACTTTAGAGGGATTTATTCTTCAGCTTCAAAGGCCATAATCAGCAGTAAGGATGACATAGCTAGATAACTGATTTACTACTCATCCAGATTGCACGAATCAAGGCTTCTGTAAGATAAAGCCTGACAAAACAAACCACCATCTAAAAAGTCCCAAATCCCCTAGTTAAAAGTTAGGGGCAGATTTCAATATGCCTAATTCGGCATCAAACTTTAGGAGGTAATTTATGTTTGAAAGCGAGTTATTAATGTCGCTGTACAGTCCCAAATTCAATATTGCTCAAATGCCAGTAGAAATAGATGTCCCGTTTGACCACCCCGATCTCGGAGGGCTGATGTTTCTGAGTCCTCAGTTTTTTGTGGCATTAATCGCCGGAGTCATCATGGCTTTTGGCTTCCAATTCCTGTTAACAAATTTCTCGATCGCTGCTAAAATCTCCAACTGGGACGAGGCTTTACCCGACGATGACGATGATGAGTCCGAAACTTTGGGTACTAAAGTTCGCAAGATCGAAGGCTTGGTCGGCGGTTGGATTTTAGTTACAGTTAACCTAGCTTTATTTTTAGCTTGTTTTCTGGCGGTCAAACTAACTTCAATTGCCTCGGTAGACGGAGCGGCAATTATTGGTGTGGTCATTTGGTCGGCGTACTTTTTAACGCTGGTATGGCTCGGTTCTAGCGCCGTCGGTTCGATGATTGGTTCCTTGATTAAAACTGCTTTTTCCGGCATTCAAGGTGTCATGGGTACTGCTGGTTCCGCGATCGGCGGCAAGATGGCTAGCGACCAAATGGTCAACACTGTAGAGGCGTCTGTGGCTGCTGTCCGCCGCGAGTTGGGCTCGGCTGTAGACCCTGATAGCATTCGCGAAACCATCCAAGATTATGTCGGTTCTTTGCAGTTACCGAAGCTGGATGTTAAGGAAATTCGCGGTCAATTTGAAAAGTTGCTGGGCGATACTGATATCAAATCTCTGGCGGGAAGCGATGTTCTGAAGAATATTAACCGCCAGACTTTTGTGGATTTAATTAGCAGCCGCAGCGATTTTTCTAAGGATGAAGTCAATCAAGTGGCCGACCAACTCGAAGGTGTTTGGAAGCAAACTTTCGGCAAGCAGCAAGATAAGAAAGACCCGAATTTAGAATTGATTGATTTTCTGAAATTTGCGGCTCCAGATTTGCTGAAGTCTGATGAACTGAATGCCAAGCTATCTCAAATTCTGGAAACTCGGGAAAACAAATCGGAATCCAGCAGCGGCATGAAGCGCGCGATGCAGATGGGTGTAGAAGCTCTTGTCGGCACTGTTTTGTCGCGGACGGATTTGTCGGATTTGGATGTGGAAAAAATCTCTGGTCAGTTACAGCAATTGACTGAAAAAGGCAAGGAACAAGCTAAATTTTTGGCTTCTAAGGTGGGCGACAAAGTGCCTGCGCTGCCTTTCAATACGGCTAAGGCTGATGTGGAAAATTACTTGCTGAATGCTCAACCTTGGCATCTCAACCGAGAAACTATCAAGCAGGAATTTAGGGATGTTATTTACGATGCCGAAGCTTCTCCGGGAGCTGTTTTGCGCCAGTTAGAGATGTTAAATCCTGAGTATTTTGCAGGCATTCTGGGCCGCCGCGAGGGCTTCAGTCAGGAACAGGCTGCGGAAATTTCTGAACAGCTTGAAAGCGTGCGCCAAGAAGTTCTGGAAATTGTGCAAGGTGCTGCTGGTGAGGAACAGTCTCAGGATTTGCACAGCCGGATTGAGAATTATTTGCGATCGACTGGTAAGGAAGAATTGAATCCTGAAGGTATCGAGAAGGACTTCCAAGCGCTGTTGGAAGATCGCGATGCTGGTTTTGAGGCTTTGCGCGATCGCCTGTCACACTTCGATCGCGATACCTTGGTGCAGTTACTCGGCCAGCGGGAAGATTTCAGCCCTGAGGAAGCGGATCAGTTAATCGGGCGTCTGGAAAGTTCGCGCGATCGCGTAATTTCCAAAGCTCAAGAATTGCAAGAGCAAGCGAAATCGAAAGCGCAAGAAGTGCGCCAAAAGGTAGAAGAGTATCTCCGCAATACTAATAAGGAAGAACTCAATCCTGAAGCGATCGAGCGCGAGTTTCAAACGCTGTTAAGCGACCCGCAAGCTGGCTTGAAAGCGCTGAGAGAACGCTTGTCTCAATTCGATCGCGATACTCTGGTGCAATTGCTGTCGCAGCGCCAAGATCTCAGCGAGGAACAGGTAAATGGGGCGATCGACAAAATCGAATCCGTGCGCGACAACATTATCCACGCACCGCAAATTGTTGCAGACAAAGCTAAGCAGCAGTACGAGGAAGTTACGGCCAAAATTGGCGAGTACCTGCGGAATACGAACCTGGAAGAACTCGATCCTGAAGGCATCAATCGGGATTTGACCAAATTGTTTGAAAATCCGAAAGAAGGTGCCTTGGCGCTGCGGGAAAGACTTTCTCAGGTCGATCGCGAAACCTTGGTCAAGTTGCTTTCGCAGCGAGAAGATTTGAGCGAAGAACAGATAAATCGGACGATCGATCGCGTGCAAGATTCAATTCGCAGCATCGTGAAATCGCCCCGCCGCTTGGCATCTCGCGCTCAAAAAACTGTCAAGGATTTCCAAGGAAGTTTGGAAAATTACCTGCGGAATACGGACAAGGAAGAACTCAATCCTGATGGTATCAAGCGCGATTTGCAGTTGCTGTTTAACGAACCGGGAGCGGGGATGCAAAGTTTGGGCGATCGGCTGAAGCACTTCGATCGCGGTACGCTGGTAGCATTCCTGTCCCAGCGGGAAGACATTTCGGAAGAGGAAGCTAACCAAATTGCCGATCGTATTGAATCTGTACGCAACGAGTTTGTCGAACAAATTCAAATGGTACAAGACAAGTTCCAGTCAACAATTGACGGTATTTTCTCAAAAATCCGGGATTACCTCAATTCGCTCGATCGGCCAGAGCTCAATTACGAAGGAATCAAGCGGGACTTCCGCAAAGTATTTGACGATCCGCAGGCCGGATTTGACGCGATTAAACAGCGTTTGGGTGAATTCGATCGCGGTACTTTAGTAGCGCTGCTGAGTTCTCGTTCTGATATTTCCGAGACAGACGCTCACCGAATTGTTGACCAAATGGAAGGAGCCCGGGACAGCGTTATATTGCGCGCCGAACGCCTGCAAGGTGAAGCCAAAAAACGGATTAAAGAGATCAAAAACAAGACCAAGCAGCATGCAGAAGATGCGCGGGAAGCCGCCGCAACTGCTGCTTGGTGGTTGTTCGGTACGGCTCTAACTTCTGTGGTGGTTTCGGCTTTGGCTGGAGCAATAGCAGTCGGCGGTATTTCGGGTTTGTTTAGCTAGAATTTCCACAAGTTTCAATTAAGCTTCTCCTGATTCTAGGCTGGCTGTTTGTCAGCCTATTTTCTTGGGAATCCTATCATCTCGGTTCCAACGGTAAAAAAAGGTTCGTAGTGAGGACTTTAGTCCGCAAAAATTAAGAAGGACTGAAGTCCTCACTACGAACCTTACTGTAGAAAGTTGGTAGTGAGTACTTTAGTCCACAAAAATCAAGAAAGACTGAAGTCCTCACTACGAACCTTACTGTAGAAGGTGGGAATGGATGAAGAAACTATTATTCCCGTCCCTCCTGACTATCAACTTCCCGAAGCTGGAAAAGCTTTATTAGGAAAGATTCAAGGCATGGACTTTCAAAAGCAAATTGATTTTCTGCGCGGTACAGTTTTAGAAATGGGTGCCGAAGCGGCTCCGGGCGCTGGCATTTAATTTGAGTGCATCTCAGTTTTGTATTAGGTACGTTGTTGCGCTTTAGCGCTCTTTGAGATAGACAAGAGCGGGAGCATCTCAGTTTGGCATTTATAGTGCGAGCTGTCCCAAGATCGCGACAGCACTGTAATAAAAAAATGTTTTTTGGAAAACAGAGATGCTCCCTTTAATTTGAGTAAAGTAACGTGGCATTAGACCTTGGAAAAAAATAGCTAGGAATGGGCTTTCCTGCCAGTTCCAAGATTTGATTAAAGGACTTTTTTAAAGATATAGCCCAATACGGTTTACTTAACGCTTTTGATGAATTTCATCTGACGATTTTTGGATTATAAAGAGGTGAAGTAGATATTAAGAATATTTTACCGCAGAGAACACAGAGAACACAGAGAGGGGAGGGATAAAAGGTTTTTTTCCAAAACCCTCGCAATACTCTTCCCTCTGCGCCAAAAGCGCCCCAATACGGTTCAAAACTCTTCTCTTGATGGAGTGGATTGTATTTCAATACGGTTTACTTAATGCTTTTGATGAATTTCATCTGACGATTTTCTGGCAATATAGCCATTTTGGGCAAGTCAGATTTTTCTTAAGTAAACTGTATTGAGATATAGCCTTTCTAAAAAAGATGAGTTATTACTGAAAGCTTCTACAGCCACATAAACCCAGAGGGCCCAAGCCCAACAACGTCCGCGAATCTTTCTGATAGCCGCTATATATTTATATTGCCCACCTACCGATTCCAGCTAATAACTGAATTCAGCAGCTATGTTTCCCACAACTTCGGGCGCACTTGCAATTAAACGCATCTCTTCGCAGCCAACTGCGAGCAATGGCTGACCTAACTTCAAACTGGCAAAATGACTATTTTCAGGTATTTCTATTTCGCCTTTAATCAAGCCGGTGCGAGACTGAAAATCTCCTTTAAACATTAGCAAATTTGTGCGATCGGCGCTAAAAACATTTCCGCTAAAAGGTAGGGTAAATACAAAACTTTGTTGGCTGTAATTGAGACTGCACAGTTGCAGATTTCCTTGGCTAACTGTGACGCGGTAGCCTAGCGGTGATGCTTTTACCGAATCGCTGCCTTCCCAATTAAATTGAGCTAATTCTTTAGGAAGTCCCCAAATTTCGCGCCCGCCAGCTACTGAGTTAGGGTTGTCTACGTAGATGTGCGAAATCCAAGCGCCCCATTTTCCTGCATAACTGGCGATCGCGCTAACTACAATTAACTCATTGTACTCCATCACGGAACCCAGCCCGTAGGAGGATATATAAATGCCACCTAGCGTTTTTCCTGGCAATAAACAGACAATTTCTAACTCAGGGGGAACCAAGGGGCGCACTCGTGCTACATCTACCAATTGCAAAGTCTGAACAGCATAACCTTGCAGGTGCCAAGGAGCAGGTGAATATACCATTTTAAGGGATTTTAGGTCTGATATTTTATATTTATTTTAGCTTAGAGCCTACAACAGCAACAGGTTTTGGTATTTTTCATAAAATCCCGGTATATTCACGCATAAGAAAGATTAATCTGCGAATAGCGAGCAATTAGTTGACATTTGAGCAAAAGTTAAATATCGTCTACTTAGTGAATATTTAGAAGGAACCTAAACCTGTATGCTGACATCTTACAAGCCAGATGTTTTCGATAGTTTAGATCATTTTTTCACGGCAAGAGACCTGCTGGAACAAGCCCAAGACAACATGACCGAACTCGGTGCTATCATCCGCAGTCATGGCTTGCAAAAACAGGTTGGTATCTGCTTGCTTCACAAACACTTTGACCTCTCGGATAACGAGAGGTTGGTTGAAGAGTTTGATGGCAACAATGCTTATGTCAAGCCAACCGCAGACTACGGCGATGCTATTCCTTATATGTGGAAGGTGGAACAAAATCAAGCATCTGGCGAATTGGTTTGGTTTCCCTTAGAATTTGTCCGCGTTACTGAAGCTGTGTCGGCAGCAGTTGAACGCTCAGCAGCAGTTGTCAATAACTCGGAATTTCTCCATGAAATTGCGGGTAAACTGTCAGAATTGGGAATGACTGGAATGTTCGGGATCAGCATCTTGCACCGAGATGCTATTAAGGTTGCTGAGGGCGAAATTTTGGTGGAAAGCACAGACGACGAAGCCCGTGTCTTGACTCTTTCTTCCGTTCCTCGCCAGAATGTCGATCGCACAACTTTAACACAAACTCTGTGGCAGTTCCAGAATGCTGAAGGGTTTGAGGTTGGGGCGATGTGTTCTCACTGCACTCACTGCACGCATTGCACTCACTAAGCAAGATTGTCAAAGTATAAAAAGTTTGTAGTAAGGACTTTGGTCCTTCCAAGTTCGCAGTCAGGACTTTAGTCCTCAAAAGTTCGTAGTCAGGACTTTAGTCCTCAAAAGTTCGTAGTCAGGACTTTAGTCCTCAAAAGTTCGTAGTCAGGACTTCAGTCTTCAAAAGTTCGTAGTCAGGACTTTAGTCCTCAAAAGTTCGTAGTCAGGACTTCAGTCCTCAAAAGTTCGTAGTCAGGACTTCAGTCCTCAAAAGTTCGTAGTCAGGACTTCAGTCCTTGCTTTACAAACTTAGAAGATAGGACTAAAGTCCTTACTACGAACGGGAAACTTGGAAGATAGGACTAAAGTCCTTACTACGAACGGGAAACTTGGAAGATAGGACTAAAGTCCTTACTACGAACGGGAAACTTGGAAGATAGGACTAAAGTCCTTACTACGAACGGGAAACTTGGAAGATAGGACTAAAGTCCTTACTACGAACGGGAAACTGGGAAGATAGGACTAAAGTCCTTACTACGAACGGGAAACTGGGAAGATAGGACTAAAGTCCTTACTACGAACGGGAAACTGGGAAGATAGGACTAAAGTCCTTACTACGAACGGGAAACTGGGAAGATAGGACTAAAGTCCTTACTACGAACGGGTTTTTAATAAGTGCGATTGAGCAATATTAAATAATGTGCAATCTCCGTCAAAGTATAGTAATTTATCGCTGTCAAAATCGGGAGTTAGAAACTACAAAAGAGTGCACAATTCCCCGAGTGTGGCTGAGTTCGGGTACGCAGCTAGCTGTTGACACTTCGCCCGATCGCCTTCAGTATTGTGAAGGTGCTTTTATGCCCAGAGAACCTTGGAGGGAACCGACGCCCGCAGAGTCGGCCCTGCTTTGGACAGACGAACCGCCACCCCACTATGCGGGTGTGGGAATTGTGCGTTTACCTGCGGATGTTTTGGCTTTGTTGGCTGATACTGCTATCGCTTCGCTAACCACTCCCCTACAGGTGGCTGAGTTTAAGTCTCAGGAAAAATGCGGACAGATACTCGATCGACTAATTGACTATTTTAAGCCTTTTTGTCTGTCGGATTCGCCACCAGTTATCAGCGGTATGGGAGGCCGACAGCCGGGATTGAGTACGGCGACAATTGATAACAAACGCGGTTGTCGCAACGGTTTGCATACTGATAGTTGGGACAATCTGCCCCTGGATAAAAAGCAGGAGGCTACTAATCGGATTTGTGTGAATTTAGGGCGGGATAGCCGTTATTTTTTGTTTGTGAATTTGACGGAGATGGACATTTTTCAAATGCTGGGATGTTCTGATGCTGATCTTGGGAAACCTTGGACGCGACAGTTAACTTATCAGTTTATTCAGCGCTACCCAGAATATCCGGTGGTGAAGCTGAGAATTGCACCGGGTGAGGCTTATATTGCACCGACTGAAAATATGATTCACGATGCTTCTACGGCAGATATGAAGCATTTGGATGTTAAGGTGATGATGCGCGGTTATTACAGGATTCCTGTATGAGTTTTGCGGTTATACCAATTTTTTATGAGGCCCCGTAGAATTCCGAAATCCGATCCCCCCTAACCCCCCTTAATAAGGGGGGGACAAGATTCCGATCAAAGTCCCCCTTCTTAAGGGGGATTTAGGGGGATCGGGATATATGCAACTTCACATTAAATTGGTATTATATCGTTTCCAATTGTATCGGAATGATTTAACCGCAGAGAACGCAGAGGGCGCAGAGAGAGAAGAGAGAGATGAATAATTCCGATGCTACGGGATTTGATATTAGCGAAGCCCGGGCGAGAGGATAATACTTTCAAATATCTTTTCTAAAGACACGCAAAATAATGGGATAAATTGCCTATTTTGGGCAGCGTCGGAGCATCGCCCCACAATAATTTGATTGTTTCTTAAAATACAATTTAAATGCAGAACAGCTTAAACGACGATCGCGAAAAATTGCAACAGTCGATCGCGCTTTACGAAAATGCGATCGTCCAAAATCCCAATTCGCCCTCAGCTTACCACGATTTAGGAAAAGCCCTGCAACAAAACGGCCAAATTGCCGCAGCAGTCGCCTGTCACCAAAAAGCTATTCTCCTGCAACCAAACTTTACCGCCGCTTACTTCCCGTTAATGTACGCGCCCCTCCCCAAAGATTCTCCTCTGATTGACGGTTTGGTGGCTCTTTACCGCGAAGTTATCGAGATTTTACCAAATTTTTCCTTAGCCTACATTAATTTGGCTGTGGCGCTGAGCAAGCAGGGAAAAATCCAGGAGTCGATCGCACTTTTTCAAACCGCAGTCCGCTTGCAAACTGTAGCATCTCGCCCGGAACTGTCCCAAGTTGAATGGAATTTAAGGCGATCGCGCGAACCCGATTTCATCATCATCGGTTCTCCGAGGTGCGGCACAACTTCTCTCTACAAATATATCACTTCGCACCCTCAGATTTTACCCGCTGCCAATAAAGAAATCTGTTTCTTCTCGGAACATTTCAACAAAGGATTAGCTTGGTATCAAGCACATTTTCCGCCACCAATAGACGCGCATCATTTTTTGACAGGAGAAGCAACTCCGACTTATCTGACTCACCCGCTAGCTGCGTCAAGATTGCACGGATGTTTGCCAAAAGTTAAGCTGATTGTGATTTTGCGAAATCCAGTCGATCGCGCTTTGTCGCACTATCAAATGCTGGTGAGGCGCGGCACGGAATGCAGAACGTTTGAAAAGGCGATCGATTCCGAATTGCAATTACTTGCTGGCGCTAGCGAAACAAGTTTAGCAGATAAAAGTTATTGGAAAGATTGTCATTATATTTATAAGAGTCTTTATGCTTGCAGCCTCAAACAGTGGATGAATCTTTTTCCCAAAGAGCAGTTTTTGATTTTGCAGAGTGAAGAATTTTATGCGAATCCGGCTGCGACACTCAGCCAAGTCTTTAATTTTTTAGATTTACCAGATTATCAACTCCGCGACTACAAACAATATAACGGTGGTAATTATCAGCCGGCGAATGATGTTGTCTGTCAGCGACTGCGCGAATATTTTCAGCAGCACAATCAAGAATTAGCAGAATATGTGCAGAGAGACTTTGAATGGTAAGCAAAATAAATAAAGTCCTAGATGCAACTGTCATATTAAATATAAGGTACGTAGTTGCGCTTCAGCGCTCTTGTATTATATATATAAGAGCGCTGAAGCGCAACTACGTACCTAAAAATTAGCCACCATGAGAGTGTCATTTGCATCCATGATTGAGATAATTAACCAGTTAAGGTGCGCCTAGCGCACCCTACATCTTATCCGCGCTTGTCCGCGTTCATCTGCGGTTAAAAAAATCCAAACCTACTTACTCGCATAACCAGTGTTCACCAAAAACTCGCGCAACTTCCCAAAGAATTGAGTGCGATCGCGCCCTTGATAAACTCCCTCCAATAACCGCCAGCCTTCCGCCTCCTGACCCGCCACATACTTGCTCGCCATGAAGGCCGCCAACACGCCTTTTACCTCTGCATCTTCGCTTAAGCGCTTCCGAGATTCCAGCCACAGCTCAGCACCATTGGTGTATACTTCCACGGGATACTGCTTCGTAACATCTTCCATTTTACCCGATCGATAATGCCAAATTTGCAGCGGTAAGCGAGAGTCCGCATAATTGGTAAAAGCCTCGGCAAATCGCCCGTCCAGACTCTTGAACTCCGGGAGATCATTTTTGCCAAAATCGACAATTTCGTAACTCACATTGCCCCAAAAATGCTTGATGTGAGTGTATTTCTTCGCGGCTGAGTCGTAGCGGTAAATAAACGAATAATTGCAGCAACGGACGCCGCTGTTAAGTGAGACTAAATCTGCCAGCACTTCCGGTTCCTTGTCGCCGTCCAAATCACGGATTCGCACGGATAACAAACGCCCTTCGGATACTTCATCGCTGGCTTTTTTGTCGGGATTGTCTGCTAGAGAACGAGTGGGAATCAGCACTGGTTCTTCTAATAAATTTTGACCGTTACGGATGATTTTGATGCGGATATTTTTAGCATTTTCTGCTTCTTTCACAAAAGACACTTCTGCCCTAATTTTCCCAGACTCCGAGATTTCCGTGGTTCTCGGCGGGCCGATATTCGGCGGAACTTGGGCGATGTATTGCGATGGAACTAAGGCTGTTTTGCCGGGTTTGGCGATCGCCTGACACAGAAAAGTTGCTACTTCGGCGCGAGTAGCATTGCGTGTCGGTTCTAGCTGTTTGACGGCGGGATAATTGACCACAAGTTGTTTTTCGGCGGCGGCGGCGATCGCATTTCTCGCCAATTCGGGAATGTCTCGCGCATCTTCAAAAGTCGCATTCAAAATCTCAGGCGCTGAACCAGCAGGCGTATATTTCAAGCCGCTGCTTAAGGCTACCAAAACCTGCCAGCGGGGAATGTTCAAAGTCGCGTTAAAAATACTGCCGCTGGAACCGGACATAAAACCTGTTTGATAAACTTCTCGAATTGCTTTATAACCCCAGTAATTCGTGGGAATATCTGCAAAGTCGATCGGATTCCGGACGGTTTTGGCATCAGGAAAAGCCCTCCGCAGCATCGCAGCAAATTCAGCCCGGCTGACTGGGCGGTTCGGGCGAAAAGTGCCGTCTTCGTAATAGCCGCTGATGATTTTTTTCTCGGCTAATTCTTCTATGCAGGCTTGAGCCCAATGGTCTTTGACATCTTTAAACTTGGCTTCTGCCAATGCTGGCGCTACATTTAAGCCGGGAAACACTAAATTTACGATGATTGTGCCCAGGGCTACTACTAAAGCGATGACAGCTTGACGTTTGTGCGATCGAACCATAGAACAGACTCCTCTAGTGGCAAATTGGCGATCGAAGCTTTCGGAAGCTTTACATAATATCAGGTGTTAGGTGTTAGGTGTTAGGTGGGCAATTGTCAACTGTCAACTGTCAACTGTCAACTGTCAACTGTCAACTGTCAACTGTTTATTTAGAATCCAAATTCATCTCGATCGACAATTTTGTTTTCATGGTTGATTCTTCTGGATTACCTGCAATTTTAAAAGTCATTTCAGCATTAGAATTGATAGAAACGACGGAACGAACAGGCATTAATTGATCCAGTCGCATTATAACTTCTCCTTGACCCTGAGACATAAAAGATTTTACCGCCATAGTAGAGCCAGCAGGTAATTGGGGTAAAGTCAAATTTTGGGGATTTGCTTGTTGTTCTACGCTAGTTTTGAGAGTGGCAACTCCATCTTGCAAGTCCATCAATTCATAGATAGCAGTTTGATTTACATTCATGCCACCAGTATTAGATGGAAAAGAAATACGCCATTTTGCACCTTTGCCAACTGCTTCTGCCGGTAGCGGCGAGGCAAGCTGCTGTAAGGATTTAGACATATTTTCAACTATTTGTTTGACGCTATTATCAGCATCTTTCGGTAAAGTAAAGCTACCTCCTTTATTAGAACCCCGACTATCCATGATGAAATTACCTTTCAGTCCAACTAACTTCTTGACTGCGGATCGCATACTATCCACGGCGGCAGTTGGCAAACCTGAAGTATCGCCACCAATATCTGCGTTAGCGTAGGAAAACTCGTAATGAATATCTCCATTGCCATCAATTTTAGTGGCTTGTGTCTCTATAGTTAAGACCATAGTCGGAACTTTAGTCGGATTGATAGACTTCTCTCCCACGGATACTCCCATCTCTGTTTTCACAGTCATGGTAGTCGTTCTTTTGATACCTAAATTTGGTTTTAAACGCAGTTGCTGTCGGGGTTCTACTCCCGGGCTTAGCAGTTCGGTTTGAAAGGGTTTTGAGTTGACAGCAGGCACGGATACGTCACCGGCTGGCTGCTGTACGACAATTCTAGTTTCTGTTTGGCTGGAAGCAGGAGAAAGCTCGATCGCCCATCCGCACACCGCCAAACCCAAAGATGCTACAAACAGTATTTTTTTCATGAATTTATGAGAATTAGGACTTGCAGAGGGGTGCGTCAAAACCGGGTTTTGCGATCGCGCAATCGCGGGCTAAAAACCCTGAATCTCGGTTTAAAAACCCGGTTTTTTGGTTCCCAGGAGCGATCGTACTGACGCCATCAGGCAGAAATTTGTTGCCAAAGGCGATCGATTGTTACAAAATTGTAACCTTTATACAACAGCAATGGAATAATTTTATCAGCAGAAGTCGCCACATCTTCGCCGCCGCAATAACCGTCGTGCAGTACAATTATTGAACCATTTTCTGTTTGCTGAACGACGCGACTCGTAACTTTCATCACCCCCGGCCGCACCCAATCTTCCGGGACAACACTCCACATTACCGGGCGATATTCCCACTGTTGCAATAACTCTAATGTTCGCGGCGTAAAAATGCCGTTTGGCGGCCGCACGTCGCGGATTAATTTTGGGTCTAAATCGCAAGCTTTGCTAATTGCTTTTTGCGTGTCTGCTAAACTGTGTTTGAGTTCGTGAGTTTTGAGTTTGGCAAACGATACGTGCTGGTAGCCGTGGAGGCCGATCCAGTGTCCGCGATCGTACACTTCTTTAGCCGTTTCTGGATGCCTGTCCACGCAAAAACCCAGCCAGAAAAAACTTGCTTTGATGTCGTATTTATCTAAAACTTTTAGCAATTGAGGTGTGTGCAGCCGGTGCGGCCCGTCATCAAATGTTAGGGCAATTTCTCGGCTGTTGATATCTCCCGTCCACAGACATCTGGGAAAAGCTGTTTTGAGAATGGGATGAACGACAGGAAATAAAGGTGCTAGTGGCATTGATTGACCTTGTTAAATGCGATCGGGTAGAGTTTATGTAACTGCGCCTTTCTTTTGGCGCAGTTCAAGTATAACAAAAGTCAAATTTACTTTTTCTCAAGCTTAGCGTTTAGATATTATTGTATTGACATGACACCAATTATGTTAGAGATTATAATTTACCTGAGATAAATATAGCAATTCTCAGAAAGATTCGCGGACGTTGTTGGGAAGAAGGCCCTATACGTCTAAGCGGTTATCGAGCTATCAGTTATACCTCATCTTTTTGAGAAAGGCTATATCGTGATGCCAGTTAGCTATTTACTTAACTTACCAGACTTTAAAAGCCTAAGTTAGGAGTTTTAATTCAATCAAGTAAAGCCTTTCATTATATACCATTCCTCAATGATTCATGCAGATATCTAAGGGCCGTGCCCCGCACCTGCCCTCCGATCGATCGGGATCTTCACGAGAGGATTGCCCTACAAAAATTATGCAACTGATTTAGGATTGCCATAGCATAAAATTATTTTGCAAGAGGTCTATTTTATAATTGTGAATAGTAACTTGTGAAAAACTTAATTTTTCTGGTATTGCACAAACTTGCCCTGTCAAGTACAATCAACAGGCTGACAATCTAAAATTGAGAAAGCAAATGCAAAAATACGTTTGTACAGTTTGCAATTACGTCTACGATCCAGAAGTAGGCGACCCCGACGGAGACATACCGCCCGGTACAGCCTTTGAAGATATCCCCGACGATTGGGTTTGTCCCACTTGCGGGGCTGCAAAATCCGATTTTGAACCAGAAGAATAAGCGAGAAAAAATTTGTCCGATCGAATGCTAAAAATTACAATCATAGGCGGGGGTGCAGCGGGTTTTTTTAGTGCAATTACCTGTGCCAAAACCTACCCGCAAGCCCGCGTCACTTTATTAGAAGCAGGCCGCCAACTTCTAGCAAAAGTTCGCATTTCAGGCGGCGGACGCTGCAATGTTACTCATGCTTGTTTTGACCCCGGTGTTTTAGTGCAGAATTACCCCAGAGGTGGAAAAGCTCTGCGCGGTGCTTTTACTAGATTTCAACCCCGCGATACTGTTGATTGGTTCGCCAGTCACGGCGTTAAATTGAAAACAGAAGCAGACGGGCGAATGTTTCCGATTACAGACGATTCGGAGACAATTGTTAACTGTTTGATCCGCGCTGCTGAGGATGCAGGCGTGAGAATTCGCACGGGCGATGCAGTCGTTTCAGTAAAGAAATTAACCGGGAATACCGCAGCAGAGGGCGAAAACGGTTCGGGCGGGCACGGGGGCACCGCCCCTACGGATGAAACTGGGTTTGAAATAGAGTTGAAATCGGGGGAAGAGTTGAAGTGCGATCGCATTTTGCTAGCTACAGGCAGCAATCCGTCGGGTTTCAAATGGGCAAAAGAGTTAGGTAATACTGTAGAAGTGCCAGTCCCTTCTCTATTTACTTTTAATATTGCTGATGGCAGAATCAAAGATTTAGCCGGGGTTTCGGTTCCGAATGCTAAGGTGAAATTGCCGGGAGCAAAATTAGAACAAAGCGGGCCTTTGTTAATCACTCACTGGGGTGTCAGCGGGCCTGCTGTACTCAAACTTTCGGCTTGGGGTGCGAGATTTTTGCACGATCGCCATTATCGAACATCTGTGCTGATTAATTGGCTTCCCCAGTACAATGCGGAGGTTTTGCGACAACAACTGCTAGGGGTAAAATCGCAGTTGTCGCACCGATTAATCGTCTCTAGCTGTCCCTTTCCGATGCCGCGCCGCCTCTGGGAACGTTTGACAAGTTCGATCGGCATTGACGAACAAAAACGCTGGGCTGACTTATCCAATAAGGCGATCGATAAACTCCTCCTCGAACTCGTCCAAGGCGAATATCAAATCGCAGGAAAAGGCGCATTTAAGGAAGAATTCGTCACCTGCGGCGGTGTCAACCTCAAGGAAGTGGATTTCAAGACAATGGAAAGTCGCCGCTGTCCCGGACTTTTCTTTGCTGGCGAAATCTTGGATATCGACGGCGTGACGGGCGGTTTCAACTTCCAAAGTGCGTGGACTACGGCGTGGTTGGCCGGAATGGCGATCGGCAAATGATACTATTTTAGGCTTTGAGATTGGTCGATCGAGGTTTCGGACTTGCGATCGGCTTGCCAGTATTAAATTTTGTGTTATTTTTGAATTAAGGCGCACCAACTGTGAGTCAACTTCAGAATGCAGACAAAATTCGCAGTTTTGCGTACTTAACATCGGGTGAGAGACATGAAAAACTTGAATCTACAAACCCTAAAGTTCGATCGCCACCTTGACTCACCTTTCCTCGAAAACAACGGCTTACTGGAATTCAACCCCAAATTTATCACTCCCGAATTTTTAACAACCTGGACGTTTGAAACACACCTGTACGACGAACAAGTTGCGATCGACCACTTTGTCATCACATTTCCCAGTCGCACTCAACTCGAAAACTACGCCGAATCTTTTCGCCCCTTCGGCGCCAAAACAGTTGAAGGCCCCGACTTATTCCCAATCAACTTTTGTTCGGACAACATTAACATTCCCTCCGATTTATGGCTGCATTTAATGACATTATTAATGCCAGCCGGTGGCTTAGTAGTGTTAGATGCGCCCCACGCAGCAGGCGACCAAACGCATCGCTTCCAGCAAACAAGGGGATTAAAAGCAGTTCACCACGTCGCGCTCCGAGTTGAAAACGTACAGAATGCTGCTACAATATGGCAAAATAAAAACTTTAAACCGCTATCCGATCGTCCTTTAGATGCTGGCTCATTAACCCAGTGGTTTCTGCAAAACCCCGCCGGACAAATTATCGAATTAATCGAACGGCGCCCCGGCAATAACGCCACTTTCGACTGCAAAAATATAGCAGGTTTGCGCCTGAGCGAACAAGTTCGGCAACGGATTCGCTCGGCGGATGTAACCGATGTCAGTCAAAAGTCTGAGGAAACGCGGCTCAAATAACAAATAACAACCAATGCCCAATGCCCAATGCCCAATGCCCAATTCCCAATTCCCAAACATATGATTGCAGTAAAAGTTCCAAAAGTCACTTTTCAACCGCCGACATTCAACTCAATTGAAGAAGAACGCCGCCACCGCAAACAGCGTTTAGCCGCCGCACTCAGATTATTTGGTCGTTTCGGATTTAGCGAAGGAATTGCCGGACACATCACCGTCCGCGACCCCGAACACCTCGATCATTTCTGGGTCAATTCCTTTGGAATGCACTTTAGTTTAATTGGAGTCAGCGACCTAATTTTAGTCAACCACAAAGGCGAAGTTGTTGAAGGAAATAAATCCGTAAACGAAGCAGCATTTGCCATTCATTCGCAAGTTCACGCAGCCCGGCCCGACGTTATCGCAGCAGCCCACGCCCATTCTCCCTACGGCAAAAGTTGGTCGAGTTTGGGCCAGTTACTCGACCCGCTAACGCAAGATGCTTGTTCTTTTTATGAGGATCACGCTTTATTTGACGATTACACCGGAGTTGTTTTGGAAATCGAAGAAGCTAAACGCATCGCCAAAACTTTAGGAGATAAAAAAGCAATTATTTTACAAAATCACGGACTGTTAACAGTAGGTGAAACAGTAGATGAAGCAGCTTGGTGGTTTATTGCAATGGAACGTTCTTGTCAGGCGCAGTTAATGGCCGAAGCAGCCGGAAAACCCATTCTCATCAAGCCAGAATGTGCTCGTTTGACACAGCAGCAAGTAGGCTCTCACCGCATGGGATGGTTTAGCTTTCAACCACTTTATGACATGATTGTGCGCCGAGAACCAGACTTGTTAGATTAGCTATGTGGTGATAATTGGTAGGGTGCATCGCTACCAGATATTCAACAAACTTGTAGATTATAGATGGAGCCCCACCCTGCTCTAGACTTGTAGGGTGGGTCATACTTTTATGCTGACATCGATTCCAACCAAGTTATCAAATCCTGTTGACTGGTAAAATCTAGCAAAATTTCTCCTAAATCATCTAATTGTTGGGAAGATAACTGCTGGATGCGAGTTTGGATTGTTGCTGGTATTTCACCAGTACGCCGCGCGATTTGACGCATAATTAATGCTATTTCTCCCTCAATTAGACCTTCTTGACGGCCTTCTTGGCGGCCTTCTTGGCGACCTTCTTGCATCCCTTTGATAACAGCACCGCGTTGGTCTTCAAAAAACATTTCCCGTTTTTCTAATGCTTGTAATTCCTCAAGGTTTAAACTTGACCTGTTGGCGATATTAAAAGCTGTTTGCATTTCGGGTACTGATGCAAATTTTTCCGGTATTTCCTCAAGTTCGGGAGCATTTTTGATAAAATAAGTCCAACTTTGAATCAAGCCTTCAACTTCTTCTAATCTTTTATTGAATTTAGGTAGCTCCAGAAAAAATAACTCTATTTCTCTGTAATATTCGATGTTTTCTTCGACTTCTTTAAAGACAAAATGGGTGAGAAATTTGTCGGTGTTTTCAAACAAAACAAAATCGGTAATTGTTAAGGCAATTAAGGGATTTAATTTTGAGTAGCCTTCTCTTGGTTTAAGTTGAGTTGCGTAGGTTTTGGCTGCATTATAGATGACGCGCTTGGTAAAAGCTTCTACATTAATTACCTGCATTTCGATAATTACAGTTGTGTTTCCTGTAATTTTTGCTTTGACATCCAGGTAAGTGTCTTTTAAACCAGTAATTGCTGGTGCGGCGTAGGGGTCGATGATTTCTAAGTCTTGAATTGTCGGCTCTGCGTTGTAGAGCATGGCATTCAGGAAGCTAATCAAAACTTCTTTGTGCTGGGGCGATGCAAAGATTTTTTTGAAGCCAAAATCTGTTTTGGGATTGATGAAGTTCATAATTGGTAACGGGTAAATTGTAATTGGTAAATCCTGTGGCAGAACCAAACTTATGCTGACACTGATTCCAGCCAAGCAATCAAATCTTGTTGACTGGTAAAATCTAACAATATTTCTCCTAAACTCTCTAATTTTTCAGCCGATAGCTTCTGGATGCGAGTTTGAATTTCCGGCGAAATCTCACCAGTACGTCGCGCGAGTAGACGCATAATTAATTCTATTTGCCCTTCAATCTTACCTTCTTGGCGACCTTCTTGCATCCCTTTGATAACAGCACCGCGTTGGTCTTCAAAAAACATTTCCCGTTTTTCTAATGCTTGTAATTCCTCAAGGTTTAAACTTGACCTGTTGGCGATATTAAAAGCTGTTTGCATTTCGGGTACTGATGCAAATTTTTCCGGTATTTCCTCAAGTTCGGGAGCATTTTTGATAAAATAAGTCCAACTTTGAATCAAGCCTTCAACTTCTTCTAATCTTTTATTGAATTTAGGTAGCTCCAGAAAAAATAACTCTATTTCTCTGTAATATTCGATGTTTTCTTCGACTTCTTTAAAGACAAAATGGGTGAGAAATTTGTCGGTGTTTTCAAACAAAACAAAATCGGTAATTGTTAAGGCAATTAAGGGATTTAATTTTGAGTAGCCTTCTCTTGGTTTAAGTTGAGTTGCGTAGGTTTTGGCTGCATTATAGATGACGCGCTTGGTAAAAGCTTCTACATTAATTACCTGCATTTCGATAATTACAGTTGTGTTTCCTGTAATTTTTGCTTTGACATCCAGGTAAGTGTCTTTTAAACCAGTAATTGCTGGTGCGGCGTAGGGGTCGATGATTTCTAAGTCTTGAATTGTCGGCTCTGCGTTGTAGAGCATGGCATTCAGGAAGCTAATCAAAACTTCTTTGTGCTGGGGCGATGCAAAGATTTTTTTGAAGCCAAAATCTGTTTTGGGATTGATGAAGTTCATAATTGGTAACGGGTAAATTGTAATTGGTAAATCCTGTGGCAGAACCAAACTTATGCTGACACTGATTCCAGCCAAGCAATCAAATCTTGTTGACTGGTAAAATCTAACAATATTTCTCCTAAACTCTCTAATTTTTCAGCCGATAGCTTCTGGATGCGAGTTTGAATTTCCGGCGAAATCTCACCAGTACGTCGCGCGAGTAGACGCATAATTAATTCTATTTGCCCTTCAATCTTACCTTCTTGGCGACCTTCTTGCATCCCTTTGATAACAGCACCGCGTTGGTCTTCAAAAAACATTTCCCGTTTTTCTAATGCTTGTAATTCCTCAAGGTTTAAACTTGACCTGTTGGCGATATTAAAAGCTGTTTGCATTTCGGGTACTGATGCAAATTTTTCCGGTATTTCCTCAAGTTCGGGAGCATTTTTGATAAAATAAGTCCAACTTTGAATCAAGCCTTCAACTTCTTCTAATCTTTTATTGAATTTAGGTAGCTCCAGAAAAAATAACTCTATTTCTCTGTAATATTCGATGTTTTCTTCGACTTCTTTAAAGACAAAATGGGTGAGAAATTTGTCGGTGTTTTCAAACAAAACAAAATCGGTAATTGTTAAGGCAATTAAGGGATTTAATTTTGAGTAGCCTTCTCTTGGTTTAAGTTGAGTTGCGTAGGTTTTGGCTGCATTATAGATGACGCGCTTGGTAAAAGCTTCTACATTAATTACCTGCATTTCGATAATTACAGTTGTGTTTCCTGTAATTTTTGCTTTGACATCCAGGTAAGTGTCTTTTAAACCAGTAATTGCTGGTGCGGCGTAGGGGTCGATGATTTCTAAGTCTTGAATTGTCGGCTCTGCGTTGTAGAGCATGGCATTCAGGAAGCTAATCAAAACTTCTTTGTGCTGGGGCGATGCAAAGATTTTTTTGAAGCCAAAATCTGTTTTGGGATTGATGAAGTTCATAATTGGTAACGGGTAAATTGTAATTGGTAAATGGTGTTTAATTGTGGAATATTCATTATAATATTCCTTCCATTTCTAAGTCTTCAATAATCTGCAAACCGCGCGGGTCTCCGACTCGCAACAGCGAAGATTTAGCATCGTCGCGCACGCCCATGTCTTCATCTTCTTCTAAAGATTCAATTAAAGCGTCGATCGCCCCAGCGTACACTACATTATTCGGCAACTCGCGCGCCAGTTGCCCGATCGCCCAAGCGGAATTACTGCGAACGGCAGATACAGAGTCTCTTCGCAATGCTTGAATCAACGGTGGAATCCCGGCAATCACCACATAGTAACCAACTTTTGCCATTTGACCCAGAGAACTCGCCGCCCACAAACGTACCGCCGAAATATCAGTTCTCAGAGCATCAATTAAGGGCGATAAAGCGCGGTGATCTCTGCAATTTCCCAAGGCCCAAACTACCCCTTTGCGAACGTAACCGTTCCAATCGCGGTTGAGTTGCTCGATCAGCGGTTCCACAGCATCGGGACTTGGATTTCGCCCCAAAGCATAGGCCGCACTCACCCGCACCAAGGGACAACCGTCTCTTAACAAATTAATTAAATGCGAAATCGCGCGATCGTCCTGGAGTTCGCAAAAAGCCCGCGCCGCCATCATCCGGTGCTGAGGTTCCGGCGATTCCAGCAAAGGCAGCATTTCCTCTGGATCTGGTAGCGGGGGTTCGGATTCATCAAAATGATCCAAAGGGCTTTCCAGTTCCGTATCAAGATCGAGGGCGTTGGTGTAGTCGTTATTGTTCATAAAAAAACTTTACCGCAGAGAGGATGCTACGGGCGCAACTGATTCAGCGGTAAATATAAATTAGCATTTCCGGCAATAAAAGCATTCCGATTCAACTCTCAAGTCCTCCTATTGTTCGCCCTGCTGGAGGAAGAGTCCTCATCATTTAGATGAATCCGAACTCTAGTTCTGACTGCAAACAAATACCTCTGGTTTTTCAAAGATCTTTGATCATCCATACAGAATGACTCTCATAACCTAATTTTTGATAGAGATTCATCGCAGGCTGATTGCTCAGAAAAACTTGCAAACCAATTTGCCGATCGCCTCTTGAACGCGCCCAATTTTCTGCCTGAATAACTAAAGCTGCACCGAGTCCCTGACGGCGGTGCTCCGGTGCTATGTAGAGCAGAAAAATGTGACCGTGGCGTTCTCCAGTGGTTTGGTCGATCGCATTTCCCAACCACAAACATCCGACAACTGATGTGGGATTTGCCGACTGCGAGGGGATCCCGGAAAAACTTTCTCCCTCGAACGGGCTGTTTTTCAGGCACTCTACCCACCAAAGCGGCGTCTGTTTAGAAAAATACTGCTCGACAGTTTGAGCCAAATGTCCCAATTCGCGATCGGGGTAAAGCTCTCGGTAAGTATGGTGCAGGAACTTTAGCAGTTTTGCGCGATCGAGTCCAGAACCCGATCGCAGCCCGTAGCCCGGTATCAACTGAGCAGACATCAGCGAATTTCGACAGGGAGAGAGGAATAATTGAGCCCCAAGAAAATAGGATTCACGGATACCGCTTGCTTTTGCGGGATCGGTTCCTCAATCGGTGCTGGGGCAGCCATGTCAGCCGGCAAAAAGATGCGAGCGCTGACTGCTACCAGAGCCACGAAAAATACTAATATTGCGATCAATGGAGCAATGTATTGACGAATGATAGTCATAACCGCAAAAAATGATTTTTGAGTAGATATTATCAAGTGTACCATACAAATCTTGTCAGTTATAATGGCTGATAGTGGAAAATTAGCTCAAAACCAGAGCGATCGCAAATACCAACAAACACCAAATAAAATATTATGAGTGCCTCGCCTGCTGTTTATGAAGCTCTGGCTAAGTCAATTGTTTTTTTGAATCAAAAGCCGAACGCGCAAAATCAAGTTTCGCGCTTCCTGGACACTAACGGCTACTATATCGATCGCATATTGGACGACAAAGAAACCGGATTTTACGCGATCGGCTTCGGTTCCTCTGACCCCACCAAACCGCCAGTCCTCGTATTTCGAGGTACCGACTTCATCGACGGCGACGCTATGTTTTCTGCCTCCCGCGACATAGGCTTACCCGAATTTGAAAAAAACAAAGATAGTATCAAAAACTGGCTCGCAGAAATCGGTCAAGATACTGCCAAAAACCCCAGCAAATTATTGCCCGATGTCGTCGGCCACAGTTGGGGCGGAGCGATCGCTCAAATTGTAGCCAGCGAATACACATCTCTGAGCGGCGATATCTTGACTTTCAACTCTCCCGGAGTCTCAGCGAGTATCGCCAACAATTTTCGGAGAAATCTCAGTAGGGCAGGCAACAAAAATGTCAGTCACTACATTGTCAGCGGAGATATTGTCAGTTTGTTTGGCGAAGCATTTATCCAGGGAAAAGTATTTCTCCAAACTTTCACAGATCCTAGTATTAATCCCTTAAGTGTTTTAGCCAAACATCGCAGAGAAAATTTGTTAACTGCTCCACCCGCAGATTTTTTCCAGAGGCAATTTTCCCTTGAAAACTTAAACAGTCCCGAATTTACTTATAGTAACAACGACTCAGATTTTAACGAGTTTATTGCTGCACTAAATTTTCCCCTAGCAAATGTGTCAGTGGCAATCAGAAACCGAGCCGGTGCAGAGAGTTTGAGAACAGCCTCAGAATTTTCGTTTGTGGACTTAATCAGACAAATGCAATTCGGTTTAGCTCCCCTGCAAGCAAATTATTTATTAGGCGACGCTCGCAACAATACTGCTAGCGGTGGCCCTGGAGAGGATACAATTATCGGCAACGCCGGTAACGACACTCTCAGAGGCAATCGAGATAATGACAGCCTCAGTGGCGACAGTGGCGACGACTTCTTGTACGGTGGCAGAAACAACGATTTTTTGGATGGTGGCGACGGAAACGACCTCATTTCCGGCGAATTTGGCAACGATTTTTTAATTGGCGGCGCAGGGCGCGATCGCTTTGTATTAGAATCCGGTGGCGGAGCAGATGTGATTGTCGATTTTAAAAAGGGTGAAGATTTAATTGGCCTATCACGGGGTCTAACTTACCCTCAAATTATTGTTACCCCAAGTGCTGACGGAGCTGTAATTACTATCCCGATTACTGGGGAAATTATTGCTACCGTCAGAGGCCTGTCCGCTAACGACCTCACGCGACCGGATTTCGTGCAGATTTAATGGATAAAAATGGTGCATCTGGCGCAAGGCAAATATGTGTGTAGGGGCGAAGCATGACCGCAGTCAATCGGAGATTATAACTAATAACTTATATGCGGTCATGCTTCGCCCTCTTCAAAAATGAGATGCACCCGATAAAAAATAGTAGTTTGGGTAGCGCAACAACTGCAAGTTCTTGCGCCGAAATCTTTTTTGGTGTGTTTTTTGCTATTGCGAAATCCGCTGCCACAAACCGACCAATGGGTGATTTAGAAACGCGCAATAGGAGAAATAAATATTGTTTATCAACCTAATTTATTGTAAAATGAGTTGATTAGCTTAAAAAGCCAATCCCAATCAAACCACAGGAAATAACAAAAATATGCCATCCTCCCCCGCCGCTTACGAAACTATAGCCAAGCAGCTTGTTTACATAGACAATAACCCCCAGTTACAAACTGTAGTTCAAGCTGGTTTGACGGCTGCCGGCTACCGAATCGATCGCACTTTTGACGATCCCCTAACTGGATTTCACGCGATCGGCTTAATCTCCACCACCCCAGACAAACCGCCAGTTCTAGTATTTCGCGGCACCGACTCCCTCATAGACGATCTTGCCAACGCAGACAAGCGAAGCATCGGCTTCAACCAATTTGAAGCCAACAAACAAGCCTTAGGAACTTGGCTGACACAAATCGGTCAAGACACAACAAAAAACCCCCGCCGCTTGGCACCAGACCTTCTCGGGCACAGCTTGGGCGGCGCCATAACGCAACTAGCCGCCACAGAATTCACATCTGCGATCGGAGATATTGTTACCTTTAATTCTCCCGGAATTGCTCAAAGTATAGTCAATACATTTAAGCAGAAAGCAGGTGCAGGCAAAAATGTAACTCACTATATAGTTAGTGGCGATTTTGTTAGTTTGGGAGGAGACGCTTTTCTCCCCGGAAAAGTAGTTCTTGAAACATTTACCAACCCGATTATTAACCCCCTACTTGTCTTAGACAAGCACACCCAAAGTGGTTTATTAAGCTCTCCTCCTCCCGGTTTGACAAAGACAGAGATATCTGTAGACCAGTTAAACCGCCCGGATTTTACTTTCACAGATTCAGATTATTTAGAACTCTTAGCAGGCTTAAACTTTGCACTGCCACCATTAGCAAAAGCCCTAGCTTCTCGCAGCAGTTTAGAGCAATTGAGAACCAGTCCGGGAACCTCTTTTATCGGAAACACTCTTGCAATGAGAACTGCTCTCGACCTCTCCCAAAATAATAATTTAGTAGGCGACGATGCCAACAATACAGCCTCAGGTTTGGCTGGGGACGATATTATAACTGGTAATGGGGGAAACGATACTCTCACCGGCAATAAAGGTAACGATATTATCAGCGGTGGCCTCGGCAATGACCAACTATTCGGGGGCAAAGGAGATGACAATTTGAGCGGGGGAGACGGGGACGATACCCTCGTTGGCGGAGTAGGTGCGGATCTGTTAATTAGTGGCGCCGGACGCGACGTATTTGTGTTAGGAGCAGGCGCGGGTACAGATACACTTCTAGACTTTCAACAGGGTCAAGATTCAATTGGTTTGACCAGAGGTTTGAGCTTCAACCAACTGAGAATTACTCAAGCCGATATTTCAACAACCATCGAAATTGCCAGCAGTGGAGAAGTTCTTGCCAGTTTCTTCGGCATACTAAGCAGTCCGCTAACAGCCAGGGATTTTATTTCGATTTAGTTGGTGGCTATAGCAATCCTAAAGGTATGTAGTTGCGCTTGGGCGCTATACGCTTATATTATGAAGAGCGCACTTTGCCCAACTACGTACCTAATTTTTGGATTGCTATATGGGGTAGGAATACAACATTTTTGTGTCCTATATTTTAGCACTCTTAGCTTATATTCACCAACAGCGCTGAAGCGCAACTACGTACCTTATTTTAGGATTGCTATCTGGGGTAGGGCCGCAACATTTGTGTGTCCTATATTTTAGCGCTCTTGGCTTATATTCACCAAGAGCGCTGAAGCGCAACTACGTACCTAATTACAGATACAATTTAATTAATCTGGATCGTCCAGTCCGGGCCGGGGCATAGATGCTAATTTTTTCTCATCTTCTAGCGGCAAAAAGAAAATCGTCAGCATACCGGGAATCACAGCGAGTGAACTAAACAAGAAATAATTTTGATAGCCCAATGCAGTCTGTAAGTAGCCACTAAAAACACCAGGAATCAACACTCCTGCCGCCATAAAAGCCGTGGTAATTGCATAGTGAGATGCTTCGTATTCAGGGCGGACAGTCCGCATTAAGAACACTGTATAGGCAGCCACACCAAGCCCGTAAGTAAATTGCTCGATCGAATTTACAGCATAGGCCCATTCAATCCCCGGTTGATGGATTGCCAACATCCAATACAACACGTTAGTTGAATTCTGCATAATCGCCGTCGGCCACATCCATTTTTTAAGTCCTTGTTTCGCAATCAAATAGCCGCCGAGCAACCCTCCGACCAACAGAAACATTACTCCTAAAGTACCGGATAACAAGCCCATGTCCGACGTAGAAACCGCTAATCCTCCCTTCTCAACTTTATCCATTAAAAATGGAGGAGCCATTTTAAAAGTCAGGGCATCTCCCAATCGAAAAATCAAGACATAAGCCACAATCCAACCAATTTTATCTTGCTGGAAATAGGTTCTAAATGCCTCGACAAAGCTGGTTGTTTGTTGGGGTGCGCCTGTTTCCGCAGCATAATTTCTCGGATAGGGAAGATACCACCGCTGAAACAGATAAATCAGCACAAAAATCAGCGCGCAAATGCCAAAGGCTGTCGCCCATCCGTAGTTAACCGGAGACACGTTATAAGACGAACCGAAAAGTGACAGCGGAATCTCTTGATATGTTTTAGTATCGCCTGTATTTACCGGGATTAAATGCTGTTCTGCTAGTTTACCTGCCAAGAAAACCAAGACACCGCTACCGACAATCACGGCACCTCTATAAGCCGTGTTGCGAACACCGACAAATAGTGCTTGTTTGTCTTTATTGAGAGTGTTTAAATAAAATCCGTCAATGGCGATGTCGTGAGTAGCTGAAACAAAGGCGATCGCTGTAAAGACAACCAGCGATATAATAACAGCCAAAGGCGTCAACACACCAAAAGCTAGGAAAGCAAACAGAAAAGCACAAATAATTTCCGTTGTTAAAATCCATTTGCGTTTAGTTGAATACAAATCAACAACCGGGCCCCACAAACCTTTTAATACCCAAGGAAAAGATAACAGACTTGTCAATCCGATTAGTTCGTTGCTGGTTCCCATCCCTTTTAAAAAAATCACCGACATTATATTAACGACGGTGTACGGGAGACCCTGGGCGAAGTACAATACTGATACCCACAATCCATCGATCGGTTTTTTTTCCATTGCAGACATATTTTGCCTAACTACTGATTTGGTTTACTGAGTGCGATCGACAATTTCCGGTCAATTCAACCGCTGGCATTACAGTATATATTGTGCTGATGCCAGCCGCAGCCATACAAACAGCGTATTTTAGCATCATTCTGGCTCACAAATATTTTCTTCTTTTGAATAATCCTGCAACAGATGTTGTCCGTTAAAATGAATCAGGTGAGTAGGCTCTTCTGCTACCCAGACATCAGTTTCCCAGGAAATATCAGATAAATATTCCGCCATTGCTTTGCGGCTGAGGAAAGCTGTCACCATCACCAAAGGTACTGTCGAACTTATAAAAAGATTCTCAAGCTCAGTTTTGCGTTTTGGATTAATCGGCCCGTGTGAAGTAACTGCTTCAATCAACACCAACCAATTCTTTTCAGTGAAGTGAATAATTACATCTGGGATCTTACCGTGAGCATCAATTGTAACGCCTAGTACCGCGAGCGATGCTTCGTTGAAATGAGCAAACTTTTCATCTGTATCTCCGACATAAATCAGCTTGCCAGCAGGAGTAAAGCAAGAAGCAAACTCAGTCACAATCTTTGATATTAAGAAGTTTTTGGGATTATTCACCGCACGTTATGTATGGTAAGGATTCACAACAATCAAACCTGTATTAACCAACTGATACTTTAACTATTATTTAGTAACCTCACTAAAAACTACCAGCATTAATTATGTTGCAAGGCGATCGTTACCCATTTCAGTAAAGTTCCATTCACTTATTTGAATATTTATATCTCTCTTGATAAATTTCAGCGCTTCTTTTAATGAATCATACATTATTTCATAAGGTGGATCGCTGGAATATTCATAACTAATAAAGCAAACTGAGACATTTGGATAACCAATGATTGCGATCGTTGACGGCACATATCTGTGCAAACTATCTTCGGGATTTCCTTGATGAATTAAGACTTTACCAGTTAGTTGATGTTTGCTACTTGGTTGTATGCTGGCAAGAAGACACGGCTGGAGGCTGCGGAATTCGTCAAGCATCTCTAAGAAAGTTGAAAAAGCGACAGATTGACCGAGCTGGTCTTCCATGAACTCCCAAGGCAGGCTGCTTGGCTTGCCAAAAAGTCGATACGTTATCCAGTGAACAAAGTGCGAATACGGAGGTGTTCCTTCGTCAAGTTCAACTCCATTATAAAAACAAGCAAATTTATAGCCAGTCACAAGCGCCATCAGTGCAGTCAGGGTTATGCCATTATTGCCTAAATACATTTTTGGCCTGGTACGCACCAGGTCAAATAAATCATAAATTGTTTTAATTAGTGGCTGTTCGATCGCAGTCATATCAATGCGCTAGCTGGTTCTTTTTTACTTATTGTAGCAAAGTTTCGCCTGTTCAGTTTATTTTTGCTAAAATTAGTAGAAACAATATGCTATCATGGTAGCAGTTTACTCTTTTCCACTAACAGCAAAGGAGAGCCATGAGTCAAGAAAATTTTACATTTCTACTTGACAGCGATAAAAAAGAGGCGCTGAGGGCGATCGCCAATGTCACGGATCGCGATTTAACCTATGTTTTGAATGAAGCGATCGCTTCTTATCTTGAAATCTATCAATGGCTGCTTGATGAAATTAACAAAGGCGTTGCCGAGGCCGAAGCTGGAGATTTTGCCAGCGATGATGAAGTCCAAGCAATTTTTGCCAAGTTGACAAATGAAAATTAAGTGGCTGCGACAAGCTTTGCGAAATCTAGAACAAGCTCACGCATATATTGTCAAAGACGATCCAGAGGCAGCAAGGCAATTAATTTTAAGGATTCAGAGTGCTGTAAGTCAACTCGCAGAGTTTCCTTTTATGGGCAGAGTTGGTCGCGTAGAAGCTACTAGAGAACTTGTTATTTCCAATACATCTTATCTCATCATCTATCGAGTAAAAGAAGAAAGCGTAGAAATTCTCCGTATCCTTCACAGTTCAAGAAAGTATCCAGAAAATTAGGTAATGTTGCCGATCGCACTTTTAGTTAATTTTAGCCAAAATTGGAGTGTTATTGAACCGCGAAGATGCGAAGGACACGAAGGAAGAAAGACGAAGAATCAGGAAGAAGTAGATAATCTTCTACGGAGAAGAGAGTAACAGGTGCGATCGCCTTTTATTCTATCGCGCGTATTTTGCAATACCGATTTTACTTATTTGCCCGAATAATATACCATTGTGCGAAAATGTCAAGCGGACGCTCAAACCAAAAGTCCGTAAACGACAGTTAAACGCTCCCTCACACATTCCTCATGCGAAAAACTAAAACACTCTTTTTGTCAAGCCTGTTCGCGATCGGCTTAACAATCAGTTTCCTCCTAACTCCAGGCTGGTTATCACAATGGTTGCCGAATCGGGCGATCGCAAATCCACCCCCACAAACCCAAACCTCGGAATTTCGCGCCTTCTGGGTGGACGCATTCAACCCCGGTTTCAAAACGCCTCAAGAAGTAACCAAGTTGATTGCAGACGCACAGAAAGCTAATGCCAACGCGATCGTCGCCCAAGTCCGCCGCCGCGGTGATGCTTTTTACACCAGTGCGATCGAACCCCGCACCACCGATCCGAATGTTCCAGCAGGTTTCGATCCCCTCCAGGATTTGATTGACAAAGCCCACGCCGCAGGTATAGAAGTACACGCTTGGATGGTGACGCTACCAGTAGTTTCCGGTGGCAAACTTCCCGCCAATCATGTTTGGCAAGAACATGGGCCCAATGCCTCAGGAAAGGACAATTGGGCGATGCTGATTTCGAGTGGCGAAGCCAAAGGTTTTCTCGATCCAGGCAATCCAGACGCCCTAGATTATACTGTTTCGGTCTATTTGGACTTGTTGAAGCGCTACGATGTGGACGGCGTACAGTTGGATTACGTGCGCTACGGCGGGCCGAATTGGGGCTACAATCCTACTTCGATCGCCCGTTTCAACCAACAAAACGGTCGATCGGGCAAACCGGCAGCCACCGATCCTCTGTGGATGCAGTGGCGGCGCGATCAGGTGACAAATTTAGTGCGGAAGCTTTATGTAGAAGCGATGGCGATTAAACCGCGCGTTAAAATTACGGCGGCGACGATCGCCTGGGGTGACGGCCCGAAAAACGACGAAGCTTGGTATAAAACGCAACCCTACAGAGAAGTTTTGCAGGATTGGCGGGCTTGGCTGGAAGAAGGAATTATCGATATGGCGATGCCGATGACGTACCAGCGCGAGTACAAGCCACAGCAGAAACTCGGTTACGATCACTGGATCGAGTACGCTAAAGACCATCAGTATAACCGCCAAATTGCGATCGGCCCCGGCAACTATCTCAACTACATCGAAGACACTCTAGGGCAGATTCGCCGCGCCGAAGCGCCTTCTGCGAAAGGAAATCGCGTTGCTGGTACGGTGCTTTATTCCTACGCTAGCACCAATATTTACAGTAACGTTGAATTGCGATCGGGCGGTAGTGGTGATTTGCCCCGTCAGCCTTGGAAATTCCTGTCGCAGAGTAATGATTGGTTTTATAATGCGCTGTCGCAGCCTAGTCAATACGTTGATGGTGCAACGGGTAAAACTGTTCAAACTCAGCCTGTGTGGGCCACTCCGGCGGGGATTCCTGATATGCCTTGGAAGTCGCGGCCGACTTTGGGTGCGATCGCCGGAAATTTGCAGCGATGCCAAGGAAGCTGCGACGGTGCGGGCTTGACATTGCAGGCAGTTAATGCTGGTGGCAAGGTGCGGCAACTGCGGGCGGATGGTAAAGGATGGTTTGGGGCGATCGAGCTTTCACCCGGTTCTTATCAGTTGAAAGTTGATGGAAGTCAAATTCAACAAACAGTTAAGGTTGTCGCAGGTGAAGTCACAAAAGTAAATCTTGCTAGTTAGTAGCCACTTTGTAGGGTGCACAATCTGCACCTTACCAAAGAACTGGGTTTAAAGCCCCGTCTTTTTAGGACGGCTTTTCTTCTCTAAGTGCATCAATCCAATCCTCGACAAGCTGGGTCATTGTTTTTTCTTTTTGTTTGGCGATTCTCCGTAACTTCTCTAGCCGACTCACCGCAACCCGAATACTTAATCTTTGTTTGATCATTTGGCTACCCAATTGCTATCCGTTATGATATCATGGTTAACATGAAAACATTGAAGTTCAAGCTATATCAAAGCAAGCGGAACAGACATCTCAAGCGAAGCATCAATGCTGCCGGGGTGATCTACAACCATTGCATCGCACTCCACAAGCGGTACTACCGGATGTGGGGCAAGCACTTGAATTGCAGCAAACTTCAAAGTCATATTGCCAAACAAAGATCGCGTAAACCTTTCTGGCAACAAGTGGGTTCTCAGGCTGTGCAGGATATCTGTCAACGCATTGAGAAAGCCTACCAACTGTTTTTTAAGTATCACAAGAAAGGTGTTAGACCCCCTGGATTCAAGAAAGTCCGTAAATACAAATCATTCACCCTCAAGCAAGCTGGCTATAAATTTTTAGGTGGCAATCGAATTAAAATTGGGAATCGCGTTTATCAGTATTGGAACTCCAGAGAGATAGAGGGGAAAGTCAAGACGTTAACCATTAAACGTACTCCGTTAGGAGAATTGTTCATGGTTGTAGTCGTTGACAGCGTTGAAGAGTCTAAAATCAAAATCGAGACGAGTAGAATCGCTGGTTTTGATTTCGGCTTAAAGACGTTCCTCACTTGCTCAGATGGTTCCAAGATTGAATCACCGCAATTTCTCAAACAGTCCCTCGGCGCTATCAAGAAAGCAAATCGTCAGCATTCCAAAAAGCGGAAAGGTTCAGCCAATCGAGAAAGAGCAAGACTCCATTTAGTTCGCAAACACGAGGACGTAGTGAATCGTCGCTCTGATTGGTTCTGGAAATTGGCTCAGGAACTGACTGATAAGTTTGACGTGTTGTGCTTTGAGACTCTGAATCTAAAGGGAATGCAACGGCTTTGGGGGCGTAAAATCTCAGACCTTGCGTTTGGTAATTTCCTCCAAATTATCGAATGGGTTGCCAAAAAGAAAGGAAAACAAGTAGTTTTTATCGACCGTTGGTATCCATCTAGCAAGACTTGTTCGCACTGTAGACACGTTCTGAAAGAGTTAGATTTGAACACAAGACAATGGCGTTGTCCGTCCTGTCAGAATGTAAATGATAGAGACGAGAACGCTGCAATAAATATTTGTGCGGTTGGGGCATCAACCGTTAAGTTAGGCGATGTTAGACAGGCTATGCCTGCAATTGCTGTTTGAGCTTAGAATCCCCTCGCCTTCAGGCAGGGGAGTATGTCAAAAATTCATAAATTATCTATTTGTAAGGATTGATTTCGGCAATAAGTCTAATAGACTTGAATTGCAAAAATAATTAGACTTCTTGCCAAAGTCGGGAATAGGGAACAGGGAACGGGGGACAGCGAACAAGAATTTATGCAAACAACACCGCAAAAATATTTTTGCGGTGTTGTCTAATAATTGCAGTCGGTTTCAACCGACTTAAGCTATAGCAATCCTAAATGATTCATGCAGATTTGTAGGGGTAGTGCCCCGTGCCTACCCCCTATCTATCGGGCTAACCTGGATCTTTAAGAACCCCCTACAAAATCATGCAAATGATTTAGGACTGCTATATGAGGCAGGGGTTTAAACCCCTGCCGGAATGTGAGAAAGCGCCTTAAGCTGACAGCAGGAAAACAAGTTAAGCTGAAAGGCGCGCACCTGAAAACTAGCTGACTCTGAATTGCGTTGTATCGTTGATATTCAGACCAGAAGGTGCATCCTGAACGATCGCAATCAACTCAAGGGGCTGTGCAAATCCAGTTTTCTTGAAAATTCCCATATCTTGAGCTGCACTCCCTCCTTGCAGGGAATTGGGGACGGATCTGAGCTCATAGCTACTGCGCGATCCACCCAGTTGAATGAGATCCTCACCAACTTTGAAGTCAATGATGCGGGCAAAATCGCTCAGGCCATCAATGCCAGCGTTGCCATTGAACAAGTCCTCAAATTTGTCTAACACGCCGTTACCATCATCATAACTGGTTTGCCCGAGCTGTCCCAGCACAAAAGTATCTACTCCTGCACCGCCAATTAGCACATCAATTTCACCTTGGCCTCCTCCTATTGCGGCACCTTGAATTCGATCGTTCCCATTACCCCCGGAAAGAACGTCACTTCCTCCATTGCCCAATAGCGTGTCGTTCCCGTTACTGCTGAAGAGAAAATCATTGCCGTTACCACCACTAGCATCGATGTTTGCCGATACATTATTCGTATTCAGGCGATCGTTGCCTTCTCCCCCCGTGAATTGGATAAATTGGACGCCGCTTGCCACGCCTAGATTGCTGACACTCAAAACGTCATCGCCACCGCCACCGTTAATTGCATTAAAACTTTCTATGCCTGTGGTTGTTAAGGTTACGGGGACGAGATTGGTGCGTCGCAATACAACGTTCGATCCCGATTGGGCGAGTTCAATGTTATCCCCTTGCGCGATCGAACCGTTGAATAACAAGTTATCGCTTCCGCTGTCGCCTTGAATCAAATCGCTGCCGTCACCATCCACCCATTGAAAGTTATCATCGCCGTTACCACCGATCATCGTATCGTTACCCTTGTCGCCAGCTAGGAAATCGAACCCATCGCCACCTTCTAGCAGATCAGTATCGTTGCCACCTCGCAGGTTATCGTTTCCTGATTCTCCCCTTAAAGTATCGAATCCGTCTCCACCAATTAGGCGATCGTCCCCTGCCCGACCGGAGATGTCGTCATTGCCAAAGCTACCATCGATCTGATTGTTAAAAGCGTTGCCAGTTAAGACATCTTGATTGTTACCGCCAATTAAGTTTTCAATACCGATGAAAGTCCCGCTACCTCCAAAAAAAGTTGCTTTGTTCGTCTCTAAAGAAGCATTAATATTATTACTAAATCCCAGATAGGTCGCTGTATCATTTCCGTTTCCACCATCCAGAAGATCGTCCCCAAAAAAACCGCCAAATAGATTATCGTTTCCGTCCAAGCCCCGCAGGGTATCGCTCGCAGCAGTACCGTTCAAATTGTCGTTGCCGGGGGTTCCATTAATTAAAGCCATGTTCGTTGCTCCTAGATATTAAGTGAAGTATTGAGGCAAATCAAAACTGTTTGCTTTGGTTTGCTATGTCACAATCTTAGGAAATCAACTCGGTTAAACACATCTGAAAAACGTCTCGATCTGAGAGCCTTTTGACATCAACGAAATGGATACTCTCGATCGCCCGCTCATCTGCCAAAAGTCTCGATCGCCCATTACTGCCAAGAGCGATGTTCGCGATACCTATCCCGATCGGCTATAACTTTAGTCATAGTTCCCAGGGGTAGCATCAGCGAAAGTTAGAAAATTGCCGAGTTTTATCGACATTCAGTCTGACTTGCAGTATTTTTTGGGAATACCGAGAGACACAAATACAGGAGGCCCCTGCCATGAATGCGATCGCACCTCTACTAAAAACCCAACCTCAACCATTTCGCTTTCTGCTGTACACCGAATGGCTCATGTTAGGCAGTTGTGGGATGATGGCCGCGATCGAAGCGTGGCAGCGTCAAAGCATTCCCGTACAGCACATTCTAATCCTGGTATCCCTAGGCTTGATGGGATGGATCTTACCCTCGGGCAAAACTTCGTTTCGCTATCTCTATACGGCGATCGAAATGAGTCTGATTTTCTACGGAACTACCTTGGGATATCTCCATATCCTACCGACGCTGTATTTGATCGTGTTGATTCGCAGTTGTTTTTTATTTGAATCTCCCGGTCGCTGGATAGTGGCAGGTCTGTCGCTGGTAATGTATATGTTTCATCAAGTTCAGTATCTTCAGAGGGTAACACCCCTGATGTTGCCTAATGTCGAGCAACAGCAAATTTGGATGCACCAAACGGCAGAATTGTTGATGTTTGGATTGGGGCTATTTTTCGTGTCGCAGTTGGTCAGTACCTTACTAGCAGAACGCAGAACCCAGGAACAACTATCGCAAGCCCACGCGCAGCTACGGGAATATGCCCTGCAAATAGAAGATTTAGCAGCGGTTCAGGAACGCAATCGGATTGCTAGAGAGATTCACGATTCGCTGGGTCACGCCTTGACTTCGCTCAACATTCAACTGCAAACCGCCGTGAAACTTTGGCAGCACGATCCCAAAGATGCACAACCGTTTTTAGAACAAGCCCAGCGACTCGGTAAGGTGGCGATGAAAGAAGTTCGACAATCGGTAAATGCGCTGAGGGCTGACGCAGAGGCAGAAGAACCCTTGGAACAGGGGATTGTCTCCCTGATCGAAGACTTTCGCCAGAGTACGGGTGTCACTGTTACCAGCAGCATTGCTGTGGAAGTTGTGTTACCGCCTCAAGTTGCCAAAACGCTGTATCGGGTCGTGCAAGAAGCATTGACCAATATTTGCAAATACGCCGAAGCTACGGAGGTGCGCCTGAAATTGCAAACAAAATGCGATCGAGTGCTTTTAAGTATTGAGGATAACGGGCGGGGGTTCCAGTTGGAAAGTCGTGCTGGCGGGTTTGGATTGCAAGGGATGCGAGAGCGAATTGCTTCTCTCAACGGAGAGTTTCACCTAGAAACATCACCCGAAGCAGGATGCAGAATTGATGTTAACTTGCCCTTAAGTTAGATAGATCTGACCGTCAACAAGCTGTAGATACTGTCTTGAGCTGTCAAGGGGTAGCAAGTAAATAATTAGGATCGAAGGGCTTTTGGGACTTTAAAATACCAAAAGCCAAATGCACCAACTTCCGCATCAAAGCACCAATCACCTGCAT